>JADFXM010000088.1 GCA_015233565.1 Candidatus Rifleibacteriota bacterium
TGAGATGCTTTCGGGTTGGGGTTACCCCACCTTCTTTGCTGCCAACTCCAAGTGGTTAGAGGTAATCGAAACATCATGAAAGAAATTTACTCCTGCCGTTTTTTGCATGGGTAAGTGAACGGTTACAGAATAAGCTTCCGAATCGGGAATTACGGGCCCGGAAATCTCAATTGGTGAAATCCTGATTTGAATTAGTCCCTTTCAAATAGGTCGTCAATATCCTTATTGAAGTCTGGCGGTTTAAAACCATCATCTTCCCATGATGGGTCGCACCATCGGGTCAAATCCGAAACCAAGTCCGAAGTCCCAATAGATTGAAGAGAATCCTCAACTGATATTGGCAGAGAAGCCACGATTGTATGTTTGTAGTTCTTCAGGATCTTTTCTCCCATTTCAACGAGTCTTTCGAAAATTCCATCGTCGTTGATCCTTGCCTCGGGGTCGCCATCGTTCCCCTCTTCAAAAGAAACAAAACCTGACCAATCTTCATCCCCAGCCTGTCGAGTAACCTCCTTGAGAATGTGGTCCTCAAGGCAAGCCTTGAGCATATCCAAAATTTCATCACTCTCCAAGGAATGATTCTCAATAAAACAAATTAGGGAGGAAACCTCATTTTCCTCTAAGGTTGAATTCTTAACAAAAAAATGAAGGAAACTTGGGTCAACGTCATCAAGCTCGGGCCAGAACTGCTCAAGAAGGATGAAAAATTCATCCAAGAAGTAGATAGGCTGAGGAACTTTGGTTACACTATTCAAGAGGGCCAAAATCCCAGCCTTACACTCGGCAATGTCTTTCGCCATGGAGCAAATTTTCACCTGATAATCCAAGGATTTCTGCCCGTATAGTGCATCAACGAAAAGTTGATGTCGGCCGTTGGAAGGAATTGTAATGATTTTTCGATGCAATAGGGACTCCAATTGCTGAAGAGACTTTCTTGTTCCTAATGCAAGGAAAAAATCTAGGTTTTTCTGTTCCTCATTTTTCATCTCATTCAAAACATAATCAGAAATTGATGGATTAAAAAGTTTGTAGTGAAACTCATTATTCTGTTGAAATCTAATAAGGAAAGACTTTGTAGATAGAGAGGCAATGGAGTTAAAGGTTTTGTCTGTGTGGGAAAAATCAGAAGGCTCTTGAATTAAACCCAATCTACCAAATGCTTGTCGCAAAGCAGTTTCTTGAATTTCCCCTCCATTGTAAACCGTTAGCACGACCAGGTTACGCAAAAACTGATTGCTTTGAACCTTAAAGGAATTGTCCCAAACATCCCTGGGATTTGAAAAAGTTTCCAGAATGTAGTGCCAATATTTTTCTTGACTGACACCAACCAAGCGATCAATGTCGGTAATGAACTCTATCAATCTGGGACTGAAGTTCTTGTGATTAACGACTTCTCTATATCTCTTTTTCAAATACAATTGATCTATGAAAGCTTCATTAAGATTACTGAACCAAATGTGATTATACAAGATCTTGGCTTTGTCGATTGGGGTAAGAGAAGTGATTGACAATAATAATTCTGAGGTTTGTAGCTTCCGATTTGAGAAAATGGAACTAAAAGTTATCCCAAGCATAAGGATGTTTGTTCTTGAAGTTAGAACAAACTTCTTCCCAGAATCGCCTCTTACCCGGTCGATGAAGTTAACAATGTGAGAATCCTTCTTGCCCTCAATAGCCTCAAGGTAATTACTTCCCAGAAAGTCATCAAAAAAGAAAATTTGGTTTTTCCCCTTTTGGTAAACATTCTCAGCCTCGCTAAGAGACTCCTCGATGGCCACAAATTCATAACCTCTCGAGGAATACAAGAGGCAAAGGTTTTCAGCAAGGGTTGTTTTCCCTATCCCCGGTTCCCCTGTAAGAATAACTACATTCCAGGTTTTTAGAAAATTTCTGGCTTCAATATAGTCGCTTGTTGGGACAAAACGAGCTGCCTTTTTTTTGATCCTTTCTAGCTCGAATTCGCTTCGGCCTGAAATAGCTTGGTTAAGGAGGTTTGCGAGAACTTGAGTGCTTGCAAGCCATAGCTTAAAATGCCTCTTTTCAACTTCAGGATGTTTAGCCAAGAGGTCATTTAGTGCCTCTTGCCCAAGCAAGTGGGATTCAGATTTAACAAAAGGTGAGAAAATCAGCATTATTTCAGCTTTATTTGCCCTCGACAACGGGAGAGAGGTTGCAAAAATGTAGGCTACTGGGTTTAACTTTCGAACTCGGCCAATTTCTTTGGATTTCAAAACAGAAATTAATCCTGGGTATCCTGTGCGAAGATAATGCTTGCATTGAATAATTACTTCACCATCGCCGGAAAAGAACCTTCCATCGACCCCCGAATCTTTCCCGGGCTTAAAACGCTCGGCCTGAACGCCCAAATCGTGAGAAAGCAGGTCACAAACCAATATCTCGAATTCCTTGTCGTTCAACCCGCCAAAATCGTAGTTCACAGGCCTATTTCCATGATTTGCCTCAATAATTTCCTATAAATCGCTCAAGTTGCCCCAATCTTTGTTATACCAACCATTGATAGAGGATTTTCCCCGATTGCGCAACCATCCAATCGAAAAACCACCCCATCCGACTTCGCTACCACGTATCCCTGTGGTTACGGTTATCCCTCGCCGAAAGCACTATCCCAAAAAACAACTATTAGACTGTCACCGTAGCCAATCATCCCTTGTGAAGAACCATTGTCTGCTTTCCGAAGCCGCTATCCACATTCTAAAACAAATTTCCATCAAACCTTGGCGTCGATCGGACAACGCCTCACATCACCGATGTTGAGCAACAGGCAGAGTGACGAGGAACAAGAAGCGACGGTTTTCGCCGTCCGAGTGCATGTGATTGTTATATTTTTGTATCATCTGATTCAGGAGACTTGATGTCCCGGAGATATGAAAACTTAGGATTATAGTTGTAGGCATTCTTAATATCTAGAGCCGCTCCGTCTGCATCGCCATAGAGATTGCCACCTGTCATATTCATCAATTCTAATTTTTCAAAAACCTTCCCTGTGCTTTTCTGATTGATATATACCTTATGCAGTATCGGCTCCCCGGAACTTGTTTTTCCACCTTCTGAAACAGGAGTTTCCTTTACGTTATTAATATATTCTTCTAAGTCTTCAACCCCCATGCACCTATAATTAAGGGTGTCGTATAACAAGGCACCCATTTGCTTTTGCATCCTTGTGTTATCCTTTCCTGGAAATGGTATGAACTGAAGTTCGTTAGCAGGGAATCCATTTTTCAGGAACTCTTTTCCTGCGTTTTGAAATGCCCAGTAAGCATTGTAAAATTTATCACTATTGTCTTTTGGTGGGTTTGTTTTTTTTACCCACTCAGAAGCCAGCTGATTCATATTGAGCGCATAAACAACTGAATAATGATTCTTGCTCTTGGAATAAATTCTGACGCCATTAAATGCAAAAAACAATGCCACATACGGAGAATAAGAAAAATCCAAGCATGGAGTAGGAACTCCGTGATGCCTCCCATGCTCTAATGACTCAAAGCGATCTAAGTGATTATGGGACTCAATGCCCAGTTTTTCTAAACCAACCTTATACTTTTCAAGTGCCTCATCAATATCTGACATCCAAGATTCGTGAGGGATACTGCTATGACGTTGCCATGTATTCACAAGCCTATGTTCTGAATTTGAATGACCTCGAAACACAATGGTATCATTCGTTTCATGCGCTAATTCTTCCAAAAATAAAATCGCGCCTTTTGAATTTTGGAATCTTTTTACTTTGATTGTCATCCGAACTTCCTAAAAAATATAATGCCCAAGGTAAGCTTCACATGGGGCGTCATCTTGACCCGTTTGTTACCCGAACTATGCAAAACCACAGGACAATTTTTTGAGAGCAGCTGACCCTGAGCGTTGGCCATAGCGAAGCGACGGCCAACGCAGCCATCACCAGTGGAATTCCCGTCAGTGTACATGGCTGCATTAGGGGTAATTTATTCATCATCCATTGGTCCATAAAATTGGGAATTATCAACATGGATATCTTCAGAATTTACCCTGAGATTTATTGGATCTTCTACGTCAACTTCAACATCAACAGTAAATGGATAAGAGTCTCCAAATTGTGCTCCATTGCCACTTTTCATGTCTAAATCAGAGCCATATTGGTGCTCAACATCAACGCTTCCAGAAATTGAAAGCTTTACAACGCTTTCATTTATTTCAACTACCTTAATTCCGTTTACCCAAACGCCATCAATCCAATAATGTGTGGCAAGTTGGTCTAATTCAGGGATCGTTTCAGCGGTTATTGCATCATCCACTTTGTTTGAGATTGCAGTTTCGTAGGCGGAAATGATTACCTTTCGAAACTTCGAAATAGTCTTCAAAAATTCATCAACCGTTTTTAGGATATCTAAAGCAAACTTATCTCCCACATTTGATGGCGTAGAAAAGGTCTTCTCTTCGATGTGAGTATATTTACTTAAATCATCAATTTTTTTTGTAATTTCCTTTGTTATCGGAGAAAGGTCAACACCTAATTCCTCTTCTAGAAAATCATCATTTAACCCACCTTTTATTGCATAAAGAGCTCTTTGTTTCCTGGTAACACCATCTTTAATCTTGGTTTCATTATTGTACCAAGAGCACTTAATAATTTTTTCATCGGGTGCCAATCTATTTAAGAAGTGTCGAGTTAATTCACGCATGGAGAATGCAAAAGAATTATATCGAATCGGGTCCCCAATATTCTTTAAGGCTGCCAATGAAGCTTTAAAGAGGTTTTTCTCGAAAGTGGTTTTCAAACGTTTATTAATTGAAATGGCTAGATTTCTAAGCATTGAAAATCCTTTCATGCCCCCGAACAAGTAATTATATAGCCTCTTTGATATTACCATGGGGTTTTGGTGTTGACAAGAAAATTGGTGATGAATTATAGCTTTTCTAGCGGTATAACATTGCCGGGAAGATTAACTTCATTGGGAATATGGATAACCTGGAATCCTGAGCGTTCCATTCGATTTGAAGCTCCGGTAGTTATACTCATGTTGAAAAAAGGAATCCAGCCACCGACCTGTTAATCCGAGCCGCTACTCCAACTTGCTGATCCAAAATTTGAATTGCCTCTCCGACTCGATTATCCAGTGGTCAACAAGTTATTGTGTGGTTTCTGACTATCTCCCCGGGAATTTTCTCGGAAGAAACCAATTTTTTTAGGCGGAGAAAAAAGCTTGGTCATCAAATACAACTTTCCTCGCTTGAGAAACAGGTTTTATCGCTATTAGGTAACACAAAAAGAGAAAATTGACAGATATTTCGCTTCTGTAATTTTGTCGAATAACATCCCTTTTAGGGGAAATAATCAGAGCCGGTGACATTGATGCTAGTCATTCCTATTGAATTGAAACGTCGGTTTTCGGAAATTCAGATTTTTGTTCTTTTGTCTTTTCTTTCTATAACTTGCTTTCTTAGCCAAGCTGGGTTTCTTCTTGTATCCAAAACTCCAATTACCGTAACAACCGATTTTACAAAATTGTAATAGATCGCAAATGGAAATCTTTTTGCAAGCATTCGAAAACAGCCAAAGTGTTTTTCATGAATACCACCATAAAACCTCAAAGATCCGAAATCAGCGAGTAAGCAATCGATGAAATATTCACCAACTCCAAGTTCTATTTCATCATAAAAAGCTTTGCCTGCTTCGAGATCATCAACTGCTTCCTCTGAAATAAGAACCTCAACTGCTTTCATTTTCGAAAATGTTCTTTAAGATTTTCAAGGGTAATAAATTTTGTTTTTCCTGACTTGAATCTTTCTTGCCGTTCTTTTAGAATTTTTTCATGCCATACTGGAGATTCAATCTCTTTTTCTTCATGACACAATGCATCCCATAACATTTCCATTGCCTGAATTCGCTCAATTGTAGACATTACCTTAATTTCTGAGATACCCATTCGGAACCTCCTGTCAGGAATATTTCTCAAAAAGGAGAGTAAATTTACCAGCCCTTATTATCAAAATGACTTACAACCATTTTACACCAATTTGTTTCGGCCTGACAAATTTATGTTCCAATTTTTGTTGGCATCTTCTTTAGACGTCCCCACTAACATTCGCTATCAAACACATCTTTGGACAATCGCTGATATTCCGGCAACCGACTTCGGAAGATGTCCAAATCCACGATGATCATCCCAAAGCTTTGGTTGCAATCCAATTTTCCCAATATTTAACGGACCAAATCATTGCTTGATAAGCAATCCTCGACTGACAAAATAAAACTGGACAATCGCGGCGATGACCTGCGGAGAGGCGGGAGCAAGCGAAGCTTGCGGACGACTCGGAGTCAGGTCAATTGCCTTGTTCTGGCGCACATAGTGCGACAGATCAAGGCAATTGACGAAGTCATCGCCGCGATTCTGCGCGACAGGGTCGCGCAGAACGCGGAACTAACCTGCGACCGAAGGGAGTCTGGTTCAGTGACTGGTTGTCGAAATCCCTCGCTTGAAAACAGCCAACACGAAAAAAACTATCCTCTGATCGCGCGTCCTACGCCCTTTTTAACTAGTTTTAATGGATTACCCCCAATCCATTGCCGTGAATTCAATCCCCCCGAAAAACCTCCAATCCATTGAGGGCGGGTTTCTCCGAGCAACCACTCATCCACCGCTACAGCAACAAAGAGTAAAATTTTGAAAAGCTCCTATTTTTTACAAAAACCCGATGTCTTTTTTGGAGAGAAATGCAACACTTTCCGCTTTAGAATGGTTTTAGTTTATGCCGCAAAGCTGTTCTGGACAATTGGTTTCCTCAAATATTTTATGAAGTGTTTGCTATTGCTTTGCAATATCCTTCATGTAGAAGAGTTTGAATTTTTTCCAACGAAGAATAATTCCTGAAAGCCTCCATTATTTTCATTGCCAATGCTTTTGCTGAGCTAAATCCACACGGGAACCATTCTTTCAGCAGTTTTTCCGCCTCGATTAATTGGCTCAGCATATCCGCTATCTGAAGCGAATAATAAAATACTTTTGCGGCTATTGGATCGGTTGAATACTGGTGTTCAAGGGCAAAACCTCTGTTCTTCTGCGTGTTGAACGCGTCTTCAATTTTCCATCTTAACCGGCCTCCTTCATTTACAATTTGTTCAACATTGTTCTTGTTCATTTTTATGTTGGTAACCCAACGCCAATGACTAACTCCTCCATTCAGGATTTCTATACAATGCACTACCCCGATTTTATGGGTGCGTCCTTTCGTGTCTTCATACAATATCTCATTAATCCAGCTTATCTCTTGCCTTGCATCATTACTGCTCTTTTTGCAGATTATTTTGCACTCTTGGTTTAGAGTCATTAGAGAGGTGAATTTTTCGTGAACACTTGGTAAACTACCGCTTTTCAAAACTGCCATGTATTTCCAGCCATTTTTTTCACAAACGCTGAACACAGGACCATTTGGATAAAGACCATCAAATGTTAATAAGAGTTTTGTCCTGGGAAATATTTTCTTCAATTCTTCCGCAAGTCGATAAAAAGCCTTTAACTCACAGTCTTGTTTCGGCGTGTCTTCATGCTCGTTTTCCACGAATATGGTTCCGACAGAAAATTCTCCGAGTTTGGAAATGAGTTTGGCCTCTAAAACATAGTGCAAATAAATAGTTTTTCCGTTGGTAGTTCTTCTTAACCACTGACTATGAGGTTTGGAAGAAGAATATAGTCCAGTTCCATCAACAGCGATAATAAGAAGTTCCCAAAGTTCGATCCGCGTTGAAAAATTTTTGTTTTATAAGGCGTTTAACAATTTTGGAAGGGATTTTTGCCACTTCATCTATATCCAGCAACGCAAAAGTGTCGTCGAGCGTATCACCATGGGGAACACCAGAATCAAGATACAACTGAAAAATGCTGTTTATTTTCGGAGTTCTCAAAAATTCATTTACCTTGTTTCGTGCTCCCAGTCGAAAAAGGAAAAGGACGATAGCTGTAAAAAATACTGATGGCAAATTGTATTCGACATAGCTTTCATACCTTGGTTCAGAAACATCCGAAAAAAAGGAAGTAACCGAGCCGAAAATTTTCTTTGTTGTTTTCAAAGTAATGAAAATCAATTTTTCATATTCAGATATTGATTTATCGAGGTTTTTCATATATATTTGCACCACTAATATTGGGATTGAGTGTGGGGGAACCCTACTCAATCTTTTTTTTTGCTTCTATGCTTCCAAAAGCAGACGTAGAAAGCAAGCTTTCCATTAAAGCATATTTTTTCTTGAATGTACATAGCCCACCGCGAAACAAAAAATAAAAAATAACCCGAGACCCTTTATGGGTCTCGGGTTATTTTTTACTCTTTTCGGCTGCCACCGCTACCAGATTATCCAACCGAGAAACCATCCAAACTCCATGAGCCAAAACTTGCCCTCCAACCTTGCGATGCTCCATCAGCGGCGCGTTAATCTTCGATCATCACTTCCTTCCCCTTACCTTCTTCCCTCGATTCTTTAACCTTTTCAAAACGTCCTCCATTGGTATCAATTTTTCTTTTCGCTCTTCCTCTGTCATATTCTTTATCTCTTCAACTCTTCTCTTCAATTCGTTGATCTGCTCTTTTATTGAAGCTTGGTCAAATCCTGCAAAGGTCATTTCCCACAGGCAATGAACGATGATTTCAACTTCGGAAAATCTTTCCGCGGAAGGTTGGTCAATTCTCATTCCGAGCCACTCTTCCCAAGGAGTATATTCAATGGCAAAAGATTCTTCCGGATCACTTTTTCCATCATCATTGAATTGCTTCGAACGAACAATCTTTTTCAAAGTGCCGTTTTTCCCGGAAACATGGACGTAGCCTTCTTGGTCCCGTTCCGCTGGGACCTCCTCCACAACAATGCGCATTTTTGTTGCTTTCGGCTTGAGGGTACGTAATTCAGAAAAGACCTGTTTGTATCCTTCACGACTCTTCTTTTGATCCGGATACAGTTTCCGAAATGTTGGCCAGACATCCCCCCAAGAGTATTTCTCAATCAGCGTTCTAAATTTCAGACGCTTTTTCGAAGGGATATCTTTTTCCGGGGTCCGTCGGGAGCGAGGAGCCATTCCTTCTTCAATCCAGGTTTTTTCTTTCACCCCATGATTGGGATCTTCAGCGGGTTTTACATACAAAACATTTGCCAGATTTCCAACTTCCCGTTTGAGCCTTTTCGCAAGGCACAGACCATCCCGATGAAACGTTACCCAGTCGAAGTCGCGGTTATCCAGGGCGTTTCGTTCGAAAAGATCAATCCACTTTCCAAAATCGGCCTCAAGCACCTTCGAGATGTGAAATTCGGTCATGCCGGTTTTTCGATTGGCGATGTTCAGGCCGACATAATCCGTTTGATCCGATGCGTCTTTTAGCCACGCATACGGGCCAAAACCGAAATCTGCCATGATGGTGATGGTTTTTCCAGGCTTTTCCTCAAGCCCATGCTCCATCTTCGCCTTGGTCTTTCTACTCAGCTTTTTATTCATTTTTCCACGACCCTATCCTTCATTTCCGGTCCAGAAATCCGCGAGCAACTCCGCCTGATCCAGGACTTTATTCACGGAAATTGTGTATTCCCCGGTGGCAGGGTCGTCGGGAGGATACTTGTATTTTCTCAGAATTCTTTTAACAATAACTCTCAGTTTGGCCTGAATACTTTCTTTCAATTGCCAGTCGATGGAAGTATTCTTTCTGACGCTTTCCACCAGCTCATTGGCGATTTTTTTCAAAACCTGGTCTCCGAGAATGTTTTCCGCCGTTGGGTTGTCGGCCAAAGCATCGTAAAACGCCAGTTCATCAACCCGCAGGTTCATTCTTTCGCCGCGTTTATCGGCTTCCCTGATATCCTTGGCCAATTGGATGAGTTGTTCGATGATTTTGGCTGAATCGATCAAACCGTTTTGATAGCGCTTGACCGCTTCGGAAAGAAGCTCGGAGAATTTTTTCCCCTGGACAAGATTCGTTTTCGCCTTATTCCGTATCTCATCATTCAATAAGCGCTTCAAAAGCTCAAGAGCAAGGTTCTTTCGTTCCATCCCCTGAATCTCGGAGAGGAATTCATCAGATAAAATCGAGATGTCCGGTTTTTTGATTCCGGCCGCGTCGAAAATATCAACCACTTCGCTTGAAATGATCGCATCATTGATGATCTGCCGAATAGCGGTTTCAATTTCATCATCCGTGCGTTTTTTCGGACGGTCGTCAAACTTGGCAAAACGAGCCTTGATGGCCTGAAAGAAGGCGACATCATCACGGATTTCAAACGCCTTCGGGTGAGGAACCGAAAGCCCGAAAGCTTTTTGCAGACGAACCACATTCTCTTTAAACCGTTCTTTGCCGTTTCGTATAACCTGTCCATTTTTGTTATCGGACAATTCCGAAATGAGGTTCGCCGCATTGAGAATGAAATTCAGTTTATCCTTTACCGCCAAAGAGAAATACCGCTTATAATCAAACCCGGCAAACATATTCACCACGATTTCATACAACTCGAGCATCTTGGCTACGGCGTCTTCCTGGTCGTAGGTTAATTGGCCTTTTCCCTCGCTTGCCGTATATACTGCCAGGGCGTTTTTCAGATCCTGGGCGATTCCGATGTAATCAACAAGCAGGCCGCCCTCTTTATCTCCGAAAACCCGGTTCACACGGGCAATCGCCTGCATGAGATTGTGACCATTCATGGGTTTATCAATATAGAGGGTGTGTAAACAAGGCGCATCAAAGCCTGTTAACCACATGTCACGGACAATGACCATTTTAAGGCCATCTTTTGGATCTTTTAATCGGTCACCAATGGCTTTTCGCCTCGGCTTGTTACGAATGTGTTCCTGCCAATCCAATGGATCGCTTGCCGAGCCGGTCATGATGACCTTTATCACTCCCCTGTCATCGGCGGGTTCATACCAATGAGGGCGTAGCATGATGATTTCCTTATGAAGTTCCACGCAAATGCGCCGACTCATGCAGACAATCATTGCTTTACCCTCAACCGCCCCGGTTCTCAGCTCAAAATGGGTAACGATATCAGCCGCGATTTGCTGAAGGCGGCCAGTGCTTCCGACTACGGATTCTTTGCCGGTCCATTTGGCGAAGCGCTTTTGGCGTTCCGTGAGTTCGTCATCTTCGGTGACTTCCTCAACACGTTGGTCGAGAATCTTTTGATCGCTATCTGAAAGGGTGATTCTCGCCAAGCGGCTTTCGTAGTAGATCCGCACCGTGGCCCCATCTTCTACCGATTGTTGAATGTCGTACACGTCGATGTAATCACCGAATACGGCCTGGGTATTCTTGTCTTCCTTTTCGATAGGCGTTCCGGTAAACCCGATAAAAGATGCATTAGGAAGGGCATCGCGCATGTTCCGGGCAAACCCATCGATGAAGTCATACTGGCTTCGATGGGCTTCATCGGCAATGACGATAATGTTTCGCCGTTCCGAAAGAAGGGGATATTTTCCGCCGATATCTTCAGGAAGAAATTTCTGAATGGTGGAAAACACGACCCCGCCGGAGGCAACGACCAGAAGCTTTTTCAGTTCATCTCGGTTCGTCGCTTGCTGGGGAGATTGGCGAATGAGCTGTTGGCAACTGGAAAAGGTTTCAAAAAGCTGTTGATCGAGATCGTTTCGGTCGGTAATAATAACCACGGTGGGGTTGTTCATAACTGCGGACAAAACCATCTTTCCAGTGTAAAACACCATGGAAAGGCTCTTCCCGCTGCCCTGCGTGTGCCAGACGACGCCAATGCGCTTATCCCCGGGCTTTTGATCCATGGCGTTCGGCAACCCGTATTTTTCCGGGGACTCTTTAACCAAATTACTTTCGAAATATGTCGCCCGGATCGTTGATTCGATCGCCCGATTCACCGCATAGTATTGATGGTAGGCGGCAATCTTCTTGAGGGTTTTTTCCCTGGATTTTTCAAAAACGATAAAATGCCTGATGACATCCAGGATTGTCGATTTGTTCAATAACCCCCTGATCATCGGCTCAAGCTCCGACTCTCTTTTCGAGTCGACAATGGTTACCCCATCCGCCGTTTTCCAGTCCATGAAGCGAGGGTAGTCACTTGTAACCGTGCCGATTTTCGCCGACCATCCGTCACTGATTATGGAAAAAGCGTTGAATGAAAAGAGAGAAGGAATCGCTTGTTTGTAAGTCTGAATTTGCTGGAAGGCCGCCTTGATATCGGCATTCTCGTCGGCGGCGTTTTTCAATTCGAACACCACCAGAGGCAGACCGTTGATGAACAACACGATATCGGGCCGCTTGGTAATGTGATTTTCAAGCACGGAAAATTGGTTCACCGCAAGAAATTCGTTTTTCTCTGGTTCGGAAAAATCTATCAACCACACTTTATCGGTTTTTGCCTTTCCGTCCCCGATGCTGAATTTCACATCGATACCGTCCGTCAGCAGGCGGTGAAAAGCTTCGTTGTTCTCGAGAAGATTCAATGATAAGGTGCGGGTGGCTTTTTTCAGCGCTTCCTCCAAGGCATCCGAAGGAAGCCCGGGATTCAGTTTCCGAATGGCCTCACTCAATCGGTTTTGAAGGACAACCTCGGTGTAATCGCGTTCCCGGTTTTCCCCTTCGGAAATTTCCGGGCCGAAGGCAACTGAATAGCCGTTTCTATCACGAAGAATATCGAGGGCGGCTTGTTCGATTTCAGATTCAAAAAGGCGGTTGGTCATTTCTTTCCCTCGATTCGCTTGATCTCCCGGTCAAAATCCGAGATGAAATCCTTGTCTTGTGTTTTCCGGTATTCCTCGTATTCTTGTTCCGCCTTGAGTTTTGCTTCCAGTGCGGTTATGGTTCCTTTTTTTTCCAGGATGGGATAATTGGAAAGTTCCAGAAAACTGTGAAGGAAGGTGGTCCAATCGGCCATTCTGGTCACGATCTTTCTTTCGGCCCGGTTTTCAGCCAAATCGAGATACGCGGAAACAATGCGGTTCAATTCTTTGATGTGCTGTTCACTCAGGTAGTTCTTGGCAATCGCGACATCGGATTTGAGAATCTTGCCATCCGGAGCTTGTTTCCAATTGGTTAGCCCCATATACAGCTTGGTGGCGTCTGCTGAGGAATAGATGATTTCTGCGGCGGTCTTCCCGGTAATGGCCCAGTGTAGCTTGTTCTGGACGGTCGCGAAGAATTCCTTGGTGAGAGGTGAGTCTTTGTCGTAGTCGGCGGAAGTGGTGTAAATATCCGTTATCTTCTGATAGAATCGCCTCTCGCTGGCGCGGATTTCCCGAATACGCTCCAGAAGCTCGTCAAAATAATCCCGGCCGAATGATTTTCCATGCTTCAGCCGCTCATCATCAAGGACGAAACCCTTTATAATGAATTCCTTCAGAGTTTTCGTGGCCCAAATTCGAAACTGCGTGGCTTGAAAACTGTTTACCCGGTAGCCAACGGCAATGATGGCGTCGAGATTATAGAGGTTGGTTTTGTACTTTTTGCCATCGAGGGCAGTTAGTGCAAAATTTGCACGAACTGAATCTTCAACCAGTTCCCCCTCGGCAAAGATGTTTTTCAGGTGTTTGGTAATCACCGTGCGATCGACGCCGTAAAGCTCGGAAACCTGTTTCTGCGTGAGCCAGACCGTTTCATCCTGATACAGAACCTCGACCTTTTTCTTCCCTTCCGGTGAGGTGTAAAGAATGATTTCGTTAGTTCGATTCTTCTCGGTCATGGAACCACCAACGTTTTTAACTGATTTTCCATTACAGTAAAATCACTTTTGGCAAAACCCTTTTCCTGAGCTTTGCTAACGACTTCGAAGAAATACTGCCCTGCCTTCTCTTTTTTGTAAAAACAAACGAGTGGATTGGTCTCGTGGACCTCTTGAAAGAAATGAATGAAGGGAGATAGACAGAAAACCTCATCCTCAACTTGGGCAAACATTGAATTACCGTCAAAATGATCAAGAATCTGGATGTAGTTGTCCTTCTTGAGGATGACGCCTTCTTTTCTTCCTTCAAGTGAACTCCCATTGAAAATTTCACAGCGTGGAATCAAAGGCGTTTCGGCTGAATGGTAGCGTAAGACAAGAACTCGTTCCAACTCGATCAAGTCTTTAAAGACAGATTCAAGAAGAGGAAATAGCATATTGTACAATTCTTTTTGCTGAGCTGTCGTCCTGGCGGCAGAATGCTCGAATCCGTTTCTTTCCTGATTCAGCGTCCTAATTTTTGTTAAGGTGGAAATTTGAACGACTTTACAGCAGGAAAAAACGATTCCATTTTTTTGCGCGTAATCGATGATATTTTCAATGATTGAAAGTTTATCGAAAAGCCTGTCGCTCCAGTATTTTTCCCATTTAATCCCCAAACTCTTCAGTGGAAGTTTTCGATGCCGAGCTTCCGCAACAACTAATCCATACAGGAAAAAGATAACCGATTCCCAGCATGATTTAAGAAGATCTAGACGGTGATGCTCATTTTGGAAATTGTTGCTTGCTTGGAAATAGTAGTAGGCAATGGGGGACGGAAAATTGGCCTCAACTCTGGACATTTCAATCTTGGGATCGGTATTATAACGGGTTAACGCCTCAAGATAATCATCATATCTTACCTTATAGAGGACCTCGCTCGATAAAAACTCGTAATCCTCTATTTCAACCTTATAGTTTTCTTCAAGCCATCGATTGAAATCAGGGTTATCGACCAACTCAATTTTTTTCGTTTCGGTCATACTTCAATTTCACCATTCATCAACCTAGGTAGAAGGTAGTCACGTAAGGCCGTCAAATTGGCATCTTCCTGTTCGGTACTTTTAACTCGCTGGAAATTTCCCCAAGCCAAAGAAGAATACTTTACGGCAAGGTCCCTGTGTAATGCTACTTTCAAGGTTCTCACCTGGTCAAAGGTAATTTGAGGGAAAGTCCCAGATCGTGATTCTGCAAGATGTTGTAACCAGTTTAAAATCTCGTTGCTTGTAAGAAAATTGTATACGACGATTGGAGGAATGTCCGCCTTAGTTCGTAGAACCATTAGTTTTGTTGAAACGACATAATCTTCCGCATCAAAATCTATCAAAGCAAATCGTTTATTGCCCGGTCTGATTTCTGTAAAGAGAATATCGAATTTCTTGATACTTTTTTTTGCCTGCCCAGGCAACCCTTCAACCGGACTGAAATTATGGGTCAACACTTTTCCGGCTTCAATATCAGAGGTGTTTAAAAAAATGACTTCCCTTTTTTCAAAGCAATGAGTAACCGAAACTGAATCAATCAATTCTCCAAGCTCGAAAACCCTCCACCCCTTTGGGATTAACCCAAGTTCGCTGTATTGCATTTCGCCGGTGGTGCCGGGGAAGCGGAAATCGATGAACCATTCCTTGAAAATGGCTTGGGCGATGGCTTCAAGCGTTGCATTGGTCTGCCGGTTCAATTCGATTTTTTCATCTAGCGCAGAGAGAATTTCTGTTATTCGGCGCTGCGTAGAGAAGTCAGGAATGGTCAATTCAAAATTGGGAATGTCGGCGCACTTTAGACTGTCAAAAACCGCACCCGCATTAAGATATTTCTGAATTTGCTCCCACCACCCTGGGCTTCTGACCAGCCACCGTAGGAATGGTGGAAATAGGTTCTTTCCATCAGACCGAAGCAAAACAAGGTTTTGGCCGACGGCAAATTCTTCGTTGGGAGGAACATAGGCTGTCTCACCCGGATTGCATCTCCGCGAAAGAACAACATCATCTTCTTGAGGTTTCGCTTTTCGAGTCCAAATTTTCAAATTCTCATGAGAAATTCGTCGTGCATCGGTAAAATCAATTCGCCCATTCTTTAACTGAGGAATGGCAACATATGGAAATCCCGTTTCTTGGGCAGTTGGGGTCTTATGATCACAATCAATTAAACAAACCCCAGCTTCTTTTAAAGTCAGCTTTTTCCAATTAGAATTCATACCCGATGCCTTTAAGATTTTTTCGGATGGTCTTTTCGAGCTGGCTTCCCTTGGCGAATTGTTCGGCTAGTTTTGTTGTCAAGGCTCTCATTTTTTCATCGAAGGGGATTCCATCGTCGGCTTCTTCTTCGGTTCCGACATATCGGCCGGGCATTAAGACATAGCCGTTGTTTTTGACGTCTTCAATTGAGGCTGATTTGCTGAAACCGACCTTGTCGGCATACTTTCCATTCGTATTCCGCCAAGCGTGGTATGTATCTGAAATTAGGGCGATATCGGTGTCGGTCAGTTCTTTGTTGCGGCGATTGACCATGGTTCCAAGTTTTCGGGCGTCAATAAAGAGAATCTCATTCGAGCGGTTGCGGAATTTTCCATTGGATCTATTGCGGGCTAAAAACCAAAGGCAGGCCGGAATCATCGTGTTATAAAAAAGCTGGGCAGGCAGAGAAACCATGCAATCGATCAGCCCGTCTTCGATCATTTTCTTCCGAATTTCGCCTTCTCCCCCTGTGTTTGAATTCATGCTTCCATTGGCGAGCACAATTCCGGCCGTTCCCTTGGTGCTGAGCTTATGCGCGAAATGCTGAAGCCATGCATAGTTGGCATTACCAACAGGTGGGACCCCATATTTCTTCCAGCGAGGATCTTCCCGAAGATGTTCGCCGCTCCAGTCGCTGACATTGAAAGGCGGATTGGCCAGAATAAAATCGGCTCTCAGGTCTTTGTGTTTGTCGGCGTGAAAAGCGTCGCCCAACTCAATGCGGGCATCGATTCCTCTGATGGCAAGATTCATTCGGGCTAGCCGCAGAGTAGTGGGGTTCGATTCCTGGCCGAAAATGGAGAGGTCTTTTATATTGCCCTGATGTTCTTCAACAAATTTTTCACTTTGTACAAACATGCCGCCTGAGCCGCAACAACCGTCATACACGCGACCATTATACGGTTCAAGCATGGCAACCAGAAGTTTAACGATACTAGCTGGGGTGTAAAACTGGCCGCCCTTCTTCCCTTCGGCGTCGGCGAATTGGCCAAGGAAGTATTCGTAAACTCGGCCAAGAAGGTCTTTCGCTTTATGTCCACTCTGGCTGAAGCCGATTGTTCCTATAAGATCAATTAATTCGCCAAGTCTCTGCTTATTAAGTTCCGGGTCGGCGTAAATCTTTGGCAAAACCCCCTTGAGCGGAGGATTGTTCTTTTCGATGACATCCATGGCGGCATCGATCATCTTCCCGATTTCAGGTTGTTTCGCTTTATCCTGAAGGAACTGCCACCTGGCTTTTTCCGGGACGAAGAAAATATTGTGAGAAAGGTATTCGTCCGGGTCTTCCGGGTCGGCTCCCTCGTTTTCCCCTTTTCCATCTTTCAATCGATCGTACAAGTCATTGAACGCATCTGAAATATACTTGAGAAAAATCAACCCGAGTACAACATGCTTATACTCGGCGGCGTCCATATTCGAGCGCAGCTTGTCCGCCGCCGCCCACAAAGTTTTTTCCAATTCGTTGTTCCCGGCCATTTTGCCTCCAGAATTAGTCATAAAAGTCATTCAAGACCCTGCACGGATACATGAAATTTTGTATTGGGAATTTCAGATAGTGCCATTCATCCAAACTCATAACCCATTTCAACCCAGTAATGCCAATCTTCGATGGCTTGTTTGGTTTGTTGATCCGTAGCTCGGATAGGGGTGAGCTGGGAAAGAGGAACTGCCAAGCCATCTTTCTCCCATTGAATGGTAACGAACATTTCTTTTCCACACTCATTTTCAGGAGCCATTCCAAAAACTTCCACCTCGTCATCGACGTGCAAGGGCGAGATTGGCCGCTTGGCCCTGCAAAGGGCGGTAAAAGGAAACTGGAGATTCTCTTCGAGGTAACAAAACCATCCCATTGCCTGTTCCTCAGGCCCGTTGGCGTCAACAATGATTTCCATCGAAATTCGTTCTTCACGCGTTTTATTCTTTTTTACCTTTGTTTTGGTCATTGCCTTTTTGCCGCCCACCCTGAGAAATCACCATGGCTGAATTTCCCGTGATCCGCGTAAATTTGGTCTTTCTTTCCGAGGAGATTTTTCCCACAAAAGGGGCAACACAGTATTTCCAATGATGTCTCCCAAAGGGTTTCCCCCTCCTCTTCAAGATAATGATTCTCCTCAAGGTCCTCCTCTGTTGCTTCACGTCGAATAATCAAACGCCAGGTCATGGCATTTCTCTCAACATTGTCCATCGCATACATGATTTGAACCCCGTTGGAGGGCAATTTTTCACATTCATGTAGTTTCCAAGCTTCCTTCATCGTATTCTCCAGCGCCGACTTTGCGACTATCGCAACCCCCAGGGAAATTCCACCATCCAATTGCTGAAGGCGCAGAAGCCGCTATCCATATCTTAAAACAAATTTTCATCAAAGTCAGCTACGTTGTCATCCATTCGAGCTGTCATTATCCACTCGCCGAAGTCGCAATCCCTGCTTTAAACTAACTTCAAGAAAACTCCGCTACCCATCATCCGCTACGAGCTACCATCCTCCATCGCCAAAGTCCCTATCCCCCCAAGAAAAAACGAGCTCGCCATCCGACACGGAATTTGGAAGATAAACGCCCAGAATGAGCTGCGAGCTTGCGAGACCGCTCGATTCTGATTGATAGGCCAAACCCAGCACTACCACAAAACATCTAAGAATATCGCAGCTCATTCTGGGCGATAGGCCCCCTGTTTTCAGGGGCCTATCAAGTTATTGAACTGTTCCGTTAACCTTGTGGAAGTTTTTATTATTTCTAACTAAAATACAGTCAAAACAGGGTTCTCGGGTAGTTGTTAAACACGCATAATATCTCCCACATAGGTGTATTTTAGCAAATAAAAATTCTCTAGACAAGCTGAATCTTTTGGGATAAATTTCAGTTAATACTGTAATTTGGAAAGATTAACAAATTTGGTGGGATATGCTAAACATTCCGGTGGATTTGCAGGGAAGATATTTGTCTTTTTTGAGAAGCAAAAGCATTTTGCCAAAGGAAGATTATTTTTTCTTGAAATGGTTGCGATACTACTTTGATTTTTGCGAGAAGTACGAGTTTCCTTTCAAGGAGGGGGGAAGCTTGAACGGGTTCCTGGAAAAACTTCGCGAAAAGAATCAGACACCTTTCCAGCTGGAACAAGCAACCCTTGCGATTACCTTTTTTTTGAATTAATTTCACGTGACAAAATCAACCAAAAGCCAAAAGCAGAACAAACGATGGCAAAACCCGGCATTTCTGGCGAGAAGTCGGGAAATGAATCGGCCAAATTTCTCGAGTTCAAGGATAAAACAGGAAAAAAAGCCCCTCTGAAAGTGGAAGAATTCTTCCCAAAAGTCGGTCTGACTGCAAAAGAAACTCCCTCCATCCCTGTTGTTTTTGTCCCCAAATCCAAAAAAGAAAATCCCAGTTCGGAGAAAGGAGCTTCCTGGGTAAGCCAATATTCTCGATTGGGTAGTGAGATTTAAGTTCGTCACTATTCGCCTAAAACGGCCAAGGTTTATACATTTCGGATCCGAAAATTTCAAACATTTATCCAAAGCAAATCACCCGAATTGCTATCGATTAGCGACGTAAAAGAATTTTTGACTTTTTTGGCGGTCAAGGAACAAGTGGCAGCTTCGACTCAAAACCAGGCTTTCAATGCACTCCTGTTCCTATTCAGGCATGTTCTGGGAAAAGAGTTCGGAAAAGTTGACGGTGTAATCAGGGCTAAGCAAAAACTGCGTATCCCGGTTGTTTTGTCGCGTGTGCATATTCTGGAAGAATCCGGCCACCGAATCTGATTTTATCCGGCCAGTGATTCTGATTTAAAGCGGTCACTGATTCTGGAGAAATCCGGTCACTTTTTTGAATTTTCCAGAATCAGTGACCGGA
>JADFXM010000089.1 GCA_015233565.1 Candidatus Rifleibacteriota bacterium
AATTTAAAAAGCTAGATTTTAAGACTATTTTGACAAAATAAGAAAGGGTAGAAGAAAATTTTTGGAAATTTTTTAAGATTGAAATTGATAGGACCTAATCATTTTGGTAATATTGCAAGAACCTCTTAGTACAATGAATTTTAAAATTTTCATTTTTTCACTTTATGTATAGCTTTCAAACGTGATATATTTTTTGCTCATCATTCCAGGAATAGTGTCGCACTTTTTGGGGGGCAGAATGCAAAACTTCAGATTTTGGTTATATTTTCATAAATCTTTTTTCATTGGATTTTTCCTGTTTTCCTTAACTTGTATGGCAGCTCCCGACCCAAATCTGGATCTTTCTTTAACTCCGATACAAACGAAAGAAGATATCCTGACTAAACTTGAAAAAATCGATCTGGGAATCAAAAAAACTGATTCTTTGAAAGACATTTTTTCAAAATTGGAAAGTTATGTCGCTTCTTATATCCCTGACCCCAAATATCCCGATGACAAATTCGCTCTTGCAACACTGAATGAATGCATAAAAGCAACAAAAGAAAATGACTTTTGCATTGGAGCCGCAATTGTTGATGAAAACGGAAATGTTCTCCTCTCAGCTCATAATACTCAAAGAAGCCAGAATCGATCTGATTATCACGGGGAAATGACTCTCTTGAATAAATTTGAAACAGACCCATCCTTTTTGAAATATAGACATGGTCTAACTTATAGCAAGAAACTTACCGTTTATTCTTCTGCAGAACCTTGCCCAATGTGTACCATTCGCCTGGCAATCGTGGGGGTTAAATCCAAATATGTTGCAAGTTCAAGCG
Organism: Candidatus Rifleibacteriota bacterium; assembly: GCA_015233565.1. Classification (GTDB taxonomy): domain Bacteria; phylum Muiribacteriota; class Ozemobacteria; order Ozemobacterales; family Ozemobacteraceae; genus JADFXM01. The sequence goes on from JADFXM010000089.1 coordinate 819, forward strand.
ATGATGGAATGACAAGCAGAATTCACCAGCTTCCGGATTTCTGGCGTAAAATGTGCGAAAAAGCTCCTTGCGAAAAAGCAAAATGCTCCCCCATCCTTTCATCAATAGCCCACTTGTACTTTTACACGGCATTTCTCAATAACCACTCAAATTAATACTAACCTTAAAACTGATTTTGCGAATTTTGCCACTTTTGGAGCTTCACTTAGCCTGGGGCCTGCAACGTTCAATATTCCAGGTTTTTCTTTGAGAAGCCAGACATAGACAGTTTCGACAGCTCCGGCTATTTCGTGAAATGAGGAATCAACGTGAAGAAAAGGTTTTCGTTCCCTTTTTGCAAATTCTATTGTCAAAGCGGATCCTCCGCGGAGCGGGCCTTCGGAGAAAACCAGCGTTGCATCGGAATCTCTGACATTAAAACGAGTTCTTATCGGGTATTTTTTCGAAGACGTCTCAATGAGAGTGTATTCCGGTGGAATAGTACCATCTTCTGCGATTCTTCCAAGCGGACACCAGCCTCCGATAGGAATTCCCAATTCAAGCGCCACATCGAGCGCAGCCCGATCAACGCCGGTCTGGCCACCAGAGACAATTTTTAATATTACTGGTTTATTGGCAAGGAACGTAGATTCAGATTTCCATCCTTCGAGAAAAAAAAACTATAAATTCGCCTTCGACTAGGGCTACCACCAGAATTGTGGCTGCTTTGAGCCTTCCAAGGCAATGTCTACATCAGATGGCTTGAGAAAGATTCAAAGTGTGGCTGGAACCATTTCCCGCCAACTGATGATTTCCTTTTTCAAGGAAACGTTGTACTTATTATTGTATTTTGTCTGTTTTCCGGTTGTATAATCATACTTTGAATTCGACAATATATCCTGCCAGTTATAGTATTTTATCGAGACATCATTTGGCATTCGTCTTCGATCAAAATAGTCAGTCACATAATTTCCAACTATTTCCATATTAATTAATTTTGCAAGTGGATCATTGGTTTTTAATTCCATTCCACCGGCTGCATAAAACGACCCTTCAAGCCTGGGGCTAAGATTAATGAAAGGATTGGTGATCCCGAACCTGGACCAGTCACTGTCATGATGAGGTGCATAAATTATTTTCCCAGTTAGGGGTTTTTCTTTAGCAGTGTCAAAACGGGAATCACGAATTGCTATGACTCCAAGGGCAGATTGCTGGCCTGAATCATCAGGCAAAGTAACAACATCGCCGCCGATGTAGACGTTTCCCTCGACAACTAACAACCCCTGCCCTTTAACCCATCCTTCAAGGAAAACATCGCCGTGAATGTATGTAAGACCATTCATTTCAACGGCATGGGTAGTGTCATCTGCACGATTCGGATTGCCAAGAAAGAGGTTGTACTTGTTTGGCACTTTTCTCCAATCGCCCCAACCATAGAGTGGGATTACATTTTTATAATCAGTTTTCGTTTGCCCAAATGCATTGCGAAAATTTACATCAGTAAAATATTTTCCATGCGTTGGATTCGTTTCTGGGTCTACCAGACGATTTGCCAGTTGCCGATAAACCTTTTCGGGATAAAGATTTATATCAGTGGATTGATAATCCGGAACCTGTTTGGTTTCTGAATCGTAATTTTCGTTCATAATTTTCTCCCACCAGGGAAAATGCAAAGGGCCATTCCATTTGTAATAGCTTCTGGTAACTGGATCTTTGGAATATTCTATTGCATCAGTTTTTGCGAAATTTCCGCCTCCGTTATAACCATTCCAACCGATGCCTTGATCTAAAAATGGGTGGTCAAACTGGCTTCTCATGTCGAATAGCATCAACCATTTTGGGATATCAACTCTTGCACCATCCCGCATGAATACTTTGCCACCTTTAACTGTGAAACCCCAGGGATCCCAGAAGTCGGTCGGGATAATCTTGAAGGAATCGGGGTGTGCATTGTTGAGATAAAGTCCGTGGTCAGGGGCAATCATTCCGATGCCGTTCCCTTTTATCTGGGATTGTACGAGTACAGCTTTGAGGCCTCTTTTAATCTCTATCTGCTTACTCGAGCCACGGAAATTTCCGCGGGCGATTACTGTTACAGTTCCCTCTCGGGCAACATTAGCCGGAAGGCCGGCATTCTGAAGGCCCTTTGTCGTATTCGGGTCATTTTCCCAGCTTACACGCGCTTTTACTGTTCCCCCTTCAAGGATTGCGGGAATTTTTCTATCTTTTCCTTCAAGGTCGCCGACATCAACATCAACAAAACCACTTTCACTTTTCGAAACCAAAGCATAGAAGGGGTTCTTCGGATCATTCACCTGCTTTTTCAACGTAAAGAAAGCTTCTTCCGCGCCGGCTTCGGCAAGCAAAAGAGCCTGCACCCCGTCTACATAATTTTCTGATAAAAAAGCTTCGCCACGCATGAAGTAAACCATGAAAAATACGCTGATACTGACAAGAAAAATGGTACCTAAAATAAAAAACAGCGCAATGCCGGAATTCTTTTTCTGTTTCATATTCCAACCCCCTTAAAAAAAGGGAAAACTTCCTTTTTCATCCTATAATTCTAACAAGCCTTTCAAATAATAGCAATATCTCTGAAACAATCACAACCATCTCGGCGAGTATTTTGGACGATTGGCATGGGCACAAATTTTCACCTTCGAAGGAAAAGGAAACCACATTTTTAGAAAATGGATTCTCAAGCCCTTCTAGCTATTGACCGAGAATCGCTGAAATAATCAGAATCCCTTGGGAAAAAAATTTTTTTTTAGGAAATCAGATGTATAATAGTTGATAAGATGACTTGGAAGAGCCGCTTTTTGATTTTCTTTTTTTTATCTTTTCCATTTTTGCTGATAAATTTTGGAAGAATTTTGCTTTTTCCTGATAGAACTGAAGAGCTGAAGGCAATTGTTGAAAACAGGTTCGAGGAGGCAGTTAGCCAAATCGAATCCCAGAAAGATTTTCAAGTTTATTTTGACAGACTTTTTAAAAATTTTGAGAAAAAAGTTTTTCAGAGTGTTACCCCTCAAAGTAATTTCCATAAATTTCTTTCGAGTTTAAAAAATAAGTTTCCCAAAATGATCGAAACGATTTTTTTGGATTCATCCGGTTTACCAGTCTCCCAACTAACTGATTTTCGTTTGTCCAACTATCTGATTCAAAAGTTTTTTATTGCGTACCAGGAATTTCTTGAATTGGCAAAGCCATTCCCAAATACAATCAAAGGATTTATCAATACTCTAATGGGAGAGCATTTTCCAACAGAAAAAGAATTTTGCTCCAGATTTTTGATAGGAACTGGAGTTCCTCATCCTGTGTATTTTTATGTTTCCCGCTGCTACCCTCAAGGAATGTTTATTCTTTTTTTCAAACCGGTTCATCACCCACGAGAACTGGTACTAAATAAAGTTATCTCCAAAGTGAACAAAATGTTCCCGGATTTTCGGTTTTCTCTTGCAGTTGAAAATGAAAAAATACGGCGAGTTCTTCAAAGGATCCATGCTCCAAAAAGCATTGAAGCTTCTTTCTGGAAGGAACTACAACGGGCGCCGACAGGATCTTTCTGGTTCGAAAACTCATTTGTGGGAAAACGAATCCTCTTCCCAAATGTTTGGGTTGTTGGAATGAAGACCGTTAAACTTCCCAAATCGTTTCTCTATTCCGAGGAATTTATAACATTTGTAATCCAGTTCCTGGTTTTGCTTTTTCTGATAATTGTGTTTTTTGAAAACAAATGGGCAGGTTCTCAGTTTTCATCGATTCGTTGGAAGATCTTTTTCGTCTTTCTTTTTTCATCGTTCATTCCACTATTGATAATGGGCTCTTCCATTCAATCGTTTATACAGGAACACAGAAGTGTTTTGGAAAAGGAAACACACGAAAAGATTGAGAGATCAATTCTTGCTTTCGATCGCGGATTTGGCATTTTTATTAAACAATTCGAAGGGGAAATACAAAAATTTTTTATTGACCAAAAAGATCGAAAGGCTTTGGAATTCAACGACTTCTTGGCTCAAGCTGAGTATCTGAAAAAATCCTGGAATTTCGATTTGTGCTGGCTCATTGATTCCAAGGGTGATGTGGTTTTCGAAATGAATCCAAATTACCCCAAAATAGTCCTGGGATCAGTGGGAAGAATTTTTAAGACGGGCATAAAAGATACAATTTGTACTACAAATTCGAGAAGTAACTTTCTCACTAATGATGCAAATTTGACTGATCAATTGCCCGGGAAAAGGACAAAAGACTATTCGCAACCTATTCCCGCAGAATGCATGTCCCATATTAAAAGATTGATAATGGGGAGCGACAAAATTTACTTTGGGGTTTGTCCCATTGGAACAAGAAATGACCGCATTTCCCATTTTATTCTTCTGGCGTGGAGGCCTTCAAATATTCAATGGAACTATGTAAAGAAACAATATCCGGATTTTTTGCGAAAAATTAATTCCGGACAAGGAGTTGCCTGGGACGACGAAAATCCCGACAATGTTTTTCCCGGAGAATTTAAAAGAAAATCATGGATTTATAATTCCTTGGTTAAAAGCAGAATTCATGGTTTTCGGAAAATTTCCTCTTCCGGAGAAAATAAAAATATTTTGACCGGCTTAAGAGGCACAAATTTAGATTCCATCTCATTTTTAATCCAAACTTCTGATGTCGAAATAAATAGGGAAATTGCGACTTGGGTTTGGAAATTTCGATTCATGGCTTTAACTGTAATCGGGTTGTGTGTTGTTGTTGGATCTTCTTTTTCCCGCTTATTTCTTGAACCGATAGATAAACTTACTAAGGGAGTTTCTGCTATTGCCCAAAGGAATTTTAGCTTTAAAGTGCCTATTGAAAATCATGATGAATTAGGAAATTTGGGAACCCTATTTAATGAAACCATGAGTGATTTGGCAGATCTTGAAGTTGCAAAAGTAGTACAAGAAAGTTTTTTCCCTTCCCATCCCTTGATTAATGAAAACTGGGAAATATTCGGCTCCTGCATCTCAGCAAGTCATGTTGGTGGTGATTATTTCGATTACTTCCAAATTGATGAATCCAGGGTGCTTTGCATTATGGGTGATGTTTCAGGACATGGAGTCGGAGCAGCTCTCGTAGTTGCAATGGCCAAAGGAGCAATATGTCACCCTTCGACCAAAAATAATCCTGCTGAAATTCTGCAACAATTAAACGGAATCATTATTTCTGTACTGAAAAGGAAAAAAATGATGACTTGTTGCATTGCACTTATAGACTTTAAAATGGGCTCCATGATTTTTTCGAACGCCGGACATCCATACCCGATTCTAATGGGGAACGATAAAACCATTTTTTTGGAGGAAATTGGCTTTCCGCTTGGCAGCAGAAACAAAAATTGGAAAGCTCAAAACAAGACTTTCCCTTTTTCTCCCGGAAGTTCTCTTTTGTTCTATTCCGATGGCCTTGTTGAAGCCGTTGACGATTTTGGAAACCCCATCGGTTATGATCGCCTGTTGGAAAAGTGTGATACTTTTAAAGTAACATCCGTGTTGGAAACTGAAAGAGAAATTCGCACCTGGCACAAAAAAATTTCTCGCAAAAGCCCACCTGATGACGACATTTCTTTACTGTTGGTACAAAGTAAACCTGTGAAAAGAAATTCCCAGTTATGAATTCCTTCAGGAAAAAAAGTTTGAACGCATTGCAAGAGTGGCTTTTTGCAATTGTCTTCTTTCTCCCGCCATTTCTAATGTTGTACTTTTCTCTTCAAAGTGAATTTTCCATCCAACTTCAAGAAAACCAGGCATTAAAAAAAGACCAGATAAAAAAATATTTTAATGATTACTACTTTAATGGCACATTTTATCACCGACTTGAATCCCTTTTAAATAATATATGTAATTTTTCAAAATATGGCCCTAACCCGGAAAGAGCTATTTATAATACCTTTCAGAACCTGAAAAAAACATTCCCATCGGTTTTTGAAATAGCCATCTTTAACTCAGAAAAACGTTTTTTACCGGAATATTCAGATTTACCGGAATATCACACATTGCTTGCTTCCTTTGGTACCGACCTCAAACAATTCTTCCAGGGAAATCAATTCTCTCTCAAAAAAAATATGGATAATTACCTCCCTTTGTTTGGAACATTTCTCCCCATTGATTTTTTTTCCAATACCGGCCGACACCTTTTTTTCCGCTCCTTTCAGAAAAAAAGGCAATTCCTTTACGTTTCGGAAAGGAGGGAAGGCAGACCTAGCCCTTGGATGATGGTATGGATTTCAGGGGACATAGATTTAAATGAGTTGGGATATGATTTAATTAAGTTAGGTGGAATTAACTTCCAGCCTGCTTTTCAAAAAATTATTGATTTGAAAGACCCCAAAGACGAATCTATTATTTCCGAACTTCTTCCTCTGCTAAATTCAGAGGAACAGGAATCATTTATTTATAAAGACCAGATTTGGGCCCAGAAAAAAATTTCGTCGAGCAAACGTTTTATTGCCAGCATTCCCGATGAAGGAATCAGAAATTTCAATAATGCAATGTCCGAATTGAATCGAAACATTGCTCTGGGGTTTTTGCTTTTGCTGTTTTCATTCCGTTTTTTTTCATTGTACACTTCGAAATATTCTCTTAAAACAAAATTAATGTTTATCTTTTCCTATACTACTATTGTTCCAATAATTCTGTTTGGTATATCCGCAAGGAATCTGATAAATGAGAAACAAATTAATCTTGTGAAAAAACTTGAGATTTTTCACGAGAGAATCCTGGAAGAAGCAGATCGAAAAATTTTGGAATACTGCTCAACAGTCGAGAAATTTGCAAAAAAACTTGGAGTGTCAGGTATTAAAAGTGTTCAACTTCAACAATTTTTGGACAAGTTTGAACCAAATTTGGTTAATTTTTATGACAGGTTCGGCAAAGAAATCTCAAGAAAACAATTTTCGCTAAAGGATTTTTCAGGAAATCCGGGGCCTTTTTTGAACTTTCTTCCCAAAATTGACCATTTAATTGCCAAACAACTTCTAAAGAAAATGAATCCAAAAAGTTTTTCCATAGATGATTCACCTGTTGAGCTGGCAGAAAGGACTTCTGTAGAAAGTTTCGGGGCGGATGTCTCAGAATTATTATGTCTTTTCGAAATAAATTTTGAGAAGTTTTTTTGCATTTCCTTTGGGGAAGATCAATTTTATGTACTTAATATTCTCACAAAAAATTTAGAAGGTGAAATTTCAGGAGGTATGTTTTTCCTCTGGGCGAATAAAAATTGGAATAGAAAAGTAGGTGCTTTCAAGGACTATTTCAGGAAGAAATATCCTGGAAGACGATTGGAAATTTCGACTGGTTTCAACGAAAATCCACTTATCCCACATTCATGGGAGCACAATGGTGAAATGTTGCCTATCCACCAAAAGATGGTCAAGGACGGAAAAAATGTTCTAATATCCAGTATGAAGGGGTTTTCAGTGATTGATAAAAACGTTTTTATTGAATCGTCCTTGGAGCCTATTCAAAGCGATATTTCTAAAATGAAACATCACTTGATGGGCATTGCCATTATTTTACTGGGCTTTGGCTTATCAACCAGTGTTTTATTTGGTTTTCACATTCTACATCCTCTCAGAAACCTAACCCTGGGCATGGAAGAAATGAAAAGTCGAAATTTTTCCACTCGATTGCCGGTTTTGAATCATGATGAATTGGGAAAATTGACCACAGCATTCAATGAAATGATGGAAGGAATGTCTGACCTGGAAGTCGGGAAAATTGTACAAGAAACTTTTTTTCCCAGGGAATCCATGAAATGCAATTCCTGGGAAATTTATGGTTACTCTGATTCTGCGAACAAATTAGGTGGCGACTACTTTGATTACTTTCCTTTGAAAGACGGCCGGTTGCTTTTCCTGATCGGAGATGTAACTGGCGGGGGGGTTCAGGCTGCATTGGTGGTTGGCTTGGTAAAAGCTTTGATTATTCATCCTGAGAATTCACCTTCTCCTTGTGAGTTATTGGAAATGCTCAATGAAGTACTATTTAAAATTTTCAAAGGAAATCGCTGCATGACTTGTTTTCTCGGGATTTTTTCCCCGATTGATAAAATCCTGCTGTTTTCCAATGCCGGACATCTTTCGCCATTACAGATTGAAAATGGTAAAATTGAGGAAATAACAATTCGGCAACAACCCTTGGGTTCCAGCTCAAATAGTAAGTTTTTTAATACCACAATCACTCTGGAGGAACATTCCGGTTTCTTTTTCTTCACCGATGGAATACATAAATCCCTAAACAAAGCTCTTCCACATTTGATGAAAAAAAGTAGTTTTGAAACAGTCCAGGCTATTCGGGGGTGGCACAAAAAGGAAACAAACGGTGCTCCCTTAACAGAAGATGCCACAATAATGGTTTTGCAAAAAATGGAGGTGGAAAGCTCGCAGGCAAAGACTTAGCTGACCATAATTTGCCAAACTCACAAGAATTTCTTGGAAACAGTAGATTTTTGACTTTCAGCAGCAAAATGCACCGCGAAAGAGAGTAAAAATACTTGCCTTTTAAACCTGCACCAGCACAAGTGCAGGAAATTCGGAAAAAAAATAATTTTTCGCGATTTTTTTTTGAATTCTATGGTAAATTGCCAATGCCAATAAAAATTTACTCTTTGTTGCTGCAAAATACAAAATAGCCTTGACTAGAATTTCCTGACCTGCATAACCTAAGATTACTCAGATATCAGTAACACATAAGTGAGGATGTAAAAATGAGCGCAATTGCCATCAACGGAAGTCCACGCAAACATTGGAACACAGGAAAGCTTCTCGAAAAAGCCCTCGAGGGAGCGGCTGAAAAAGGTGCCGACACTGAAATGATACAACTCTATGATCTGAACTTCAGGGGTTGTGTAAGTTGTTTTTCCTGCAAATTAAAAAATGGAACCAGTTACGGAAGATGTGCAATGAAGGATAGTTTGATCCCGGTTTTGGCAAAGGTTGCAAAGGCCAAGGCACTGTTTCTTGGAAGCCCTATTTATCTCGGAACTGAAACCGGAGAAATGCGTTCGTTTCTCGAGCGCCTGGTATTCCCCAACCTTTCCTACACCAACCCACCGTCATCACTTTTTCAGGGTCAGCTACGCGTTGGCTTGATTTTTACTTTTGGAGCCACCGAGGAACAGGCTATCCAAATGGGCTTTGACAAGCATATTGCCAAAACCCAGATGCTGATTCAGCGTATTTTTGGCCATTCAGAAACCCTGTGCAGTTACGACACCCTGCAATTCGACAATTACGACAACTACGTCGCACCACGCTTCAATCCGGCAGAAAAGATCGCTCGACATGAAGAGGTTTTTCCCGGAGAACTAAAACAGGCGTTTAATCTCGGAAGCAGATTGTTTAGTGCATCCTGACCCCTGGTTTTATTCAATATTTGCGCACTGCAATGAGTAAAAGTCGTGAAATCTGGGATATTTTTCCCTAATTTTTTCTGAGGAAAAATCAAGTCTTTCAAAGGAATGGCCCAAAATGACGAAATCTCTTCTTTTTGATCCATGTTTTTTTAAGGCTGGAAAAGGAACCATCGGTAAAAACCCCGAGGAGAGCATAAAATTCAGCGCTGAAATATCCCCCGAGTCAACTATCATCTCGATATAGTTTATTCCTCTTGAATTGAGCATTCGTGCAATTTTATTGTACAACTCGCAAGGATTAAACCACTCCTCGAGATTTTCTTCAATAATGGCAGCAAATCGAAATTCCCTTTGAATTGACAAAAAGATTCTGATTCTCTCATTTGCATCTACAATCATAGAATTAGGCTGCTGGAAGGGATAAAAATTGTTAGTAAGAAGTTTTAATTCCCGGAGTTTCTGGAATTTTCGTACAACCAATCCGGATGCTTCAAGTATTTCCAGTTCCGGAATGGGATTATCGGGCATTTCCAGATTTGGAGAAGGTTTAAACGGCTCCACTTCAATTTTTAATTCAGGGAAAACCGCTTCGAAAAAACTCCCAATCAAAGGATGGGTTTTCACATTTTGAGTTCGAAGATTCTCTAGTACTCCCGGGTAAAAATATGCTGCCAACGCACTGACTTCGCGTTTTTCCTGAGATGGGGAAATCGGGAAAAAACCGATTATCCGAAATCCTTGATTTAATGCAATTTCCAATTGTTGAAAAGAAATATACCGCGTGGAAATGTACATGATATCCATGAGGTCGGAATTTCGACTTATCAGATTGGCAAATAATTCTCTGGTTAATTCGACATCCTCAACGAAGGCTGAATCCATGTATATTCGGGAAATTTTTCCCAATCTCTGTTCAGATTCAAGAAGAAAACTGGCAAATCCAACAACCTTCCCATCTTTTTCACCAACAAGCCAGTTGCGTGCCTCTTTTTCAAAGGCTGATTCAAGGGCCTTATAGTCGAGTAAAATGCGATCTCTCCAGATGTCAGAAGTAGCCAACTGGTACAACCTCATTATCGGTAAAATGTCATCTTCACAGGGGTTTCTGAAAACAAGGGTGCTCATTTTATTCTCTCCAAAGTTTTGCCGCGCTAACTCAACAATCTTCAATTATTATTCAACAGTACGTTTAATTATCAAATTCGTGAGATTCACGGAGGAAAAGCCCTGATTTTATGCGGATTCTATTTTTTCAAAAATACTGGCTTCTGATAATGGTACGTATCCTTGTTATTATTTTCAACAAAGCTGTGCTGAAAAATCTATTATTGAGAAGTAGCGCTCTTTTCATGCAATTCAGACTCGCGATGGGAAAGTACAAAAAAGTAAATAGACAGGAACATGGTCCCGATTCCCTGGACTCTGCAAGTTGACACAGGGCCGATGCAGTCGCCGAGATATCCGAATACCATGAAAGCTATCGGAAAGGAAAAACTTATCAACGCTTGCATGAGTGCAAAAAACTTTCCCTTTATTTCAGGGTCAACAACGATCTGGAAAAGCGTAACGAACTTTACATTGTTTACTCCAATTGAATACCCGGCGATGAAAAGCATTGCCCCGTAAAAAAACGCGTTTACGAATATTCCTGAAAGAAGCATCGCAAGACCAAAGACAAAAACACTCAAAGCGCCAAGTTTAATTATGTTCTTTATGAAATCGAACAAGCCCGCACTGAAAGTCCCTGCCAAGAGGCCCACCCAGAGCGAGGCTTCCAGAATTCCCATTGTGGTGGCTGAAGAATTCAAAGAAAGCTTGGTAAACATGGGCAAAATTACCAAAATTGGAGTAACAAAGAAGTTCACCATCCCAAAACCAATAAGGATCTGTCCTAAGAGAGGGTAATTCTTAAAGAAATTGAATCCGGAAGCCATTTTTTCTTTGTCCAGTTCGGGCATTGGCGATGAAATCGACGGGGAACCTGTAGAGGATTCAGAAGTCGAACTCGACGAGGATCCAATAGGCGAACCGGAGGAAGGCTCAGTATTGGAACCAGTAGAGGGCTGAGAATTCGAACCTTCCAAAGAGCCGGAAGTGGAAGTTGCCGAAGGTCTGGGACTTGAATCCGGCGCAAACTCAGAAACGAAACCTTGTGAAGACTCGGAACTGAAAGTTGGCGCGGACTCCAAAATAGATCCTGCCGATGACTTAGACTTAAAAGTTGCTGAAGATTCAGAAGAAGAACTTCCGGAAGGTTCAAAAGCAAGATCGGGTGAAAGCACTGAATCGGAACCCGTCGGGAGAGTTTTGTTCTGATCTTGTTCGCTAATCGGCCCCAAGTCAGAAGTTTCCCCCAAAGCAATTACCGGTTTGAAATTGATAATCCAGTTACAATATGCAGCAACCGCATAACTCAACCCATTCAAAATTGTGATTCCTTCCAAACCCAGTTTTTCAATAAGCGCGGCCCCTGCCACAGCTCCACCAAAACTTGCCAAATACTGTGTTGATGACTGAAAGGCAACCGCACTTTCCATATCACTTGAATCAACCAATTCCGGAAGACATTTCCCAAGCGTGGGATTATAGAAAGCTTCAATTACTGCTACAAAAAAATTCAACAGGAACATGAGTTTCAGACCAACGACTGATCCTTTCAGCCCGACAACTACTACTGCCATCAGTAAAAAAGCTAATAAATCTGAAAGTACCAGAATTTTTTTGCTGGAATTTTTGTCCACAATATGACCGACATATTTGAAAAGGAGGATAGATGGAATGGCTCCCATCACCATGAAAAACCCCAGGGCCTTGCCACCGTTTTCTCCGGTCATAGAAAGAATCCACCACGCCACCGCCAGCTGGTACATTTTTGTGCCAGCCTGACTGAGAACTTGGCCAATCCAGAGGAACAGAAAGTCTCTGTTACGGGAAATCAATAAACCACTTTTTTCTTTCATCTACTATTCCTTTTCAAAAAGTAAATTCAATTCGTTAGACGTCATCCGAAAATAACATGATCATTCCAAGGATACACGTTTTTCTACGAGAAGCTCATTTTGAAGAATGGGTACAATGCTTTTTTCGGCAAGAAGAAATGGCAAAAATCATAATTTTATTTCCATACGACTCCTGAGTTCTTACTGAACCACTTCTGAATTCTTTATTTCCCAGAATATCACCGCTTCTCACGGTGACTTCGACTCCGCTCAGTCACCGGGCATCTCAGCCACCGGTCGTTGAGCGGAGTCGAAACGACCTTGGTGAGCAACAAAAAAAACTAGATGTTCACTTTCTTTTATCGACTATTCCTTTTAGTTTTCCTGTTCGCTCGTTTCTTGGAATCTCGCCTGGCTTGTACAACTCAACATCAAACTGTCCCAATTTTCTCGCCTTGAGTCGATCGCGAATCGTGGGAATTCCGGAAAGGACTGTTTCCCTGATTTGCAGCGACAAAGCCAGTTGAGAAGTAGTTTTTTGGGAACGATCGTTGCCCTTGTCCGCAGAAGCGTCTTCCATTTCCACTTTGAGGACCAAAAAGTCGAGTCCTTCAGAATTTCCGGCAACCAGCTGCATGCCGGAAATCGGAAATTCCTTTACCGCTTCCCGAATATCAGCCAGTTTTACGTTCATTAGTCCCGCGCAGATCATATCATCAGCTCTTCCCAGGTATTCGATTACTCGTTGCGTTCGCCCACATCTGCATTGAGTTCCGACGATTCGGCCCAAATCGCCGATTTCGTATCTGATCAACGGAACAGCAAACTTGAGAAGGCTGGTGATCAAGATTCGTCCTACCTTGCCGTCCGGCACTCGATTTCCGGATTCATCCACGATTTCAATATAATTGAAGTCGTCAATTACATGGTGCTCTCGCCCTGTGAGCTGCCCGCACTGGAAGGCAATCTGACCTCCATCATTTGCTCCGATTACGGAAGCAATCGTTTTTGCGCCAAGTTCTTTTCTTACCCAATCACGATCCGCTTCGCTCATCGGTTCCCCGGCATACAGTATCTTCTCAACTGAAAAATCGGGGCGCATACTTTTCAATTGCCGAAAAAGGGGTACAATTATCGCCGGAACACCTTGTACAACATTAATCCAAAAATTTGTCCAGACTTTAAGAAAAACATCCGGCTTCACATTCCCACCGAAAGCGAAATTTGTAACGCCTGTTCTCACATTGATGTGGTCGAAAGAAACGAAGCTGCCGTATAAATCACCGGCAAGGAAACAATTTGCCAATCGGTCTCCTTTGCGAATTCCGATCGCCCTGAAAAGTCTTACCGCGTTCCCGATCATTTCTTCCCAGTCATGGGAATCATAAATTGAAAACTTGGGTTCGCCCGTTGAACCGCCACTTCTGGAGACATAACCGCCGAAATAGCCACCAGTAAGTAAGCCAGTTCCGGCGGGAGGCAAATTGCTTTCCATATCCGCCCTGGTTAAAATCGGAATTTTTTCGAGGTCGGAAGCTCCCTCCACTTCAATTCCTTCCAACCTTTTTGAATAAAATTTGGAATTTCTGGCTTTTTCAATCAAAATTCTCAATCGCTGATCAATGATTTTTTGCCGCTCTTTGGGAGTCATAAAATCTATTGGATCGAAACCTTCATCCCATGCGCTATCTCGCGAAACGATGAAATTCACATACTGAGACAAATCATATGCACCATCGTGCGGGTCGTCGATTTCTCCACCGGCCATTCCGCCGACATCTGTAATTCTTGCACCGCCAGCTGCTGAAAGCTGATTAATCATTCCAATTTTTTCTGTAGGGTTCGCCGCCAGACCGATTGTTTGAACATACCCACGAAGTGCTTCAATGCCGAGGGTAAGTTCATTCAAAGCCTTATATGGTACAACTCGTATGGTGCGATTAAGTGGGGAGGGTTCAATGGACTTGTCGTTATCCAAAATTACTGTCCAGGCTAAATTTCCTTTGGATTCATACAATCCACCAGAATTTCGTGCCATGGCGATCTCGGCAACATCTCTCATTTTCCTAATCTCAACGGCATTTCCCATAGCCGGCCGCCCTGCTGGGAGTGTTCTGGCAAGTTTTTCAAGTTCCCCGGCAAGCGCAACAGCAAAAATCTCTGCGTTTTCTTTTCCCTCAACAAAGCATATTTGAGGTGCCGTGCAGGCATGTTGGTCCCAGATCGATACATCATCCGCCATCTTCCTTGCAAGTTCTTCAGTCTTTCCGGAAACAATTGGTTCGGAAGTTATAACCGCAAGGCTGATTTTCGGGCCGAAAACAATCAATCTTGTCCTGGCTGGAAGATCGGAATGGTAGGCCTTAACCGCATTTTCACCACCCCAGACAACTATTGCATCAACGCGCTTCTTAAACTCAGCAATTACATCCGTCTGAGAGCTGGAATAATCGATGGCACAAATTGACCGTGCAACTATTCCATCCTTGTCGCATTCCTGTAAACTGGCAAGAAACGCGGGAATGAATATACGCTCATCTGAGGACATTTTTAAAATACTGACATTTCCAGTAATCAAACCCTCAATAAGCGACCCAATTCCCGCCAGAAAAACGTTTCCGCTTAAAACGTGAAGAACCGTTCCGATAGGTTCCCAGAATAGCCCTGTTCCAGTATACCCGTTGTATCTATATTCCCCAACTTTGGGAATCTTCCTCATCTCGGTATCCAGTTTTTTTTGTAATTGTTCTGAGTCCAGGAGGAAATTCAGTTGGTTCAAGCCTTTTTCAATCATTTCGGGGGAAAAACCGGTCTCATCGGGCAATTGTTCAAGCATCGAACGCCTCGGGGGATAATCACGATCATTCCACCTCTTTCGAAGTTCGCTGAAAATTTTAAATATTTTATCCAACGGGTAACTTCGAATTTGTAGCCTGTTTTCATCAGCTTTTTGGCAAATTTCGACCGCCTCATTAACCGTAAAGGGAACACCACTGTTTTTCCACTCTCCAAAAACATATCTTCCGGTAGGGATAATCATTGCTTCCTCCTGACTATTTCACTGGCGGTAAGCGCACAACCTTTGTGTTTGGAAATTCCACCGCGTCCGACAATTGTAAAAGTGGGTGAATTCCATCCACATGGACAAACTTCGGGATCGATGTACCCCAAATCAGTTGAAAGTACTGCCAAATTTGGCATCATCGCATTGAACGGTGTTACAAGCTCCAATAATCCAATTTTTCCCGGGGGGAGCATTACCATAGACTCAGGATCACGTACAACGACCCTATTATAAACGGGGACATGAAATCTATGGCGCTTGCACTCAATATAAGGAGCGCTGTGTTCGGCCATTCCGTACCCATCCCGGATGTTTTCGGATGGAATTCCAAAAGCCATTTCAGCTCTTTCCCGGAAATATTCCCGGGATGTTTTCTTGTCATCAGCGGCTTTCCAACCTCCGCCGGTTAACAAAAAGCTATTCGGAGGAAGCTTTACTCCTCCAACTTTCAGAAGCTCCTCTATCAATTCGTAAATAAAACTTGTTATTCCATGGATTCTGACCGGTTTCTTCTCACTTATGAATTCTTCAAGTTTCGAAATTGCTTTCTTGGAATTGAACTCCCAATTTCCATTCAGATCTTTTCGAATGGAAAAATACGTCTGAGCTTCAGGAGCGAATCTCTGTTGATTCCTGATCGAAAAGGCTATTCCAAGATCCTTGGCTTCTTCGGGATCGTATACCATCATCATGTAATTGGTTTTCTTGTCGGAAACAAGTCCTTCCTGCTTCCAGAGCCCACCAAGCATGGCTTGTACCCGTTCAAGACTTTTTTCATCAAACCAAATCTGCGTTTTCTGCCCTTTCGTTCCCGACGAAGTAAGCTTTAAAGCAGCTTCTCCAGGTGGCCTGGACAAAAGAAGATGGTATTTCATTGCCGTTACCCCAATGGGAGGTATCAACTCAATATCTCCTTCGGCTACGATGCATTCAGGGTCAAAATCATGTCGTTTATATACAAAATTGATTTCAGGACAACTTTTTTTGTGAAACAAAGCCATTTCGCGACAGGCTTGGACAAAAGAATCCATCTTTTCCATTTCCCAATTTACCGGATCCTCTATTCGACAAATTTTTTCGCTGTTTGGAAAATCAATCATTAGGATTAATCCTTTCATAAAGTTCTTTTATTAAACTAAGAAGTTTTTTGCCATTTTCCGAAAATATTTTTATCTCATTAAAGTCGATTCTAAAGGGTGCTACCGCCTGAAACCTAAAACCCAGGCGGCCGGTATTTCTGAAGGGCATGAACCCGGAAATGAAAAATCCGTTATTTGTGAGAATTTCATGGACAATTCCAAAACCGGGTTGATCGAGCGGGACATCAACCGCCGCATATTTGTATCCTTCTCTTAAAAGGTGTTTCCATTCGTTCAGCAAATTCTCCAAAGCCTTTTTTCCCGGAAATTCGAGTCCGAAATAAACCGACAATTGAGCCCCGTGCCGAAGCGTCTTGTACTCACCATCAGGTGCGAGTGGATTGAACCTTGGAGACGGATACCATTCCATATTCAGGGCTTTCAGAATAAAGTCCAGTTCACTGCCAAGAGTGTTGGGAAGATAAACAGCTTCACCGAATGGTTGCCGTGTCATTGGGATAATCGAGTAAAGAATCGAATATCGGTCTGTTCCAACCGGGTCTTTCCCGATTCCCAGGTCGCGGAGTCTTGCCTGAGTAGCGGGGCTCTGGCACCCTACGAAAACCGACAGATCAACAGATCCATATTTTGCAATCAACCGCTGACTGTAATCATGATTTGTCACAAAATCAAGAAAACAATATTGCATAGGTATTTCGCGAGCTTTCTCGAAAAGAACGTTGAATATTTTTCCGAAAAATCCCCTGGACTTTACCCTTGGGTCAATCAACCCCAAACATGGTTCATAGACAGAAGGGTTTGAGTTCCACTTTCTGAGGGCTGCGTGTCCAACCAGTCGTCCATTTGGGAGTGCAGCCACAATAGAGATCAAATCGCCGGAATCAATCATCAGCCGGACTTTCTCCGGATAATAAATAAACTCGTTGATGTATTTGTACTCGTAAACAAAAAAGAAAAGTCGGCTTAGATCTGCTTCCTCACCGTGCTTCAATAATCTGATTTCTATGTTCTCCGGATCGATTTCCTCCGAGGAATTGTTTTCGCCGGTTTCAAGAACTGAAGGTGGGATTGCAGACCGGCCCTTACTGAGGTTAAAACAAATCGATTGCCCCAGCCGGCCATGGTTTTCAATCGATATCTGCTCAAATTTTTCTCCGGGGGCATCAAACTTCTTTAACAGTTTGTCCAGGATGGAAAGATCGTCAGAAGCCAGCGGAATGCCCTGATTCAGGATGTCCATTTCAATTTTACCAGCCGTTTCAGATAATGATATCTTGATCGGTTCACCGCGGTTAGAACCGGAACATGTCTGAACAACCAGATTCACCGCAGCCTGCATTCCACCGGCCAGAACGTTGCAATTTTCGTCATCGAGTCCCAGTTGTTTTGCAAAAGAAAACACAAAACACTTGGAAGGTTCAAGCAGTCGGTAATTTGGAGATATCTCCAAGGATGTTTTTAATTCACTCTTATTCATTCGCAATCTCTCGTTTTAAATGATGTAAGCATTTAATAGATTAAGCAGTTTTAAATAAATCAAGTGGTAATGTAAAGTTATAGTGAATCGATAACTCTTGTCAACTTTCCCGTTCGGGAATTTCGGGGAATTGTACCAGTTGGAAGAATTTCGACCTTCAAAGGCCAGACTGTCTTCTTCTCAATAAAAGCACGCAGAGAAGGTCTTGCGTTCAAAATTTCAGCTGAAAATTTTTGCACCAGCTCAGCATGGGAACAGGGTGGAGAGTCGCTTTCAGCTCTGACAATCAACAAATCGCGGCCATTTTCGCGACGTTTTTCCATTTGAATAGTACTGGAAATATTTCCAACTTTTTTTGCGGTTTCTTGGATAAAATTATAGTCGATGGAATCGTAACCAACGCGTAACACGTCATCACCACGGCCCAGAAGTTTAAACAGGGGTGTCGTTCTTCCGCAGGAACATTTGTCAGGAAGCCAGATAGCCTTGTCTCCCACCAGATACCGGACAATCGGGGTTAATCTTCTGGGGAAAGGTGTGGCAAGCATCATTCCAGTGGTGCCAGGTGGCAGGTTTTTCCCACTTTCCTCATCGACAATTTCGATATAGGTCTGGTCATCATGCGCGTGAAATACTCCGGGAGGGCAATCAAGGCATTGATAGCCAATATACCAGGTATCCACGGTTCCATACCCGGGCGCTGCAATAACCTTTACTCCGAATTTATCTCGCAACTCTTCG
>JADFXM010000008.1 GCA_015233565.1 Candidatus Rifleibacteriota bacterium
AGCAATTGGCCCATTTGGTGACTCCTTTGTTTTTGAACGGAATGAATGAGTCACCATTGTGCCATCTTTTAGCAAAATTGGGTACTTTAATTTTCGGGATAATTACTAATTTTGCAAGAACCTCTTTTTTCTCTTTTTTTTCTTTTTCAGTTTTCTTACCGAGTAAGCGATTAATTCTAGCCAAAGCGGCTTCTTTTTCACGAGAGGTTCGCTTGAGACTCTTCAACTGCCCAATTAAAGTCAAGATAATCTGTTTATGACGGTCATCCAGAGAACTATTCTCGACAGCTTTAATAAGCTCGGGAATTTCATCTGTGGAGACTTCTAAAACATCTGCTTCTTTTGGACGACTCATGGCCCTATTATAAACCATCTAAAAGTAAGGTACAAGAGGGCTTTCGCAACTAAATTATTTTTTTCCAGTCGTCGGGAATTTTGCAATTCCCAGGATGGCCATTATAAAGCAAGATCTGTAATTGTGGCGCGGTCAAAATACCATCGCCTGAAGGCCAAAACTTTATTTTCCCTTCTGAGAACCTTTTTTGACAAAGCCAAAACCCCTGGCCGTCATAGATCAATATTTTGAAGCTATTTCGCCGTCGATTAATAAAAATGAATAAGCTGCCATTGGTTGGATCCTGTTTCATTTTTAATCGACAGATTGCCTTAATTCCATCAATTCCATTCCTGAAATCGATTGGTTCCACAAACTGGAAGATGCGCATATGTGGCGTGATTTGAATCATAATTTCAAAAAGGCCTTAATGATCTCGGAACAATTCTGTGAAAAGATCCGAAGAACTGTTCCCTGATTCGTAACGATTTCAGCAATTGGAGTAACATTTTGCGGAGATGGGGCTGGCAATTCCAGTTCAACAAATTTGTCAGTTTTGGATACGGAATTTGAAGCTCGAGATTTCAATTCAGTAAAACCAAGACTCAACTCTCTACTGATCCTGTTGATGGAAAAATATGGAATTAGTGAAACGGCAGCGGACCACAATTCTTCGGGAATTTTATGTGATCGAGATTCAGCGTTCCGCCATTCAGAAAATTTTTCCTTAATCTGTTCGAGCGAATGTTGGGGATTACTGTCCATAGAAACCGGATGTGAAGAAGGCATAGAAAATTCCTCCAAAAAAAAGTTTGAACGAATTTTATTCCGTTTTTTCGGAAATTTTTAGCACTTTTGCCGAAAGGACACCCACCAGGAAAGAAACCGTATCCCATTCCAGGGCCAAAGTTTCGCGGCAGGTTGAGCAGACAACAAAGACATTATTGGTCATACTTTATTCCTCAGCATTCTCGATATAGCTCACCGAGAATCACTACTACCAAACTCTCAATAATATCAATTTCAATTAGTTCGTTCATCTGACCTATTTTGTGCTTCAGGTCTGGGTAAATAGGAGTTGGGTCTGACAGAAATGAATGCTTCAACCATCCAGTAATACCATTCATAATTAGTTCGTAGGTTTCAATCTTCTTGGCTGCTGAAGAAATTTTCCGACAACGTTAGGAGTCAAAGGCGATGAAGCAACCTTATTCGAAAAAAATTGAATCTTCAGAAAAACGTCCAACGCTTTCCAATGATTTTATGGAAAATCTTTTTTTGGAGGATTAAATCATACCTACGGATTAATAATAATTGATATAAGGGCTCCTTATTTTCGTGAAAGTTACGTGTTTTCTTGGAAAATATACCGATCCAACTTCATTTTGATCAAATCAATGTTCTTGAGGTGATGCACATATTTTTTGGGATTGGTATTAGAGACTGTCGAAAAATCCCCTAAAATTCGTTTTTTTGTGTACCCACCCAATTTTTTGCCCCGCTTTCTTGCATCAACACCTGGTCACTTTGTACCGAATAAAATGTACCGAGATTTTTCGACAGCTTCATGAGCTATGGTCGGATTTGAAAATTCGAAAAAGGGAGGGAAGATTAATCTACCAGAGGCTCAGGGACCTCAAAAATATTTTTTCCTTATGATGGTTCTCTACCTCTTCATTTGGGATTACTTACATTTTAAAGGATATGATAATGCCGGATGTTGGTGGCGTCAAACTTTGAGGGAGCTTGTCGGAGCACACCCTTCAGTTTTTTTTGTGTTTTTTGGGAAAGGCAATGATGTGAAGACCCTCCATGGGAATATCAAAGGATTTGGAGTCGAACCACATGGAATCAAACCTCTCCGCATTAAAGCTTGTGAATCCGTTTTTTTTACCATCATATATATCATAGGGGTCAGCAAAGAAAATTTCATCATCTCTGGTATCTTTGGTCCCCTTGTCATCATACCCCGCCAGAACCACCCAGTGGCCGCCCCAATCAACCCATTCTAGCAGAATGGGAATTCCCTGGTTAATATATTCCCTCAGGAGATCCAATCTGCTGCCGTCTTTTTTGGTATTCTGACGCCACTCAGCATCAAATCCATTTTTGTTAAGCCACGCAGTAATTGATGCTGGATGTGTTCCTGTGGGAAGAGTTCCCATTTCCTCGGCAATTTTCTTACCATCCCCTTTAACTCCATAGTAGTTCAACAAAGTCAATATGGATGCGGGACCGCAGGTAAAATCATTCCATTGTTGAAAACCCTTGATTTTTAGCATTTTTTTCGTGGATGAAGGTTTTTCCTTGGCTTGCAGAAAGTCAGAAAAAGAAAAGGGAAACAAAAAGAAAAACAAGAAAATTCCGACGAAATTCCTCGAAAAAGAAAAAGAATTTTTAACACTTTTGTTATTTACTTTCATAACAATCCTGTTTAAAAAGAAATGATTATTAACCTATGGTTATCAGTATCCTTTAATAAGATTGGTAATACGCCGTTACTACGGAAGATTTAAATTCCTCCGGTTAATTCTAAATTTTGTTGTTTTTCAAATATTCCAGTAAAAGTAGGGACATCGCGCGTGTGCTAGCAGCAAGGCATGTTTCGTCAACATCAAAATCTGATGTGTGAATTGCAGAGTTTATGTTTTTTTTCATATTAGCTATTCCGATGAAGAAGAACAGTCCTGGAATTACTTTCTGATATTTAGAAAAGTCCTCTGCGCCTGTATGTGGCTTAATAGTGAATAAATTTTCAGAACTTATGATTTTCTTCAAAAGAGGAAGAATTTCTTCAGCGAGTTTTGGATCGTTAAACGTAACTGGATAGTCCTTGTTGATTTTGACGGAACATGAGGCTCCAAAAGCTGAACAAACTCCTTCAACTGTTTGACGAACAAGTCCAGGGACTTCTTTGCGGATTTTCTCACTCAAAGTTCTAATAGTCCCTGTCATTTCTACTTTTTCAGGAATAATATTGGATCGTGTTCCACCCTGAATTTTTCCAATTGTTAGAACAAATCCTTCTCTTGGATCAATTCGCCGACTTCGTATTACCTGAAGTGCGTTTATTACATTTGCCGAAACAACTATTGAATCAATTCCGTCATGAGGTTTTGCTCCGTGAGCACTTTTCCCTAAAATCTCGATATACAGGTCATCAGATGAGGCCATTGTCGGTCCAGAAATAAGGCATATTTTGCCAACAGGAATTTCCGATTCAACATGGCAACCAAAAATTGCTTTCGGTCGTGGATTTTCAAGTGCCCCTTCCTTAATCATTTGACCAGCTCCACCCTCTTCTCCGTCTGGAGCACCTTCTTCAGCCGGTTGAAAGATAAATTTAACAGTCCCTGTAATCTGATCTTTAATTTTGCTGAGAGTTTCGGCAATTCCAAGGGCAATTGAAACGTGAACATCGTGGCCACAGGCATGCATTACACCAGGGTTTCTCGATTTATACGGAACGGATCTTGTTTCCTGGATAGGTAATGCGTCCATGTCTGCTCGGTAAGCAACAACAGGCCCGGGTTTTCCCCCCCTTAAAATAGCCACAATACCAGTACTTGCAACTCCAGTTTTTACTTCATCAAAACCAAGGGTGCGAAGTTTCTCGGCTATTACCTTGGATGTTCGACTTTCGCGGTTGGAAAGCTCAGGATTCATGTGCAAATCCCGACGAAACTCGATAATAGAGGGTTCTATTTGACTGACAAATTTCGAAACGATCTGCTCAGTTGCTACATAATCATTAGATTGAGCCATCAAAACAGCTGTACATAAAAAACATCCGATAGCAAAATTCATTCTGAAAATATTTTTCATATTACCTTGACTCAATAGGAAATTGCTTCTCCTTCATCAAGTTAGCATGCTCGATATCGAATGTCAAATGTGGATTTTTTGCTGAAATATTGGCGAAAATTGAGAAGTTCTGGTGATAAACTTCGCGTTAGAAATTGTCGGAAAATCTCGGTACATTTTGTTCGGTACAAAACGACCCGCTGTTGATGCTAGAAAGCGAGGCGAAAAATTGGGTGGGTACATTAAAATATGAAAATTTGGGTATTTTTCGACAGTCTCGTAAGAAGTTGTCGAAAAATCTCGGTACATTTTATTTAGTACAAAGGGGCTTATTGATGATGCGAAGAAGGGGGGGGGATTGGATTGTACATATTATTTAAAAATAGGGAAATAGACGAAATCTACATCATTCTTTAGAAACCAAATACCGATAGTTATATTGTTTTGTTTTTTGAAACCAAAATTGTTTAGGTAATTTTTTGAAGGTTAGGCTTTTATGGATAAAAAGAAGCTCTCGGGTTTGTTTTCTTTGTGTCTGGTTCTTCTTCTTAATACCACTTCTGGATGGAGCGACCAGGATTCAGGAAAAACCTTAGAGTGTGTGTTGGAAAGCCGTGCTACAAAAAATGTTCAGGATTCCATAAAAAATTTTCAGGGAGCTGCTGAACAAGCTGAAAATACCGGTCAAAAAGCTGCGATAATGTCAGATTTTGCTGCCTTCCTTATCGCAAACAAAGAATGGAAAAAGTCTATAGAGGTTTGTGAAGTGATTCTGAAAATAGGGTCGCCTTTGGATCGTGCAGGCGCCTATTATGGAATGGCTCAAGCCTATTTGATGATTAATGAGCTTGATAAGGCAAAGACGGTTTGCAAAAAACTCAGAGGAAATTGCTATGGAAATACCATGGAAGAGTTTGCTAATAATATGAAGGAAATTTCTCCAACAAGCATTCACGGCAAGCTGGCAGAGCTTTTAGCTGATACAGATATTATAATTACAGAAAGCGCCTCGGATACAATTCCTTTTAACAGGATAGAAGAAACCAAGGTGTCTGGTGCACCAGGAAAGAAAAGCGATGAAGTTGCCTGGAAGGTTGGAATTAAAAAGGATGCAGGAGAACTCTTGGAGAATATTTCTTCCGGAAGTGCACAAAATAAGCTTTCGAAACCACCTTCAGTTGACAAGGAGTCTCCGGCAAATACAATTATTGCCACTGGGCCTGTAATGGTTTCTGTGGTAGAAGTCGCAAGTGCTACGGGGGAATTGGGAAATAAAACAAAAGAGCCTCGCTTATCCATTGGAAATAAAGGTTGGTCTAGTGAACTTTCCGGGAGCATTCTTTCCAACGGAATGAGCCTTGATATGCATGATGGCACAAATCTTGGGAGGAAAACGGTAGTTGGCTTGAACGGAAGCTGGAAATTTTCGAAGGAGGAGCGACTGTGTTTCGATTATACCCGGTTCGAAAATTCCGGGAGCTTAACTCAAGCTGCTACATTTAATAGTCTACGGTATCTTTCGGGAGCTAATTTCAACTCTCGAACGAGCTTTTTTTCCCTTGGACTTTCTCGGTTTTTGTATGAATCAAAAAAAAGTATCTGGAAAGTCCTTTATGGAATGAATTTCAGTCGTATGTTGATAAACCTTTCTCAACAAACTGATTCCGAGTACAAAGCTGGTAAGTTGGATGTGGATTTTTCGATACCATATTTGGGCATTGATACAAGCGCGAAATTATCAAGAAACGTGACTTTGAATGGTTTGGCGAAATTCTATGTTAATAAACTGGGGGAAACCGATACGCAATTAAAGGATTTTGATCTGTTGTTTTTGTTTGGTCGGGATTATTCAGAAATTCCTGCTGACATTGAGTGGTACGGTGTTCTGGGATATCGTTACTTCTTGCTTCATGGAAAATATGTTAACGATGTAGTTGAAGAAAGTTACTTTGGTCCAACATTTGGCTTAGAAAGCAGATTTTGAGTTGTTTCATCCGCAAGAATTTCGTGTTCAATCTTTGCCGCAGATTATGGCCCTGCAATCTCATGCCATCTTACGAGCTTAAACACAATTTAAGTGGGATTGGTATAATACCAATCCCAAAAAAATATGTGCATCGTCCCAAGAACATTGATTTGATCAAAGTGAAGTGGGAACGGTATATTTTCCAAGAAAACACGTAATTTTCGTGAAAAAAAGGAGCCCTTACTGGGTGGTTGGAGCATTCATTTCTGGCAAACCCAACTCCAATTTCCGCAGACCTGAAGCACAAAATAGGTCGGATGAACGAACTAATTGAAATTGGTATTATTCGAGATGAAATCTAAACTCGAACCCAGTATTTGATTGAGCAAGAGTGGTGATTTTAAAAAGATCCTTTCTCGCATTTTCATTGCAATGTTATTTTGTGAACCTTCTATTGTCTAACGAGTCTGTCGAAAAATACCTTGATTTCCATATTTTGATGTACCCGCCCAAATTTCCGCCCCGCTTTTACGCGTCAGAAGCGGGTCGTTTTGTACCCAAAAAAATGTACCGAGATTAATCGACAGCCTCTAACGAGTCAGTCGAAAAATCCCCTAAGAATCACCTTTTTATGTACCTACCCATTTCTTTGCTCTGCTTTCTAGCATCAACAGTGAGCCACTTTGTACCGAATAAAATGTACCAAGATTAATCGACAACTTCTAACGAGACTGTCGAAAAATCCCCTTAACTGGTTTAGCTTGGAGTTCTCAAAATTTTCAATTCTGTATTCATGCCTGTTTAGACGAATCATTTCTCTGGTACACCTTGCGATTTGAGATTTTTCAATAGCTTTTAACGTGTTCGGGTGTTTTCTACCTGTAGAGCGAAGAAAGGTTTTCGGGAGGCAGGTGAAACTATCTTCACCAATGTGCCTTCAACTGTGCAGTGTGTGCCGTTTTCCAGTTTAACAGTGCAATTTAAAATCGGAAGTCCCATTGGCTTGGTCACATTTTTCGGAGGGATGTCTGTGCTGAGAAAACTTCCTGTTTGATTGGCGTCGGAATAGCTTCCGAAAAAGCCTTGGAGCCGGACACGCATTCCGAGAAATCCACCTGGGTTGGCAATTGCGTCGTTCAAGGAAAGGTCTGCATAGGGTGTTGTCGGGTTTCCGATTTGTGAAGTGGTGTCTTGTCTGGGTGCTGCAATTTTTCCCGGGCAGGGAACTGGTTCTACAGGTTGAACGATTGGAACCTGCGGATTGGCCATTGGTTTTCCCCCGCAGGGAATGGGGTCGCCAGGTTTAACAACCGGAGTCTTCTGAATCGGCATTGGTTCTTCCTTGCGCGGGATTGCCATGAAACCGCTGCAGGGTGGATTTTCAACTGCACTATCAGTCTGAGTCTGTGGGGTGTTAGGTTGTGAAGGAAACGTTTCTTGTTTCATATTAACAGGCAATTCAGAAGGCTTTTTCTCGAGTGACTTCGAGGAGTCAACAACATTTCCATCGCAAGGTGGGGGAGGAGTTTGGATTGCAGAAACTCCTTCTTTAGAAGGAGAAGAAGATTCCGAGGATTGAAGATTTTCTTGGGTGGTTCCTGAGTCCGGTTGATTGGCGTTGGCACTTGTTCTACCGGAAGTTTGTGTTAACCTTGGCCTGAAATCTTGGGCATTGAGCGCTGTAGTTTGTGCGTTCAGGGTGGCGCATGAAAGCGTTAGCAGAAAACAAACCGGAAGCGTTATTTCCACACGCAAAAATATTGCAAGAACTTCAAGGGACTTTTTCCGGGGGCGAAAACCCGGATAATTTGGATTTTTAGGCGAAACCGGTTGCAATAGTGTCATTATATCCCCCTTGCAAAAGAATTTCTTCGGGTGTCAGACTGGGTTGGTTGCTATTAAATGTTCGTTTGCTGTTCTTTTTCGGCGAAGAAAGGAACAGTTAAAAGAATATTACCTCCAACCAAGTTCCCAAAAAGAAGGTTACCAAAAAAAAATTTTCTTTTTATATAAGTTTTCCCAGCAGATAATTTGATGATCAGTGTTTAAGTAAAATGACATTTAATAATTTTAACAACAGAACGTATAAGAATGCCTAATTAATGATATTACCAATAATTAAAAGTAATCGCGCCAATTTATAGGTTTGATCAAGCCTCTGGCTTTGTAAGCCGTCTAAAGAGTTACGTTATTATTTCGCGGGATTGGTATAATTCAAACTTTAATTCAACTAATTAATTATACACAAACCTTGAGAAATATAGCAACTTCAGAATTCCAATTCCCGAGGGTATAGTCTTTAGACCATTTTCCCAAAACCTGAAAACGTGAACTCGTTTGGATGAGATTCCTTCCTTAACATTTGGATTATTTGGTCTCAAAACAAAATTCGGGTTGAAAACTATTTTATCTCTACGGAATCGGCTTTTGAAGGTGAGCAATCGAAGAAAATGAAGCTTACGACAACAGGAATTCTGAACTTACAGTGTTCATCAAGAACTTAGCGGCAAGCAAGAAATTAGATTTACTGTGGCTCTCAAGCTTTTCAAGCAAAAAGGAGAGTGCCGATTCTGGATGAAATCAGGTCCTTTTTTAATTTGCTTCCTGCTTTTTTAATCTTTTTGATGTAAGGGTTCCTGGGTCTGGGTTGGAATCCTGAATGGAAACAATATTGATGGAATCAGTTGCCACCTGAATTTTCACAAGGTCAGTATAAGAAGAGCTGCTAATTTTTGTGTCGAATTTCTCTTGGTGTCCAAGGTAAGAGACTGTCAATTCTATGGTCTTTTGCCCGATGAATCGTGTATCGGGAACCGGTGAAACCATGACGTAGTAATTTCCCATGGAAATACGTCTTTGCGCGGTCCATGATTCCTCAGTTAGTTTTGTTACTTGGGAGTCAGGTGCGAAGCGTCCGTTAGAAGTATTTATTCCATCTTTAGATGAAGACCAGATTAGATTTGAGTCGCTGGCATGGGGAGTAGTAGATGGTTCCCCAATGAAAAGATCATTGTCAGATTGATCGTTCCATAAAAGTTGAACTGTTAGATTCCGGCTTTCAACTTGAGGGAGTGGGCTTGGATTCATCAGGTATATCAATTCATCCCATTTTGTGATCTGGGCAATATCGAGCAAAGTGTAAGGAATACTTTTTCCATCGCTTGAAAAGTAATAAGAAAATTCGGAATTTGTGGGAAGTGAAATTGAGAGACCATTTGCGGAAGGATATTTTTCTCCGGTAGTCTCATTTTTAATTACAACTTTGGAAAATTCGTTTATTAGCGGTTCAGCAGCGATTTTTGTTTGGGGGGCTATATTTGCGAGGCTTTTTACCAAGTCAAGAAGGTCCCGAAAATCGGTCATTTCAAAAGCCTGGATTCTGTAGGTTTGTGCACTTTTCAAAATTCCGGTGTTTGCTTTCAAAGCGTCTCTTAATCCGGCCAGGCTGTAGAGAAGCGTTTCTTTATACTGAAAAATGGATTCAGTCCAATTGGAAAAAAGTCCTAAAAATGCGACCATTCCGGAAGTTTTGATCAATGAAATGGTTGTTGCTTTGGCAGTACTATTAGCTTGGGAGTAATGGTTATTGAAAATGTCGCAAACTTTCAGGCCAAGTTTTTCGCCATCGATCGCGTCTGTCCCGGTTGGGTCTGAAAAGACGGAGAAGATTGAATTATAAGGAAGTCCTTCAGAAGGTATATCTGCTTGAGAGAAAACAATATAGGACGCGGAATCTTTGAATTGGGTTGCTACTTCAAGGGAGCCCATAAGACAGGCGTCAAGTCCGAGTAAATCAAGAGGGCGAAGAAATGTTGTTCCGACTTTTTCAGAGCCAAGCAACCAGAGCTTCAAAGAAACAAGATCGATTGAGGCTTTATCGGTGTCGTCGGTTACAATATCTGCTTTGACAGTGTTCCCTCGCCAGCCTGAACCATGTGAAGCTATAAAAAGCGCATATTTTTTTGCCGGGAACGCTCTTCGACTGAAAGCAACCAAATCAGCAATTTTCATTGGGTCGGCAGAGTTTGCCTGGCCTATATTTCCGAGAATGGTCTCTTTTCCTTGATCATACCAGATTCTGGAGATCCCGGTATCAGGAAAGTCGGTCTGAATCAGTATTGTTACACGTGGGGGAAGGTTCAATTTTCTGATACCATTCAGGTTTTGTTTTAATGGCAAAAACAGGGAATTGTCTCCTCCCATGTAAACAAGAAGAGTCCAATCCCTTGGAAATTCTCCAAAATTGTTAGAATGGACGTATTCTGCAGCAGAAGATATAGCAGCCTCAATTGCGGGAATCTCCTCAAGTTTGGTTGTTTGAAGAGGTTCGGGGTGTTTTTCAAGAACGTCAAAAATGGCTTCACTGGTTTGACTGATCAAAGCGTCAGACAAAGAATCAGGTGACACCCTTCGCCCATAGCGATTTCTTATGGTTCTGGAAATAAACGATCGCGCAGTGGAAAAAACGCTAATCACAGCTGTTTGTGATCCATATAGTCCCTGGGTGTTAGCTGCCATCCACTCAAAATATAAAGTTTGCATTGTTTTGTGGGTGGCTCGTACAACTATCTGGTCGCGAATCGAAACCACAACTGAAAATTTTCCATCAACTGGGCAAGCTTTAGCAGGATTGGGATCGTCTTCCACGCTTATTTGAAAAACTGAATGATCCAGAAGCGCTGCTTTTTTGGTCAATAGATCCAGATAAGGGAATATTCCACCCAAAGTTGGATGAAAAGCTACATTTGATAAGTCAAATATTCCGGAGATGGATAAATTCGTTGGAATTACAAAAGTGAAGGGAATTGTTACCGGAATATTGTCACCTTTGGTTCCTGAAAGCCCTGAGCATCCGGTGCAGAGCAATGCAATGGAGAGTAGAGTGGATAAAAGGGAATGGCGTAACTGGAGTGTGAAAAAAGTTCGTGTTTTGGGGAATTCTTTCGATCTAAAGTTAATCATTTAGGTTTCAGGAGTCGCCTCAAACAATTTACTGATCCAAAATTCGGAAAAAATACGCGCTGTTAGAGGAGTTTCGGTCATTCTTGGAAATTAGCTCTTGAAGACCACTTTATTCCCCTGAATTTCGTTCAGAAAAGGGAGTTTGAAAAAACGAGATATTTCACCGGGGTCTTTCGAGTTAATTTCCAAAAATTGCTGGAAATTAAAAGTGAGAAAGTTCACTATTAATTAGTTGAAATTATCTCAATTTCATTAAGAATTGGGAGACCATCTTGGTCGGCGCCGATTTTTCCGGAGATATTAAGTATTGTTCCCTTGGGGTAAAGTTTTGGAAGTTTTCCAAGGGAGATCGCGCCAGTAGGATCTGCGAGAAGATAGAATCTCATTCCTTTTGCGTCTTTTCCTTTAGCAAGGACCCCCAGAAGCTGGACCCGTTTTCCTCGGGAACCAATCGGATCAAAGAGAATTTGCGCCACGGATACCATCTGTGTGATTCCTTCACTAATGGGACTGGTTTCTTCCACTTCGATATAGGGGCGTTTTTTGTTGGAGAGTTGCACTTTACCCAGCACTGTAACTTGTTTTCCCAAAATATTGGGGTCTGTTGGGGTAAGAGCAAAGGGCAAAGAACCGGAGCAGTAAATCGCGGATTCCTTGTTGTTTGTGACAACCCAATCAGATCTTGTTTTCGGGGGGGCATAATTCAATCCTTGCCAGCCACTGAAAGAGCCTTTGATTGAGACATACTTGTCAACAAATTCACTCGGGTTTTTCAAGATGTCATCAATCTTTGTAAAAATTGTGTTCCCCTTGAAGTTTTCAGGGGATTGCGAAAAAGCAAAGAGGGTGGATATAAAAAATATAGAATATGTGAGGACAAAAAGCACTGAAAAATGTTTTTTCATTCTAAGTTTCTCCTGATTTAGAAAAATAAATTATCAACTCCCGAAACTCGAATTTCGTGATTTTATTTACCGGATAACTTCGAGTAAGCGGCTTGGAGATTCGAAATTTGGACATTCAGCTCCGCTTCTAAATTCGAGACTTGCCATTTTCCTTTCATTTGTTCGAAAATAGCGGTAACCAAGTCAATATTTAACTTCGCACTTTCAATATTCATTACTTGCCTACCAACCTCTGGGTCGGGCATCAAACCTAGAGATATATATGCTTTCTGAATTAATATGCTTAAAAAAAAGTGCACTAATTCAGGAGTTTTAAGTGTAATTAGCGACATTTCGTCAAGCTCATTTGTCTCGTCAAATTCTTCAAAATCGTCGCTGTGGCTCTTATCTAGCAAGGTTGCATCAGAATAACTTTTCACTTTATCTTGCTTTGGAACTTGATCCGTTGAATCTATTTCATCAGCATTCTGTGAAGCTCTTCTGTCAGTGACTCTTATTTCTGTGTCGGGGCTCATTTCTTTTCTCCTTTTTTTATTATGGTTAAAATTTAACATATTAAGTAGTTTCATGCAAACCAGGTAGGGAAGATGTGAAAAATTTGAAAAAATAAAAGTGTAAAAATTCACAATACTTTCCCTGCGCGACTATGGAACCAGTACATTTTCGAAAAATCAATTTTTTCACAACTTCAGGGAAAACGCAAGTTTGACTTTCTAGCGCTTCGACTTCATTAAAAGATCGAACTTCGGGCGTTGAAGGGGGTTGAAGGCTTCTTAAGGAGAAATCAGAATTAATCGCCATATTAACAAAAGTGTGCCTTTCTCTTGGCAAACCAGAAAATGCGAGTTATTTTTCCTTAGAAATTTGGATTTACATTTTTCCCATTTTCACCCTTGACATTTTGGCGAATTTGCAGGATAATCATATCGTGAAAGAGTTCACGATAATCGCAAAACAATATGGAAGGAGAACTTCGGGATGAATAAGGTCACGGTATTAGTGGTGGACGATGATGTTGATTTTGTAAAAGCAAACCAAACCGCTCTCGAAAACGCAGGTTTCAAGGTTCTTACCGCCTACAGCGGCACTGAGGGCATGCAGATGGCTCGGGAAAATCATGTGGATGTCGCTATACTCGATGTGATAATGGAGACAGCAGACAGGGGATTCACTCTTGCTCGGGAGATGAGGAACGAAGAGAAGACCAAGTCTATTCCTCTTGTCATGCTTACTTCAGTTAACGAAGTGAACCAGAAAGCAGGCTTTCTTTTTACATTTTCTGACAAAGATCGTGATGACTCATGGTTACCAATAGATAAATTTCTTGATAAACCAGTGAAGCCAAAAGAATTAGTCGATGTCGTAAACCGACTAATGGGAGAAGGAAGCAAGGCAAGCGAAAACTTTAGTTCATAGTTGCTTCGGCTAAGCATACAAGGTTTGAAAAATTTGATTTCTCGAAAAAATAACTCCTGTTGATGCGTTTTTCAGGGGGAGAAATGTTTCAAAAATGTATCATTGTCATGGAAGGTTGAATTGTCGCCAAAAGTTAAGTGAACAAAAGGAAAACGAACATGTTTCCGGAATCCCAAATTAATTCAGAATTGATGGCAAGGGCGGTGAAGTTAAGCCAGATTGAAAAAGAACTTTCTTTGGTTTGTTTAACCCCTCCAAAGGAAGATTGTCAAATCCAAACGGGTTTTGCTTCAGATGTTCTTAGTGATGTGTTAGCCAGTGCCTCTGCAGGTTCACTTTGGGTAACGACTCAAACTAACTTGAATGTTATTGCCGTCGCCTCGCATGTGAAAATTTTCACTGTTGTTTTTTCGTCGGGACAACGACCCGGTCACGAAGTGCTTCTGAGAGCGGTCGAAGAAGGAATTGGGCTTTATTCTTCTGCCGCTGATACCTTTGAAGTGGTAGGCAAATTGTTCAGCATTGGCCTAAGGGGGAGATTTTAGTGTTTTTTCTCACGACTGACCTTCATATTCATACCAAATTGTCTCCTTGTGCTTCAGAAGAAATGACCCCAAGGGCGATAACGAAGAAGGCTCAGGAGATGGGCCTCGATATTATTGCGATTTGTGACCACAATTCCAGCCGAAATTCGGCTGCAGTGATCGAAGCGGCGAAACATTGCTCTATCCTCGTGATTCCTGGGATTGAAATCGAGACTCGGGATAAAATCCATGTAATCGGCCTTTTTTCAGATGTGAAAAGTGCGCTTAAGGTTACAGAGGAAATCAGAATAAAGTTACCTTGCGTTGATGAAAAATATTCCAGCCACTTTGGGGAACAAATTTTGATGACTGCTGATGGTATTCCATGTGGAAAAGAAGATAAGGCCCTTGCCAATTCTTCCCATTTTGATCTTAAAGAAGTTGTTCGATTGATTAAACAACATGATGGTCTTGCCATTGCTGCTCATGTGGAAAGGCCATCATTCAGTGTTTATAGCCAATTGGGGGATGTTCCTTTGGATATTCCTTTCGATGCACTGGAAGTGAGTCCTGTTGGCAATCGGCCCATCGGGCTCCGTGAAAAGTTCGCACGCTATGGATTTCCTCTGATTGGCTCTTCTGATAGTCATTACCTGTCAGAGATTGGGAGAGCTAAAACTCGGTTCTTGATTGAGAAACCCAGTTTTGAAGAAATCAATCTTGCCCTTCATCGGGTGGGTGGAAGGGGTGTTTCGCTTGCATGATCTGTCGCTCCATATTCTCGATTTGATCGAAAACTCTCTGTTCGCGAAAGCCACGGTGATTAGTCTGACGTTAGGGATTAACAAAAATTTGGATGAAATGAAGATCCGTGTTGAAGACAATGGTGAGGGTTTTAAAGTCACTCCCGAACAGGCATTAAACCCCTTTTATACATCCCGGAAAACGAAAAAGGTTGGTTTGGGATTAAGCTTTTTTAAGACTGCTGCGGAAATGGCAGGGGGAGGACTTTTGGTATTATCCTCAGGAAATTTCCGCGGGGCGGTTGTTGAAGCGAGAATGAAACTGTCGCACGTGAATCGGCCTCCCTTAGGTGATTTGCCGGCGACCAT
The DNA here is from genome assembly GCA_015233565.1 of Candidatus Rifleibacteriota bacterium. Lineage (GTDB taxonomy): Bacteria > Muiribacteriota > Ozemobacteria > Ozemobacterales > Ozemobacteraceae > JADFXM01. Next base: position 15,024 of record JADFXM010000008.1, read on the forward strand.
GAGTATGGTGATATTTGCCAACCCGGGTGTGGATTTTGGGTTGACGATGGAGTCTCCGAATCGCAGTTCCTTTTTTCAGCTTTCCGCGTTTCTCAAAGAGAAAGATTTGAATACACAAGCCAATGTTGAGGTTGCCGAAATGGTAAGAGAAGCTCTTACAGCGGAATTGAAATGGTGGAACGAAAATGAATTAAGTCGATGGACGCCTTAAGTATACAAAGTTGAAAAATATTGAAACGAAAAAAAGGAGTGAATGCATGAGCGAAGAGACAAAGTGTCAATGTTGTCAGGAAGAAGTTACGGAAGAAGAACTCCTTCTGCGCGTTGATAAAGTGCTTGAAAAGTATCGGGAAAAACCGGGAGCGTTAATTCCGGTGTTACAGACCACCCAGGCAATAATGGGATATCTCCCAAAAAGCGCCTTGAAGAAAATTGCATTGGGTTTGGGAAAATCCTATAGTGAAGTGGCTGGTGTGGTCGGGTTCTATTCATTCTTTTCTACTGTTCCACGTGGCAAACATCTGGTAAGGGTGTGCTTGGGAACTGCCTGCTATGTTAGGGGCGGAACTGCCGTGCTTGAAGCCTTAAAGAAAGAACTGGGCATAGATGTGGGAGAAACCACACCTGACAAGCTATTTACCCTGGAGGTTGCACGATGCTTCGGAGCTTGTGGTTTGGCTCCGGTTCTCACCGTGGATGATGATGTTCATCATCGTGTGAAATCAAGAAAGGTCGGGGAAATTTTGGCGCGTTATCGTGAAAATCAGCACGAAAAAACTAAAGAGATTGAGGGAGGAATTTCCCTATGAAAAAAATTCTTTCACCATCTGACTTGAACCGGGTCCGGAAAGCGGCCAAGGAAGAGATCGAACTTCGGCAGGGGCCGAAAGACGTTCGTGTTACCGTACACATGGGAACCTGCGGAATAGCTGCTGGAGCTCGAGATATCATTGCCACCATTCTTCAGGAACTTTCAGCCGCGAAGGTTGATTCCGTGACGCTTCAACAGGCCGGGTGCATTGGGTTGTGTGATCAGGAACCGATGATTTCGATTACCAACAAAGCGGGCGAAGTCTGCCGATATGGCCGTCTTGATAAGAATAAAACTCGCGATATCGTTCGCAATCATATTTTAAGAGGAACGGTTGTTAACGAACACCTCATTAAGGATAAAGGCGGGAAGGGAGAATAATGACGCTGTGGATAAAATCAGAACACATATTTTAGTTTGCACGGGTGGTGGATGTATTGCCTCCGGAGCACTTGAACTGAGCACGGCATTGCGGGAAAACCTAAAAAAATTCGGTTTGGACAGGGAGACTCGCGTAGTTGAAACCGGTTGTCTTGGACCTTGTTCAGTGGGTCCGGTTGCTGTTGTATATCCGGATGGGGTTTTCTATCAGAACATCAAAGCTGAAGACGCTGCCGAAGTAGTTGAAAAACATATTCTGAAGGGACGAATGGTAGAGCGCTTGGTTTCCAAAGAACATAACGGCAAATCGCTTCCTAGAATTGAAGAAATCGATTTCTTCCGTAGACAGGAAAAAATCGTTCTGCGAAACTGCGGAATGATTGATCCTATGCGAATCGAGGAATATATCGCCCGGGATGGTTACCAGGCTCTGGCACAAGCTCTTACTAAAATGACTCCTGATCAAGTGGTTGAGGAAGTCAAAAAATCCGGTTTGCGAGGAAGAGGCGGAGCAGGTTTTTCTACTGGTTTGAAGTGGAGTATTACAAAAAAAGCACCGGGAAATGAGAAGTTCGTATTATGCAATGGAGATGAAGGTGATCCCGGGGCTTTCATGGATCGAAGCGTTCTTGAGGGCGACCCTCATAGTGTAATAGAAGGAATGGCGATTGCCGCCTATGCAATTGGTGCAAAACAAGGATACGCCTATGTTCGTGCCGAATATCCCTTGGCAATTGAAAGAATGGAACACGCTTTGGTGCAAGCCAGAGAAATGGGTCTTCTCGGTGAGAATATCATGGGAACAGGCTTTTGTTTCGATCTGGAAATTCGCATGGGTTCAGGAGCTTTTGTTTGTGGCGAAGAAACTGCTCTGATGACCTCAATTGAAGGCAATCGTGGGGAGCCACGCCCTCGGCCTCCATTTCCTGCAATAAAAGGACTTTGGGGTAAACCTTCGCTTTTGAATAACGTTGAGACTTACGCGAATATTGCGCCAATCATTACAAAAGGGGCAGAGTGGTATGCGTCCCGTGGAACTGAAAAAAGTCGTGGAACCAAAGTGTTTGCGTTGGCGGGCTCGGTTGACAAACCTGGATTAGTGGAAGTCCCCATTGGAGTTCAGTTGGGGGAAGTTATTTTTGATATCGGTGGTGGAATTCCCAACGGAAAGAAGTTTAAAGCAGCTCAGATCGGGGGACCTTCGGGTGGATGTATTCCGAAAGAACATCTGAACGTTCCGGTTGATTATGAGTCCCTCAATGAGCTAGGCGCTATTATGGGCTCTGGTGGTCTCATTGTTATGGACGAAGATGCCTGCATGGTTGATGTTGCACGTTTCTTTCTGGAGTTTGTTCAGGATGAGTCTTGTGGAAAATGTCCCCCTTGCAGAGTGGGCACAAAAAGAATGCTCGAGATCGTGACTCGTATCTGTGAGGGCAAGGGTGAGGAAGGCGACATAGAAAAGCTTATTGAGATCGGACAGAGTATAAAGGATACTTCTCTTTGTGGACTTGGCCAATCAGCGCCCAATCCGGTTCTTTCAACCATCCGGCACTTCAGACATGAGTATGAAGCTCATATTCGCGAAAAACATTGTGAAGCAGGTGTGTGCCCAGCATTAGTTAGAGCTCCCTGCCAAAATGCTTGTCCGGCTGGCGTCAATGTTCCTGCTTTTGTCTCCCTTGTTGGAGAAAAACGTTATGCCGAAGCACTGCGAAGTCATCGGGAGAACAACCCGTTCGCCTCAGTTTGTTCTCGTGTTTGTTTCCATCCTTGTGAAGGAAAGTGCCGACGTTCCACACTTGATGAGTCGGTTTCAATACGAGCAGTCAAGCGTTTTATGACGGAACAGGAAGTGACTCTTCAGATTCCGGAAGTAATTGAAAATGCAGAGAACGCGAAGCGAAAAATTGCCATAATCGGTGGTGGTCCTTCTGGTTTGTCATGCGCTTATTTCCTGGCACGCCTGGGTTATCGCCCGAAAGTTCTGGAGGCAAAAGAGAAGGCTGGAGGAATGCTGGTTCAGGCTATTCCTGAATATCGTCTTCCACGTGAGGAGCTCGAACGTGAAGTTAGAATGATTGAGCGCCTTGGAGTGACGATTGAGACCGAAAAAAGTTTGGGTCGGGATTTTTCCCTCGAAAGTCTCAGAAAAGATGGTTATGAGGCTATTTTCTTAAGCGTCGGTTGCCCGCAAGGAGTTAGCCTTGGTATCCCGGGAGACAAAGCAGAAGGCGTAATTGAATCTCTTGATTTCCTAAGAGGATACAATCTTACCGGAAAAGCATCCGTTGGGAAAAGGGTTGTTGTGATCGGAGGAGGAAACGCAGCGATCGATGCGGCTCGAACTTCACTTCGACTAGGTGCGGAAAAGGTGACAATAGTTTATCGTCGAACCCGAGCTCAAATGCCGGCCTGGGAAGAAGAAATTCTGGCGGCGGAAGAAGAAGGAATTGAACTTTTGACACTGGTGACGCCAGAAGAAGTGCTTATCCAGAATGGAAAAGTCCGAGGTCTCAAGTGTCGTCATCAAGTCCTTGGGGATTATGACAAAAGTGGACGTCGAAAGGCTGTTGCAGGTAATGTTCCCGATTTCGCAGTGGATTGCGACCAGGTGATTGCTGCGATTGGTCAAAAAGTGGAACCAGCTACCCTCCTGGGATCTATAAAAGTTACCACCGACCGTGATGGACGTCCTAGTTACGATTCGATGACGGGAAAAACATCAGAACCATGGCTTTTTGTGGGCGGCGACTTTGCATCAGGCCCTTCTTCAGTCGTGGATGCAGTGGCTGCAGGTGAAAAGGCTGCCGTTGGAATCGACATGCAACTTACAGGAGCAAATCATGCTTTTTGGCGTCGATATTCCGAAGTGGATACCCATTTTGATCCCGATGCTGACCCCGCACCATACCCAAGAGCAGAGATCCCTTTGTTGTCGCCAAAACAGCGGCTAACCAATTTCCAGGAAGTGGAACAATCCTGGTCTGTCCCGATAGCTTTGCGGGAGGCCAAAAGGTGTCTCCGCTGCGACTTTGGCAAAAACTGCGAAACCGAATCAAGGAGAAACTAAGATGCCGAATTTGACAATCAATAATATCAAAGTACAAGCTCCGGACGGGACCACTATTCTAGATGCTGCACGACAAGCTGGGATACAAATTCCAACTTTGTGCTACCTTAAGGATGTTCAAGCCATCGGTGCTTGCCGAATCTGTCTGGTCGAAGTTGAAGGAGCCCGAACGTTAGTGGCTTCTTGTGCCACCCCTATTAATGAGGGAATGGTCATTAAAACTAACTCCAAGCGGGTGCGGGACGGAAGACGCACGGTCATGGAACTCCTTCTTTCGGAGCACTCAGGGGATTGCCAAACTTGCGTTCGCAGCGACGATTGTGAGCTGAGACGCCTTGCAAAGGAATTTGGCGTCAGTGAGGTTCGTTATGAAGGGCAGCGTAGAAGTCTTCCTATCGATGACTCAACTCCAGCACTTCGAAGAGATCCAGGCAAATGTATAAAGTGCCGGCGGTGTGTGACAGTTTGTAGCGAAGTCCAGGGAGTCTGCGGATTATTCCCACAAAAACGGGGCTTCAATACAACAGTTGGACCCGCGTTTTCTGAACCTCTGAATGATGTTGTTTGCGTCCAATGTGGACAATGCGGAGCAGTGTGCCCTGTTGGTGCCATCGTGGAACATGATGAGATTGAATCGGTATTCGCGGCATTGGAAAATCCCAAAAAACATGTCGTAGTTCAAACTGCGCCTGCCATTCGAGCTGCTTTGGGGGAATGCTTCGGGTATCCTCCCGGTACTTTGGTGACAGGGAAAATGGTTACCGCATTGCGAAGACTTGGTTTCAAGGGAGTCTTCGACACCAATTTCACTGCTGATCTCACAATAATGGAAGAGGGAACAGAGCTTTTAACAAGGCTTAAAAATGTACTAGTCGAGAAGAAGGAAGTTGCGCTTCCAATGTTTACAAGTTGTTCTCCTGGCTGGATAAAATATATGGAACATTATCATCCTGATATGCTTGGGCATCTCTCGACGTGCAAATCTCCCCAACAGATGTTCGGTGCCCTGGCGAAAACATATTATGCTGAAAAGATCGGAAAACCAGCCGAAGATATCTTCGTTGTTTCCATCATGCCTTGTACAGCCAAAAAATTTGAGGCACAGAGGCCTGAAATGACTGCAAGCGGATTTCAGGATGTAGATGTCGTTCTGACTACCCGAGAACTTGGTCGAATGATTGATCGGGCTGGCATCGATTTCAAGTCACTTCCCGACGAAGTGATGGACAACCCACTTGGCATAGGAAGTGGGGCTGCTGATATTTTTGCCAATACCGGTGGGGTAATGGAAGCCGCTTTGCGTACGGCTTATGAAATAATCACCGGGAAGAAGTTCCCGTTTGAAGATCTGCATGTGAAACCTCTTGCCGGTTTGGAAGGGATAAAAGTTGCGGAGATTCAGATTAAGGAAGCTAAATCTGAGTGGAAGTTTCTTGAAGGCGTGACTGTGAGAGTTGCCGTGGCTCATACACTGGGGAATGCTGAGCGTGTCATTCAAAGGGTTCGTTCGGGGCAGGATACATTCCATTTTGTCGAAGTCATGACCTGCCCTGGGGGATGTATTGGCGGCGGTGGCCAACCAAGGATGACGGACAACGAAGTTCGAAAAGCGCGTATTCAGGCAATCTATAAGGAAGATGAAAGCAAGCAGTTGAGAAAATCTCACGAAAACCCACAAGTTCTTCAGATCTACAGTGAATTTCTCGGGGCTCCTTTGGGCAAAAAATCGCATCATCTTTTGCATACCAAGTATATGCCAAGAGAAAAAGTTTGATGTTGGTTTTTTCTCAACTTTGCTGATGTAGGCTCCGGATTACCAGAAAAAGTAAAATTTCTTTTGGCCGAAGTGGTATATAATGTATAGTTTAACGAATAGACCAGAGACGAAACATCAAATAATAAAAACAACGTAAGCTGGAAATTTAGCCTTTTTTGGTAATCTTGCGGAGGCCTGGACATGAAACGAAAAAAAACAATTCTCCTTGTCGATGATGATGTCGACTTCCTGAAAGCTAATCAATTGGCAATCACGGCAGCTGGTTTCGAGGTTTTTGTTGCCGCCAACAGTAGGGAAGCTCTTCAGATTGCCGCTCAATTTCTTCCTGATGCGGCAGTCCTTGATGTAGTCCTGAATGAACCGGATGAGGGATTCGCTTTGGCAAGAAAACTCAGGGGAGATGCTCGGACCAAAAATATCAGACTGATCGTTCTAAGTTCTTTAAATGAAATTAATAGGCAGAAAGGGCTTGCGTTTGAATTCTCTGATCGCGATCGAGATGATCATTGGCTTCCGGTGGATAAAATACTGGATAAACCCATTAAACCAAAAAAGTTGATCGCTATCCTAGAGGAATTATTGGAGGATGGAGCATGAAAGCACCTCGGAAGTTGTCTATGCCCCTACCTCCAGCAGCACTTTCGCGCTTGGCGATTTGTTATCAGGTAGCCTTGCGAGCTGGTGAAGATGGTAAGGAAAATTTATTGTCGGCTCAGTTGGCGAAGCTCTTGAAAGTTGATGAAACTCTTTTCAGGAAAGATATGGCGATGGTCGGTATTGTCGGGAAGCCTCGCAAGGGATATCCAGTTGGTGAAATTATTGTTCGGCTTGAAGGAATTCTCGGACTTTCAGAATTTACAAACGCGATTCTTATTGGTTGTGGTTTCCTGGGCCATGCTTTGCTAAGGTATTCCGGGTTTGGAAAATACGGACTTCGAATTACAGCTGCTTTTGATGCCGATCACAAAAAGGTTGGCCAACACATTGGGGATTATGTTGTTCTTCCAATGGAAAAATGCCGTAGTATAATAGAGACTTTTCGGATCCAGGTGGCCATTTTGGCAGTTCCTGCCAATAGGGTCCAGGAGCTTACCGATTGGTTAGTTGAACGAGGGGTTACGGGGATTTGGAATTTTGCTCCTGTTCAATTGAAAGTTCCACTACAGGTGGTGGTAAGAAATGAAAACCTTGCGGTTGGTTTGGTTCAATTGATCCACCATATGAAATCATCACGATTATCGAGCGAATTAGAAGATCTTGATACGATGAAGGCAAGTAATGAATAACACGCTTCCCATCCTTACTATTGCTACTGATCGTTGCCGAAGGTGTTTTTCCTGTGTACGGGGTTGTCCGGCCAAGGCGATTTGTGTCCGAGAAGGTCAGGCGCAGGTTATTGCTGAACGTTGCGTAGGATGCGGACGATGTGTGCTCATTTGTTCCCAAGGGGTTAAACGGATTGTTGATAATTTGCCGGCAGTTAAGTCCTTGTTGGGGGAGAAAAAACCTGTGATTATTCTTGCCCCTTCCTTTGCTGCGGCTTTTTTGAAGGCCAGGCCGGGTCAGATTATCGCGGCTCTTCGACGGTGCGGATTTGTCAGTGTTTATGAAGTGGCTTTTGGAGCTGAACTTGTCAGTAATCTCTACCAGAAACTTTACAACGAAGACCCGGTTCGCATGCTGATCTCCACTCCCTGCCCGGTTGCAGTACAATATATCGGAAAATATGCGGTGAACCTGTTACCTTATTTATCGCCGGTTTTATCGCCGATGGCAGCGATGGGAAAAGCTTTGAAATCACGGCTTTTGCCAGGTTGTCATGTAGTTTTTGCCGGTCCCTGTACAGCAAAAATTCGCGAAATACAAGAGCCTGATGTTCGGCCGTGGGTGGATGCGGTATTGACTTTTAGCGAAGTGGAAGAACTCATACGACAAAGCGGGATAGATCCAGCTCGCTTGAATAATGAGGAATTTGATCCTCCCCATTCGCGGTTGGGCGGATTATTTCCAATGCAGGGTGGGTTAATACGGGTGGCGAGTCTTCCCACCGATCTATATCAAAATTCGGTTCATCACGTAGCCGGGCGTGCCGAATTTTCTGATCTAATTGAAAAACTTAATTATAGAATTCAAACGAACCGTCTTCATGAACTTGAGACAAGATTTTTTGATGTGATGTTTTGTGAGGGATGCATTGATGGTCCGGTAATGCCTGAAGTGGAAAGCAGATTAAGAAGGAAAGAGCGAATAGTCGAGTATATGCGATCCCGGCAACCTTTACCGGTTTCGACATGGGAGTCAGCTATGGAATTCCTAAAAGATCTTGATTTTAGTCGTACTTTTAAGGCTGATCCACAAACGCATGAAATACCGAGCGAGGAAAAAATTCGCGAGGTTCTAGTTCAAACCAATAAACTTAACAAGGAGCAGGAACTCAACTGCGGTGCCTGCGGATATAAGTCCTGTCGCGAAAAGGCTATTGCCGTCTGGAATGGGTTGGCAGAAGTTGAGATGTGTCTTCCCTACATGATTGAAAAGCTTGAAGCGACCGTGAAAAGTTTGAATCTGTCTTATGACAAATTGACTGAAACTCAGACGCAGTTGCTTCGGTCGGAGCGTTTGGCTTCCATGGGCCAAATGGCTGCGGGTATAGCCCATGAAGTGAATAACCCGTTGGGGACAATTCTCATTTATGCTTATCTTCTGCGGGAACACCCAATGTGGTCTGAAGCGGTTAGCGCGGATATCGATATGATTATCCAGGAAGCTATTCGTTGCAAGAATATCGTTGGAGGTCTTCTTAATTTTGCTCGTCAAACGAAGCTAATGTTGGAGCCGGTGCAATTGGGTGATCTTCTTCAAAAAGCAGCTGAGGCCACAAGGGCCCAATCGAGGGATTGTCCTATCGAAATTGTGGTGAATACACCCCCAAATCTGCCTCTGGCATATGTCGACAAGGATCAGATGTTTCAAGTTATACTCAACCTCATGAGAAACGCGGTGGAAGCGATGCCCGATGGTGGGAAGGTAACTTCGGACGCTGAATGGCGTAACGACAATCGAGAATTCATTATCAACATTCGAGATCAGGGCACAGGAATTGCTCCGGAGAATCTGGAAAAACTCTTCAGCCCATTTTTCAGCACCAAACCGGTAGGCAAGGGAACCGGTCTAGGGCTTGCGATTTGTTATGGTATCGTGAAAATGCACTGTGGGCAGATTCGCTCCAGGAACAACCCAGATGGGCCTGGTGCAACATTTGAGATTTCCTTTCCTTCTAATGGGACGACAGAGGAGAAAATGTAATGCCCACCCCAGAAATCAATCCCCAAATATTAATTGTAGAAGATGAACGTGGTATGAGAGAAGGAATTTTCAGAATTTTGACCCTTCGGGGATTGCAGGCATTCAAGGCGGCAAGTGGCGAAGAAGCACTCAAGATGATTGAAACCGGAAATTATCCGTTGATGCTTGTCGATCTTAAAATGCCGGGAATGGATGGTTTTGAACTTCTCGAACGGGTGAATCGACTGAGGCCTGGCACAATCTATGTAGTGGTTTCCGCTTTTGCTACGGTGGAATCCATAGTGAAAACCACTAAAATGGGAACCTTTGACTTTGTGGTTAAGCCATTTATTCCTGATGATCTAATGGCGGTTGTCAACCGGGCGATTGAGAAGTGGCGTTCAACCAAGGAAACTGAGCGACTTAGGGCTGAGCGGGAAGCTCATCTTTTGCAATTGGCGGCGGAGAAAAGCCGATTAAAAACGATTATGCAATCCATTGGTGATGGGCTTCTTGTTGTAAATATCGAAAATAATGTGGTTTTGGATAATGCTGCTGCGCGTTCATTATTAAGAAGGATTGACGAACCTTGCCAATGTGTTCCGGTAAGGGAAGTGATTCCGAATTCTGAAGTATGTGATGAAATCCGGAACCTTCTGCTGGACCCGAAAGCGCACCAGATAAAGCTTGAAATGGAACTTCCGCCCAGAAATGAGCAGGAAACTCCGGTACATCTCAGGCTGACTCTTGCTCCTTTCCGCGATGAGATAGATAAGGTTTTGGGGATCATGGTTCTTCTTTCAGATATTACTGAAACCAAAGCTTATGAACGGATGAAAACCATGTTTATTTCAATGGTGGCACATGAAATCAAGGCTCCAATTGCTGCTATTGAAAGTTATTTGAATCTTATTGAAGCAGGTGCCTTGAATAGCGATATGAAGCAAATCCAAGAGGTTGCTTCTCGTTGCCTTGAACGTTCCGGAAGCCTTCTGGCGTTGGTAAAAGACCTTCTGGAGATCACTCGTCAGGAAACCATTCAGAGATACCGGATTATCGAAAAAGTGGATGTGAATGAATTAGTTTCAAAACTTGTTGAGTTCCACCGATCCCAGGCCAATGATCGTCACATTACAATTGAGTTGACGGCTTCTCCCATCTCTCGGTGTCTATTAGCGGATGCTGGGGACATTGAGAGAATACTGACGAATTTGTTGTCCAATGCGATCAAGTATAACCAAGAGGGCGGAAAGGTTTGGATACGGCTGGATTTTACAGCTACGGTCTTAAAAATCGAGGTGGAAGATACAGGAATTGGACTAAAACAAGAAGAAATTCAGCGAATAGGTGAGGAGTTTTTTAGGGTAAAGAATGAAAAAACCAGGGCAATCACAGGAACCGGATTGGGCCTGGCACTAGTGAACAGAATCGTGAAAAGTTACAACGGTGCTCTTGAGGTCGAAAGCTTCCCCGAAAAGGGAAGCATCTTCCGGGTATTGTTGCCGTTTGAGGGATCAAACAATGGGAAGGGAAATTAAGGAGAAAGTATGAAAACAAATACTCAACCAATTGGAGCACTAAAGGTTGTCGATGGTGCTTATATAAAGACCCTGTTAGATCTTCAGAATGGAATTAGTGTACCCGAGATAAAACGTATACTAAATAAATCCCGGGAGCTCCATGGGCTTTCGCCCCAGGAAGTTGCCAGCCTTCTCATGGTTGAAAACCCTGAATTGGTAAAGGAAATGTTTGAGGCTGCTCACTTTATCAAGGAGAAAATTTACGGGAAGCGCCTTGTTATTTTTGCCCCTCTATATTACTCCAACCACTGTTGTAATAATTGCCTTTACTGTGGATTCCGAAAAGACAATATTCAGGCACGCCGGCAATTATCTCTTGACGAGGTTGTAACTGAGACAAAGCTTCTGATAGAGCAAGGGCACAAAAGATTGCTGGTAATAGCCGGAGAAGATAATTCCCCCGATGGATTTAATTATCTTCTCCAGGTCATTAAGACCATTTATAAAACTCGCAGCGGCCGGGGAGAAATCCGACGGGTAAATGTTGAGATGGCTCCCATGACCATCGAACAATTTCGCGAACTAAAGGCTGCAGGAATAGGAACTTACGTTGTTTTCCAGGAAACTTATCATACTGAGACCTATAAGGCTGTTCATCCTTCAGGGCCAAAGGCGGATTTCGATTGGCGGGTAACCGTCATGGATCGTGCTATGACGGCAGGCGTGGATGACGTAGGTATAGGGGTTTTGTTCGGACTGTATGATTATCGCTTTGATGTGCTCGGCTTGATTCTTCATGCCAAGCATCTTGAGGAAACATTTGGCACGGGGCCTCACACCCTCTCTGTTCCCAGGATCGAATATGCTGCTGGAGCTCCGTTGACCTCTGCTCCACCTCATCCGGTGAATGATTTCGATTTTAAGAAGATTGTTGCGATTCTGCGAATGGCCGTTCCCTATACCGGAATAATTTTGTCGACCAGAGAACCGCCTAATCTTCGAAGGGAGTTAGTAGAACTTGGTGTGTCTCAGATAAGCGCTGGTTCAAAGACAGACCCAGGAGGATATTCCTCCGAAGCCAATTCGGTCGCCCAGTTTGCTGTTTCGGATGAACGCCCATTGGATGAAGTTATTTGTGATATGGCTGGTTTAGGGTATCTCCCTTCGTTTTGTACAGGTTGTTATCGATTGCGGCGGACCGGAAAAGATTTTATGGAGCTTGCCAAACCTGGAGATATCAAGCACCATTGTGACCCCAACGCTATTTCGACCTTTGAGGAATACCTGATAGATTATGGCTCGGAAAAGACCCGGGAAGTCGGAAAAGTATGTATTGAACATGCGCTTGAGCAAATGGAAGAGAAACCAAGACAAATTGCTATGAAGATGCTGGAACAGATTCGTGTTGGAAAACGCGACGTTTTTTGTTGAACTAAGCTATTTTGGTCACCTAATTGGTAATCTAAATACGGCAAATTTAAATTAATGAGTCAAAAAATCCTTAAGGATTAGGTGAGTTGGTGGTGTAGAAGCTGGTCACTGAGCGCCTGTGCTAAGCGAAGCCGAAGTGATCGAGGAGTTTTTTAGTTCTTGGTTAAATTTCCCCCCCCTTATTTGAAATTCGGTGTATTAGGAAATTGAGGATTATTGAAGAGAAAGGGTTACGATATGAGTTTTGAACGGACCAACAAAGGAATGAGGCTTCATATAGGATTTTTTGGAAGGCGAAATGTTGGAAAGTCCAGCCTCCTGAATGCGATTACCAGAAGCCGGGCTTCCATCGTTTCGGAAATTCCCGGAACTACAACGGATCCAGTCGAAAAACCCATGGAGCTTTTGCCCCTTGGTCCGGTTCTATTCATTGATACGGCAGGCATCGACGATGAAGGAGCTCTGGGATCACTCCGTGTTCAAAAGACGAAGCAGGTTCTGGAGCGAACGGATATTGGAGTGATCGTCGCTGAAGCTGGGGAGTGGGGTAGTTTTGAAGAACAGCTATTAAAGGGATTTGAGGAGCTTGGGACCAAGGTTGCAGTTGTTTTCAATAAAAGCGATAAAAATTCCCCGAATGAAAATCTAACATCTCGTTTGGATGCCGGCAAAATCCGATGGGTATCGACTGTAGCCAATCAGAGCAAGGGTATCAATGAGTTTCGGCAGACCTTACTTGATTCGTGCCCCGATGACTTTTTGAATTCTCCAACTATTGTTGCAGATCTGGTGGGGCCGGGAGAAATTGCGGTTCTGGTAGTGCCCATCGACAAGGAAGCTCCCAAGGGGCGGCTTATTTTGCCGCAGGTTCAGACGATTCGAGACTTGCTGGATAATGATGCCTGCGGCCTTGTTGTCAAAGAGCGCGAGCTTCGACATGCTCTCAATTCCCTCAAAGCCAAGCCGAAGCTGGTAATTACTGATTCGCAGGCTTTTTTAAAGGTTGATGGAGATACTCCACATGATATTTTGATGACCAGTTTTTCCATTCTCTTTGCACGTTTAAAGGGAGATTTGCTCTCGGAGGTAGAAGGAGCAATGGCTGTCGAAAAACTGAAACCAGGAGATCGCGTGCTGATAGCAGAAGCCTGTTCCCATCACCCTATTGGGGAGGATATCGGACGGGTAAAGATTCCAAGATGGCTGACTCAATATGTTGGAGGGAAACTTGAATTTGAGACGGTTCAGGGACATGATTTTCCTAAGGATCTTTCTTCTTTCAAGTTGGTGATCCATTGTGGGGCGTGTATGATGAATCGCCGGGAGATGCTGTCCAGACTTCTTTATTGCCGGAATGCAAGTGTACCCTGCACCAATTACGGCCTGGTTATCGCCTACAGCCTCGGAATTTTCGAGCGTGCTTTGAGTCCTTTTCCGGATGCCCTGGAACTCTATCACCGGATGGAAAAAAACAATAATTTGCGATAGTTTTATACCATCCTACCACTCAATTAGGTATAATAAATTTGCTTTGAAATCTTCCAGGCCAGAAATGTGTTTTAGTTTCCATTAAAGAAGCATGACTGCTCTGAAAATTTGGTATCTTCGATTAAAAAAAATTTAGACAGGGAGTGAACGATTACGGATAGTTTGATTGAAAAAGTTAAGAACAGGATTCTTCCTGATTCAAAAGAATTTTGCATGTTTTTCTCGCCAGACTTCGCACCATTCAGGCCGCAACTTTTCACTGCTGCTGATGAATTGCGAAAACAAAGTCTGGGAGATGATGTTTATTTGAGAGGGTTGGTTGAATTCAGCAACTATTGCAGCTGTGGATGTGCTTATTGCGGTATTTCATGGCACAATAAAAGTATTCAAAGATACAGAATGTCTTCAGAAGAAATTTTTGAAACTGTTAAGTATGCTTTCGGACTGGGGTTCCGCTCCTTTGTTCTTCAATCCGGGGAAGACAAATTCTACGATGAAAGAACCGTTGTAAAGATATTGGACAAGTTGAAGAATGTTTTTGATTGTGCGATTACACTTTCAATTGGAGAGTGGTCCAAAGAGTCATTAAGAAATTTTAGGTGTGCTGGTGCGGATCGATACCTATTGAGAATAGAAACTTCCGATCCCGATCTGTTTTCCAGATTGCATCCTGACTCCAAATGGGATGACAGGCACAGATGTCTTCAAGACATTAAAGAGCTTGGTTTTCAGACCGGGTCAGGAATTTTGATTGGGCTTCCGGGGCAAGGTCCCGAAAGTCTTTATCAGGATTTCAAGTATCTTTTAGCTCTTGACCCGGAAATGGTTGGAGTTGGTCCTTTTATTCCTCACCCCGAAACTCCACTGAAAAACGAGAAATGCGGAGATCTTGATACAACTTTGACTTTTCTGGCTTTGTTGAGGCTTTTTCTACCTCGTTCCTTTCTTCCCGCAACTACTGCGATGGGTTCAATTCACCCTGAAGGAAGAAAACTTGCATTGCTTGCTGGCGCGAATGTTTTAATGCCGAACGTTTCCCCGACTGAAAACAGGGCCATGTATGAATTGTATCCTGGGAAAATATGTATCACAGATGATGCTTTGAAATGCCATAAATGCATGGAATCATGGGTTTCAAAAATGAACCGGAGGACAAATCTTGGAAAAGGGCATATAATAAAAGATAGTTCTAAAAAGTGACTAATCTGGAGAGAAAATGGATAAATTCAGAATAGAGCATGATTTTTTAGGGGAAAGAGAAATTCCAAGTGAAGTTTATTATGGAATTCAAACTTTGAGAGCATCTGAAAACTTTCGAATTTCAGATAGAAAAATTCCGCGAGAAATGATTCGAGCTCTTGCGTTAGTTAAAAAGGCAGCTGCGTTAGCAAATAACAGAGCTGGCGAGCTTTCTGAAGAGTTTTGCGATTTAGTGGTTCGCGTCTCAGATGAAGTTGCTGAAGGCAAATTTGACTCAGCTTTTATTGTGAATCCATTGCAGGGCGGTGCGGGAACTGCGAGCAATATGAATGTAAACGAGGTCATTGCTAATCGTGCAAACGAATTGCTTGGAAGACCTCTTGGGTCGTACAACCCTATCAATCCACATGAACATGTTAATCTTGAGCAGAGCACAAATGATGTTTTTCCAACTGCCGTAAAAATTGCAGCGATTTGGAATCTAAGAGAGCTAACTGCTGAAGTTATCAAACTTCAGGAAGATTTACAGGGAAAAGAAAAAGAATTTGCCGGAATAAAGAAGATTGGGCGCACCCAGCTTCAAGACGCGGTTCCAATAACTCTGGGAGCTGAATTTAGTGCATGGGCAGAGGCGTTCTCGCGCGATCGTTGGCGTCTGTACCACGTCGAAGAAAGGTTAAGAGTTGTGAATCTGGGTGGAACTGCAATTGGAACCAGCATAAATGCTTCCAAAAAATTTGTTTCTGAGGTAATTAAATTTTTGCGGGATGAAACTGGCATTGGATTGGCCAGAGCTGAAAATCTTGTTGAGGCGACGCAGAATGCAGATGTGTTTTGCGAGGTTTCCGGATTATTAAAACCTTTGGCGATTAACCTCGGAAAAATGGCGAATGATATCAGATTGCTTTCATCCGGCCCAAATTCCGGAATCGGAGAAATTGTTCTTCCTGCTGTTCAGGAGGGCTCTACAATAATGCCTGGCAAAATCAATCCTGTAATGTGTGAGATGATCAATCAAATTGTGATGAAAGTTATTGGAAATGATGTCGTAATTACTTATGCAGCCGAATCAGGGCAACTCGAATTGAATGCATTTATTCCCGTGATCATGGATACATTATTGGAATCCCTTAGGATTTTGCGAAACGGTATTGAATTATTTCGAACCAAATGTGTTCTGGGAATCAAGGCAAATCCCAAAAGATGCGCTCAGAATCTCAAAGAATCCTTAGGGCTTCTTACCGTATTATCAAAGAAGCTAGGACATCAAAAGACCTCTGAAATTTATATCAAACATATTTCTAGCGGAATCCCTGTTTCAGACTTGTTGTTGAGCGAGGGTCTGTTGAGTGAGGAAGAAATCTCGTCAGATTATTTTTAGTTCGGCCTCCTCTCGAAGATGTGAAATACTTGAAATTTTTCAGATGAAATTTATCACAACATTTTCTAACCTGGTTTTTGGGGCAGTTAAATTTTCGCAGAATCAATTTTTCCACACCTTCAGGGAAGCTGTGAAAAAATGTCAAAAATCGATTAAAAAAAACTGTGAAAAATATCTCAATCTGGTGCCAGCGGCCCTCTCAAATGTTGTACTGAATGCCTATATTTTTTCACACCTTCAGGGCAAATGCACTTTATTTTCAGACTGTAAGAGTAGTTTCTGCAAATCCTTTTTATCCCAACCTGCTTTAATCAGGGGAAAAGAAGGAAAGTGAAAAGTGTGATTTGATTTGAACGTAGGACGAGAGCGATAAACCGACCTTCCAGGAATGCAGGAAGGGAATTTCAGCAGTTTTCGAATGTTCGATCGTTTTTTTCTTTCTGACAACGCGATTTTTTTCCACTCTTAACGCTGTTTGGGGGAATGTGGAACATAGGTTAGATTAGAACGTATAATCAAGCTTAACGTAATAATTTCTGGGAATGTCCGTTAGGATTTCGTTGTTGGAGATTCCGTATTCCTTATGGAATGCTTGTAATGCGTTTTGAACACCCAGACTCCATTCAACGGACTCATTGGTGCGATGACCAACTCGAAAATCCACTCTTGAATAAGCGGGAACTTCGATAAGTTGATTCAACATATATTCAGTTCTATTAACCCAATTCAGAGTTGCATCGACTTCCCAACCTTTTTTCGGTTCGTGGGATAATCGAGCAAACCACTTTCTATCAGGGAATCCTCCTACAAATAATAGGTTCCCTTGCGGAGTTTGCCAATTCCAAGTGTAACCTGCTGCAATTTTGAGGTTGGAGGATGGTTGCCAGTAAGAACTTAACTCGACACCTTTGGTTGTTTGTTTTTCTTTATTCCCTGATGTGCTGAGCATTACAAGATAGGGGGAGGGATCAAAACGTACCTCCGGGTCGCCACCTGAAAGCTCGTAATTGTATAAACTCTCATATTTGTGTTCGAATGTTGAAAAATCAAGGGATAACTTGGAATTAGGATTAAATCTGTAACCAATTTCTTTGGCATTTAGGATTTGGGAAGTTAAATTTTCGTTAAACCTAGTCTCAACGAAGATTGGCATATCCGGCATTCCTGGGGCTTGACTAGGAGTAATTCCAACCGGGCCTTGAATACTTGTGGAGGTTTTCATCCCCCGCGAAGGAAGCTGTACTGCACGTGTTACGGCTGCCCAAAATGATTGTTTTTTATCTAATTTCCAAAGGAATCTGGCACTTGGTTGATTCTCACCTTTGGCAAGAGTGTGTTTATCATATCTTGAACCCAGGGTTAGCGAAAACTTGTCGGGTCGAAGGGTTATTTCGTCCTGAATGAAGACACCGAACAGTTGAGTAGATTTTTCCAGTGGATCAAATTGAACAGTTTTGGAGTCAGATAATCTGTCGTTCACTGAACGAGACTGAATTCCCCAAACAACTTCATGTTTTTCAGCAGGTTTAAACTTATTTTGGACTTCAAATTCTACAGTATCAAGTTTCTCTCCATGAGAAGAATCATTTCGCATAAACCTATCAAATGATAAGGATGCTTCCCATTCGTTTTGAGCTTTGGGGCTGTATTTCCAATTAAGAATCACATTTCCGTCGAAAGTTCGAATTGGATAAGAAGCGTTTTGGGAGTAAGGAGACGAAGAATAATTGGGTTCGGAAACCATTTCGTTTCCGTTTGATGAATATATTTCACCTTGTAGGCGGAAGGATTGCTTGGATCCTTTGTCCCAGTCGGATCTGAATCCGACTTTTCTGTTACTCCAGGCATCGTCGGTTCCTGAGTCGGAAAAGTCCCGGAAATGAGAGTTTTTAGCTCCCTTCAGGAAAAAACTGAAGGAGCCACCATTTTCAAGTTGCCCGCCATATCTGTATTCCAAGTTATGGCCGTTGCCAGTTCCATAACTTAACCCCAGGTGTCCCCCCTGGGTATCTTTAGAGGATTTAGTTATGATGTTGATGAGTCCACCTACGGCATTTGCACCCCACACTGCGGCGCCGGGCCCTCTGAATACTTCGATACGATCAATGTCCTTCATCACGAAATCAAGGGTATCCCACCAGACTCCGCTGAAGAGGGGCGAATAAACTGAACGGCTATCGACCAGGACCAAAAAACTTCCAGCGAAGCGATTATTGGGGCTTCTGGAGCTGATAGCCCATTTATTAGAATCCATTTGGGCTACATAGAGTCCAGGAATTAGTCTTAGAGCATCAGGAACATTTTCAACACCTGCTCTTCGAATTTCTTCTGAAGTAAGTACATAAATTGCCCCAGCAGTATCAGAAAGTTTTTCGCTTTTCTTGGAGGCGATTTTGACTTCCACATTCATCAAATCTTCAATCCCCAAGTTTACTAGCTCTGAAGATTCTTTCGAACTGACGGATCCGAAGCCAGTAACAGGCTCAAAAAGGAAAAAAATAATGAAAAAACAAGAAACCAAAGAACAAACAAGCGACAGTGATTTCTCACTCTTTGAAAAATTTTTTCCCATGACCTACCCCATTTTAATATTTTTTTTGCTAAAAAGTGTAGTCTGCCTTCAGGTAGTAATTTCGCGGAATATCAGTTAGAATTTCGCTGATAAAAATGCCGTATTCTTTATGGTAAGGTTGAAAGGCGTTTTGAACACCTGCGCTCCATTCGACTGATGGGCTGAAGTGATGACTGATGCGAAAATCCACTCTTGAATAAGAAGGGATTTCTATTCGATTATTCACCGAATATTCAGTTTTATTAACCCAATTTAGAATTGCATCGAGTTCCCAGCCTTTTTTTGGTTCGTGAGAGAATCTTGCGAACCACTTCCGATCGGGAAACCCTCCCGTATATAGAAAATTTTCCTGCGAAGTTTGCCAGTTCCAGGTGTATCCGGACGATATTTTGAGGTTTTGTGCAGGTTGCCAATTAGAACTAAACTCAAACCCCTTAGTGGTTTGTTTTGCATTATTTCCCAAGGTGGATAATACCTCGAGATACGGAATAGGATCTACGCCAACCTGAGTGGTTAATAACTCGTGACTATATAAATTTTCATATTGGTTTCTGAAAGCAGCCAAATCAATAGACAATGTAGGATTTGGATTAATCCTGTAACCAATTTCCTTTGAAAACAGAATTTGAGGGGCCACATTAAGGGGGGATTTAAAATTCGCAAAAATCGGCAAATCAGGAAGGCCCGGTGCCGGGTTTGGAACGCTTCCGACCGGACCCAAAAAACTTTTTTCCTCCATTAAACCTCGTGAAGGGAATTGTACCGCTCGACTTACTGCTCCCCAAATCGATTGTTTTTTGTCTAACTTCCATAAAAGTCTCGCGGATGGCTGATTTTCACCTTTGCTCAAGGAAAATTTATCAAATCTTGAACCCAAAGTTAAGGAAAATTTATCAGGGCGAAGAGTTATCTCATCTTGAACGAAAACCCCAAATAGTTGAGTGGTTTTTTGCAAAGAATCCAATTTGAAAAGTGCTCCATCAGACAAGCTATCTTTAACAGTACGAGTTTGAAATCCATATAGAAAATCCTGGTTTTTTGAGGGTTTAAATTTATTTTGGGCTTCGAATTCCAAGACATCCAAGGCTTGCCCAAAAATGGAATCATGGCGCATAAACCTATCAAATGACAGACTTGCTTCCCACACATTTTGAGGTTTTGGGTTGTATTTCCAACTGAAAATCAAATTTCCATCAAAAGTTGAAATTGGGTAAAATGTTTTTTGAGAATAATCTGGAGAAAGGAGGTTGGGTTCGTAAGAGCCTTCATTCCCATTTGATTGATATAGTTCCCCTTGGAATCTGAAGGAATGTTTGGAGCCTTTGTTCCAATCGCTTCTAAACCCGATTTTTTGGGTTCCCCAGGCATCGTCTATTCCGGAGTTGGAAAAATCACGATAGTGACTTTTTTGGGTGCCTTTAAGGAAAAACCTGAAGGCTCCTCCATTTTCCATGTCCCCTCCGAAACGATATTCTAAATTATGCCCATCGCCTGTTCCGTAGTTCAACCCTAAGTGTCCACCTTTAGTATCCTGGGAAACCTTGGTAATGATGTTTATTACCCCACTGACGGCATTAGCACCCCATACGGCTGCTCCTGGGCCTCTTAAAACTTCGATTCGGTCAATATCTTTCATAATGAAATCAAGACCATCCCAATAAACTCCGCTAAATAATGGCGCATAAACTGAGCGACCATCGACTAATACTAAAAAAGATCCCGCAGAATAACTATTTGGACTTCTTGAGTTAATAGCCCATCTGTTTGAATTCATTTGGGCAACGTACAAGCCCGGAACCAAGCGCAAGGCATCTGGAATATTTTCCACGCCGGCTCTTCGAATGTCCTCTGAAGTCAGAACAAAAACAGCACCGGGAGTATCCAAAAGATCTTCGCTTTTCTTGGAAGAGTTTTTTATCTCAACCGTCATTAACTCTTCTATACCCAAGTTGGTATAGTCGCAGGTGTCTCTTGAAATTATTGATGCAAAAATCGAAGTTTCCCCGAAAACGAACAAAAATAAAAAAACGCCGAGTAAGAAGAATGAACAAGAATGGTTTGTCTTGCATGGGAGGAGTGACCAATTCATTGTGGATACAGGTTTTGAGGGTTTACAAGGCAAAATCATTTTGAATTTCTCACTATGGATTTTTTTTTGTCATTAAAGAAAACCAGTTGAATCTCTCGTTAATCTGAAATCTTTAGTATCATTATTTTATGGTCGAATTGGGGAGGGTAAAAAAGAAAGTTGCGCCTTTGTTTATTACGCTTTCGGCCCAGATTTTTCCGCTGTGGCGATGGATAATGCGTTGAACTGTGGCGAGTCCAACCCCGGTTCCCTGGAAGTCTTTTGGGGAATGCAATCTTTGAAAGGCTCCGAAAAGCTTATTTGAATAAGCCATATCAAATCCGGCGCCGTTGTCCTTAACGAAATACACAATTGCTCCGTCTTTTTCTATGGTTCCTAGTTCGATTTGGGATATTGGAACTTTCCCTGAATATTTCCAGGCGTTGGAAAGAAGATTTTGCAATGCAGCCTTCATCAGTGTTAAATCAGCGAGTACCGGCAACGAGGGTGGATATTTGAATTCTACCTTGCGCTCAGGTTCAGCATTTCGGAGCTCTTCATCTATTTCTTTGGCAATTTCGGACAAATCAAATTGCGACGATTTATATTCACTTCTTTCAATGCGTGATAGCGCCAAAATAGCCTCAATGAGTTCATTCATTTTTTTGCAGCCGCTGCATATGCGCTCAATATATTCTTGCGCATCCGGTTCAAGGGAATCGTTAAAGTCTTCTTTCAAGGCCACTGCGAAACCATTAACGGCTCTCAATGGTGCCCGAAGATCATGCGAAACTGAAAAACTGAAGGATTCAGCCATTTCCATGGCCCGTTTAAGGCCTTCTTCTGCTTGTTTTCTTGTACTTATCTCTTTTTGAATTTGATCAAGCATTTCAAAAAAACAATTTTTGAGCAAGGAAATTTCATCATTGGTGTTTTCAATTTCTGTGCGAAGAGAATAATCTTTGGAAACTGATATCTCATTTGCTGTTCTAGCCAAGAGAAGGATGGGTCGAATGATCTTTTTTAACATCAATGATGTAAAAAAATTGATAATCCCCATCGAAACTAAAAAGCCAATTACACTGAGAAATGAAAAATGCCAAAGCATTTTCCAGACTGAGGATAAACTTGCTGAAATGATTAGAGTTCCAAGTAAATTTCCGAAGCGGTTGTCTTCGAAATGGATTTCTTTTACCAGATCAAAATGATCTAATTGAAGGAAGACTCCGGAAGAAGCGGTTAAATGGTGAGATACGGAATCTTCTTTAGAATCTTTAGAAAAATATTGTGCAAAAACGCTTTTTGACGGGAGGAGCAGCCAGGCGGAGGTGATATCGGGATCACCTTTGAGGGCTGAAATTGTTTTCATGGCTGAATCAGGATCGTTAAACGCAAGTGAGGCAGTGACATTTTCCGCAATAATAGAAGCCTCCCCTGAGATTTGTTCAACGGAATATTCTCTAAGGGAAAAGAAGGCAAAGATTAGGAAAAAAGAACATATTGCGAAGAGTCCTGCTGCACTTGCTCCCCAGACTAGAATTTTGAATTTATCAGAGAGCGAAAAATGGGAAAACATTTTTTTAAAATACCTTCTTGGCAAGTTTTAGCAATTTTGAACTGATTTTTAGCCCTGCTTTGGAGGCATTATTATTGCTTATTGAAAAACGAATTTTATTATCCTCCAGGAAAAAGGCTATTATTCCACCATTTTGAAGGAATGAGTCGCCTTCACCGATTGTTAAGAGTCCCTTCAATTTTTCAGGGTCAATTTCAGGCTCTTTTGAGGAGGTTGAAAAATAAATTATTTGGCATTTCTCATCAATCTCACTGAGAGATTCAACATTGACTGGTTGGGATTTTATTGTTTTGTTGGCAAGAATTTTTTTTGCAGTTTCCGCAAATGGCTGATTGTTGAAAATTCCAATTTTGAATGGTTTATCTGAAGAAAGGCTTTCGGAAGGCCATTCTACAAACATAGGAAAATTGATCAAAAAAGCCGATTTTACCGAAAATTCATCTTGAGAGAAGGTAATATTAAGAGGCCAGAAAAAAAACAATGCAATAATGGCAAAAATTCCTTTTTTTTCGAAGGAAAAAGCAATTTTCCAAAGTTTTTTATACATAAAATTATTTTGGGTCCCAAAAAAAATAATAGCTTGAGAGGAGAATTTCAACTTCATTTTTTTGAAACTCCTAACTGCGGTAAAATAATTGTTTTCAACGGTTCCTGTCAAGAAATATTTTGGATTGAAAGTGTTTCCTATCTCTATTATACGCAACAGAGTAAAAATTGGGTATCTTCTCAATAATTCAATGTAACCGTTTGATGTTCTATTTTTGTCATTGAATTTAAGCATTTTATAGTGAAAAAAATCAATTTTTTCACCACTTCCATGCAAATCTTTTGTTATTGGAAAGCGTTAATCAAGTTCTTTCTTGAATCTTTCTATTGTTTCTTTGATTGTTTTAAAAAATTCATTTCTTTTAATTGGTTTGGTAATGCACCCGTCCATTCCGGAATCGAGAAAAATCTGTTTCTCTATTTCAAGGGCATAAGCTGTGAGTGCCAAAATGGGAGTATACGTTCTGCGGAATTTTTCCAATTCCCGGATTTTTTGGGTAGCTAGCATCCCATCAAAATCAGGTAATTGAATATCCATCAAAATCAAATCGAAATTTTCTTTTTCAATAAGTGCGATTGCTTTGGAAGCGGATTCTGCTCCAACCGGGTCATAATTCATTTTTCCAAGAAGAGCGGTTGCCAATAGGCGATTGGAGGCCTCATCTTCAACTACCAGAACCCTGAATTTTCTCACAGGAATTTCCGGTGAAGTTACGTTTATGGGGATTTCCAATTTTGGGGGACCCTCAGTGATAATTTTTTCTGGGGTAACAATAGGAATTCCGACTGAAATGGTGAAATTAAATTCAGAACCTTTTTGGGGTTCGCTGTTAAACCAGATTTTTCCTTGCATCATGGAAGTTAATTTCTTAACAATAGCTAACCCTAAACCGGTTCCTTCACATCTTTGGGCTGCTGTGTCCTCTATTTGAAAAAATGGAATAAACAGTTTACTTTGTTTGTCTGGGGGGATTCCTATGCCGGTGTCAATTACTGAAAATTGCAAAGTAATGGTGTCTCCAGTGTGAGGTAAATTAGCGGAACCGCTGTCGTTTGTACCTTCCCTCCATTTGGACACTTTAATTTTTATTCCACCTTCATTTGTAAATTTGACTGAATTCGTGGCTAAGTTCAAAATAACCTGGCGAATTCTAAGTGGGTCAGCAATTATTTGATTTGGCAAATCTTCCTCAATCTCCAGAGTCACGGTTAGCCCTTTGTTTTTGGCGATCGCCTCAATTGTTTCTTTTACTTCATCAAGAGTGGCTTTCAGATCCATTGTGGTGGGGGAAATTTTCATCTCGCCAGCTTCGATTTTTGAAAAATCAAGCAATTCACCAATCAAACCCAGCAGGTCTTTGCATCTTTGATTGATTATCTGAATATATCTTTTTTGTTCAAGTGTGGGATTGGTATCAATGAGGAGCTCAGTGAAGCCGATTATCGGATTGAGAGGAGTTCTGAGTTCGTGGACGACATTTGCTAAAAAGCGATCTTTTGTTTTGATAATTGCTTCAGTTTCAGCTTTGGTTTTGCTAGTTGTTTCGAAAAGTTTTGAATCGGTCAAATCAATAAGTGAAAGAAAAATTTCTGTACCATTTGAACTGTTGGAAGGGAGCAGATGCCATTGAAAGGATACGCTCTTTTCTTTTCCGGAGGAGGTCAGGAGAATTGATTCACCCTCATGTTTTTTTTCCCCTCGGTAGAATTTCAAAACATTTTTTCTAATTTCCATCCACGCGTTAGGGGGGACGAATCTTTTTATTTCTGAAGTAATTTTGGTGGTGTCCTCGCATTCCAGAAGGGAAAGTGCTGCTTTATTTGAGTTTATGATCCTGAGATTTGAAAAGGCATGGATAATTGCTTCAGGGACTTCATCAAAATATTTCTGAAGATTCTCAATTTCATAAGTGTTTAATTCGCGAAAGAAATTTTCCAATCTTGTACAATCAATCTCGAAAATGGAAACCGGCACTACATCAAAAAGAGCACGGAATTTTTCTTGTTCCTCAGTAAGAGCTTTCTCAATGGCCCTCATCTCTCTTCTGAGCGCTGCCTGACGGAGTTCGCGTTCAACTACTGGGTATAGCCTGGCGAGCTGGTCTTTGAGGACGATGTCGTGTGCCCCATCTTTCATTGCTTCAATAGCAATTTCTTCCTCAATCATTCCGGAAATTAGAATGAAGGGGAGATCGATCTCTTTTATTTTCAATAAAGCGAGAGCTTCCAATGCGCTGAATTTTTGCAGATTATAGTTGGCAAAAATTATATCCCAGGACTTCGAGTCGATCGCACTTAGGAAAGCTTCGCGAGTCTCGATTCTTTCAATTTCAACTTTCCATTTTTGGGAACGTTGAAGCGCCAACCAGAGGATTTGGGTTTCATCCTCGGAATCCTCGACCAGGAGTACTCGTAAAATTTCCGTCATGTCGGATACTTCGGGGTTTGTCTCTTATTTCCAGAATAAAAAATGAGGAAATGGTATGTATGAATTATTGTGGCTAGTAGTGCGAAAATTTAGGTATAAAATTTTGCTGCTACTTCTTTTATTACTTTGTAGAATTCATCCCTGTTTATTGGTTTGGCTAGAAAAGCATCCATTCCGCTGTTTAAAAATCGCTCTTTGTCAATTTCACTTGCATACGCTGTCAGGGCAACAATAGGGGTGTGCTTGCTTTTGATTTTATCCATTTCACGAATTCGCGCTGTTGCTGCAATTCCATCCATTTCGGGCATTTGGATATCCATAAGAAGAATGTCAAAGGTCTCTTGCTCAATTATTTCAAGCGCTCTGAGACCATTTTCAACATATTTAACATCATGGTCCATTTTTTTCAACAGAGAAACAGCCAAATGACGGTTGGAAGGCTCATCTTCAACAACCAATACTCTTAAATTTCTGCCTAATTCTGCTTTATTTTTAGCTGATTTTGGTAAAGGTTCTTCTTCAGGTAATTTTTCAAAACCGAGTATGACGTGGAAAATGCTTCCAACGCCAGTTTCGCTCTCGACCCAGATTTTTCCCTCGAGCATCTCAACTACTCGCCTCACGATTGCCAGACCAAGTCCGGTTCCACCGAATTTTCTGGCAGTAGTATTATCAACTTGGGTAAATGGTGCGAAAATCGATTCAATTTTGTCGGGAGGAATTCCAATACCTGTATCTTTCAAGGAGAAGTGCAGATAAACAAATTTGCTTTGATAGGGTGTTCTTTCGGTATCAATGGAAATATCCAGGGTAATTGCCCCGGTTTCAGTAAATTTCACTGAGTTGGATAGCAAGTTATTCAATATCTGGCGAACATGTGTTGGATCGCCAATCAATCGCGTTGGAGCTTCGGGGGCGATGTCCCAATTAATTTGAAGTCCTTTGGAACTGGCAAATGGCCCGATTCTTTGAACTGAATCCATGATGAGCTGCTTAAGATGGAATTCAATTGTTTTGGGCTTAGTATCATAAGACTCCATTTGTGAAAATTCAAGCAGGTCATCGATAACAGCAAGAAGGTCATAACTTCTTTGTTTGATGATTTCGAGGTATTCACGTTGGTCGGGAGGAAGTTCCATTTCAAGAAGGAGCTCAGTGAAACCGATTACTGGATTAAGAGGAGTTCTCAACTCGTGCGTCATATTGGCAAGGAATTGATCCTTTGCTCGATTTGCCGCTTCAGCTGCTTCTTTGGCTTTTAATAACTCAGTTTCCATTAGTTTTCGGTCGGTAAGGTCTATGAATGAAACTAGAAGTCTTCCAAGGGTTTTTTCATACCCGGATAATAATTTCAATTGAAAAGCAACATTTTTTCTTTTTCCCTCAAGAGTTACGAGAGTTTTTTCCCCTTCAACGGAAACTTTTCCTTCGGCTAAAGCCACGAATTCTTCCCGAATTACGTTGCTTGAAGTAAACTCAAATACTTTATCGATTTTGTCATAAAGTGATTTGAAGTTTGATGCTTCGAATAGTCTTAATGAAGCCAAATTTGTTCTAAGAACTCGAACACGGGAAGAACATTCTTTGATTGCTTCAGGGTGGTCTTTAAAATGTTGACGAAAATCTTTTACTCCTCTTTCGGAAAGACAATCAAAATAGTCTTTTACCAAGGAGAGGTCTTCTTCCCAGAGGGAGACGGGGGAATTTTCGAAGAGGTCGCGATATCTTTTTTGTTCTTCCTTAAGGGCATCTTCCGCAACTCTTCTTTCTCTTCGGACTTGAACTTCGCGTAGTTCTCTTTCTATAGCCGGAATAAGGCGTGCAAGTTTGTTTTTCAGGATATAGTCGTGAGCTCCGGCTCTCATTGCTTCTACGGCCGTTTCTTCGCCGATGACTCCTGAGACAAGGATAAAAGGAAGGTCATATTTTTTGATTTTTAGGATCGCAAGTGCTTCCATGCCGCTAAAATTTGGCATTGAATAATCGGCAATTACGATGTCCCAGTTGTGCTTATCTAGGGAATTTAAAAAATCTTCCCTGGTGTCAACCCGCTCGAAAACTAACGGTGAAAAGCCGGCTTTTTCCAGTACTCTTTTTAATAAAAGAGCATCGTCCTCTGAGTCTTCTACAATCAATACGTTTAGGGGCATTGGTTTCTCCCTATCTGGCGAAGACTGGAGATTCGTTCAAAAATAGCCAGTATAAGCCAATCTGTTCGACTGCTGAAATGAATTTGTCAAAGTCAACTGGTTTGCGAATGAAGCTATTGCCGCCGAGATTGTAACTTTCCACTATATCTTGTTGTTCGGAGGAAGTAGTAAGAACTATTACCGGAAGTAATTTCGTTTTTTCATTGGCGCGAAGGTTTCTTAAGACCTCTAGGCCGTCGACTTTGGGAAGCTTTAAATCGAGAAGAATGATTGCCGGCATCAGAGACATGTCGCGGCTGGCATAAGAACCTTTACCGAAGAGGAAATCCAGAGCTTCTGCGCCGTCACGAGCAACCACAATTTCGTAATCGATTTTTTTCTTTTTGAATGCCCTGAGAGTTAGCATTTCATCGTCGGGATTGTCTTCGACGAGCAAAATCATCTTTTTTGGCATTTTTTTTTTCTCCTGAATACTCAATTGATAGATCATAACCTATTTTTTTTAGGAAATAAAGAAAAAAAGAGTTTACAACTTTGTATAAAATTTATTCAAGTGTAAAATAGAAAGCCGCTCCACGGTTAGGAGCACCTTCAGCCCAAACTCTGCCACCATGTTTCATGACGATTCTTTGAACAGTTGCGAGGCCAATTCCTGTTCCTTCAAATTCGTTGATGCCATGTAATCTCTGGAAAGCACCGAATAGTTTTCCAACATAGGCCATATCAAATCCGACTCCATTATCTTGAACAAATAAAATTTTCTCGCCTTCCAATTCAATTGTTCCAAATTCAATGCGGGCCTTTTTGCGAGGTGCAGTGAATTTAAAGGCATTGGAGATTAAATTATCCATAACAACTCTTATTAGATCGGGGTCTGCATTAACGTAAACCCCAGGTCTGATCACAAACTCGATTTCCCGGTTAAGACTATTTTCCAGAAAATGCTCTTTTGCCGTGTTTGCGATTTGACTTATATCAACGATTTTTTTGACCAAACCTGCGCGAGTTATACGGGAAAGTTTCAACAAATCATCAATCAATTGCCCCATCCGCTGGGTTGCGGTTCGGATTCTTTTTAAATATTCCTGGGCTTCTGCTGGGAACTGGTCAGCGAAGTCTTCAATCAATGCTAATGAAATACCATCGATTCCTCTTAATGGTGCCCTAAGGTCATGAGAGACTGAGTAACAGAAGGATTCCAGTTCCTTATTGGTTGCTTCCAGTTGGGAAGTTCGCTCCATGACTCTCGCTTCCAAAAATTGATTCATGTTTTTGATCTGATCTTCGAGAACTTTTTTTTCAGTGATGTCGTGGAATATTCCGAGGAGTCCGATGATCTGGCCATTTTCATCACGGACAGGGGTTTTTGTTGTTAATACCCAAAATTCCTTGGAGCCTTGGACCACTTTTTCTTCAACCGTGTGAGAGGTGCCTTCAGAAATAAACTTTTTATCGTCAGCACGATATTTTTCTGCAAATTCTTTTGGGAAGAAATCGAAGTCATTCTTTCCTGTTATTTCTTCGGGTTTGATTTTCAAAAACCTGGCATAAGGTAAATTGCAATAGATATATTTTGAATTTAGGTCTTTATAAAAAATATTCTGTTCGAGATTGTCGATGAGGAAACGATATCTTTCTTCGCTTTTCTTCAGACTTTCTTTAAGTTTGAAGTCATTTGTGATATCTCTGAAGACTAGTATTACTCCGAAAAATTCGTCTTCTTCGTCATCTATGATCGGGGATGCCGTTTCCGAGATAATTCTTTCTTGGCCGTTTTTAGATATTAGGATAGCTGCTTCTGACTTTTCTTGACGTTTTCTTGTGGTTAGGACAGGCGAAACGGGGTTGGGAATTTCAGTTCGATCCTTTAGAGAAACAATCTTCATTATTGCTTGAATTGGTTTACCACACGCTTCAAACTGGCTCCAGCCTGTTATCAATTCGGCGGCCTGATTTATTCGGACAATTTTTCCGAAACTATCGGTGGTAATTACTGCATCAGCAATTGAATTCAAAGTAATGTTGAAATTTCGAGAATTTCTTTGAAAACTTCTGGCGCGCTCCTGGACCTGAAATTCAAGTTCAAGTGACAAAACCCGAATATCCTCCCTGATCTCATCTGTAAGGAATTTTTCTTTTTCCAGTTGGGAATTTTTGTTTGCCACTTCATCGGAAAGGTGTTCAATTCTGGAGGCCATCGAAAAAAAGGGAAGGATGATGGTTAAGGGGGAAATTTGATCTTGCAGATTCAAATTCGGCTGGGTTCCAAAAAAAAGAAGCCCGCTTGGTTTTGCATCTTTAGTGGGAAGAGTTTTATGAAACAGGAATTTGATCTTGAATTTTTCCAGGAGGTCTTTGAGGTCTTGTGGAAGGGTTTCAATTGCTTCATCAGTAAAAAATTTTTTTTCTTCAACTGGAAGGAGTTCATTTATCAGTTCAAGGAAAGCTGGATCTCTTTTTGTGTTGTTGATTTCGAAAAAATCAGGAGGGATATCACACGAAATGAAGATTCCTAATTTGTGATTGTCAGAAAACGTGTAAAAAATTGCGAATTCAAATGAAAAGGAATTGCAGATAAGCTTTAAAAGGCTTGAAGCAATTGTTTTTGGATTATCCTGAAAATTGATTGAGGAAATTTCCTGGATCAATTTCTCTGTGGACAATACTTCCATTTTTACACCTTTTGAAAAGTCCGATTTTTTGAAGTTTCTTTAAATTTCGAGATATTTTCGAGGATTTCCTCAAAAATTAGAATTGTTTAAAAAAGTTCGATTTGTCGAATTATAAACTTTTTTCCACCAAATGCAATGGTATCGTTTGCATTTATTCTGGAAACATTTTTTATTTCTTTTCCGTTTATTGCGGTGGAATTGCTTTGGGAAAGTGGTTTGAGAAAAAATTCATTGTTTTGACAAGCTATTGATGCATGGTTTCTACTGATTTCCGAGGCTGTCATAACTATTCCTGAGCCTTTTTGCCTTCCAATGGTTATTTCATTTTCACATAGACATTCATAAGTTTTTTTGGAATCATCTTCCAGAATTAAATGGATTTTTTGAATTTTTGTCGGTGCCGTTTTTTTTGTTGAGGTTTTTTGATCAATTGAGTCTATATTTGCGATGGAAGGGGTTGCTGTAGATTTGGATTCAATTATTAGCCCTTTGGATTTGGTTGAAGCTTTTGATATTGGAGTGCCCGGAGTTGTTTTGAGTGAAGATGGATCGATGGTTGGGGTTACGTTATTCGGAATCGAGGCTTCGGGTGGGTTCGAAGGAGCTTGTTCTGGAGAGCTGATTAGTTGGTTAACTGGCTGAAGGGTTGGGAGTGGTTCTGGGGAAGTTGTAGATTGAATACTTTGAAGTAACATCGGGGAATGCGTTGGAGGCGTTGGAGGAAGGGTTGGAGGTAATTCTTGCAAAGGTGTTGATCGGATGGTTTGGAGTGACCCTTGTAAAGGTGAGGGAGGAAGGGTTGGAGGTAATTCCGGAGAAGGCGATGTTCTAAGAGTTTTAGGGAGGTCGATAATGGGTGTTGGTGGAAGAGCCGGAGGAAGCTCTTGAGCCGTTACAATTTTTTTTGTTGGAACGAGAGATTGGGAGGGGGTTGGAGATTGGGTTGTTGAATAGGGTTGGCTTACCTCAATTGTTGAATTGTTCGAAGAATCTGAAGGTGGAGTAACTTTCGGAACAGGTTTATGGGTTTGGCTGTTAGGGGAATTTGAGAGAATGGAGGAATTTGGAGGGATAGGGGAATTAGGAGATTCGGTAGAATTGGAAGTGTTTGAAGGGTTTTGCGAAGATGGAAGTTTCTCAGAGTCTTGAATTGCGGAAGATGAGGTTGCTTTATCCGGCTGTTTACTCTGGAACTCCACAAATTCCCTAAAATCCATGTATAGGGATCTAGTGGACATAAGATTTACGTTTTTTTTCTGAGTTCGCCAAAAAATGAATCCGATGATGAAAAAAATGACCGCTCCCAAAAGAAAATGTAATTGATAATTTTTTTTCGTTTTTACCTGGGTAAATTTAACTTCGCGTGTAAAATTTTTTGACCCAGTTATAAGGGAAATAGTCGTTGATTCTGTTGCTCCGAAGTGTAGGAATTTTAATCCAACATTTTTTCCAGTTCCGCCACCGTTGAGAATTTCAACGCTTTTTTCATTTGATTGTACATCCGGGGTGGGGTTTACTGCTCCCAAAAATTGGATTTGAGAGGAATCAAAAGTAACGGTTGCCTTTTGGTTCTCACTTGGAAGAAAAGAAAGTTCAGCAACAAACATTGCATGGGGTTCGACTTCTTCGGGTATTTTGAAATCGAATGCAAGAGAAAAATGAGTGGAAAAAAGAAAAATTAGCCATAGTAAAATTTTTTTGGTTTGTTTCATTTTTTCCTCAGATTGAATCAAGTGGAAAATAAAAAATTCGAAATCCTCTCAAATTTTAAGCAAATTACCTAGTCTCACAATTCAGATAGTAATCTAATCCATTGACGATATATATACTTATTAATCTAAATCATTGGGATAGTCCTAAGACTAACCAAATTGTATTATAAAGCAAGAGTTTGTATTTTTCAAACTTTGAAAAATGGAACAGCTACACAGAGTAAATTCATATTGACATTGGCCATTAAGCAGCTATTCAAAAAAAATCGCAAAAATATAGTTATACCAATTCCAATTAGTTCGTTCATACGCCTTGTTTCTCGCTTCAGATCTGCGTAAAATTAGATTTTATCTGACAGAAATGAATGTTTCAACCATTCAGTAAGGGATTCTTATTTTCCCGAAAATTTCGTTTTTTCTTGGAGAATAAAGCGATCCCTTTACATTTTGGTCAAATCAAAGTCCTAGGGGAAGTGCACGTATTTTTTGGGATTGGTATTATTTCAAATTTTCTGCACTTGTGTTGATGCATCTTAGAAGTTAAGTCTTTTTACCCTTTTTCGCTGAAATGGAACTTAGATGTTTACATTCCTGGCTGCCAACCTGGGAACCATTGCTCCAACTCTTCCACACTTGCTTTGTGAGCCCGATTCCCACCGAAAATGCTTCTGATGAAGTTTCTTTTTCCGCGACTTTTAGCTTTATTTTCCAGTGTTTTACCGATTAATTCAGGTTGGCTCCATTTTCCTGAGACGGTCAGATCGACATAGGGCACGCCTGTTTTGGGATCTTGAAGAACTTTGGTTAATTTGCCCATTTTCTGGCCAAGTTTGGTTTTTCTGAGTGGTTGAGGATTTAGGCAGATCTTTCCGGTTAATTGAAGATTTTGAGGGTCGAAAGCGCTTTCCCCAATTTCAATTCTCATTTCAGGACCTGCAAAAAGGGCATCGGCAATTCTCAATCTGCCCTTTTCGGTTACATCTCCTTCAGATGAAAGGAAAAAGTTCATTTGCCCCTCTTTAAACTCAGGCGCTTCGAGGAATTCAAGTCCGATTTTATCTATCATTGTTGGGTCGAGAGGCAATTTCCCAAAACAAAGATCTTTAAAGTTCATGTGAATTTCTAGATCCTTTTTTCCTGAAACATCTGCTGATGCTCCGAAATTTCCTGCCAGGACTCCTTTGAACATTTCACCCTGATTTGTGGAAAACGCATTAAGGTTGATTCCATCAAAATTTCCCGCGACTTTAAATTCTTTTGGGCTGCCTCCAGTGAACTTTCCTTCACCTTCTGTCAGGTTTATGTAACCTTTCAGTAAACCTATTTTGGAATTGGAACAGTTTACTTTTCCCTGAAGGGGTTGAAAGGCAAACTTTATTGCGCTTTTTCCTATGGGAAGCTTGTAAGTGTTACCGTCTGTTTGATAGTTGATTTGAAAATCTCCACCATCGAGGTTAAAGGCAAGATCTGGCGCATTAATTGGCCCGGTTGCGGAAAAATTTCCATTCAACGAACCCTCCCCGTCAAAAGAAATCTTCGGGAGTTTCAATCCAGAAAGGAGCGACATTATTTCATTGGGAAACACAGATTTGGCTGATGCTTCAAGTGCAATTTCGCATTTTCCCAGTGGGTCGATTATTTTTCCTGAGGGGATTTCAACTTGAGCTTTCCCGAATTTTGATTTGAATTCTTTTAATTCGATAAATGGTTTCTCTTTTTCGGAATGTTTTGAAAAGACCAGTTTTCCTGAGATTTCTTCAATTGATTGGGGAATGGCGGAGTATTTTGTCTTCCCTTTTTCCAACTCTATTTCGCCCAGGGCCGAAAATCGGTTCTGGGAGCCGCTGACTTTAAGACTTCCTTTAAGGTTTCCCTCCACATTTGTGAATTCCCGAAGTTTTTCGTTGGAAATAATATTGTTTTCGATTTCATTTTTCAGTTTTGCTACCGACAACCCATTAATGTTCATCGAAATTCCGTTCAGTTGGGTGGTGAAGGTTTGATCAATTCTCTCCATTTGGGCCTTTCCTGATAGAGAGATTTTGGACCCGAGGATGGAGCCTGAGATTGATTCTGTCTCAACTTCATAGTGTTTCTGCTGAGTCTCTTTGAATTTCAGCTTTCCGGACAGGGAATTGAACAAAGCTTGATACTTCGGGTTAAGTGCAGTTTTCAAAGGGATTTTTATATTGAGGTTAGTGAAAGAAATTCCCCCAGTTGCTGAAATGACATTTGTAGGACCTTTAGCCGAAAAATCGGCATTCAATGGCCCTGAGATATCAAAGGGACAATTTAGTTTCGCGAATTTCAAGGCTTCCAAGGCTAATTTTCCAATGTCTTGCGTACTGATTTCCACGTTAAGGTTTTCAAGGAAAGAACTCTTTGGAATGTAGGTTGAATCAACTTTTACGGTTGCTTGCATAAGAGAGCTTTGTCCCGAAACTTTAAGACTTTGTTCTTTAGCTCCTTTTTCTTTACCATAAGAAACGGTTCCATCGAGTTTATCTATAGGAAGAAGCAAGTTTTGAAACTTGATTTGTCCGGTAGAAGTTTTTATTTTTCCGAAGTAACTTCCTGTTTCGTTTGTTGAAAGAACGAGGGAAAGAGGCAACGTCATTTCAATATTTTTGGATTTAAAATTCAATTTGGGAGACGAAATTTGTCCCTCGATATTTGGTCGATTAATTTTCCCTTTTCCTGAAATAGTAATTGAATATTCTCCGGATAATGCGATTGAATTCTTTTTTAATACAGAGTCGATCTGCTCTATTTCTTTCAGGTTATCAAGGACTTTTTGGATATCTTTTCCATTGGAACTGATTTTGAGATTTTCAATTTGATCCTGGGCAAGGTTTAAAGTGGAAGAAGCGCAGACTGGAATCCCGAAGAAAGTTGCACTTATCAAAGCTTCGAGTTTTTTTATTTTCTGTTGTTTTTCGAAAAGGCGGTCAGGGGTTTTAAAGACTCCCTGAATTGATTCTAACAGCCAGATTTTAGATTTATTCGTAATTTTGATTTTATCTGCGGAAAGAATGCCCTGACTCAAATTTTGTTTGGAATCAAGATTGACGTTCAGAAATTCCCTTCCTTCAATTTGGACAGATTCAAAAGGAAGAGGCTTCTCAAGTCCGAGAGAGTTTCTTAAAGTGATTTCCTTAAGTGTTATTCCTTTTGAGGGATTTAATGAAGCACTGCCCGCTTTTTTCAAAGAGTTGTTTTGGGAGGAATTTTGAGAAGGGCTTTTTGTTGCATCTGATGGCAGAAGTTGCCCGCTAAGTTTAAATTTGTAATCCTGAAGTGACTTTTTTTCTGCTGAAAATTGTGCTTCTCCGTCGATTGAAAAGGACAAATTCTGGATTTTCATTCCAATGTCCTCAAGAGTTAGTAATTCTCCAAGTAGGTTGGCTTTACCGCTTAAAAAAACTGGATCGGTAAGTTTTGATTTGCTGACCAATCTTGCGCCTTCAAGGAAAAGAGATGCGCTGGCTTCTTTAAGGTTTTTGGGATCGTTAACCATTCCTTGAATATTAAGAGGCCCAAGAACATCGATTTTTTCAAACCAATCTTCGAGTTTTTTTGATTTTTCCATTGGAAGTATTTTTAAAGGAATCAAAGACGATAGGGGTTTGTCGCTGCACAGTTTCAATTCAAATGCGATGTTTTTCAGAAGGTTTTTCCCGGTTTCGCTGGATTGCAAAAATGAAAGATGTAATTGGCCGGTTTCCCTGTCAAGATTCAAATCGACGTTTTGATTTTCAGGATTGATTCTGTGGCGTTTAGCTGAAAGGTGGATTTTTTCACCTGAAAAATCAGCTTGAATGATTGCTGCCAAGTTTTTCAAATCCTTGAAATCCAGTTGTCCGGAGGCTACAGCCGGAATACCACTTATCCGGGCTTTAATTTCATCCAATTGTGCAATCCTGTTTTTTAAAGCAAAATTCCCTGAAAGGTTCTCGAGAAGCAGCGTGTCGGGAATTTTTACGGTTGCTGAGGCAACACTTCCTTTTATTACAGTTTCCAACAAGGGTTCATGAGCATCTGAGCTTTTCGCTTCGAAATAGAATGAGCCTGAAGCAAAATTTCCTGCTGGTAAAAACTGATTAATCACGTCGAATTCATCAAACGAGAAAGTTCCGTTTAATCCGGAAATTCTTTTCAGAATGTTTACCGATTGGCGTCCCCAGAAAAAGCTTAGGTTCAGGCTTTCTTTCTTTTTGCCATCAAAAATTCGGATGAATCTTCCCTCACTTCCTCGGTTTTGAATAGAAAGAATAAGGTTTCTGGACAAAATATCGACTATCAGGTTTGTATCACCAGTGGATCTAATGCGGTTGAATTGCAAAGTTGCGAGTTGAGGAAATTGAGGAAGGTCCAATTTAAGAATGTGGTCTGTGAAATCAGGTTTGGGGAATTTTCTGAGAAGCAGGTTGATTCCATCTATTTGGTAGGTGGAAGAAGGAATTTTCAGTGCATTGGAAAGAAATCTGTCAACCAGTATTTCCCGGGGTTCGGGAACTATAATGGATAGATTTTTTATTTCGAAATAGCGAAGATAGGAATCAGCTAATTTTTCGGCTCTGGCCTGCTGTTCGTCAGAAGTGAGGGAAGGAGTTCCAGAGGCATTTTGGGATGTTTCTGAGGTGGTTTGGGAGAAATCCCAGATGCCTTTTCCTTCATCGTTTCGGGATAATGAAAGAACCGGGTTTTTGATTACAACTTTTTCGAGGATGAGTTGTCCTAAAAAGACATCCCAGAGAGAGTAATTTAAAGAAATATTCGGAACGGTCAAGAAAACCCCTCCTGATTTAAAAGAGGGATTCAGGATGGATACTCCTTCCAAGTCGACGCCTTGGTACAAGTCTCCGGAGATTTTCGAAATCATCAAAGGGAATTTTCCACCAGTCAAACTGGGGATTAAACGCCCTTTGATTTGTCCTTCGATCAAATCAGCGTTTAGTCTGAAGAATTGAATAAGGAACCAGGCACCGGTCAAGAACGCCATGAGGGCTGTTACAGTGAAAAGTGCTCTTACAGTTCGCCTTATAAAGCGAAGCAGTTTGTTTCCCTTTTCGTGTTGTTGCTCTCGTCGAATCAATTCAGCTTGAACCGAATCTAAATGTTTTTGAGTTTTTTCATCCATGAAAAATATTTTACCATAAAAACCATTCCTCTTGACGAAGAACTAATCATATCGTAGATTATGCACATGCTGAAGAAAGACCAAATAATTGGAAAGCATTTCAAAATACTGAATCAGCTTGGCACAGGGGGAATGGGTCAGGTATTCAGGGCATTAGACCAAAATCTTGGCCGAGATGTTGCCATTAAATTTTTGACTCTCGATGCATCACAAGATGAGGATCTGATCAAAAGATTTATTAACGAAGGTCGTATACTGGCGACAATTCATCATCCTGCAGTCATTTCCATTTATTCATCTGATTTTGATGAGGAATTGAAGGTTCCATTTCTGGTCATGGAGCTGGTGGAAGGACAGAGCCTGGATAAATTCAAAGATAGCCTGAGAAATGATCTTCCTTCGCTCCTTGAAAAGACAATAGCATTATTGGCGGGAATTCATGCTTGTCATCAAAAAGGGATCATCCACCGGGACATAAAACCCGGGAATCTATTAGTTAATCTTGAGGGCCAGCTTAAGATAGTCGATTTTGGAATTGCGAAGACCGAAAAAAGGCGGGTTACCCGGACTGGTGTTGCGATGGGTACTCCGCATTATATGTCCCCGGAACAATGCCAGGGGCGAAGTGATATAAACTCGCCATCGGATGTTTATGCAATAGGAATCTTGTTTTGGGAATTTTTGACCGGGAATCTTCCATTCGATATAGAAAAAGGGGCTGATGATCCATCTTTAGCGATAGCATTAAAGCATTTAACAGAACCGCCGCCTCTCGAATTACTTGATAAAGATTCGGCTTTTGTTCCATTTAAAGAACTTTTAGGAAAGATGCTCGCGAAAAAACCTGCTGAGCGGCCTCTAATACCGGATATTCTTGAAATCCTTAAAAAGGAACTTGCGCGACTCAAAAAAGCTGAGGATCCTTCTTCAGGAAAACAGGATGACCCTGGCTTAATAGGAGAAATTTATAAAATAGAAGGAATCCTTGGGCAGGGTGGCATGGGGACAGTTTTCAAAGTTTTGGATACCAGTTTAAACAGGCTGGTAGCTCTAAAAACACTGAATGATGATTGCATGAAAGATGAATCACTTGTTGACAGATTCATTCGGGAAGGGCAATTGCTGGCTACTGTTGGCCATCCGAATGTTGTAAATATTTTTGCGTCAGCCAGAGATCGAAAGTCGAACAGGCCATTTCTGGTAATGGAATTTATTGACGGCGCATCTCTATCAAAGTTGAAGCCAGTTTTAAGGGCAGAAAAACATCGAATTCTGCCTATTATGCTTCAGGTATTTGAAGGTATCAAAGCTTGTCATGACAGAGGGATCATCCACCGGGACCTAAAGCCCGGGAATATAATGGTCACCAAGAGCGGATTAGTGAAGTTGTTTGATTTCGGGATTGCGCGAACTGCAAAATCGATGACCAAGACTGGAATGACGCTGGGTACTCCACAGTACATGTCTCCAGAGCAATGCACTGGATCTAAAGAAATAACTTCGAAGTCTGATGTATATTCAATTGGAATAATCTTTTGGGAGTTGGTTTTTGGAGAACCTCCTTTTAATGCCGAGGGGAGTGATAATCCCGAGGTTGCAATAGCCATGAAGCATCTTCAGGGAACGCTTCCAATGGTTGCACTTCCCAAGGAAGAGGTTTTTATTGAACTTGTACCCCAAATTAAGCGAATGCTGGATAAAGAGCCGAGTTCAAGACCCACGGTTGAGGAATTGATTGACATTTTGGACGAAGCGTGCAGTAAAACTCTTCCTGAAGATGATTCTGACAAGTCGATAAGGCGAAGACGAACAAGCCAGAAACGAGCAAGTGTACGTAATCTTTTTGAAGATGAAACAATTAAAGAAGATGGGTCAGGTTCAGGGAAAAAAATTGCAGCTATTGCAGCTATTATAGCACTTGGGGTAGGGGGGTATTTATTTGTGGGAGGGGGCAAAAAGTCTGTTTCCACTGAGATCCCACCGAATCCAGGTCCTCCATTGAACAGGAATATAGCATCAGAGCCTATAGCTCCAACCAAAGAGGACGTTGCCAGGAAGGAAGCTGAAGCAAAGGAAACAGCCGCAAAAGAGGCGGCGGCGAAAGAAGCGGCCGCTAAAGAAACTGCGGCGAAAGAAGCTGCAGATAAAGAGGCGGCTGCGAAGGAAGCAGCCGCAAAGGAAGCCGCAGAGAAAGAAGAAGCGGCAAAGAAGGAAGCGGCGGCAAAGGAAGCAGCAGAGAAAGAAGAGGCGGCAAAGAAGGAAGCTGCAGACAAAGAAGCAGCGGCAAAGGAAGCTGCTGCAAAAGAGGAAGCAGCCAAGAAAGCGATTTTAGACAAAATAGCCCACTTGGAGGGCGATATTGAAAAAATTGAACCGGGAGACCCAACAGCGAAGAGTATTCTGAGTTCATTGGAAGAGATAAAACAATCAGGAAATTCTTCTGAAGCAGAACGTCTAGTGGGCAAATTTTCCGAAAGTCTTTGTGTTAAATTGGAAGCAATGGTTGCTTCAGCTCCTGAATTGGCGATCAAAGAAGCACCTGAAGTTGAAAAACTTTTTCCGGAGAATCAATTGATTGCCTCGAGAACCGCTTCCATAAGGGAAAATGCCCAGAAAGCTGTGCAGGCACAAATAAACGGAAAAGTTGAAAGCCTGGTAAAATCTATCGACGAAAAAACTTCCTCAATTTTACCCCAGAAAGATCTTGATGATGTTTTGAAAGAAATTGAAAAGTTGAAAACGGATTATGGAAATCCGGAGATAGCCCTCGAAAAGACAAAGAAGTTATATGACTTTTATCACACCAAGGCTGCCGACCTGGTGGCGTCACAACCCAGTGACGCACTCGAATTGCTCAATGAATGCAAGCAGATAAATTCCAATGCCAAAGGGCTTGCTGAAGAAATTCAAAGAGTGAACGATGCCATTGCTTCCCAGGCAAATTTCGAAGCTCTCCAGAAAAAAAATATTGCACAGAAAAATAAGTTGCTTGAAACCGCAAAAAAAGCTCGTGCAGGTCTTTTCAAAAAAGGTGGAGATAAAGCTGCCAACCTGTTAGCAAGCACTCTGTTAGAGCTGGATAAAATTGATGGAGAATCGGCGAATGGGCTTCGCAAGGAAGCTTGTGATCAAATCCTGAAAACTGTTGACTATGTACAGCCCTATTCTGAGAATGTGGGATTTTTCAAAAAAGCATTAGCGCTTTATCCAGATGATTCTCCTGAAAAAAAGGATCTTACAACGCAAATTGAGCAGAAACGCAAGGAAGCTAGCGTTAAAATCCTGGAATCAGCTGACAACACTACTGATTTGTCTAAGAAAGCGAAATTGATTGATAAAGCCTCGTTGCTTTATCCTGAGGATTCTCCGGAGAAAAAAGAAATTCAAGCGAAAAAAGATCAAATCCTTGCAGATAAGATTAAGCCATTGATTGAATCCCTGGAAAAGGGAGTTGAAACTCTGAAACCTTCTCCCGAATGTCCTTCTGATTTGGTTAAGCAATTGAACGAACTATCAGACCTCGGCGAGGTCGCCAAAACGAAGGAGTTTGTAAAAACTATTCGGGGAAAATATATCGCCAAAGTCAAGGAAGTGGAAAAGGAAACTCCCCAAGAAGGCATCAACTTTTTGAAGGGGCTTCAGGGTTTTCCGGGTTTAGTAAAAGACAAGGATATTCTGAATTACATCAAATCTCTTGAACAGAAATTACAGCCAACCTCAACAGCAACTTCCACCGATACCTCTACCGGAACGTCCGTTCCTACGGGGCAGGTTGCTGGACTGATCGAAAAGCTTGATTCTGCTGTTGCCTCCGAAAATGTAGAAGCTAATGTAGATTTAATTCTCCAGCTCACTGCAGAACTTGAAAAAGAAAAAGCTTTGGATAAAGCAATTGCATACAGGAATAAAGCTGTTGCAAATCTCAACGATATTGGTGATGAACATGCTTCCGAAAAGGCATATGACGATGCTAAGAGGGTTTATGAGCTCGCATTGAAAATCAACCCCAAGGACTCAAGGGCGAAAAAAGCTATAGGGTTTCTTTCAGCTTCAAAACCTGTTATAGCAGCTTCTCCTACTGTTCCGGTTCCTCCGACCCCGACTCCGACTCCAGTTTCTGCGAAGACAATTCCCAAGCCTGTCTCAGATGGCACTATTTATGTTGGGGGAAGCGACGGATTGCCGGATATCCCATCTGCCATTGCAAAAGCAACAAATGGTGGGGTAATCAAACTAAGGCCGGGAAGCTATAAAGGAAGTGTCGTGGTTCCAAAGAGTGTGACGCTAACTGGAGATGGTGATAAAGACCAGATCGTGATCGAGTCTTCCCAGGCTCCGGCTTTGACGCTATCAGATGGGGCGAATGTGGTAAATTTAACGATTAAATATTCCGGAAGTTCATCCAAGAATGCCATCGAAATTAGAGATGGGTCACCATCTTTGAAGAATTGTTCGATAGTGAGCACTTGTGCTGCAGCCGGTCCTGATTGGCCTGGTTGCGTTGCAGTTCTGGGTGGGTCGCCCACAATTTCCGGCAACGAGATTGGGTCTTCGAAGGGCATGGGAATCGTTGTCAAAGGTGGTTCTCCGAGAATTTCCGGAAACAGTATTTCCGACCAGGGAGTATATGGATTGTGGTATACTGACAATTCCGGTGGAAGCGCCGAGAGGAATACCATTACCGGAGCGACCAGATCTGGTGTCGGAATAAAAAATGGTGCTTCTCCCACGATTTCGAACAATACTGTCAAAAACAATGGTGAAAATGGGATTTTAGTCTACCAGGGAGGAAATGGTAATCTGATAAATAACACTTTATCAGGGAACAACTGGTCAGGAATACATGTTATGCAAGGTGGTCATCCTTCCAAAATCGAAGGAAATCGCATTTCTGAAAATGGACAGCATGGCATCCATGTTATCGGGAATGGGAGTTCTGCAAAAGTTGGAAGTAACACTATAGAAGGCAATCATGGAAAACCAACTTTCTCGGAAGATGGCGGAAGACTTGAAAATTAAGAACTGAAAGATAATTAAAATGAAATGGGCAGAGGAAAAAATCGTGAAAACCTAAATCTAAAACCAGCATAAAATCATCGTCGGCTTTATTATTTGGGGAATTCTTAGCAATATTGAGTTTCATTGGAAAAAAAATAGAACCAAAATAGGAGAAGTTATGAACAAGTTTCTTTCAATTTTTCTTGCGATTGTATTTATTCTTTCAACAGGCCTGGTTGAGGCAAAAGCCAAGGCAAAGGCAAAAGGAAAAACAAAAAAAACTGCTCCAAAAGCAGCTGATAGTGAAGAGGGTGCGAAAGAGCCTTTACCAGATGAAGGCGCAGCTTCAGGAGCTGGTGCAACAGCAAAAGCCGTGCCCGGTGCGGAAAATATTTTAAATGAATTTGAGCGAACTATTTCTTTTGATGCTCATCCTTTGAAAGTTCAACCTTTGCCAAGGCCTATTATAGTAAATGGAGTAAAAGTTGATTACGAGATTGAATTTCTCGAAAAGTGGGATTCGAAAGGAAAAACTCCCCAAATTAAAGAGATTGGGTTTAATATCGTAGTTAATGAGAATTCTAAACCTCTTTCAATCAATGTTCCATCTAAGGTGTTAGTAAAAAAGAGCCTTGAGAAAGGCTCCTATTTGGGTGGTGCAAAGTTTGGAGATTTTGCAGTTCAGTTGTTTCTAAATGATTTTGAAGCCACAGGGAAAACAATTACCAGCGTAACAGTAGCTGGAAAATTAACCAGCTTGAAACCAAATGCATCAGTTGTAAAGCCGGTTGAAGGGGAAGCAAATTCTCCAACTGGAACTGCTGGTTCGGAGGGTTCATCAGGTGATTCCGGGGCTGGAATTATGATTGCGGAAAGTTTTTTGAAGACAGCTGAAACACTGGCTTCGAATAAAGTTGCACAAATTGCAATTTTGAACAAAGCCCTTTTGGCACTAGGTGACAACCCGACTGGAAAGGCTTTGGAAATGGCCACTTCAATCAAAGGCAAGATAACAGCATTAGGTGGTGTGCCAAAGGCATCCGGAATCTCTGCTCCTGAGAGCGAACCAAAGGCTTCCAAAGAAGCGGTTTCAGGAGATAAGAAATCGGAGGTAGCTCCAGCTACAACACCGGAAGGTGTTTCTCCAGCAAAAAGTTTGTTGGATGAAGCCAAGAAGCAATTTGCTATGGACAAACAAGAAGATGGGCGAAATTTATTGAGGCAAGCGGTGGAAAAAGACCCGAAATTTTGGCAGGCATGGAAATTGATGGGCGAGAATGCGCTTGCAAATTCAAAGTATACCAAGGCCAAAGAAGCTTTTGAGAATGTCCTTCAGATAAAAAAGGATGATCTGGATAGTTCTGTTGGATATTTCAAAGCATGTTATTATTTAGGTGATTCTGAAGCAGGTCTGGAACGTTTGAGAGAAGCTGTCCGAATCGCTCCAAACAGTTCAAGGACCAAGATGGCGCTTGCGGAAGGTTATTTTCAGGCCGGTGATTACACTGCCTGTGGCGAAGAATGCCAGGATATCATCAACAAGTTCAATGCTCCCAAAGATGCTTCAGATCTTCTGGCCAAGGTGCACGAGAAGACAAAGTAAAAGTATTCAATTAAGTTATTTTGTTGCAGTAAAACCCGGTCATTGAGTGGAGTCAAAATGATCGGGTTTGCTGATTAGGCTTCAAGAGCCTAATCAGCTTGGATTTATTATTTGATCTCTATTGTTAATTCTACAATCATCAGGAACTTATTTCGATAACTTCACCGTTTATCATTAGAATTAGGTTGTCTCCAATTGAGACAAACTTGGAAGCAAGCGGGTTCTTCTTCAGAAATTCAAAATATTCGTCTGAATAGACCTTAATTTTTAGCTTTGGAGTTTGATCTTTAACGACACTGTCGATCCATTTTCCCTCGATGAGGAAAAACGTTTTATCATCGATCTCTTTCGAGACAGGCTTTTGAATTGAATTAGAAGTACTTTTTGAAGGGGAGTTTCTTATTCGTCCGGAAAAGCCAGAACTCAGGGAATCTGTTACTTGTGAAGGGGCGGCGGCTGATTTCATTGCGCTCATCTCTCTTGAAGCGTCTACAGCATCGGCGCCTTCTCCATTGGTTTGGAATCTTCCCATGTCAAATTTGGCTTTTTCCTCTGAATAAAATCTTCCTGATGGTTCATTTGGAACCATAACTCTTCTCAAATCCGGGCCATTTTGGGTTTTGTCCTCCAAAACCAAGAATGAGGTATATGGGGTCAGGATTCCGTATCTCTTTGCCAAACTTATCAGTTCATTTTTCAATTCATCGTTAGAGCCATTCTTCTTAATTTGTTCGAGTAAATAGCCAATTTTCCGGGTTGCCCAGAGTTTTGGAATGAAAGGATTTGCGCTTTCAGATTCCGGAAATTCAGCTTCATAAGTCATTTTTACGTTGTTCTCTCCAATTTTCCCAGAAAGTGAAATTTGGGCTTTTCCGCTGTTCGAATATCTTCCAAGAAGGGTTAAGGATGCTCCTTTGAACAAATCAGAAAGTGCTCGGGGATAAATCTGCTTAACGTCAATATTTTTTACTTCCAATGAAACATCGGTCATTACCGGATGAGTGAGTTTGTTGAAAAGGTCGGAAATTTTTACTTCTATGTCTTCGCCTTCAGAAACATAATCACTGGTACCACCTGTTTCTTCAGCAAGCCGGTCTAACAGCGAAGTGTTAACAGTATCGCCAACACCGAAAACGAAAATCCGGGTTTTTTTCGAATTAGATTCCTTAATCACTTTCAGAA
This sequence comes from Candidatus Rifleibacteriota bacterium, assembly GCA_015233565.1. Taxonomy (GTDB): domain Bacteria; phylum Muiribacteriota; class Ozemobacteria; order Ozemobacterales; family Ozemobacteraceae; genus JADFXM01. The sequence continues at coordinate 60,018 of JADFXM010000008.1, forward strand.
TTTCTTCAACTTCAGTCAATCCTGCTGTGGGTGAACCGTCTGTTAAAAAAACGATAAATGAGGGACGCTTTTCTTCTTTTTTCTCGAGGGCCTTGAAAGCAGTTAACAGAGCTTCAGATATATTTGTTCCTCCTGCTGCTTCCAGGTTCTTTATGTAATTCAGTGCGCCTTTTTTTATGGCATCGGATGCTTGAAGGAACTCGTTTTTATATGGATTGGCCTCAGTTGCAAATGATTCAAGAAAAAAGGAGTCGTCGTCTTTTAAAGACTTGACACAATATTCAAGAGCTTTTTTTGTTTGATTAATCTTTTCACCGGCCATACTGCCGGAAGTGTCCACTACGAAAGCAATGCTCTTGGAGCCAATTGCGTTTTCCTGAGATTGGTCGCGTGGAGTTACAAAGAGCATAAAATGACCATCTTCAGTGGAGTCAGGGCGATTGGCAAGAAGTGAAACTCCTACCTCTTTTGTGGAGATTCCATAGTACAGGACAAAATCTTTTTCCGGTTTCAGCTTCTCTATTTCAAAACTGACTGTGGCATCAAATTGTCCATCTTTTTTGACAACGATTTTATGTGTTGGAGAGTAAATAGAAGTGATGGGAGTTTTAGATTTTATCTTGGCTTCGATCATTACTTCTTTCATGGGTTCCTGGCTGAATTTATCAATCTTTAGAGGATAAACGTAACGGATCAAATTCCCTTCACTTTTCAAAGTTTCCTGATAACTCAGTTTTATTTTTTTTTCTGAATTTGCCTCAATGGGATAAATTCGGGTTTTAAATATTCCGGTACCCATGAATTCCAGTAATCCAGGGTCTCTCATTTGTCTAACTATGTCTTCGTAAATCTTTCGGGCTTTATCTGCTTCCAGAAGCTCTCCCTTAGTCAATTTTCCTTCGATGTCCATGGAAAAACCTGAAATTGAAGCTCCGATTGGGAGGGGAAAAATATATAATCCCTCAATGACCCTTGGTTCATTGTTGAAAAAAACCTGGTCAACTTGAGTTTGGGCTGCGGTGTCGTTGATTTCGATTTTAACATGATGTTTATTAACAGTGAGGGGAACAGTAAAATTCTCTTCAACTGTTCTAGGTCTGAAAATGATTTGCATTCTCTCAGGATAATCAGGATGAATTGGAAAAATCATTCCATCCGAGAAAGCTGCAGTTGAGATAAGAAGAAAGGAAAAAAGAAGAATCTTAAATTTGGACATTATTGGTTCCTCCTACTTTAAAAAATGAATTTTACCCAATCTCTGAAGTTCTCTTGAAGAAGCAGTCTTGAAAACTTTAATTGATTATTTTAGCTTTTCATGGGGATTCCAAGGAAAGCGAATTTGCTAACCCTGAGTAAGGAATTCTACAATAATATAAACGTGAAAAGGAAAAAGTGGATTGGATTATTTTTTCAAATCAGGACAATGCCCGAATAATGGAAAGCAATGTTTGCTGAACATGTTTGGTAAGCCAGTCAATAGGCGGCTTTAAACACAGCAATTCCATCAGATTCTTTGCATTTTCTGGGAACGTTAAAAGTCCCAGAGTCCAGACTCCTGAAAAAAAGCAGATGGCCCCGAGAAAATAAATGTGCCACCATTGCATTGGAGTTAGTTCCAGGCCGGATAGCGCCGAGTTTTTGTAAATCCAATATATCCATAGTAAGCAAAGTAGTCCAATGAGAATCATTGTTACTATCTGAACATTATCAATATCAGAAAATAGTCTGAATAGTTCTCCCATTTTTTATCTTTCTATCTTAGTTTTGTTTCCTTAATTTTTGGAAATTCACTTAAGTACACCGTTGGTTGTTTTGCATTCCTTTCGGAAAAAGTGTCTTTCAAAAGAATTTCCAAAATTTGCAGGAATAAACAACAATCACCAGAGCCAGTCATCTCTGACCACGCCCAGAGGGCGTGGTTTTCAACGTTAAATTAAAACTGCGCAACTTTACCTATTTATTCTCGTAATTTCCCTTGGAATTGGCTCTCAACCTTTTTAATAATCGCTTCAATCCGTGGATTAACTTCTTCGTCGGTAAGGGTTTTTTCAAGTGACCGGAATGAAAGCGAGAAGGCAAGAGATTTGCAACCTTCGGGGATTCCCTTTCCCTGATATAGATCGAAAAGGTTGCAGTATTCAAGAATTCCTTTTCCTTCGGTGTTGATGATTCCCAGTATTTCTTCAAATTTTGTTGTGGTTGGAAGCACGAAAGCAAGGTCTCTGCGAATTGGAGGGAAATCCGGGACAGGTTTCATCTTGGTTATTTCTGGTGAGAGAGCTGAAATGGTTGAAAGGTCAAGCTCTGCCAGAAGAATATTTGGTGGCATTTTTTTGTTGTCCAGGAAGGTGGGATGGATTTGTCCGAAATAACCGGCAAATTGCCCTTTAAGACGAACTTCCATTTGTTTTGCAGGATGCAGGAAAGATCGGTTCGATGGCCTGAATTCAAGGGAGAAGCCGGACAATTTTCCGATGCTTTCAATGACTCCTTTTATATGGAAGAGGTCTGCTTGTTCACTATTTTTCTTCCAATCCCGGGGGTTGGTTCTTCCGCAAATCCCGATGGAGAGACGGTCTGGTTCGTGAATGTTTTCCCCACTTCTCTGAAAGACTCTTCCCATTTCAAAAAATGTAATATCGTATTCGTCGTTCATGATATTCTTTTTTATTGCGTCAAACATTCCCCAGACAAGGTTAGTTCTAAGTGCACCATGTTCTTCGGAAAGAGGATTTTTCAGCATCAGGGGGAGACCTTCCTGGAATTCGTGAGGAACGGTATTCGGAGTGAAACTGTAAGTAAGAATTTGATAGAACCCAAGGCTAACCAGGTGTTCAGTAATTTGTTCCTGAAGTTTGTTTATTCGGGACATTGGTTGAGGGACCGAAGGAATCGATGAAAGTGTTGTTGGGAGGTTATCATAACCGAACAGACGGGCTATTTCTTCGATCAAATCTGCTTCCTGCTCAATGTCATGTCTAAATGGCGGGACTCCGACGAGGATGCTCTCGCCTTCTCGTTGGACTTCCATTTTTAGCCGGTGGAGAATGGTTTCAATTTGTGCTGGTTTCATTTCCACGCCAAGGATTTGACATACACGCCGTGGGCGAACCAAAATCTTTTTGATCTGGAAGGGGGTTGGATAATTGTCAATAATTCCATTTAGCAAAGTTCCTCCCGCGGTTTCGAGGATCATTCTAGCAGCAAGATTTAATGCTATTGGGATATTTTCGATATTTGTTCCCCGCTCAAAGCGATAGGAAGATTCGCTCATCATTCCTAGAGTTTTTGCGGTTTTTCTGACACAGATAGGATCGAACCATGCAGCCTCGAGTAAAACCGTGGTTGTTTGCTGGTTGACTTCCGAATTTTTGCCCCCCATTACACCTGCCAAAGCAACCGCTTTAGTTTTGTCAGCGATTACGAGCATGGTTGGATCGAGCTTTCTCTCGGTGTCGGCATCGTCGAGAGTTTTAAACTTTTCGTCGGGATGGGCAGTGCGAACTACAATTTGATTTCCGTCAAGTTTATCAAAGTCGAAAGCGTGCAACGGATGTCCAATATCCATCATTACAAAGTTAGTAACATCGACTATGTTATTTATTGGGCGAATTCCGATTTTCTCAAGTCGGTCTTGTAGCCATCTAGGTGATGGGCCGATTTTAACATTTTTAATAACTCGTGCTCCATATCTATGGCAAAGATTGGGAGTATCGTTGGTAACCGAAGTGATTTTCGTAATGTCGCCTTCGCCTTGGGGGTTGTCAAGAGCATCGCGATGAAGGGGAAGATTGAAAATTGCAGATAACTCTCTTGCCAGGCCGAGGTGGGAGAGCGCGTCTCCGCGATTGGGAGTGATGCTGATCTCAAAAATGGTATCATTCAAGGAAAGATAGTCCACGACATCTTTTCCTATGGGGGTATCAGGAGGAAGAATATATAATCCGGAATGATCGGTTGAGATCCCGAGTTCCTTTTTGCTGCACATCATTCCAAACGACTGAATTCCCCGGATTTCAGCTTGCCTGATTTCTATTCCGCCCGGGAGGGTCGCGCCAATTTGAGCAACTGGTACAATATCTCCTGGTTTCATATTGTTTGCCCCGCAAACAATGGTCAACATTTGGGTTTTTCCGACATCGACATCGCAAATAGAAAGTTTGGAGGCGTGTGGATGGGGGGCCTTTGCGAGGATTTTCCCGGTAACGACTCCCTTGATTTCAAGGCCAGGGTTGGTCATTTCCTCAACCTCTATTCCGGCCATGTTCAAAGCATCGGAAATTTTTTCAGGAGCGATTTTCAAATCGATATAGTCGCGCAACCAGCTCAAAAGGAGTTTCATATTTTCACCACCTTAGAATTGTCTCAGGAACCTGATGTCAGAGCCGAAAAGAAGTCTAATATCATTAATTCCGTAGCGTAATATTGCCTGTCGTTCAATTCCCATTCCGAAAGCGAATCCTGAGAATTTTTCCGAGTCATAATTCACACCGGCAAATACTTTTGGATTGACCATTCCACAGCCCAGGATTTCGATCCATCCGCTTCCTTTGCAGATTTTGCAGCCTCCACCGGAGCAGAATATACACTGGATGTCCATTTCCGCGGATGGTTCGGTAAAGGGGAAATAGCTGGGTCTGAATCGGAAAGATCTTTTGCCGAACATTCGTTCAGCGAAATAAACGAGCGTCCCTTTCAAATCGCACATTGAAACGTTTTCCCCAACGACAAGGCCCTCGATTTGATGGAATACAGGGGAGTGGGTGATATCATTATCTCTTCGGAAGACTTTCCCGGGGGCGATCATCTTGAACGGGGGTTTAATTTTTTCCATGGTTCGGATTTGGACAGGGGATGTTTGAGTTCGCAAAACGTGCCCGGATTCGAGATAAAAGGAATCCTGCATGTCTCTGGCCGGGTGATGGGAAGGGACATTAAGAGCTTCAAAGTTGTAATATTCCGATTCCACTTCCGGGCCATCGGCTATGAAGAAACCCATGGAAACGAAGATTTCAGAAATTTCCCGAACAATTCTAAGAACGGGGTGTGTTGCGCCGGGGAGCATTGCCAGGCCGGGCAAGGAATAATCCGGTCGATCAGCGCGGATTTTTTGTTCCTGATCTTCGGCTTCCAGACTTTTTATTTTGGCCTCAATTATTTCAGTTAATTTGGCTTTTAATTCGTTAATTTTCGCGCCTTTTTCTTTTTTTTCTTCGACTGAGAGCGTTCCCAATTGTTTTAGTAATCCCGTCACAATTCCTTTTTTGCCTAGGAATTTAATTTTAATGGCCTCTACGTCTTTAATGTTCTGGGCTTTTTCCTTTTCATCGGAAAATTCCGTCCAGATTTCTTCATATGCTTGAGTCATGGTTACTCCTTGAAACAATTATTAATTCACCTTTTTAAACTTTTAATTTCTTAATGTCAACAGTTTTTGCCTATCGCCTTTGGAAAATTCCTTCTTCGTTCATACAAAAAAATGGATGCCGCAATTGAAACGTTGAAAGATTCGGCTAAACCAGGCATTGGAATTCCTAACTTTTTTTTGCAGTGTTTATCTATGTCGGGGCTGATTCCCATACCTTCGTTTCCAAAAACGAACATTACCTTTTGAGGAAGCTGAATTTCATAAAGACTGATTCCACCCATATCAGAGGCAACCAATTCGATCTGGTGCTGATCGAGAGTGTTCTTGAATTCGTCAAAATCTTCAATTTCCAAAATCGGTGTATGAAAGATGGACCCCATAGCACTTCTGACAAGTTTGGGATTGGAAATAGAACAACATCCGGTTGAAGTGAATATTCCATCGATTCCAAATCCGTCGGCTGAACGAATGATAGTACCGAGATTTCCGGGATCCTGAATTCTGTCTAAAAAAATAAACGTGCTGCCATTTGAAAGCAACTTTTTAAAGGAAACTTCGGGGCGATTGAGAAAAAGTCCCACCACTGGTGGAGGGGATGCCAGTGAGGTAATCTTCTTCATTATCTTTAGGGGAACGATAACAGAGTGATTAATTTGAGCGGAGTTATCAAATAAATTTTCCTTGCCCTCAAGAAAGAAAAGGCTTTTCAATTTCAATCCGGAATTAATTGCTTCTCTGACAAGCTTTTCACCTTCCAGGAAAAAGAAATTTTTAAATTTTGTTGAACCCGGGTTGGAAAGAAAGTTGGAAACTAACTTTATTTCCGGATTATTTGAAGAAGAAATGAACTTCATTTATAGCTTCCAAATTATAACTTCCTAATTAAAACTTCTCAATTTTAGCTCAAACGCCCAAGCGTTGCTTGGGCGTTTGAATAAAAAGTTCTGCGAAAAGAATCAATTTGTGGCAACTGAAGTTACTTGAGATTTAGCCATTAGTACGATGCTTTTGAAACCTTCCGGATCTTTGACGGCGATGTCGGCAAGAACCTTGCGATTTAATCCGACTCCGGCTTTTTTCAGACCGCTGATGAAGCGATTGTAGGAAATATCATGTTGCCTACAAGCTGCATTGATTCTAAGAATCCAGAGGGAGCGGAAATTTTGTTTCTTGTCATGTCTATCATTAAAAGCATGTTTGAAAGCTTTAACGACAGTTTCTTTAGCAATTTTTTTAATATTGCGATGGCCGGCCCAATATCCTTTAGAAAGCCTGTATAGTTTCTTTTCCTTTTTTCTTGAATTACTTGAACTCTTTGACCTTGGCATATTTTCCTCCGAACTAAATTACTGCATCCCAGCTATCAAGCATAGGGTAGAAGTTTTTTAAGCGAATCAACACTGGAATCAGAAATAATCGTTGATTGTTTGTAACCGCGTTTGCGTTTGCTTGATTTTTTGGTAAGGATGTGGCTTCCATACGCCTTTCCGCGCTTGAACTTCCCCGAACCGGTAACCCTAAAGCGCTTGGACGCTCCGCTGTGGTTTTTCATTTTTGGCATATTCGCCCTCCAAATAAATAAGTTGTCTATTTTTTCTTGGATGGTTGGAGGATCATAGACAAAGTGTTCCCTTCAACCGCAATGTCCTTCTCAAGAGAAAGATCGTCAGAAAGAATTTCCTTCATTCGACCAACAACTTTGTAACCCATATCCATGTGGGCTCTTTCACGCCCTCTGAAGAAAACTGTTACCTTAACCTTGTCGCCTTCCTCCAGGAATTTTCGAATTTGATTACATTTTGTCTGTAGGTCGCCTTCATCAGTCTTGGGTCGTACTTTCACTTCCTTCAATTTGATGACTTTTTGCTTCTTTTTGGCCTCTTTTTGTTTTTTAGCAAGTTCATATTTGTACTGGCCAAAATCCATCATCCTGCAGACTGGCGGGCTAACATTTGATGCAACTTCAACCAAATCATACCCGCGCTCTTCCGTCATCTTAAGCGCTTCCTGAATTGGGGTGACACCCACCATCACGCCCTCTTCGTTTATCAGACGAACCGCCGGCGTTCGAATCGCCCTGTTTACACGAACGTTCTCTTTGATACTCCTACCTCCCAGAAAAAAAAATAAATGGTGCAGCAGACTTCGCCACCCCATTAATTTTGTTAATAAGGTCTCGCTAATATTCTTAACGAGCTCAAACCTATTTGCCGTTGGCTAAAGGTGAGGACTTGGTCCTGCTTAAAGATCAAGTTCCATTTATATCATGGATTATATTCTGCTGTCAAGCCAAAAAAAATTGTTTTCTACGGTTAATTTGTTCTCAGGAATCCTCCTTTTCAGAAGCAAGGTTTCCCAGCAAGTGCAAGTAGTCATATTTCCTGGATTTAAGCGGATGTTCGTTCAAGAACAAATCCACCGTGAATTGATTTCCGCAAATTTAATACTTTGTTACTATGTTTTTATATTTTGCGTGAAAGCTTATGGCTAAATGTGTTATGATCACCGATTATGGATGAAGAATTTTTTCGTTTTTCAAAGAAATTTTTACTGATTTCCTTAGTCTTTACCGCATATAAATTATTTCTTGGGTTTTCGCTGGACTTAACTCCCGACGAAGCCTATTATTGGGAATTTTCGCGTCGGTTAGACCTGTCTTTTTATGACCATCCTCCGATGGTTGGTTATATGATTTTCCTGGGACGCCTTCTTTTCGGAGACACTGCAATTGGGGTTAGAATCTTCACCATTTTAATCACTTGTTTTGTAGGTTATCTGATTTACATTTTGGGAAAGCGCCTCTCCGGAGAATGGACAGGTCTGGTAGCTTGTACCATTTTTCATACCTCAGCAGCAGGTGTTGCCTTAGGATTCATAATGACTCCGGATACTCCACTTGCTTTTTTCTGGACTCTTGGTACAATTTTATTTTTGAAAACTCTCGACTCAAAGACCACCAACTGGTGGATTCTGTTAGGTATTGTTGTTGGTCTTGGTGGATTATCAAAATACAATATGGTTTTCTTTGGATTTGGAGCAATTCTTGTACTAATTTGCTTCGGTGAATTCAGGGAAAAAGGTTTCCCTAAAAACTTTGCACTTGCAATTCTTTTTGCACTTTTGTTCGTTTCTCCGGTATTCATCTGGAATGCGCAAAATGATTGGGTTTCCTTTAAATTTCAACTTCATCACGGTTTTAAACCCTCTGACAGGTCTTTTCTTCAAAATATCGGTGAATTCCTCGGCGGGCAGCTTGTTACAGTTGGGCCAGTTGTTTTTTTTATTGCAGTTTTTCAAATTCTAAATGCTTTGATAACTGGTTTTCGTAAAAATGACCGATTCCTGTTTTCGCTTGGAGCTTTGGCTTTTCCGATCCTTTTTTTCTTCTTTTATTCTGGTTTAAGTTCGAAAGTTGAAGCAAATTGGCCCCAGATGGCGTATATTACGGCAATCCCATTAGTAGCTGACTGGATTTGTCGCGCTCCTTGGAGTTGGAAGCGCATTCTTGGATCAATTTTGCCAACTTCGATTATCGGTCTTTTGGCTTCTTTTCACGCGATAACTCTCATTCTCCCAATAGCTCCGGATTGCGATATTTCCGCTCGCCTGCATGGCTGGAAGGAAATGGGCGAAGAAATTCAGAAGATTGACAAAAAACTTGATGGAAAGCCTATTTTTGTTGTCCAAGGAAATACTTTGGCTGCTTTAACAGGTTTCTATGGAAAAATTCCTTTCGATCGCATTGTTGAAGTAAATTTAAAAAACAGTTGGCAGTTTTGGTGCCGTGACTTTCAGTTGCCTCCTAAATCCAATGCCGTATATGTGGATGACAATCAATGGTCTGCCTGGCAGGAATATTCGGGATTTTTTGAAAAGACGCTTGCATCAGTTTCCGTGAATATCTCCTTTTCAGATAAAAAACTCAGAACAATCAACCTTACTCCTTTAATTAATCATAAAGGAGGTTTTCAACCGAAAAAATTATGAGTTTAGTTGAACTGATTTGCAGAAAGAAATTCTCCCATTTCCGTAATTTTATTGAAAGAATTGAAAAGAGAAAAAATCTAAGAGATGATTTCTTTCCTGAATCCATTTTCGTTGAATTGACCAATTGTTGCAGTTTTACGTGCCCAACTTGTTTTCGTTCCCTCATGGGTCGGCCAAGGGGATTGATGGAAAGAGCACTTTACGAAAAAATTCTTAACGAAGCCTCTTCATTTGCTCGTAGGTTGAAATATTTCAGACCATTTTTCCTTGGGGAGCCGCTTTTACATCCGGAATTTCGTGATTTGATCAAACTTACAAGAAATAAACTGCCAGATTGTATAATTCAGCTTCGCACAAATTGTGAGTTTCTTGGAGAAATGGAGTCGAGAGCGATACTAAATGCATCAGTAAATGAATTAGCCCTCGAATTGGTAAACCCTGGTCTTTTTTCTTTGGAAGAAAGAGATTTTGAAAAAAAGCTTTCAAATATATTTCGAAATATTGATTTTTTTCTAAAGCTTAAAGCCAAACAAGGGGCATCAACAGAAATAAAATTGCTGGTTTTTTCTAATTCTCCAATTGGGGAAAAAACTCTTAATGAAATCAGGAATATTGAAAGTCAGGTGGGAAAAGTGATTTTTGCTTCCCCAACTTTTGAAGAGATGACAGAGCAAAAAATTTCCCGAAACGAACGGGGTAGCCATAGATCATCCTTGAATCGGGAAATAATAATTGGTTGGGATGGCCGGATTACCTTCCACAGGAAAGACTATAATTTTAACAACGAGGTTGGAAACATAAGAAATCAGCCTCTCCGGGAAATCTGGAAATCAAAAAGACCACTGTACAAAACTTTTATAGAAATTCCGGAAACAAAAAACTTCCAATTAGAAGAGCATTTTTTTCATCAAAATTGCCGTTTTGAGATTATCAAATAAATACCAAAAGGAGGAAGTATGAAAAAATCTGTGTTTCTAATGGCTTTACTTTTTTCGAGCTTTTTTGTTCTGCCTTCGGCTTTTGCTGGCGAGAAAGACATTAAACTGGAGAAACTTTCTGATTCATGGGGTTACGACCTGGGGGTTGCTTTAAAGTCGAGGAAAAGTAGCAGAGAATTTTCCGACAAAAAAGTAAGCGATAAAGAGTTAGCAAGAATATTTTGGGCAATAAATGGGATCAATCGTGAAAATGGAAAAAGGACTGTTCCTACACCCCGCGGATTCAATTTTATAAAAGTTTTCCATATTTCCCGGAATGGTAATTTCCTATACGATGCTGCCCAAAATTCATTGGTACTGGTTAGTGGAGAATCAATTGTTGACAAGGTTGGGAAACAACCATGGGTGGCTTCGACTTCCAATATCATCGCTTATGTCGCGGATTTAAAAGCATACGGGGCTCCAACTATTCCGGAGGACAAAATCAAAATGGGAATGGTTGTTGGCGGATGTATGGCCCAAAATGCTTATTTGTCTGCTGCATCTTTGGGAATGGGGGCTTGCATCGTATTTGGATTTGACAAGGAAGTTTTGACAAAATCTTTATCCCTTACCGAGAATGAAGTTCTTCTTTTTATTCAACCGTTTGGATTTTTGAAATAAAAGACTAAGTTTTTCATTCGATTTATTCGATAATACCCTTGTAAATTCAATTACAGGGGTTTTTTTCATGGATTTGTTACGATATTCTTCTACCGAATTCCAGCGTATTCTTCAACTCTCCGAAAGTGGACTTTCGGACTTTATAAAAAGAAATGCTGATTTTCTCAGCATAGAAAAAATTGAAGGACAAGAATGCGAAAGTTATTTGATTCGAAAAAATGATTTTGAAAAGTTGATGCTTGTTCGTGTTGCTGAATTGGCAAATATTATTGAAAAAGACAGAAAACTTAGGGAACTCTCAATTTCCGGAAAAACGAAAACTAGTGCAACTCTACGGACGGATGCAGAAAGCCTGATCGAATTGCTTGACAAACTTGGCGATGAAATCAAAGGAATGGATGGCTATATCAAAAGTCTTAGTGGAAGATATGTGTCGGCCCTAAATCAATATCTTCAGGAAAAACAGAACAATGGAAAATTGCAAAACGAAATAGAATACCTGAAAGCAAGACAGGAATTTTTGATCAAAAAAGTGGAGGGTTTGAAAACTCTCGACGTAGAAAGGGAGATTCCGAAAGTTATCCATTGACGGATTTTTGAATATTTCAAAAGTTTCAGTCAATAGTAACAAAAAAATCAAGTTATCTCAAGGGTTGTGAAAAATTTCCCAAAAAAATAGGATTTATTTGCAGGTAGTCGGGATACTTGGACTTATGATTGAAACAGTTTGTGAAAGAGCGCCTGGGCATACTCTACAATTTGGGAATCCAATTTCTTGCGCTGGATTAGTCCACCCAGCAACTTGTGGAGAGTTTTGTGAAGCCACGCTCGAAGTTCATTGAAACTTTGTACAAGTTCTTCGAGTGATAGAGTGGAAGCTGCAAATTTATTAAACCTTGAAAGTTTTTTAGAAATTTTTACGTGCAGAAGGTTCAAAATCTCAAGGTCAAAAACCTGGGTTAGCTCAGTGTGAAAAGCATTGAATAAATTATCCCACTGTTTTTTGAAATTTTTCAGTTCGCTGTGAATTGCCTTTTTGACGAAATAAAGTTTTATCTTCCTCTTCCATTTATTAGGAAGTAGAGACCCGATGGTAGAATTTTCAAATTTTTTGATTTGCTTGAGTGTTTTAATAATTTCGTTGAAATAATTTTCCAATTTTTCCATTTTATCTTTTGTGGAATTTCCTTTCTCTAGAATCATTTTTTCGACTTGGGAAATAATTTTTTCAAGTTTACTTTGTGTGAAGAATTTTTTCAATTCAAGGTCTTTGTTGAGAAAAGTTGTATCGAGGATTTTCCTTATTTCCACATAGTTATAAAGCAGTCCTCCATTTTGTTCAACTGACCTTTGTTGGAAAGGTTCTTTTTCTGTTAGTTCGGCGGCATTATATGATTTCACACATTTTCCCCCGACAAGGTTTGGCGCGGGAAAAGATTGGGAACTTTTTTTAAAGGTCGTTCCATCGGACGGCGATTGTCCGGAAAAGTACTCTACTGAAAATTTTGCTGAATATGGGACAATATGCGATTTGTCTGTGCCAGCAAAATTCATTGCTTCAAAAATAACGTTTGAGAATTCATTTATTTCAATTTCATCCATTTTATTCAAAATGAAAAGTGTCTCTTTCCCGCTTTCATGCACTTGAGCAATCAATTCTTTTTCAGTTTTCCTTCCGATTTGTGTTGCATCCAGGACCCAAACAACTGCTTCACACTTTTCCAGGAGATACTCTGAAAGAGTTTGATGTTCAATGAACAATGAGTTAAATCCGGGAGTGTCGACAAAAACAATGTTACTTGGAAGATGTAAGGGTTCAAATATTTCAAAGGAAAATTGTCCAAGGGAATTTAAAAAATGAACGTTTTTTCTTCCATCTACAAGTGTATCAAAGGTTTCTCCGGAAACCATCTTTTTTTCATGGTTTTTTTGTACAAGAAAAATAATGGGTTGTTCGCTATGTCGAATTTCGCATGAGGTTGAAGTGGTTGGAATATTGCCGGTGGGGAGCAACTTTTTCTGAAATATGGAATTTAAAACCGAAGACTTTCCGGACTTGTTTTCCCCAAAAAAAACCAGTTTAAGTGGCTTTGAACAGTCTTCCAACAACTGAGTCAAATTGAAATTCCCTTGGTTCAAAAAATCAATACTCTCGCAAAAAACTTGTAAAGTAAGTATTTTTTCAATTATCCCTGACTCAAGAAGATTGTTAAAAAAATAACTCTGTGAAAGAATGTATTGAAGGTTTTTTAAATTCTGGAGCCTGACATGTACTGATTTTGAAAAGCCTTCAAGGATTCTCGAGGTTAACTGTTGGGAAGAGGAGAAATTTGATTTGAGCTCAAGTCCATTGGATAAATTAAGAATCCTTGTAAAATAAAATAAGAAATCAAAAAGGTTTTTTTCAGGTTGTACAAGGTGAGTAATCAGTTGCCAGATTTCAAACAATTTTTCTTTTATTTCCTCTCTCCCAAAAGGAAAAGAATCAAAGGCATACAGATCGTCAAAATAAACCGCTTTTTCAAGAATTGCTGCATTTTCAAAAAGGTTATTGATGATAATTTCACTTTCTTCAGGGATGGTAAGTGAAGTTGAATTGCTCTGTGTCAGATTTTCTGTGCCTGACTTTCCTGAACTGGCAACATGGGTGGCATGATTTTCGCTCGAGAGGGAAGAAAAGGCTGAGTGGGACGAAGATAGAATGGAAAGGGGGGGGAGAATAGGAGGAGAGGGTAAATCGACAGAAGAAGAAATAGAAGAAGTAGAAGAAGAAGAAGCAGAAGCAGAAGCAGAAGAAGCAGAAGGAGAAGGAGAAGGAGAAGAAGCAGAAGGAGAAGGAGAAGGAGAAGGAGAAGGAGAAGGAGAATGGATAGGAGTAGTGGGTAAATCAGCGGAAGAAGAACCTAAATTGGAAAAAGGATAAATAGCAGATGATTGAGTGGAAGAGAACAGGTTTTGAGAGTCAAAGGTCGCATAAGATTGAGTCAGAGCGCCCAAGGCTGAATAAAAGTTCAAAAAGGCGTCTTCAATTGGAGAAGCAAAACAAAATGTACTACCATTTTTCAAAAAGTTTGTAACGAACTCATTTAGCAGGATTAGTTTGTTTGCTTTAAACAGCACTTGGCACAACTTTATTACTTCAAAGGATTTCGGTTTGGAAGGAAAAACTTTAATCAATAATGGAATGGAATTATCGAAATCCTTGCTTGCCAGGGTAATTTCGCAAAACGGAATAAACATGGTTGGGTCAGAGGCGTTTTTGAGAAGATTCAACGCGACTGGTAAATTATGGTCAACCTGATGAATGGCTACTTCCAGATGAAATGCAGCCATCACATCGCATTTTTTTTCTTTTAGATAGGTCGAAAGGTTTTCTTTTGCTTCGGTTAGATGATTTGAAAAAAGGTTGATCCATCCGAGAAGTAGGAAAAGGTCTGGTTTAACTAAGTTTTTTCGGTGTTTGAGCCATTTTTCGGGAAAGAAAAACCTTGTAACAGGGTAAAAAACAAGTGATTTCAGTTCGTCGGGGGATGTTCCATTTGTACTCTGGGCTTTGATTTTAATTGCTTGAAAAATGATTTCTTCAGTTTCAGTCAGTTTGTTGATGTCAGCTTTTTGAGTACCGGAATACATATCCGAGAAAAGTTCAAAAATTTTCTTGGGTTCACTGGTGAGTTCTTCCTGATCCGGGTTCTTGATAAAATAAGGAATTTCAAAAATATCCTTTGAGAGCATCATTAAATCGAGAAGAAGCTCTCTTCCAGAAGGATAATCTGAAAGAGTATCAATGCAAAAAGATTCCGGAGCTTCGGAAACGTTTTCTGAGGCTAACTCAAGTTTAATTTTCCACAATTTGAAATATTCAGATTCAGGAAAAAGCGAAATAAATTCCTGACAGATTGATTTTGTTTTTGCCAAATTTCCTGCGGCAAAAAAGGGAATTTCCGAAAAAATTTCGTTCTTTCCAATTGCCCCAAAAATTTTACAACTTGTACAAAAAAGAAAACACTCCCATCTTTGCGATGATTCTTCCGACAAGGGCTTGATTTCAAATTTGATGATCTCTTTGTTTTCCAATAGGCTCAGAGATGCTGAATTTGTTGTCTTTGTGAAAAGTACGATGTTTTCAATGCCAACGGAAACAACCCTTTTTGTTTGCCCATTCACATCAAAAATAACGAAAAAAGTTGTACCGACAAAGAACAAAAACACTTCCGGGTTCTCTAATTTAGGTGACACAGCCGTTCCGAAAACGGGTGCTTCGAGGTCATCGACTGAAGAGATATAGTTCCCGGAAATTAACTGGGAGACCAAACTTTCTTGCAATGATGTGACTGACATTTCAGGTATTTGTAATACTTTTTTCTCTGAAGCGCAACTTTTTACAGGGAAGATGTGAAATTATTTGAAAAATAAAAATGAAGAAATTCGTAATTATTTTGCTGAATGGCTTTTAGAGCCAGAATATTTTCAGAATTGTAGTTTTTCAGCGTATCTCATTTCCCGGAGGTGCAATTTACCGGCTGTTGAACAGAGTTGTAGCGATTTTTGAAAAGCATATTTAGGCTTTCCAATTTTTCCAAATAAACATTTTTTTTTATGTTCATCAGAAAAAGGTATTTTATAAAGCTCTTAACTCCACTTTAAGAATTCCAGATGACAAATTTAAATTTAAACTATTGACACTTGGGAATAAATTTGTACCAGGTCATTTTTTATTTTACTGATTGAAATTCCCATTTCGTGAAAGAATCTCTTTCGGGAGGCTATATATTCTTCTGATTGGTTTTTGTTTTGGTACAACTCGTTAATTAGCCCTTCAAGAAATAGAAAATGTCCGGAAATTTGCTTCTCAAAACCATTTTTGAAATATTCCACCATGAGCGATTTAGTTTTCTGCACTTCGGATTTTATTTTTTCACAAGCAATATTGTACTTGCTTTCGAATTCCAACGTGATCAATGGAAGATCTTTCGCAGATAGTTTTCCAAAAAATCCGGCGATCAATGAGATTGCCGCATATGGTACATTTCCCTGAAAAATAAAGAAGAGAGACGCCATTCGCCCAAAATTGGAAAGGATATTTTTTCCGCCGAAAGAGAGGCTGGTTTCAGGGAAAAAAGGAGTGAACGGCAATTTAAGGTGTGAAACAGACGAACCATTTGGGTGAGACTCTTTGTTGTTTAAAATTTTAAGGAATTCTTCTTTCACTGATTCTGCCAGTACAAGTGCTTCCGAATTTATTTTGGAGATTATTGTGCTGAGGTCAGTTTGGATTTTGCTTCGTAACACCCCTTCAATCGCGTCTTTCTTGCTATTCGTGTCATGGTCGCTATCCAAAATTTTCAATAGATTTCTTTCTATTTCAAATTTGTCCAATTGGGGAAAATCGAAATTTTCATAAATTATTGTTTCAATCTGGCGTGAAAAATTTTCAAGCTTGATGCGGCAAATTTTTCTTTTTTCTTCGATCTCTTTAAAACGGTTCTGGATCTCTTCGTTGTTCAATTTCTTTTTATTTTCCAGAAATTCCAGGGAGATTTTTACTCCTGCTTCAATCTCTCCAAGCAGAGTTAGGAATTTTCCGCAGGGAATCTCGAAAAGAATGTCGCGTTTCGAAGAAATCAATTCGTGGCTGAATGTTTTAAAAAAGTCAGAAAACCCAGATTCTGCGGTTTGTGTGGGGTTATTCTCGATAAACCCTTTTAATGCCAGTTTACTGGAAACCGGGAAAATTTTTACTTTTCCGATTATCTCTTTGAGGTTGTCTCTGCAAAAATCAATGGCTTCTTTTTTCCCTGCTACATCCTCAATTCTATCTATGGCATTAAGTACTATCCAAATTTTTTTAATGTTGTTCCCGATGATTTCATCGCTCAGGAAGCTCTTCTCTGAATCGGAAAGAGGTTGTCCGGCATTCAGTACAAATAAAACACCATCGGACCTCGGGATGAATTCTTCCGTGACTCTTCTTCGAAATTCGTTGGAATCATTTACCCCGGGGGTATCGACTATTACGATTCCATTTGCCAGAAGATCAAGTGGAAAAAATATTTCAACAAAGGCTATTTCCGCGACTTTTGGGTTTTTCTTTGTTACAACGTTTTTTAATTCCTCAATTTGAACATTTTCCTCAAGGCCACTCTGATACTTGATTTTGGCTGTTGGGGACCTCCCATAGCGAAGGATGGTGAGTGCGGCAGTGCAGATAGTGGCTGCCTTGGGGAGAATTTCCTTCCCAACCATTGCGTTAATCAGGGTCGATTTCCCTCGTTTTATTTCCCCTATGACGGAAATATAAAATCTCTCCTCGCTGAGCTTTTCGAAAATGTTATCCAGTTTAGGAAGTAGATCCTTAAATTCAGCTTTCTCAATGATTGACTTGGTCTCATCGAGAAGCAGAAAAAATGAGGATTTAAAATTTCTGAAATCTGATAGGTCCACTACTTATTCTCACAATTCACTCACAATTCACTCACAACTTCACTCTCGACTTCAGTTCGGAGATCCTGAATTTCTTTTTTTATTTCGGGAAATTCAAAAGGAAGCGGTCTATTGATATTCAGGAGTAAATTTTTGATTTCATTTTGTACAATCTCTATTTTATGAATCAGCGATTGTCGGACAAAATCGATGGCATATTCAATTTCCTGACAAACAGTTAATTTCGTCTTTTCTTTGAGCTGCAAAATAATTTCATCTGGTACAGTTGCGGTTAAAAAGTAATCTTTAATTGAACGTTGATTGGAAATGATCTGGCTTGCAAAGTATAAACCTCCAGCAAGAAGTCCCAGATTTACTCCAAAGAAAATTGCCGCCAGATAAGCAAAATTCAGCGAAAAAACGATCTTCGAGGGAAGGTTGGTAAGATCATATTCAATCTCAAGTTTTCTTTCCTCCAACATTTCGCGGTCATCGATAATTGCCTGAAAATCCTTTCCAAGTTCAGAATATAGCAGATCGAAGGTGGATTTCATTTTATTTGTAATATATTCATACAATTCTTTTAATCTTGAATTTACCTCCCCGGGGTCGCGGGACAGCCTGTTGAGGAAAGTCAAATTGGCCATAACGACATCAATTTTAGTAAAAAGAATCTTCTTCAATTCATCTTCAGTTTGTTGGATTCTGATTTCAGCACGTTTGAGTGAGTCTCTGAGTTTTTTAAGCTTTTCCGCGCTGTCTTTGAATACTTTTTGGCCGTGGTTTATGTTTGAAGACCGTGAATTTTCGATGCCCTTGATTGTTCTTTCAATTCGAAATAGATTTTTTTGGTGGAAATTTCTAAGGATTTTTTCGGCCTGGACCTTCCTTTCAAGAACGCAATAATTCGAGATGTATTTCCATAGGTCCCTGTTTCCTGCGGCAAGTTTTTCAGTTTTTTCATTGTCAGTTTTGGTTGCAAACCCAATGGACTTTGAGTGTACCTCACCAGTAATTGGAGTTTGTACTTTAGCGCAAGTTCCAAAAATTTCGACATCGGTGATTTTCTCGTGGAAATTGGATTCGAGGATAGTATTGATGTTCGCGTAACTCTTATTTATCGCTTCAACGATCGCTGTTTTAGTTTCGGTCAATAATTCCTGGCGTTCTGACTCATCTATTTCGTCAAGGCGATTAAGTACAAAAACAATTTTTTTCAAATCCCCGCTCAGGAGTTTTTCTTCGATGAAAATTCGTTCGGACTCGGAAAATGGCTTTAATGCAGAAATTACAAAGATTATTAATTCCGCGGAAGGAATCATATCATAAACAATTTCAGCTCTGGACTTGCTTAGATCGTTAATCCCAGGTGAATCTATCAAATTGAATCCGGAAGGAACAGAAGGGTGGGCAATTTCTATTCTCTCTATTTTTTCGAGCTTGGTAGGATCTGTGATTAAGTTGCGGAAGGACTGCCAGTCAAACTTTTCGTCGGGCATCCCGAATCCGGCTCTGTCGCTTTTTCCTGGGTCCAGTTTGACGGCTTCTTTTTCTCCAAGAGCTTTTATTCTGATTTGGAAGGGGCCATGTTCCAATTTGGTCAAAATTGCAGTGGTAGGCGTAACCCCGGTGGGAAGAAGATTCTCACCTAAAGCTGAGTTAATCAGCGACGATTTTCCAGCATTGAACTCGCCGATTACAAGGACATTTGGTTTTTGGCGTATTAATTCAATGAGACTTGCTGGATCCTGGATTTCAAGTAAAAGTTTGGTGGAAAGGGATTTAAACTTCTCATTTGTCTTTTGAAATGTTTCAAGCAGGTTTTGCATATTATTCCTCAAATTCTCTATTCATATACTTTTCGGACGACATATTTTCCGTCCTGGGAATCAATGGAGAGTTTGTCTCCCGGATTAATGAGCTTTTCAAGTAGCGCTTCCGCAATGACTTCTTCAATTTTCTGTATTTCCCTTTTCATTGGTCTTGCACCGAACTGAGGATCATATCCGGCTTCCACTGCTTTTTGCAAAGTGTTGTCTCGAATTGTGAATTGAATGTTTTTCAGATCCTTCATTCGTTGCGAACTTTCCCTTGCAAGCTTCATGAAAACAGCTATTAATTCGTCTTTTGTGAATGGAGAAAATGGAATGATGTGTTCGATCCGATTGATAATTTCTGGTCTTACAGCTTTTTTGAGGTCCTCAAGGACCTTTGCTTGAATGACTTTGAATTTTTCGTCGAAATTTTTCTGCTCCAACCCTTGGTAGTGGACGGTTCCAACGTTACTTGTAATGACTATGAGGGCATCTCTAAAAGAAGCGACGTTGCCTTTCATGTCCTTTATGGTTCCTTCATCAAGCATTTGCAGGAAAATGTCAAACAACTTTGGATCAGCCTTTTCGATTTCGTCGAAAAGTACAACCGAAAAGGGATTTTTGCTGATAAGCTTAACAATAAGCCCGTCTTCATCGCTTCCAATGTATCCGGGAGGCGAACCAATCAACCGCGCGATTGTATGGTCATCATAAAATTCGGACATGTCGAAACGAATAAGCTTGTTTTCATCACCAAAAAAGTGTTTTGCGATTGTTTTTGCAGTTTCGGTTTTCCCTGACCCGGATGGCCCCAGGAAGAGGAAAGATCCGACTGGTTTGTTGGGTTTTCTGATTCCGGCGCTAAGCATTTTTATTGCACCCAGAATTGCCTCTTTTGCGCGTGATTGTCCGATTATTTGGCTGGAGAAAGCTGTTTTCAGTGCGAGGTATCTTCTGGTGACGTCCCCATAGGAGCCCTCTCCTACGATTGCTCCGGTCTTTTTTGCGATTACTGTCGAAATGTCTTCAAGTGTCAGGGCAATTCCAAAAAACTTGGATTTTTCCTTGTCCCATTCGTCGAGGGTGGATTGAAGAAGAGTAAAATCCTGGCTTTCAATGGCTGCTATTTCCCGTTGAAGAATTTCGTTAAGTGCATCATAAGCGTTATTTCGGGAAATCTCTCCAAAACGGAATCTTTTATCAGCAATTGCTTCCTTTAAAACGTCAATCGCTTTGTCAGGAAAAAAGCGATTTTTAATGTATTGTCCGGATAATTCGATACATTCATCAATAGTGGATTCGGGGATGATAATTCCGTATTTTGCCCCGAATTTTTTCCCCATTCTGGAAAGAAGCAGCTGCAAATCCTGCTTGGTTGGCTCTTCAATCCTTATTTTTACGAATCGTCTGGCCAGTGCCGGATCAGTTTCTTCGAAAAAGCGTTTGAACTCCGGTTCAGTTGTCGCGCCCATCAGGATGATATCGCCTCTGGATAAATGAGGCTTCAGGTAACTGACGAAATCGAAAAGATAATTTTTTTTCGTATCTAGGAGTTGATGAATTTCATCCAAAAAAAGAATCACATTTCTATCTCGGAGTAATTCGGTGAATATCTTTTCAACCCTCTCTTCGAGTTGTCCTCGGTAAATGGTTCCGGAAGCAATCGAATTCAGATCCAGTTGAAAAAGGCGTTTTTCCTGGATTTTTGGAGGAACCTCGCCAGCGACAATTTTCTGTGCCAATCCTTCAACGATACAGGTTTTGCCAACTCCGGGAGGCCCAACGATGGCAATGTTGGCTTTTCCTTCCATACAAAGGATGTCCGTAATTTTTTTGATCTCTTCGGTTCTTCCAATTAATGGGTCGAGGAGGCCTTGTGCAGCTAAACTTGTTAAATCACGTCCGTAATCGGTTAACATTTTTTTCTCCAGGTAAAAACTTGTGGAATCAACAAAATATTTCGAGAAAGAGCGTCATGGAAGGTCTTTTTTTGTCAAAGCTATAAACTGAGGGGCTGGTACATTTTTTCTCATTGTCAAGTAAAAGCTTGTTTGTTTCAGCAAGCAAAATAATGACTTTCTGCTTCGTTCACAAACGCAGGTAGGACAATTTTCCTGAATCGTTGTGACTGTAAAATTCACTGATTATTTTGCGAGTTGGTTGTATTCGCTTCTTTTTCGAAATTTTCAGCCATAGCGATCCTTTCAATTGTCGGTGGGTGGCTGTACAACCAAAAAACTCTGTAAGGGTGGGGAAGCAAATCCGCTTTGTTATCAAGAGCAAGTCGAACCTCGGCGTTGATGAATATTTTGGTCAGTCCAGTCAGTTTTAATGATTCCATGTCGGCCTGGCGCTCGAAATATTGGCTAATTTGCGCGTCCATGGGGGCGCAAAAGAGTGAAAAAACTGAGAATACAATGTAAACGAATGGAAGGTTTTGAGCAGAGTACAATTCTTTCAAGCAAAATAATTTTTCGCATTGCAAAAACGGAAAAATCCACCAAATTAAAAGGCATGTCAGAAATGAGCCAACAAAACCCATGGCCATCCCTTTGAAGACATGGTCGTGTTTCCAGTGACCGGCCTCATGCGCGAAAATTAACGCCGCTTCGTCAACGGTATGGCTTTTAATTAAAGTGTCGTATAGCACTATTCTTTTTTCGGAAAATAATCCTGTGAAATACGCGTTTGTGTGGTTGGAATAACGACTTTCATCAAGTTCATAAATTCCCGAGACAGTAATTCCAGCTTTTTCCGCAATCTGGAGAATCTTTTCTTTGAGGGGACCATCAGAAATCGGTTTTTGATTGTAAAATAAGGGAGTAATCAGATAAGGGAAAAGTAGCGTGATAAATATTCCATAAACTGTGATACCGATTGGAACAATGAATGGCCATGAACGTTCAAAAGTTTTAAAAAACCACAAAACCATCATTAATCCTGCGGATTCTATTACAAGTCCGACTATGAGGAATTTAATATGTCGAAGGAACCATTGAAAGGATGTCAGATTGGAAAAACCGAATTCCTTTTCGCTTAAAAAATCAAGATAATAGCTGAATGGAAGGGAAATCGCTTCAAGAAAAGCTGTAAAAAGCAATAAGAACAGTAAATTTTTCAGCCAAAAGCTGTCTGAACCGGCCCATTGTTCAATTCTATTGAAAACTGCAGGGACTGTACCATTTTTCATCAATATCACCATCAGTGCAATGGTTAAAAAAGGAAGAATCATTTTCACCCAGAAGCCGTGAAGTGCATAGTTTTTACCTGATTCGATATCTTTTTCGGAAAAAAACTTTGTCACATGCTCTTTCGCGATGGGGTCGGTATTTCCCTTTAAAGATAGAGACATTAGGGTGATTCGGAAGATGACCCAGACCAGAAGAATTATCCAGAAAATTCTTTCCATAAATTTTTCCTTGAAAAGCCAATTTCATAACCTGCCTCAAATTATTGTTTTCTATTTAATTTGAGAAAAATTTAGGAGGCAAGGTTTTCGGTTGCTATTTTATCCTTAAAAATTGTAACAGTCAAAAGAAGTCGGCTGACTTTTGCACATTTTTGAGAAATCCGCTTTCAAAGAACGTTTTGCTTCCATGATCTCACAGAGAAAACCTAACATTTACAAATTCCTACTAATACCAATCCCAAAAAATACGTGCACTTCCCCAAGGACTTTGATTTGACCAAAATGAAAAGGGATCGGTATATTTTCCAAGAAAACACATAACTTTCATGAAAATAAGGACCGTTACTGGATGGTTGAAGCATTCATTTTTGTCAGACCCAACTCCAATTTCAGAATTCTTGATACCGGAAACCTGAAAAATTGGCTTGAAATAGCTTCACAAGACGCTTTTGCAGGGGTTCGATTCTTTTTGTCATTGAATTCATCTTGAGACCAACTTTTGAAAAAATTGCTCAAATTAGTCTGACCAGAGCAAACTCACATTGATATTACCGGAAAAATGGTATCAGATTAAATCCTTGATGCAAGGAAATCTGAATTTACGCAGACCTGAAGCACGAAATAGGTCGTATGAACGATCTAATCGAAATTGGTATAAGATCTCAAAATAATTGCGCTTGAGATATTATTTCGAACGATACTCAGTGAGTTCCTACGATTGTTTTTGAGAGGCATTTTGAGCAATGTTCAAAAAATAATTATTCCGATATGTTTCGTAGCAAAAATCAGTAATAGCTATATCTTGCGAGAAAACTCACCAAGATTGCTGTATTATTTCGAGAGGTTTCTTGTCGATAATTGGATATGATATTATACGAAATAGATATATTTTTTTGTGAAATAATTTATGGCAGACGAACAAAAGCGGACAATAATTAACTGCAGAGAGTGTCAGTATTTTTTTATTACCTGGCAGAAAGGGAGACCTTATGGTTGCCGTGGACACGGGTTCCAATCGGCACAAATGCCTTCGATTGTTGTATATATGAGTTCGGGGGAAGATTGTCTTATGTTTACCCAGAAAAAGATTATACCTCCCAAAAAAAACAACAATCCTCCCAAAGGCTAGTATGGCGTTTCCAAAATACCGTTGCATAATCAGCCAGTACATAAATTTTGATTTGGCATGGGGAAATTGTTTTGTTTTAAGATTCTAGATTTATTGTACATCCGCCACTTTTGGTAGTTTTATTGCTATGTTATTTTGGAAACGCACTACTAGTCCTCTGTCACAATTGAATTTATAGTATCTACTCAAACAATCTGCGGCTTTATACGGCGACTTCGACTCCGCTCTGTCACCGGCCCGGTCGTTGAGCGCTTGCACTGAGAAGCTTTGAAAAAATATCAAAACCCGGCTGCCAATCTGGGTGAAAAATTTCACAATAGTTTGTTGGTGAGGCGTGTTGGTATTGTACTTTTGCAAATCAGCCTATTTTTTCACACCTGCTGAGCGAAGCCGAAGTGGAGTCGAAACGACCTTCGCGATCAACATCTAAACTCATCTGTGACGAAGGAATAGGGGGATAGTTTATTAAAAAACTTGCCGAAAAGTAAATTGGCAAGATTCAGTCTTTTCCTGATCAATACTTTTACAGTCCCACTTAAACTCTTTAAAACTGCGCATGATGGTAATTACACGATTCAAAGAAAATCACTTTAAGTGGAAGTAAATCACTATAAAATCAAGCTTTGAGTGAGTTGGAGAGAAGTTTAATGGAACATTAGAGATACTTCACAACGGCTTTCAGACTGTCGAAAAAACACCGAATTTGACTTTTTTATGTACCATCGCATTTTTTTCCTCGCTATTGCCCATCAAATCCATGCCACTTTATATCGAATTTGTTGTACCGGATTTTTCCGACAGTCTCTTAATCGATAGCTTTAATGCAGGTCGAAGAAAAAATAGGGAATGGTTGATTTTAACTCAATCAAAATACTCCGGATTGGTTTTGTTCTGCATGATCATCGGTTGTCCGGTGGATTCAAGAACGTTTAGCCAGAACATGCTTTCGGGGTCGAGAACTTTTCTTTTTGAAATGGCCATTTTAATTGGGATATGGGTGAATTGGTTGTTCCAGATTCCGACCAACATACCAGTTTTCCCTGCCATTCCAGCATGTACTGCATTTTGTGCCAGTTGAGTGCAAAAGATGCTGTCTGAGGGAAGGGATTTCGCGCCCCGGATGATGTAACCAGGGTCTAAATATCGAACATTGATGGGGAAATTAATTCCCTTAAAATATCTGGAGAGGTCATCTCTTAAAAATAATCCAATGTCACCTGGTTTTACGTTTCCTGAAGCGTCAACAGCATTTTGGGAAACATATTGCTGTCCGGCACCTTCAGCTACAACTATTACCGCATGCTGTTTTTTCTTAAGTCTGTGGTGAAGATGGGCATAAAGTCCGTTTTTTCCTTCCAGGTCGAAGGGAAGTTCGGGAATCAGGCAGAAGTTAACCTCTTGAGAAGCCAAGGCGGCGTTGGCGGCAATATACCCGGATTGTCTTCCCATTAGTTTTACGAGTCCCACTCCATTTTGAAAACCTTTCGCTTCAACATGAGCAACTCGGATAGAATCAACTGCCAGTGAAAAAGCGGTTTCAAATCCGAATGTTTTCTCCAAAAAGATTATGTCATTGTCAATCGTTTTTGGGATTCCAATGAGGGAAATTTTCAAACCTCTGCGGGAAATTTCTTCCGTGATTTCCTCGGCGCCATGAAGGGTTCCGTCTCCTCCGATGCAGAAAAGAATGTTGATATTGAAATCCATCAACCGGTCGACCATTTTGGACACGTCCTGGGGACCTCGTGAGGAACCAAGAATAGTGCCGCCTTTCTCGTGAATTTCAGCAACGATTTCCGGATCGAGTATCATTGGTGGAAGATCGCTTTCTTTCAGAAGACCAAGGTAACCGTAACGGAATCCATAGATGGATTTTACTCCGTACCAGTAAGAAAGCTGCATTACTACTCCGCGAATAACATCATTAATTCCGGGACAAATCCCGCCACAGGTGACAATTCCAGCTCGACATTTAGATGGGTCGAAGTACAGTTTTTCCCTTGGGCCGGCTTTTTCAAAGGAAAGGAATTCTTTTCCTGCTTTGATGGATTCTTGCAAATCTCTTAAAGAGGTGTTGACTAAAACACGTTCATCATCGGGAACATAATTTGCCACATTATCATCATCGACCTTTGAAAGATTCAAAGGAGAATCATATTCCGGTTTTCCAAGTTCTATAATTTCATAATCTTTTTGGTCAAAAGTCATTTTTCCCTCTTTATGTTTAGAATTTTTTGGATCTCTCCGTTAGAAGTTGTCGGAAACTCTCGGTAAATTTTGTCCGGTGCAAAACGGTTCGCTCCTGATGCGAGAATGCGAGGCGAAAATTTGAATCGGTACATAAAATATGAAAAATAGGGCATTTTTCGACAAACTCGTTATCCTCATAAATTAAGTATCAATGATAGGTATAATTTCTTAGGCCTGTTCAAATTGCAAAAATCGATCATGATTTGAGGCTTGTTTTCAAATTTGGTTTTCACGATTTTAGTATTCGTACTTATCATTGTTAATTATGCTACTTTGCGTTAGTACCATTTTTTCAGAGAGGTATTTAGGAAGTAATGTGATAAAATTTTGTCAAAACTCCAGCCGCGTTTGGCCAAAGCTTGAGCTCCGGTTTGGCACATTCCGACCCCATGTCCGAAGCCTGCGCCTTTTAGTAGCCCGCCGTTTATAAATCCACTGTCGTCGTAAGTAAAGATTGATACAAAACAGGAACTTTTCAGGCTTCCAAAAATTTTTCGGATGTTCAGTTCCTTTAGAAGGGTTTTTTTACCATTTTCACCCACTACTGTCATTTGATAAATTCGTCCGGAAAAACCGCGTGCAAGGTCAGTAATTTTTCGAATGCGTCCAACGCCGATATTAGACTCGACCTCTTTCCAATCGGCGGCGGAGTATGACTTCTGCCAGCGGAATTTGTCACCGCCTTCAACCGTGGTGTCGCTGCAATAGCAAGTGGGTGGAAATTTGATGAATTGCCCAGCTTGTTCTTCTTCTGAGAGGTCAAGGTTTGGTGGGCTGTCTGTGTCCCAGGTGCCGGCCAGAGCTGGATCTGCAGGAGGGGTCCATACTACTTGATTCGCTTCACTATGGCCGCCACAATTGGACGAATAAAAAGTACTGACGAGTAATCCGTTGGGATTGGAGACAATTAAACCATATGTAGGAAGTATTTTTTTTGCGATATCTCCGGTGATTGAAGTTTCACCGCCAAAAACCTGGCAATGTTGCTCAGAGCAAATATCAAAACCTTCGCCGGGGTGGGCGTGGCCTATTTTACTGAGGATATCTCCTCGGGCGGCAACTGCCTGAGCTTGCATGGCCCCAACTTCAGCTTTTGAGGAAATTTCGGATGGTACAATTCCTGAAAGGACATACTCCAGTGGAGCGTTCAAAATACAATCCAGGGCATTGTGTGCACCCCAGCGGATGGTTAATTTTCCGCGGTAACTACGATCTTCAAAGCCATGCCACGGATAACCTGCTGCGTATTCAACTTTTTTCAGTAAAACAGTTTGTTGTGGTACAAGAGTGAAAGATTCTCCAACTGCTTGTACGGAACCATTCAGAGAGAGAGTAATGCGACCTTGGGATAAATATATTACTTCTTCATGTATCAAGGCTGAAGTAAAGGAAGCTGCAAATTTGTCCACTAAATCCTGGGCGAGTTGTTGGTCTACGAAGGTTCCGACTCCGATGAGAACGGTTCGGCCATCGTAAATCAGTGACCCGTCGGAGGCATAAACGGGATCGCCGATGTTCAATGTGTGGACATCCCAACCTTGGCTTTTCCATAAAGTGAGGGAGTTGTTGATTTTGGATGGCTCATTTTCGGGAACTGACTCAACGATTACATGATAGCGCTTTTTTGCTTCAGTGGTCATAACACCGGACAATTGGCATGTATCAGTGCTTAGAATGTGCCCGGAATTACCACCTAATTCCCAGGTTGCCCCTTGGGAGCAGACGAAATCAATTTTCTGCGGGTACTGGGCAACTTTGATATTGATCATTTGCTCTTCTGCAAAGCTTATCGACAGGCTGGAAACAAGAAATACCAGAAGTAGAACCGCTAATTTTAAACAAAAATATTCAGATTGTAATTGGCTTTTTGAAACAACTTTTGCTGAATGCGAGTTTTGAGTGGATATAGCGGAGTTTTTTCCGCCTAAAGAACAAATTGTGGGTTTTAAATCGCTTGCTTTTGTTTGGTATGGTAATTTTGGAAAAAAAGTTCTTTGTAAAAATGGCACAAAATGAAATAATCCCTCGTTTGTTGAAAAAAAGTTCATTCAATACTCCCCTTTCAATACTCGTACTTAAAATAAAACATAAACACTTTTCTCAAAAAAAATTTTGAGTAATGTTCAAATAATTCGTTTTTCAGAGACATGGAGCCTATTTAATACTCAATTTATTCACAGATTTTCCAGAATAGAAAAATTCCATTCATTGTTCTATTTTACATCTCAAATTAATTTTTGAAAACTAGTTTGATGGAAATTTTATTTTTATTATTCAGAATGGTTAATGAGACTGCTGAAAAATACCCCAATTTTAATATTTCAGTGAACCCACCTCATTCTGTGCCCCGCTTTCTCGCGTGAGCAGTGAGCAACTTTGTACAGAATAAAATGTCCCAAGATTTTCCGACAGTTTCTAATACTGCATTGAGCGATTCGTAAACAGCCAATCTTCTCATGAATTCTGCCAGGTCCCGTTTCTGTTATAGGAAAAATCTAATTTCAGAATTTCTGTTGTCGTAAACTTCATTTTCTTCGATTGCTCAGCTTTAAAAGCCGATTCCGTAGAGATTATAAAGTTTTCAGCCCGAATTTTGTTTTGAGACCAAATAATCCAAAAGTTAAGGCAGGAATCTCATCCAAACGAGTTCACGTTTTCAGGCTTTGGGAAAATGGTCTCAAGACTAAATCCTCGGGAATTGGAATTCTGAATTTCCATAAGGAGGCAATCTGAGATTAGACTGATTTTGCTCTCAACCGCGTTAGGTTTGAAAAAAATGTTTTTCCTTGTCGTCAATAACATCAAAGTGGAAGCCCGATTTAAGGTCCCTGAATCAGAGTCTGCCAGTTGCGATTTGTAAGCGTCTGATTCCATATTTCCGAAAAAAAATAAGGACAAACAACGTCAAAAAAATCCGCTATCATTATTCCACTTTGCCGGCTTTGTATAAGTGTATTTTTTTGGAAAGATTTTTGGTTATTCTGATTCCCTTGCTCTGCTAATTGCAGGGTAATATTAAAAAACCACTGATTTCTCCCGTTTGTTGTCTGAATTTCCACGGGACGGATGGTAAAATAATTTATCCGTTTGGATAAAACTCGACTTTGTGTTCCGCCGCCCAGCCTTGTGTTAACCTTTTCCTGTCGATTTAGAGTCAAAAATGGGTTTCCGGGTTCGGTGGCTTCAAGAGTATAGCTGATTTCATTGGCGCATTTAATACAATAACCAGTTGTAGAACCTTCTGAAACTGCTTGTTTCAAATCTCCATGTGAAGGAAAAGCCAGAAAAGTGAAAGTTGTACCTTCCATTGAGGTAGCTGAACCTCCCGAAACTTGGAGAAAGTCCATTAAAGAATATTGTGTGTTTGTTAATGGTAAAATTATACAGGCGGACAACAGATCGTTTCTGATCTGCTTAATTATTCTGCGGCCTTCCATTACAAGGTCAATCTGTTGGAGACCGTGCAATGAAGTTTCGGATGAATTTCTAAATATTTTATAGGCTGGAATCAGAAGAAGAATTGAGATTACTGCAACAACAATAATCTCCATGAGGGTAAATGCAGATTCTTTGTGTTTAAGCCGATATGAGTTTTTGGAAAACATTCCGTTCCTACTATTTTTTTTTACATTACAGAAACTGTCAGGGTAAAAATTCCATAATTATGGCCGGCAAAAATCTTTTTCAAAGCAGAAACCCTAGAATGATTCCGTCTTTTGCACGTTTTCATTGTAGCAAGGAATTTTACAACAGAGGAAATCTTTTTG
This sequence comes from Candidatus Rifleibacteriota bacterium, assembly GCA_015233565.1. Lineage (GTDB taxonomy): Bacteria > Muiribacteriota > Ozemobacteria > Ozemobacterales > Ozemobacteraceae > JADFXM01. Next base: position 89,766 of record JADFXM010000008.1, read on the forward strand.
TCGGATTGTGAATTCAAAATACTTTTTTCATTATTTGGGCGTTTCACAAACAATTCCTTCCATTGAAATATCGCTTTGGGAAAGCCAAATTTTTATACGATTCTGTTCTTTTGGTGCAACCTGGACTTTAATTCGGATTGCTTTAATTTTTCCGTTTATAGGTTTTAAAGATATTTTTCTTTGGAAGAGGGATGCCTCCGGTGGATATTGAATTCCCCCCATTACAGAGGATGAGACTGGCTGCCAGGAGTCCAGGGGGTAATCTGGTAACGAATGGCTCTGGCCATATGTTGAGAGCCATTTATAGCCAAATACCCTAAAAATTTCGATCGGTTCCTGAGCCAACTGAAGGCCTAAAAATTCATAATAAGAGTCCATGGCGCTTTTGTTAGACATGTAGTTCATATTCCCAATTCCTATAATTACAGTCGCAAGAAAGACCATGGCTATCAAAACTTCAATCATTGAAAATGCCCTGTAGCCACCCGGATATTCAATCCTGGAAAAAAAAGAAAATCGTTTCAGGTTCATTCCTCCATCATCCGAAAAAAATTTGTCCAACGGGTAACGCAAATCTGATATTGATAGTCGTGGGAGCTTTTTAACAATGGGTCATATTCGATAATGTGTTTTCCTACGCACCATTTGTTTGAATCGAGAATGTCGCAAATGAGACCTCCTTTGAGTTTCAAAGGCTTTTGAGCAAGGACAGACCCATTTTCCTGATCGTTAATTGCTATTAAAACAGCATCAATCGGTCTGTCGGTATCAATCAGGATGCCGCCTTTTCTTGTGTATAGAATCAACAGGTCGTCTGGGGATGATTTTTGCATTCCGGTTGAAATCTTGAAATTATCAGCAATCAGGACACCTTGTCCCTTAATTTTCCAGTCACCACCGTTAATGGGTGTGAATTCCAGATTCCCCGTGAGATGGACTATTCCACGTGGCATGATAAGACTTTCTTCCGGATTAAAAAGGTCGATTTCCGGTATTCGATCAATTGGAAGTTGTTTTCTGTACCATAAAGAAAAGAAATTAAACGGTCGGAAACCTTCAGAGCCTGTTCGGTGTGGATCAATCGATTGTCCCTGGGAATTAAAAAACCTGGGGGTGGGGAAGGAAGCTTTTAACGGTGGAGCCTGGACATTTTCTCCACTTCCACCGTAAAGGAAGTTTGTGTCCAGTCTGGAAAACAAGGAAACCTGTGGGAACTTACTTGACAATTTCGGCAAATTTTTCAGAAAATTTTCGAAATAGGAGTTCTGAAGAGTGCTGGGATCTGCAGGTAAAGACATACACAAAGCCGCTTTTTCAGCTTTCAGAAATTCCTGCTGCATTTCCGGAGGAACTGCTTCGGAAAAACTTTTCGTCTTCAGTAAAGCTTTATAGGTCCCCACCACGCTGGTATGGGAAAAATCCAGGTGGAATTGTACAAGATATAAAAATCTTTTTCGGATTGCTCCTTCGAGTATGGATTCTGCATTGGTTTGGTTGCCCGCAAAATCAGGATCTTCACCTAGAAAGAAGAATCCTGGTTCCGGGGGGAAAACTCCCTCTGCTCCAGGAAATTGTTTTGCCATCAGATAGATCATTTCCTTTTCCAGCTGTTCGGGTTCAGAAGTGTAGGCTTTTTTGGGGAGCGGCTGAGTCTGAATCTGAAAGAAGCCTTTAAGACCCTCGAAATGTGCAGATTTGATTGCACTTTCTTGACTTTTTAAGGTATTGTATAATGTGTCATTCAACCAGGGAAAAAGTGTCAGGACATCTTCTTGATCAATTTCGACAGTTTGCGAACAAGTTGGAATAAGCTTCTCCAATGATTCCGGAATATTCAGGAAAACAAAATTTTCCAGGGGAGGATTGGAGGGTTGTCCGGTTGGCAATTTTTGTAAATCAGTCTCTCCAAAATAAATTTTCCCACGTTTGTCAGCCGGCAAAGATTTCTGTTCAACAACAATCTTCATTTTTTCATTATTCAGGGTGAACCCGTTAATTTTCCGGAACTCCTCGAGGCCATTCCGTGCAAATAGAGCATAATCAAGTGGAAAACATTGTGAGTAGGCGCTGCGTTGTCCGGTATTTTGTCTTGGTGAAACAAGACTTACAACTTTGTACTCGATATGGCGCAGCCCGGTAAAAGCCATATCTAAAGAACTGGTCAAAAAACTACTTTTTTGGAAACTCAATTTGACGCATATCTCGGCTGTGCCAACTCCGTCAGCACCATCCGGTGGTGAATATGGGACCCCTGTTACGTCAGTTGAACGGAACTCGATTAGTTTGGCAGTTGCGGAGACTTCAGGAAAAAAACTTGCCCTGGTCATGGATTTCGCCTGCTCTGTCGTAACTTCAATCGGAATGTTCAATGGCGATTGACTTCTGGAAATAACCCACTGCCCAGCAGTAGAATGGGGATTTGAAGTTTCCCTGTAAAACCATGTAAAAGCTTCTTCCAAAGCACCTTCAATTATCTGCCTTGCAATTTCACCCTGTTGAAAGCGAAACGCAGCTTGCCTCTGCTGTTCTGAACTCTTGTGGAAAGATATCGCAAGAATCGAAATAAACATTACTATAAAAATGAATAGATATGAAATAAATCCCGATGAATCAATGGGTTTTTTGGCGGAAAATTTTATAGCGCAAATGTCGCTTGTGGATTTTGAAAATGTCATTTCGAGCAGGTGCAGACAATGAAGTAACTTCCCCTTCAAGGAAAAAAAAGGGTTATCCTTCCTTCGGTTTGTCCTTATGGCAAACCGTGGCTTTTCGGCAAAACTTGACCCAATATGCTTTTGCAAAAAGTGGTATTTTCGGCCTCGTTCAGGCATTGTAGACTTAATTTCTGGTTGTTGAGCGGAGTCGAAGCTATCATTGAAAAAAGAATAGGTTTGCTCCGGATTTGTCACAGGGGTTTGACAAAAGAGGTTTTGCAGTGAAGCTGAAGAACGATCAGCAGTTTTAGTTTTAAATTGGTGACCGGTAGAAATCATTATTTCGAGTTTGGAAAATCAGCGTCCCCTGAAGAGTCAAAGACTGGAGCAGAGGTTGCGGAACCGGATTTTTTCACTGGGTTCGAATTTGTACAGGTAAAAATTTCGCCTTTTGAAAGCAATTTGAATGAACCGTCACAACTTTCCACTCTGACTTTTCCGGAAAAAACCACCACTTTCAATGTGTTATTTGTTACATCGACTGAAAAATCGGTTCCAATCACTGAAATCGTTCCCAATGGAGTTTTTACAAAAAAAGGCTTCCCGCTTGGTTTCACTGAAAAATGAATTGTACCACTAAACAGATCTATGGACCTATTATGTATTTTGCATTCAGCGGTGCTTTGAACCTGGTATGATGATCCATCTGGAAGGAAGGCAATGTTGTTCATAGGCAAAATAATTTGTTTTTCTTCTGAAGTTCTTTGTTCCGGTATGCTTGTTTCAGGTTTTTTTTCAAAAGAGATTGGGACAAAATAAAATTTGGCTGCGATTAAGAATACTATTATTAAAACAACTGTCAAAGTCAATTTTTTCGTTGCTATGGAAAACCTTGAAGATTCAGGAACAGGAATTATCTTGCTTGTTCTGGATGGTGAGTCAAGGCACTCAATTGATTTTTGAATTTTATCCACCAATTTGGAGGAATCCGGTGGAAATAAACTTTCCATCGAAGAAAGAAACTGAAAATTTTTTCTGACTGTAATGCACTCAGAGCATTTATTTATATGCTGAAGCTCTTTCTCTGAAAGCGTTTTGCCTTCGAGAAGGTTTTCAGCTATTTTTTCACAAAATTGACTCATTTTCCACTCTGCTCCGAGGAATCGATGCTCTCCCGCAATTTTTGAAGAAGGCGATGAATTCGAACTCGAAGGGAATTTTCTGTAAGATCAGTGATTTCGGACATTTCCTGAAATGATAATTTCTGAACAAACCGGAGTTCGATTAATAGTTTGTCAAAATCTGAAAGAGTTTCAAGCAGGTAATTATGGTCAGAATCTAATTCATGCTTGTTTTCGTTTGCGAACGAAGTCATCTGGGCAAGCTCAAACTCTCTGTCCCGATCTAATTTGCACTTGCGAATACAATCAATCATAGTGTTGCGTGCAATTTTCAGTAGCCAGGCTGAAAAAGGTCTGATCGGTTGATACTTTGGAAGATTTAAAAAAACTTTTATAAATGTTTCCTGTGCGACATCTTCGATTACATTATTTGGGGCTTTCAAGGAGCACAAAAAAGCTTTAACTATTGGAAGATACCTTTCAACAAGTATTTTAAAAGGACGTTTTTCCCCACTGATTATCGCATCAATGATTTCCTGGTCCTGCATAAACCACCCTGGCAGATTTTGTTTCACTTGGATTATATCTTTTCATTTTTCAACTTACCAGTGATAAATTTCAGTTGAATAACATTATCTTTTTTTTTACCCCCTGTTAGAAGCTATTGAAAAGTATCAAATCGCAAAGTATACTGGAAAATAGTTCTATGGAACAGACATGAATGGCGGATCGAGAATTTTGAAGGGAACAAAAAAAAGTATAAAGGTGTTTTTCGACCTATTAATTCATTTGGCTTCAAAATATAAACGAAAGGGAAGAGGAAAATATTACAAGAAAGTAAGTTTTGTGCAAAATCGTATAAATTTTGAAAAATATGTGGAAACTGATTGTAATATTTTTCTTTTTTCAAGCGTTATATAAATGAAAAATGGAAATCAGGCTGATTTATGTCAGGGCAAATGCATGCCAGGTTTGATCCTTCGATTCAGCCAACGACTGGACTTTGGTGATTGAACAGAACCCAGACCAGGGCTCGGAAAGATCTCAATTAATCGGTGTTTTACCGGAAGTGCGAATTTGCCAAGTGGTCTATTAGATAAATTGGTATCGAAAATTCGTAAAATTTGGGGGTACGGAACGTGTTAAAACGTTTTTTGGCCATTTCTTTTGTAGGTGTTTTACTTTTTGTTCAATGTAAACTGTTTGCTTTGGAGCGTTATCCTATTCCGTCCAATGTTGAAATGAAGCTACTTGAAAAGCCAATTGAGAAAAACGGGGAGATTACTTTTAACGTAGTAGTCCAAGGTGTGGCTGGAACCATTTCCAATTGTACTGTTGGAATTTCTTCGTCCCCAGATTTATCGGTAAAGATGGCTTCCACTACTATTGATCTGCTAGAAGAAGGAAAGGAAAAGAAATTTTCCATAATTGCAACACGTAATAAAAATGTGAAATCCCTCTCCGGAACTTGGGCAAGAATTAAACTTTCCTATTTTCCCGACAAAAAAGGGCTTTTGCAAGTAGTTCGGAACAAATCCAAATATCCTTTGGCAGTTTTTAGAGAGGAACTTCGGGAGAAAATTGAAAAAAATTGTACCGGTAAGAATAAAGTCATCGAAATTGGCGAATTCGAGATTTTGCCGGATGAAATTGAAGGTAAATAAGGTGCGAAGAATATGATTCCAAAACGTCTTATTATTCTGGCCTTGTTAGGGCTCCTTCTTTATTTTCCAGCTTTTGGATTAGCGGCGGAGTTTAAAATGTACTATCTTCGCCCGGTCAAATTTGTCGCAGGTGCACAAAGTCTTAATGGAGGTGCTGGATATGCCGGATATTCCAGTAAAACTGGGGCATATCTTTGTAAATATCAAGAAGTCCATACCAAAGATGAACTCCTTCAGGCAATGGGAGCAGAGGAACCACTATCTCCAGGACAAAGTGCTCTTTTAGCCGTATTTGAAGAAAGACAGAGAAATGGCTCAATTTTGCAAGAAAACCAAAGAATGCTTCAAAAAGATACACCCATTTATCTGGTCGATCTGAAGGACGGAATGCAGGGCGACCCCGGCAGAGAACAGCAGATCCAGGATTTTTGGCCAGGATATTCTGACGAGGCCGGATATATCAGGGTTAACAGCCGCGAATATGATGGGTTACCTCCGGATGAGGCCGCTTTCCAGGGAAGATCTCTTATCTCCCATGAGTCGACCCATTCCGTAGACAAGGCAGTAAAAGAAGCCGATGGGTATGGCCAAAACGGTGCCCATTGGGATTTTAAATACACCAGGCCCAAGGCGGCATCACTTGAAGCAATTGCTGAATACAACCAGATGCGACTGGAGCGCCAGAACGGTCGGACGGATATGGCTGATCACTACCGTGCCCAAGTTAATACTGTAATTAGTTATGATTTTGAAGTGGCCAAAAAAGTTAGTCCAACTGATCTGAAGGGTTTGGCTGATTGGTCATGTGTTGAAGGAGCAATGGCTTTAGCACTTAACGATTATGCAAAAAATGTGAGTGATGGAGACCAGAAAATCCATGAAGCTTTTCAGCAAACCAATTCCAGCAACCGAACAGTCCTGGATATTTTCAAAAAGTTGGGGGAAAATCATCCAGAAGATACCTTGGCTTTGGCTAAGGCAATTGACCAGAATACGGCAGGTGGAGTTTCGAATGATGATTTGGTTCAACTCTTTCCAAATGGAGGGCCAGGCTTCGATGAATATATGAAGACCCGCAAGGATAGCTCGGCTGAACGTCCAGGGATTGTTAATGCTTATGGTGAAACGGATGAAAATCTTGGTCGGCCTTATGTTCCGCCGCCGGGTTCACAGACTGAGCCTCGGGTAAGTACTTCAACGGGTGGTTCTCAAACTGAGATTGGCAGTTTGACGGCTGATACATCTGTTTTTGATGACCTATTTGGCGGAATTCTGGGGAAAATTCTGTCTTGGTTTTGTGATTGGGATTTCGGAAAGGTTTTTGGTGTTGAATCCACATCTGGCAAAACGGGTGAAAAGCTCAATCAGACTTCCGTAATACCGGTGGCTTCTCAAAGCACTTCGCGGGAAACTTCCCAGGCTATTGCCTCTCAAGCAGCCACTTTTCAGGAAACCACATCTCTTGAAAAGGGAAAAAGTCCGGTCGGTAGTTCATCCCCAAATGTTCCGACTGGCGGAGATCCTTCCCAAGATCCAGATCAATTTGATTCAACAGGAAAAAATTAGAACCGGATTATTCAACAAAACCCCGAAACTGCAATTTCCATTTTTAGAAGCGGCTCTAACTTGTGATTTTCTTTCGGTCTATCAAGACAACAGTAAAATCATCCGGTTGGGGTTTATTGGTCAAAGTATGGTAATGGTTATCCAGATAATCGTCACATGCTTTTTCTATGGAAATAACCGGTCGTGATGCTAAAAATTGCTGGAATTTGTCAAACTGACTTTCTTCTTCGTTTGCAGGAATTGATTCTATAAGTCCGTCGGTGTAAAGTATTATTCTTTCGTTTTGTTCAAGTACAACTGTTTTTGGGATCAGAGGGATTTTTTCCCTTAAACCAAGAGGGCTTCCTCCGAATTCAATCATTTGAAGTTCACCTGAATTTTGCATTTGGAAAGGATACGGATGTCCACAATTGAAAAATGTAATTTCGTGGGTTTGGGAATCAATCCAGATAAATGCTGCGGTCATCAGTAGTTTTTTATTGAAATTTTCAAGGAGAGTTGTGTTTAAAGTTGAAATAATTCCAGCGGCTTTTTCACCTGCCCGAGATCTTTCTTGTACAATACCCTTCGCCATGGCCATTACAAGAGCAGCAGGTACGCCATGACCTGTAACATCGCCAACAAGTACAAGAAGGTAGCGCTGTTCAATTGTCAGATAGTCGAAATAATCACCACCGAGTTGAGTGGCCGGGCGGGATCGGCCAAAAACGGAGTATTCGCCAATTTTCAGGACATTTGAAGGAAAAAGCCTGGTTTGAACTTCTTGTGCGACGCTAACTTCGTAAAGACTTTCAAGCATGTGGTTGAACATTTCGGTAAGATTGCCTAATTCGTCTGACTCAACCACAGGGAGCTTAAAACGGAACATTTTTTTCTCTATGGATTGAACGCCCAGCGAAAGGTTGTCAATAGGTTTAAGAAGCTTTTGGGATAAAATAATTCCAAGAAAAATGCTTATTGTTACACAAATCGTGGCAAAACCAACAAGAAAGCGTCTGATCAGCCGAATTCCGGATTGTATCTGGGAGTCGTCCTGCATGGCGATTAGAGATGATTGTATTTCCCTGGGCTTTATTCCGGTCAGGAAATAAGTTTTGGAACGTGTAAATACTTTCCGATTAATAGTTGTTCGCAATAAATCAATCCATTGTCCCAGTGAATTTACTGCTTCAGGAAAATTCCTGGTTGTGGAGATCCTCTTTTTTTTAACCAAATCCATCGCATAAAATTTCATTCCTTTAGGAATGATTCTTTTTGATCTTGCAATACTGTTTAGATAACTATGTTCCATATCATGGGTCTGCCAAAAGAATTCAAGAATATGAGTTACTTTTTTCTCGTAGTTAAATATGGGTTTCAGGAAAAACCATGAACGATTGTTTGAAAACTGATATTCTTCAAGTCTTTCCATCCCTTTCACAATAATTGAAATAAAATTTACTCCACCAAAAGATTGCAAAAAATCAGCTTTGAGAGCGGCTTGAAAGTTTATAGGTTCGCGATTTAATGTAGCAATTACCGTCTTCATTATTTCCCCTGACATTTTTGTTCCCTGGGTTTTAAAGACATCCTTCTTTCCCTCCCCAGAACAGCAGAAAGCTGGTTTGCCATTGCTGTCAGTAAGCCGTACGGTTTCTATCTTCCACTTTTTTGCTAAGGAAATCAGAAGTTTTTGCCCCTTGCTGATTTCGTTGGGAGTCGAATATCTGAAGGATAGGAGGTCTTTTTGTAGCCGTTTTTCAAGTTTATGTCTGAGAACTGGAAAATTGGAATCAATTAGGCGAAGCGTTCGTTCTGCTTTATCAAGACTCTGGGCCGTTTTTACCTCATATTCTTTGCCTAAGTAGTCCCAGCCAACTGAAAATATTACCAGCAAGGGAAGCAGACTTGCATAGAAAAAAAGAATTATCAGACGCCATTTTATTGAAAAGAAAATTTTTTGAGTACTGAAATGAATTTTAGCTGAAAAAAAAGTGAAAAAGGCAAAAAGAAAAGTCCCAAGAAGAGCTGAAATAAGGCGATAGAAAGATGTTTTAGCAAAAATTTTCCTATCGAAAGCTACCCATAAAACTGAGGAGGATTTTAGCCTTGTAAGAGAAATCAGAGTCTTCTCAATCTGAAAAGACATTTGAGGAGTTTTGTCATACATCCTTAAGGCTTCCGAAACAGGATAATCAGGAAGAGAATCCCCGATCGAAGTAATTCCTGCACGGATTGAAGAATTCTTTTTCGACTTCAGATAGGATTTGACCCGATCTTTTATTCCCATATCCGGCCATTCCGGAAATTCGCTCAAATGGGCAAAAACCCCACCGTGCGAATTTATTGAGTAAAAAAACCAGTGGTCCTTTTCTCCATTATTTACTTCAATAATTTCAAAATCACCATCAGAAAATTTTTCTGGCTCAATATCCCGACCAACAAAAGATTTCAGAAAAATCCAGTCCTTTACAAAAGACTCAGGTTGGTCACAAATTTTTCCAAAAAGATCACGATAAAGAGTTTTCAGAACGAATTTTGGCGGATTTGGCTCGGAGACGCTCTCTATAACGTCACCATTGCCATCGACGACGTTGATTTTCAAGATTCCCGGAAAACGCTTTAACAGGAGATTTCTTCTCTCACGTAATTGGGAGTAATGCTTATGATCCAATGACTCCGAAAGCTTCATAAGGAGAAATTGGAAATGTTTGTAAGTATCTTCTCTTTTTCTCAGTGCAAGAAGAATTCGCTCCTGGAGCAGAAAACTTTTTTCGCACGAATTTTTTTCTATTTCTTCAATTCTGGATTTAATTCCCCAAATAGCGAGAAGAATGGGCAAAGCAAAGAAAATAATGGTGGAAAAAACCCAGATGATTCTAGGCTTGAGGGCAATAGATTGCATTTAACTAGGGGGTTTGAGCATCAAGGCACTGAGCACGGATATGACCCTCTTCAGAAATTCGGAACGGGGCATAAGTTATCTTCATTTTCGTGCCAGTGGCTATTTTTTTGAAGAAGACTCCCGGTTTGGGAGAGAAAATGTATGTTTTTCCGTCTTCCCCTTTGAGGTTTATGGAATCTTTGTTGGCTTCTTTAACTTCACCGGTGATGTATTGAGTAACCGCGAGAACCTGTTCACCGATTGGTCGCCCTTCAGGGGTTTGTTTTCCTGGTATAAGTGAGAAAAGGTAGATAGCCAGAATTGTTAATCCGACTGTGCCGAAGACTTTTGAATGCTCTAAAACAAAAGATTTTACATAGTTAAAATACTCAGGCAAAACTTGCAGAATATACTTTCGGAAATCATTTGCAGCGCTTTCTTTTGAAAGCACTTTAACACTATAAGGAGCCGGGGCTATTTTACTTCGTTCTTCAAATTCTTTAGAACGGTTTAAAAGTGATTCTTCTGATTTTTCCCAGGTTGTAGTGGAAATTTGCTGCGTTTTTTTCAAAAACTCAAAGTTTTCTTTTCGAGCCTCAAAAACTTTTTTAGCGGCATCAAGATTCATTTTTGCTGTACAATGTTTTTCCAGGGAAAACAAACTGAAAAGATTTTCAGGATCAGGATTTGATTGGAAAAAAAACAGTGCAAGATCAAATTGTTCAATAGACTCACATTTCTTCAAGAATTCAATCAAAATATTCCGGATTACAATAAAATCAAAATAGATGAGGCATGCCAGTGCAGTTTGCCGAGAGTCAGTATCTTTGCTGGTGAGCATCGCTTTTATTGAAGACAATGCCTGTTGTTTGTCTTTTGAATTCAATATTCGAATTGCCGCTCCCTTTATTCGGGCATTATGGCTTCTAAGAAATGTCCCAAGGTAAGGAAAGATCCAGTCAAAATCGTATTCACCAAGGTATTCAATTACCGAGTGAACCAATTGTTGATCTTTAGCTTGGAAATGAAGCCTCGCCACTTTGGCAAACTCAGAACAGCCCAAACGCCGCGCAGTTCTAAGAGCTATTGCCAGCAAATCGTTTGGGGTTTCTTTATCGGATAAAACCTTTCTCAAAATAACAAGTTTACTGGGGTTAACACTTTTCGACCATGCCGTAAATTTTTTTGCTCTTTCAGTGTTAGACAAACTGAAAAAAGCTTCCGGATTGATTTCAACTGGTGGTTCAGATTGCTCAGGTTGTTCCTCAGAGGAAATTGCTTTTTCTGTTTCTTTTGCTTCCTCTACCTTATTTTCCTTTGGTTTCTCTTTCTCTTTTTCTTTTTCTTTTTCTTTTTCTTTCTCCTTCTCCTTCTCCTTCTCCTTCTCTTTGACTTTCTCTTTAGCCACTGCTCTTTCGTAGTCTTTAAGAGATTTACGGAAAAGGTCTTTGGCCTTTTCAGAAATTCGCCATTGGAGAGCTTCTTCAAATGTTTCTCTAGCTAACGGTTCGTCTAGTTTTTCTTTAATCAAGATATCGGCTTTAATAGAAGTAGGAGATTCGCTATCTATCGCGAAAACAATTTCTCTAATCCATGCAACGATTCTTCGTTTATATATCCAGGCTCTTAAACGTTCGAAATATTCTGGGAAAGAATCTCCAAGTATTTTGGCTTTTTCAATGTTCTTACAACAATTCTGCAAAACCATTTGAAGAATTTGTTTTTTTTCTTCCGGAGCAGTTGAAAGAAGTTCCCAGAGGCGAAATGGAATATCAGGATCAGGATTGTTTTCTAAAAGAATTCCAATTCTTAACAGCAAATTTTTGTCATTTACAAGTGCCAGAGTACGTAAGACCATAGGTTTTATTCTTTCAAAAGGGAAAAAAACCGAGTTCTGGAGGGCTGCGATGATCGAGTCGGGTTGTTCACTATCCAGGAGTATGGCTAGATGGTGTAATGCTTCCTCGAAATCAATTTTGGACAAGCCAATAATCGCCAGCGAACGAATCCGAAGATCGGAGTGCAAAAGTAATTTTGGTAAATCCCGTCGAAGATTTTCCGGAGCTTTCAAAATCAGAATTTCCAAAACCGCAGTGCGCAAAGCAAGTGATTCAGATGCAAGAAATGGAATGATCGTTTTGAGACAATCTATGGGAAATACCATTCTGAAAGTGCGAAGAATCGCAACATTTACGCCCACTTCAGTTTCAGAAGACACTAGGGAAGAAATTCCAGTTGAAAAATTTTTAATTTGTACAGGTTTTAAAGAACCTAACAAACGTATTTTTTCATGATTGTCGGAATTCTTAAACCGTTCAAGAAATTCATCCTGTGTGGCTTCTTTTTCAGATGTTTTGCCGATCAAATGCTCGCTCAAAATTGTAATGGCGTGTTCCAGCATAACCTGGCACTCAGGGTCAGTCTCGATTTCCTTTCTTTTGACTAAAAAATCGATTATTTCAGTTGAAGCTGGTTCCTGAATTACCTTTTCAATCGCATAAAGTCTGAAAGAACTTGCAGGAGCTTCCAGCTCTTGAAGGAGAAGGGGGTCTATCATTTTAATTAACTATCCCAAATAAATTTTGTTTCAAGTAGAATAACACAATATGAAAAGGGATGCAAAGCTGCTCTGGAAATGCAGAGAACAGAAATATTTTCTTTGGGTTCAGCAAAGTCGATGAAGAATCTGGTTTTTATTTTGTAATATCATTCAAAGGATCTCTTCCAATGGCAAAAACGATTGTTGTCAATGGTAAAAATAGTTGTCGTCAAAGATGCCTGAATATGTCGCCGTAACAAGCAGATTTTTTTCGGAAAAATCTTTCCAAAATTTGAAATTTGTTTTATGATTGTGCAAAAGTTGTCTGTAAATGGAGAAAAATTAATGGATACCTTCAGTATTCTTGAAAAAGAGGAAGATGGAATCGCTGTAATCGTTTTCGACGGATACTGTGCCAAAGAAGGTGGGGCTGCACTTCAAAAACACACACAGGGAATTTTACATACCGAAAAGAATGAAATCATCATTGATTTCACAAATTGTTCAGTAATTAGCAGTCCGGGAATGGCTGCCCTTCTGGAAATTGTCATGGAAGTAGTAGATGATTCCAAGGGAAAATTGTATCTGATCGGATTAGACAAATCAAAAAAACAGTTTTTGCAGATGACTGGAGTCCTTCCTTTTGCTGAAACGGCTGCAAGCATTGGGGAAGCCTGTCAGCGCATTCGAGGCAAGAAATAATTGAGACTTTTTTGCTAACTGTTTAGTGTTTTTTTGCTCGTTGAGAATCATTTGGCTTTTCTGCAAGTTTTTGTTTTTATCCCTAATAATTTATTCAAAAAATGTAATATTTTAATTTTTTCGATCGTTATGTTTATGTAAAATGAAAAGATGGAGGGATATATGAAAAAAATGTTGCGTCTTATCGTTTTTTTGGTGATATCTTCCATGATGTCTATTTCCATAACTGGTTGTGTTCCCGCAATTGGGGCATTTTGCAGTCTTGTTTCCTCCATTGGTGGTGCAGTAGCAGGAATCGGAGCTATTGTCGGAGCGTTTGGAAATAAGAGTACCGGACAAAAACTCCAGCAAGCCGGTGTGGGAATGGCAGCGGCTGGAGCGGCTCCAGCTGCCATTGAAAAAGGTTTCACAAATATTGGAAATGCATATGATAAATTTAAAAATTCGTTAACTACAGATAAAGCTCCTGGCTCAGCTGATTCTGTTCCTACGGTAACAGGCGATCCGGATGCCAGCAATCAACAAACTAATTCAAAAGTACAACCAAACCCACCTTCCACTTCCACTTCCACTTCCACTTCCACTTCATTCATGGTAGGATGGGAGTTTTCTTCCTCGAAAGTGCCGATATCACCTTCAAGTAGTACCAATGCAACTTCTTCCGTGGGTATTTCGAATTCAATAGAACAGACAGCGAAAAAAGGGGATCTAATTGGAGATGGCATCACCAGAATTTCAAATTCGATAAAAACCGCTGCTCAGGCTGGAAATCAAGCAGCCCAGGGGGTTATACAGACAAAGAATGCAATCTCCGGAATACCTAAATTTTGGTAAACGAAAGCTCAATAGATCTCATTGCAGCCTTTGATTTTGAGGCAATATTAAATATTAAGACACTGATCAATTTTACAAAAAAAAGCAATATCAGACATCTCAACCTCGGGGATTTAAATTTGATACCATTTTTTCGATTGATGAATTGCCAACTTGCTTTGGAAGAAATCTTCTGATTTATTTTCATGTAAGTTGGTTTCAGGATAAAATTCAACCGAAAAGTATTCCAAAATCAGAAAACTACCTTTTGAAGGCCTTTTCCGAGAAAATGCAAACTATCGATACCAGGAATTCTGAATTTGGTGGTCGTTGGGCGGAGCCAAAAGGACGTAATCAGTATCTTGGTGATTTTGACCGGGCAAGGAATTTGGTGAAAGTTAGTACGGGTCAATGAAGTGTTGTTCCTGCCGGGGTTGCCAGTGAAGGTTCGTCTATTGATGCGGGGGCAGTCGGCGAGGAACTTGCCGGTGGAAGATGTTCCATTACCCAAGCGAGAGCTTCCTCGTTGATTTTGTCTGGTGCTTGTCTATGTCCGCCTTCGAACTCCCACCATCGGGTTTGCCATTCCAGCCGGTCGAGCAACTGTTTGTCTTCTTTCATGAGCTTATAATTGAAATCTGTAGGACTGGTCAGGAAGGCACAAATCTTTCGCCTTGGATAACGTTTTTCTTTCTTGATACAGTCCTCATGAATGTAACCAACATTAGAGATAACGGCAACCACTTGCGCCGGATGCAAGAATGCAAACAGATGGGCGGCCATTCCTCCGCCGGATACTCCCGTGCCGATGATGCGGGCGGGGTCGATAGGATAATCTTGGGCTAGTTCGAAAATCTGTTTTGACATGCGATTCAGGATTGGGGCTACGTCCAAATCATTCCGGATAACTTTGGAACAAAATAAAGCGCATTGGTGGTTACGAGCGTGCTCTTTCCATGTTTGTAACAGACCCTCGGCATCTGCCGCTGGTGAAAAAGCCGTGATTATGGGATAGCGATGGCCTGTTTCAAGAGTGTCAGGTAAATAGAGAATGAAGTCCCATTTTTCGATTTTTTCCCCGGAGATATTTTTTTTCGCGGGAATATCTTGGCCAATGGCTTTGAGAGAAAGAGTAGTCATTAATACAAAAATGAATGTCACCAGGATAACTCGGACAAATTTTCGCATTCCCAACTCCTTTTAAAATATCTAATAAATAGGAATTCGCACCTTCAGGGTTTACGTAGCAATTATCCACGGAATCTGAAATCAAGATCAACTGAGGTGTACCCGAAAAGTTTCTTCTTTTGAAAGCATTTTCAATGTACTGCAAAAGTATCGATCCCAATTCATCAACCTTTTCAAAGCCTATTTGTCAATTTTCGGGTCTGAACTTTACCGCTCTAATTCGTAAGTGATGCTCACAGCAGCAATTGCCTGCAAAAATAGTTGAATGGATAATGAGACTGTTGGAAAAGTCTGATACATTGAATTCGGTACAAAGCGACATTGATTTGATGCGCGAAAGCGGGGCGAAAAAACGGGTTGGTACATGAAATTATCCATTTTTAGAGGTTTTCCTACAGTCTGAATTTCAGGGCTTACGGGGATTTGAAAATGTACAATACTTCCTTAACAAACACACCACAGAGCTTGTTACTCTTTAAAATGCGATTAAGGGCGTCCTTTACGGGTTCTTGATTGTGGATTTTATAGGTAATTTTCAAGTCCCAAAGTTTCTTCTCAAAACAAATCTTAATCGCAGTAAATCTTAAAATCCATGGAACTACATATTTTATCTCAATCTTCGGGAAAATCATGCAAAAAGCCATTTGGTCTTTGTAGTTTTTGGGAAAATCGTATAATCCTGGAACAATGTTTTTATGAGTTAGAACAAATTCTTCCCGAATAGAATTCAACTTTCTTGGCCAAACCATCTTCCATAGATAAAGTTGGGAAAGGCTGTCAATTTCGGAATCTTTTGTACTCTCTTTGACTTCTGCTGAAAAGGCCGAGTTGTTTATTGAAAGAAAAATAAAGGAAAAAATTACCCAAAACCAAGTAAATTTTGTTTCTATCTTCACCACTCAACCCCTGAAAGTTACTATGAACCGGAAAAAGAAATGTACTATTCCTAATTTCTAAAATTATAAACCATTTAATAGTTGATGTCAAAACACAGCGATTCTCACTGAGTTGCTGCGATTGTTTTTGAGAGGCATTTTGAGCAATGTTCAAAAAACAAATTATACTATTATTTAAAAGTAAGCATGCAAATTGATAGGTTTGATCAAGCCTCTGGCGCTGTAAACCGTCTATAAAGTTACTTTATCTAATGGGATTGGTACTGTTCCGAAAAGTTTTGTAACAAAAATCAGTTATACCATTCATGATTAGTTCGTAGGTTTCAATCTTCTTGGCTGCTGAAGAAATTTTCCGACAACGTTGGGAGCCAAAGGCGATGAAGCAATCTTATTCGAAAAAAATTGAATATTCAGAAAAACGTCCAACGTTTTCCCTTGAGTTTATGGAAAATCTATTTTTCGGAGGATTTAAGCATACCTACGGATTAATAATAATTGATATAATAGCTATATTTTGCGAGAAAACCCTCACGTAATTGCTGGTGAACCCCCCCCTTATTTGACATCTGATAATCGGTCATGCTAATTTTGATTTGAAACTGCATTTGGTCAAAACAGAGAGCTGGTTTTTCCGACTTATTGAACGAACATAAGTTTTTGCTGTGTGCGGGAAAATATATGAACAACGAAGTTTTGCAATCAAAGAGAATTAAATTGCGGGCTTTTCAGAAAGCTGATTTCATCCCATTTAGAAACATGAATGCCGATCCACGTGTAATGGAGCATTTTCTGAACCCATTGAGTGCTGAAGAGAGTGACAAATTTGCAGACAGGATTATTCAACGAATGGATGCCGATGGTTATGGTCTTTGGGCAGTTGAACAGGTAGATGATTCTAAATTTATAGGCTTTTGCGGCCTTTCATCCCCCAATTTTCAAACTTATTTTACTCCGTGCGTGGAAATTGGTTGGCGTCTGTCATTTGACGCCTGGGGACACGGATATGCGACTGAAGCTGCTTTGGCAGTGCTTGATCTGGGATTCACCAGATTTAAATTTCCTGAAATAGTTTCGTTTACAGCTACTACAAATAATCGTTCCGAAAAAGTAATGCAGAAGATTGGAATGAAAAAAATAGGTGAGTTTCAGCATCCCAGGATTTCCACAGACCATTTGCTTTGTCAACATGTACTGTACAAAATAACAGTCGATGAATTTAAACAATCTGTTAAGAGGGAATACATTAGCCCGTTGACCTGGCATTTCACTAATATGGCGCTTTCGGAACATCACTATTATCAGAATACCGGGGAAATTTTTCAGTAAATTTGCAAAAGTGCGAAAATGCTAAAATGCCGCTAATTTGAACCATTTTGGGATGAAGATCTGCTTATCTTAAATTTATCCAAAAGTGCTTGGACGGCGTCAGACCGAAATGAACTGTTTTTTTTTGAAAGAAATGTTGACTGCAAAAAGGTTTCTGAATGAAAAAAATCAGAAATAGTTTTCACAATGAAATTTTAGTGGAAATTACGCAGTTTGTTTCCAAATTACCTTCCAAGAAAGGTCCTCCACCGGGTTATCTTGGAAACAACCATCCCTTTCTGGGGCTTGCTGTGCCAGATCGAAAAAAACTTGCGAAGGGGTTTTTGAAAAATCACCCTGACCTCACTTTTCCTCAATTTAGGGATTTAATAGATTCATTGTATTCTGGTGAATCCAATGAAGAAAAGTGTTTTCCTGGCACACTTCTAGAATTTTCCCCAAAATTTCGTGCTCAAATTGACCCCTGTGAGTTGGAAATCTGGATGACAAGGGTGGAAGGATGGCAGGAAGTCGATTCTACGTGCCAATCTGCTTTTACTCATTCTGAGCTGGTCAATCGCTGGGAAGCTTGGCAGAAAACCTTGGATCGACTTTCCAAAAGTGAAAACATTCACTGCCGACGTGCAAGTTTGGTTCTGTTGACTAAACCTGTCAGGAAATCCATTGAGCCAAAGTTGGGTGACATGAGCTTTATTATAATTGATAGGCTTGTTTCAGAAAAGAATGTGCTTATAACAAAAGCTATTTCCTGGCTTCTTCGAAGTTTGATAACTAATTTTCGAAGGGAAGTTGAAGAATATCTCGACAAAAATGGGGCAATTTTGCCTGCTATTGCTTCGCGAGAAGTAAAAAGAGTACTTACTTATGGGAAGAAATAGAAGAAATGTATCTTTGGCACATCTGCCCATAAAATTCCACAAAAATTTCAGAGCAGAAAGTTTTTTTACGGGGAGACTGGGTTTTGTGTGTTTGAAGAAATTATGAATTATTTTCATCGATATAAAGTGATGCTATTTGTTTCGTTCGTGATTCTTGTTCTTTGGGTTTCAGTTCTTCGGTTGGAAGGGCGATTTTGGTTTTGTAGCTGTGGCCATTTCAAACTTTGGATTGGTGAACCTTGCGGCAGTGAGACATCTCAGCATTTTTTGGATCCATATAGCTTTACTCACATATTGCACGGGTTAATTTGTTGTGGAATAACAGCTTTATTGCTTGGAAAAATGTCTGTAGAAAAGCGATTCCTTGCAACATTGGGCATGGAAGCTTTCTGGGAAATGATTGAAAATACAAACTTTTTTATTTATCGATATCGCACTGAAACATTATCGTTAGGGTATACCGGAGATACCATAATAAATTCATTCGGAGATATTTGCTGTTGTTGTTTGGGATTCATTATCGCCCGCCGGCTAGGCTTGAAATGGAGCATAGTGGCCTACGCAATTATTGAGCTGGCACTGCTGTTTTGGATAAAAGACAGCTTGACGTTGAATATTTTGATGCTTATTTACCCGATTGAAGCGATTAAGCGTTGGCAATTGGGATGAAAACCTGAATTCTTCAAAAAATGACCCGCAAGAAGAGGAACAGATTGCTGGAAGATGGATAATCCAACAGTCCCATTAAAACTTCTCTCCAAATCGCTCAAAGCTTGAATTAGTAGTGATTTGCCTCCTCTCAAAGTTATTTTCTTTGAATCATGTTGTAATCAGCATCATGCGCAGTTTAAAGAGGACAAGCTGGACTGTAAGGATAATCAGCAATGCTACAATTAAACGCCAGGCTCTGGGATAAGCGTCCAAGTATCGATCAGAAAGCCCGAAAGGTCTTTCCTGAAAGAGGGTTCTCGCTTGTTTAACACTGAAGCGTATTTCGGGGGTGGCATTCCAGCGGCGAATGAACTCCTTTTCCAAATGGAGTAAGGTTTTGTTTGTTTTTACATTTCCATTCTTATTTGGGAGGATTTCTTTGAGCTTTTTTGCGGTGAATAATTCCTATTACTTTGTCCAGCTCCTGCAAAAATTTGGAACGATCACGCTGAGTAAACGGAGCTGGACCACCCGTGATTTCTCCAGACTCTCGCAATCGGGAAAGAAGGTCTCGCGTCGCTAAAACCGGCCCGATATTTTCTGCCGTGAAGGGCTTTCCTGCATGTCCTAGGACATACGCTTCCTTCCTCACACAGCGTGCGGCTAGTGGAATATCCCCAGTGATTACTATATCGTCTACTTCTACGTGTTCTACGATCCAATCGTCGGCCATATCGAGGCCCTGGCCGACAATCTGGAGGATTACGTTCTGGTTCTCGGGAAAACGCATTGATGAGCCTGCAACAAGCGTGACATGAAGGCCGTAACGTTTGGCAACCCGGTAGATTTCATTTTTCACTGGGCAGGCATCGGCATCAACGAATATGTGAGATGTTTGCGAACGATTCTCTATTGTCATTATTGTAATATGGTCACATTATAATTAATAGTTTTTTGTACTGGTTTCGTGAAGTTTGAGGGTATAGCGTTCACAAGAACCGGTACACCTTTGCCCCAATAAACTGATTCACTTTTGATTTATAGGTGGTGCTTAGTTTTGTTTTTGAAAAAACATTTCAGGCTTTCCTTCATAGCTCCAATACTTAATTTAATAAATGATATGTACAAATACTAAAACCGTGAAAACCAAATTTGAGAACCAGAATCAAATCATGATCGATTTTTGCAATTTGGACAGGTCTTTGTAATTATGCGTACATTGAATTTAATGCATTACCAATGGTCTGTAAAGGGAAATAATCTTTTTTTGGGCAAAAAATTACTGGAATGAAAAAACGTAATTTTCAAAAATTAAGGGTGCTGCTCGCTTTTTTTGTAATTGATTCTGTTTTTTTCGAGAGCGCAAAAATTTCGTTTTAATAATCCAATGATAATTAGAAAATATCTGTTTATTCACAGTAATTCTAGGTCAATGTCTAGTTTGGCTTAAGAAGCCGTTTAAAAAAAAATGTGGTTTCCTATTTGCTAGAAGGCAAAAAATTTTGTTAATGCCAATCGACCGAAATCTCGCCGAGAATTGCTTCGAACTCTCCCATAGCGAAGAAATTATTTAGCAGTTATGAAATTATGGTGGTCGGGATCCCCAGAGCAAAAGAATCCAGGGAAGCTGTTTCCAAGATACTTGTATCCAAAAAAAAATCTTGAAAACATTCTTTCTTGTTTTCAATATACGAGAATTGCTGGTTTATACAGCAATTCTTGGTGAGTTGCTGCGATTGCTTTTGAGAGCCATTTTGAGCAATGTTCAAAAAACTGATTATTCCGATAAATTTCGTAGCAAAAATCAGTAAGAGCTATATCTTGCGAGAAAACTCACCAAGATATTGCTGTGTTTATTCAAATTGATTTTGGAAATTCCTCAAAAAATGGTATATTCAAAAGCTTTTATCCCATTAAATTAAGGATTCAAAATTTGGAAACCATGAAAGGTACTGACCTAACAACTGGGAGCATTTGGCGCCATCTGATTGTTTTTTCCGTCCCGATGTTAGTGGGAAGCCTTATGCAGACTGCATATAGCGTTATCAATGCTATTTGGGTGGGGAATGGCCTCGGAGCTGAATCTATGGCTGCAATTGCTGTCAGTTTCCCGCTGATTTTTCTTTTAGTGGCTGTAGTCAATGGTTTGTCGATGGGTTCTTCGGTGCTTGTTTCCCAGCATTATGGTGCGAAAAACCTGGACAAAGTTACTGAAGTTATAAATAATGCTTTCGTCATTGGGCTTCTTATTAGTGGAATTTCGATGGTAGTGGGTTATTATGGCGCGGAGCCAATTCTGAAATTAAATGGTACTCCCACAGAAGTGCTTCCAATTGCGGCGTCCTATATGCGCTATTTTGTCGGGACTTTTCCCAGCATGTTTGGAATTTTTATGCTTGCAGCCTGTTTGCGTGGAACGGGTGATTCAAAGACTCCTCTCTATTTTCAGGCTGGAGGATTATTAGTGGCTTGCATACTTGATCCGGTCCTGATGTTTGGTTGGCTTGGAGCTCCAAAAATGGGACTGAACGGTGCTGCTCTAGCTACAATTCTAGCTCAGACAGGCGGCTTTTTGGGATTATTGTATTATTTGCATCGAAAGCGGCATTTGGCAAGGCCGAGACTGAGAGGTTTTCGACTCGATCGCGGTACCATTTGGTTGATATTGGTAATCGGTGTGCCATCAACTTTGCAGCAAGCGCTTGTGTCAGTTGGAATGGTTCTTATCATCGGTTTGGTGAATGGATTTGGAAAAGATGCGGTTGCCGCTTATGGTGCTGCCATGAGGATAGACCAGATAGCTTTTATGCCGGCTATGACCATTGGAATGGCAATATCTACGGTTGCAGGGCAGAATATTGGAGCAGGTTTATTTGACCGAGTCAAGCGGACGTTTTGGGTGGGAGTTGCACTGGGAGTAATTTCCACACTTCCCGCGACGCTATTGGCACTTGTAGTGCCTGAGGTTATTTTGCGATTGTTCCTCCAGGAGCCGGAAGTGCTTAACATCGGATGCCATTATTTGCACATAATGGGACTTGGATATTTGATCTTTTCCATAATGTTTGTCAGCAATGGAGTAATTAATGGAGCAGGCAAAACCTTTGTTACTACGCTTGTATCATTAATTGCTCTTTGGGGAATTCGTATTCCGCTTGCAACTTATCTTTCCAAAACATCTCTGCATATTGAAGGAATTTGGTACTCAATAGTTTTCAGTTCATTTATTGGAATGTCAATTAGTTTGTTGTATTTTGCCAGTGGAAGGTGGCGTGTAAAGCTTGTTTCTCCAAATAAGCCAAGTGTCAGGTAATAATACCAGTCCCACTTAAATCGTGTATAAGTTAGTAAGATAAAATGAGGTTGAAGGGCCATAATCTGCGGCAGAGGTTGAACACGAACTTTTTGTAAATAGTATTACTTCAATTTTAAATGTGGATGAACTATCCCACTTAACCTCTTTAAGACTGTACATGATACAAAATAAAACACGTTTCAAAGAAAATCACTTTGAGAGGAAGCGAATCATTATTTAATCAAGCTTTGAGCAATTTGGAGAGAAGTTTAAATGGAACAGTAGAGTTATGAATGTGGGGAATTCTTGTTGCATACCGAAGTGAATAATACACGATAATTTGTCAGAGGTGTCCTTAAAGCTGATGCTCCAACGAGAGAATGATCTAAAATCAGCACTAGAAAATAAAAAGAAAGCGGTTTTTCAAAAAGTGCGTAACCAGTATTTCATTAGAGTAAAAATCTCTGTTGAAGACTGTTTCAGAATTTTAGTGCCATTTTTTGAAATGTCGCCCATTTTTGCCCTTTGATTAGCTTCAACACTGCACCAATTGAGAATGCGCACATGGAACATCCGTTAAAGGGATCTACTTTCGTGAATAATTAAAATTTTTCACAGCTTTTTTATGAAAATGCTATAAATATTCCTTAAGCCATTTTTTCTTAGAGGTTTTAATGCCAAAGTTTTCGTCCATTGGGGGATGGTTGTTATTCATATTCCTTCCCCTAATCTTGATTGGATGGTGTTTGGTTAGGGGTCTGGACATCGTTCGAACCTCTGAGCAACAGAGAATTTTTCTTTTTCTCTCCCAAAAAGCCAGAACAATAATAGCTGATTCAACAGATTCAGTTTTCACCAAGCGCTTTTTTTCCTCCTCTCTTCCATCCCAACTAAAAGCAGGGAAGATTGAAGTCTCATTGAATCCGGATATGAAGTGTATAGATTATCCTGAACTCGACTCATTTCGTTATTTTTTGGAAGAAGGAGCGGTTCCGGATGAAAAAACGATTGAAAGTTGGCATAATTTACTCGGTTGGGAATTCCAACCTTTTTTCATTCGTTCAAAAGAAAATTTTCCGATTGCGATTCGTTGGGGACGTAATGAAGCCTGGCTGATTTGGGAAAAGATTGCTGATGGCAAGGAAAGTGACGAAAAGTCAGATAAGGATTCGGTCAGCAATAGGAATGCCATAAATTCGCAAACACAGCATCTGCAAGCAAAAGTAAACCCTCTTTTGAGCAGGAAAATTGTTCTCAAAAATGCCGGAATCGGCAAACACAAATCATCTTCTGTCCGATTACTTATTCTGACTCCACCCTCAGCTTTTGACAGGCTTGTGCAAGCTTTTGAGCAAAGAACAATGGCAATGGATGTACAAGGTGCTGTGGCTGATTTGAAAACACGCCATTTTTGTAAGTCCCAGGATATTGATAAAACAAGAATTTCAATTTCCCTAAAAGAAGGAAGGAAGACACACACAGATTTTTTTTGCCACAATAACTACGTTTCCTATCTGGAAATTCTTCCGGGAAATTTAGCTTTATATCTTGAAAAGCAACTTCCATGGACTCTGTCGGAGATTAATGCAAAACAGATTTGGTCTTGTACATTTCTCTTCATTTTTGTGATTACATTATTTTTCACGTCTTTAAAAAGAATTGTCTTGAATTGGCCGATCAGGTTCAAATTGTTTGGAATTTTTTTCTACGTTGTTATTCTGCCGCTTTTTACAGTAGTTATTTTGTCCATGGGATTTTTGCAGGATCGTAGTCAGCTAAAGATGCAGGAATTGCAGCATACAGCCAAAGAGCAGATGATGGAATTTGACAGGAATTTTCAGTCGGAAGAGGACTCTTCCCAGCATTTGTTTGATGGCATTCTTGATAATCCAGATCTCTGTTCAGGGAATTACCTGGGTTTTGAAAAAACATTGAAAAAATTGGCTTCCGACCACATGTTCTTTCGATTTGAAGCCTGGGATTGGGACAAAAAGCCGCGAATTATAATTTCCTCGTCGATTCCGGATCCGGGGTTTAACAAACTTACTGAATTGCTTGCCAAACATTCTATTGAAGAGGTAAGCGGAAAACCAGGAGAGTCGCACCTTTCACCTCAGGAGGCGATTTGGTTGATGGTGATTGAAACCCCTGAATTGGGGTATTTGGACATTTTACGAAAACCCGGAGTTCTTCACAAAATGCGTTTTGGGAACAGTCTTTTCTATTATTTTTGGAAAGCGGAGCGGAAGGATTTTACAAAAAAAACGTCCTATATATTATTTTCCCGTTCACATAATCAAGCTGTAATTCATTATTTAAAAGGGGCCTTAATTCAAAATCGGCTTTTCCCGATTTTTGTTCGAGATCGCCAGACGGAAAAATGGTTTCCGAGGTCTTTAAAGGTCCCCGAATTAAATTCCCTGTGTGATGCTGTTTCAAGAGCCGGAGAGTCTTTTACGAGCCGTTTTCAGCGATCCGGAAAAGAGTATCTGGCCGTGGGGATGCCTGGATTTAAGCTCGAAAAATACGATTTGGTGTCGGTGATTTCGGAAGAAAAATTCCAATTGGAAACTGGGAAAATGGGTAGTTATATTGGGTTGGGAATTTTGTTGGCTATCATTATCGGCTTTTCCTGCGCATTATTTTTGGGCAATGGGCTTCTTGTGCCTATTTCCGATCTTTCTGCTGGAATAACTCTCATTAGGACGAGAGATTCCACTAAAAGGATTCCGGTTAGAGGAACTGATGAACTGGGCAGATTGGCTTCGGCCTTTAATCATCTTCTTGAAACTGCTGCTGAAATGGATACTGCAAGAGTAATTCAGGAAAGTTTGATTCCACAAAATCCTCAAGCTCCAAAAGGTTATGAGATTGCCATCCGTAGTAGAATGACATCAGCCATTGGAGGCGATTACCTGGATTGTTTTCCGATTTCACCAGGAAAGATCGCTTTTCTTGTAGGAGATGTTTCGGGCCACGGAATTGGATCCGCGCTTATTATGGCAATGGCAAAGTCAGTAGTGTTTCTTCACTTCAGCGAGGGTAACGATGAAACCACCATTATGGCACGCTTAAACAAAGCTCTTTTCGATTTGGCGCTTAATCGGCAAATGATGACTTTCTGTTTTGGAACCCTCGATTCACACAGTCATAAAGGATTCCTGACAATCGGAGGTCACCCATACCCATTTCTTTACCAAGCTGCTTCCAAAGTTGCCCATTGTCTTGGGTATCCGGAATATCCCCTTGGTGTCAGGCCTAGAAGGAATTTTGGGGGATTGCACTTCTCGTTGGCTCCGGGTGACACTTTTTTTATGTACACCGACGGGTTGGTTGAGGCTGTTGACCCTGAAGATTGCCAGTTTGGATATGAAAACTTGCGAAATGTAATAGAGCGCAATGGTGATGATTCTCCCCAAAAGCTTATCGAAACCGTTGAAAAGGAACTGGATACTCACTTGAAAGGACGTTCTCTTTCAGATGATATCTCGATTTTTGTCATTCGAAGGCAAGAAGAACTGTGATTAGTTTAAAAGCAAATAAGCGGTCGTTGAGCGGAGTCGGAACCACCTTCTTGACAACAGGCAAACTCCCCTGTGGCAATGGGCTAGTCTTAGTGCGCTTCAGTGCAAAAATATCAGAAGTTGAGTCTGATTTTCCTGGAGAAGCGCATGTTTTTTAAAGGGCCCTCTAAATCATTTCCAGAGACAGCAAAAATTGTTATCGGATCTTTGTTGGTAATGATTCTGCCCATTTTCGCTCCAATATTTTTCCTGGACAGGTTTTTTATTGAGGAAGAAACCGATACGATTCATTCAATTGAAGCTCGTTTGGAAAGGGAGCTTCAAGTGTTCATGTTTGAAAGTGATCCGAAGGAGGTGTTCTTTAAATCATTCTATAAACTTTTTCGGCACCTTGAGAAGAAGGGATTTACTTCCGAAGCTTTTAAAGGGACATCGGGTTTGATCCCTGATTTCTTGAGTGCTCAGGTTTGCGGGTTTACGTCTGATGGAACCCTCATTATTCCCGAGGGAATGAACTGTTCTTCAAAATACGTTGTGAAAAAGTTGTGGGAGGATTTCTTGTACAACACTGCTCTCTGGGAGCAAAAAAAGTTAAAAATGTTCAGGGCATTGTTTGGATCGCAATTTATTACCCCGGATGCAAGGGATGAGGAAGGGCTTTTTCATAGCATTGGCCCTGGAAGTACTGATGGAGCAATGATTTGGCATAAGTCAATTGGGAAAAGCGGATTGTTGTCGTTTCTTCCCGAATTTCCCTCCCCATTATTGACCATTACAAATGTATTAAAAAGTGTTTCAAGGAAAAAAAAGTTCTATGTTTTTGATCCTGGTACAAATTATTTTTTTGGTAATGGGAACTTAAAGGAAAGTTTTAAAAGAGAGTTGATAAAGAGTTCGTTAAAAGGGGGAGGAACTTTTTTCGATGGAAAGTATTTTTGTCGTTCCGTTCGGCACCCATCAGGCTTATGGGTAATGAGGGCGGTTCCATTTGTTAACCGGAATCTTCATTTCAGAATGACCATTCGTTTTATTGGTCTTTTGTTTTTTCTGTTAATCTGTTTTTGGACAAACAGAATTGGAACGACAGTATTATCTGTTTTGAAAATTTCCCCTCGAATTCTAATCCTTTTTGTATTGGCTGTTGCCGTTCCGGCCTTGCTTTTGATCAGTTTGGGAATTGCCTCTTTCAAGGAGCGGGAAACGATTCTAAAGCAGCAAGTATATGAAAAAGATCTCGAAAAACTTAGAGATGCCGATTCAGCCTATCAGAAGCATCAGGAGCGTTTGGTAAATATGTTTCGCCGTTTTAAAAAACGCCTGGGAGAAATTGGCGATAGTGAAAAAGAATTTTCAAAGATTTACTATCCTTTGAGATTGAAAGAAGAAATAGCAACTCTTGTTTCGTTTGCAATTGATGGCTCTATTATCAACTCTGACGAAAGAGGAAACAACTTTGAAAAAATGCTAAGCGTTTTTGCCAAGGAGACAATCAAGAAGTATCACAAAGTTAAAGTCCCATCATCCGGTGAATCTTTCGAGACTTTTGCGAAAAATTTGCTTCTAAGTTCACGGATAGGTATTTCCGGAATTTTTGACCGTCCGGATTCCGTTTTCCCCATGGCTCTTGGAAAGAAATATGTTAGCTTTTATTGGGATATTGTTCGTCCAACTGAAAAATCTAAAATGGCTTGTTTAATTTCATCGCAATTGAGGATGTGGGATCTGAAGTTTTTTCTTTCGAAGTCGTTACCTGCTGGAGTTATTGCATTTGACAATACTCTTCGGAAATGGAGTCCGGGTTTTCCACCCATATATGGAATGAAAGCTTTGGCTGCGCAGGCCCTTTTGGGAAATCGTGCGGTCAGTCAAATTTTTCAATATAAAGGGACTTTCGTTTTGGCGACAGCTTTTCCGAGTTTGGCATTACCTGCTTTTTGTTATCTGACTTTTTCTGATCTTAAAGAAGTATCAACCTGGGTGGCGACTTTTCGGAATTTTTTGATTCTCGGTGCAATTTTGACTGTGGTTTTGGCAGTTTTGTCTTCCATGATGTTGTCAGGGGCGATTCTTAAACCTATTTACCACCTTTCAAAGGGAATTGAAGCTCATGAAAAGAAGAATTTGACTTTCAAAGTTCCGGAGTTGGGGAATGATGAATTAGGAAGATTGGGGCAGGTTTTTAACCAAATGATGGATGAAATGCGGGATGTGAGTTTTGCTCAGGAAGTACAGAAAAGTCTGATTCCAACTATAATGCCTGATTTTCCAGGTTATGACATAGGCATGGTAAATTTTACTGCAACGGATTTGGGAGGTGATTACTGCGATGCTCTCCCGATGCCAGACAATAGACTCCTCTTGATTACAGGAGATGTAACTGGTCATGGGATTGCATCAGCTCTTTTAACCGCCATGGCAAAAACCATTTGTTATCTTAATGCCAGCGAAGGTAAGGGACTTCAGACTCTTGTCGAAAGGCTTAATAGGCTTGTTAATGAAGCGGTCCATAAAAAGAAACTAATGACTATCGTTGCAGCTATCATTGATGGTACGAGTAATTCTCTTGAATGGACATGTGTGGGGCATCCATATCCCCTTTTTAGAAAGGCTGACGGGTCGGTTACCATGCTTCAAATGCCACAATACCCGCTTGGTGTAAGATCTAAGGCACAGTGGAAAACCGGTTTTTTTGAAATGGAACCTGGTTCCAGCCTACTTTTTTATACTGATGGATTAGTGGAATCTTTGAACCCAAAAGGGGAAATGTTTGATTTCGGTAATCTTCAAAAAGTTTTTTCCGATGTTCGTAGTGATTCCGCAAAAGGAATTATCGCAGAAATACTGTATGAATTTCGTTCTCATACCCAGGGAATTCCGTGTGCAGACGACTTAACCCTGCTGGTTTTCCGTCGGAAAAATTGCACACAAACTTAAAGGAAAATGGTATTATACCAATATGAAATATGTCGAATTTTAAATTGTCTCCAAGAATACAAGCCCTGATTCACGCTTGAATTCAGTGAGAGTGAATTCCAAGTAATGGATATCGGAAAATTTGTAACAATGGACTAGTGCAATCATGGAATTGATACAAAAAAAAGAATTTTCAAGGAAAGTATGATGAAAGAAAAACCCGACCAGTTTTTAGCTGTGTTCTTCTGGGTTGTGGTGATTGCTTTGATAATCGGATTTGGATTATTTGTAGCAAATTATCGCGAAAAAAACATGGATCTCGAAATGCGCAAAGAGTTGGAGAAGAAGGCTAAAGGGATTGCAGATACAATTGAACCTGAAGACCTGAAAAACCTTAATTTTTCTCTGGCGGACAGAAAGAATAAGTATTTTTTGAAGATCAGGCAACAGATGATTGCCTATGGTCGTTTTATAAAGCAAAGAAGCATTTACAGCATGGCCATCCGGAATAGTTCAATTCTGTTCGGGCCGGAAAACCTTGCAGAGGATGATCCCATGGCCTCTCCACCGGGAACCAAATACGAAAATCCCCCCCAAAAAGCTTGGGAAGTCTTTCGGGAAAAGCAACCTACGACGACTGGTCCATATACCGATGAATATGGTACTTTTGTTTCTGCTTTTGCACCGATAATCAGTCCTCGAACTGGAGAAGTTTTGCTGGTAATCGGTCTGGATATTCTGGTAAACGATTGGAAGGAAAAAGTTGCAACGGCAGGCGTTCTACCCATTCGGCTGACTCTGATCTTTCTTTTTGTGATAATTGTGGGAATACTGTTAATCAGGTGGCGGACTCGACTTCCTGCTGAAAGACAGATATACCATCAAAATATCGAAACCATTTTGACTGCAATCTGTGGTTTGATTTTTACTTTTGCTGTTACTAATCAGGCAATCGAGAATGATCTGGAAGATCGAAGAGATTCTTTTGAGAAACAAGTTGATTTGCCCGCTAGGATCATTTTGAATGAATTTTACAGGTTTAACCAAGATCTTTCTGCAATTGGCGATTTTGTTAAGTTAAACCCAATCCTGGATTTCCATAAAATTCAAAGTTTCATTTCTTCTCGGACCCAACTGAAAACCGGGCAAACTTATGGTTGGGTGCCTTTTGTGAGTGATCTTGAGAAAGATGCTTTTGAAAATGAACTTTCCCACAATGGTTTTTCTGGATTTTCCTTTTTCGAAAGAGATGAACAAGGAAATCATATCCCCGTAAAAAAACGTGAAATTTATTTTCCATACTTTTTCGAGGAAACGTTTTCACCAAGTCATTTAATTCAGGGTTTTGATTTGGGCTCAGTAAATTCGCTCAAAGTAGCAATAGAAACTGCCAGCAATACTGGTTTAATTTCGGCTAGTGATTTTTATGGTACTGACCCCAAACTAAAACTTAATCAGAGCATTTTGGTTTTTCAACCCACCGCAAAAATTGATCCCAACAGGTCATTATCTGATAATCCGGAAATAAAAGCTACATCTCCAATTGGAGTTGCTTTGGGCGAAATTTGTCCTCAGATTCTTTTCAAAAATTTGTTACCTCAACATTTTGACCAGGATTCCGGAATTAATTTGGTTTTGTTTGATATTTCCTCTGAACCCCCCCAAATACAAGCTGCTTTTCCAGTGGAAAACTTCCCGAGAATTGAAAACTGGTCTCTCGACCAGGGAAGCAATCTTTTCCAGATCTATCCCATCTTTTCGTTTGGAAAAACCTATGCCATTGTTGCCAGGACAAACTACAATTTTTTCATTTTACACCCAATCTGGGCGGGTTGGTTAACAGCCTTTGCGGGAATCCTTCTTACAGCTCTGCTTACGGCTTTTGTCAGCTTCCTTCGCCGGCACGAATCAATTCTTGAATTAGAGGTAGGCAAAAGGACAGCTGAACTCCGTGACCGGGAGGATGATTATTCAACCACTCTTCATTCAATTGGTGACGGAGTAATTACTACAGACATCTATGGAAATGTTGTAAGAATGAACTTTGTTGCTGAAGAACTATCCGGATGGACACTTTTCGAAATTTCCGGAAAACCGGCTTTCGAAGTGTTTGAAATTATTAACTTCCAGACTCGCCAACGAATAATGGATCCGGTAAAAAAAGTCCTGAAAAGTGGCCAGGTAGTTATACTTTCAACCAATACTTCACTTATTTCAAAAAACGGAGTCGAAAAAAATATTACTCTAAGTGTGGCTCCCATAAAAGATGCTGACGGAAAAATCAGGGGTATTGTTCTGGCATTTCGAGATACTACTGAAGAATATAAAATTCATAGAGCTGTAAAAGAAAGCGAAGAACAATTAACCACGATATTCAACTCGATCAAAGTTGGAATAATGATTATAGATACTGAGTATACCAGCATTGTTAAAGTAAACCAAACTGCTGCTGATTGGATCGGTCTTCCCAAGGATAAAATCGAAGGAAGAGTATGCCATAAATTTATTTGTTCTGCTGAGAGAGGAATGTGCCCTGTAAAAGATTTGAAGCAAAAAGTGCATCGGTGTGAACAAAAACTCCTTACAAACTCGGGGAACGCAATTCCAATATTAAAAACAGTTGTACCCTTTTTCCAGAATGGCAGGGAGCTTTATGTAGAAAGTTTCATAGACATTTCTGAAGAGAAAGACTTAATTGATAAGTTAGCGCAAAAAGATGAGTTATGGCTTCAAACCTTATTGGCTTTCAGTCAGAAAGTTTCTGAAAATCTGAGTGAAATTTCCGATTTTGCCCTCAAACAGAGCATTGACTTGTCAGAAAGTCAACTTGGTTATCTGACTTTTCTGAATAAAGATGAAATAGCTGAAACTGTTTATTTTTGGGAGAAAAACCCCGATTCCAGGTCGAATGAGAATGAAAAGGTAATTGCTTATGGTGGAAAAACCATTGGTTTTTGGAAAGAAATCATTCGACAGCGAAGGCCTCTTATTGTTAACGGGGTCACTTCGGATAATGATAATTTATTATTTCCTGAGCAGTTTTTGGTAAGTCGGCATATGAACATCCCGATTTTTGAGGGAAGCAAAATTGTTGCAGTTGCAGGAGTGGGAAATAGATCCGAACCTTATTCGCAAAATGATGTCCGAAAGCTCACCATCATCATGGACAGCATGTGGAGGATGATCAAGAATGCACAATCCGAAGAAAGCCTAAAAAAGTCGCGCACTGATCTGGAAGAAAATGTAAACCAAAGAACCACTGAACTTCAACTTGCAAATTCGAAATTGGAAAATGCTCTTCTTAAGGCCAACGAGTTAGCGATAAAAGCTGAAAGCGCAAATGTGGCAAAAAGTGAATTTTTGGCTAATATGAGCCATGAGATTCGTACTCCGATGAATGGGGTTATTGGAATGATCGGAGTTCTTCTGGACATGCCTCTTTCATTGGAGCAACGGAGATACGCTGAAATAGTCCGTTCAAGCGGTGAAACTCTTTTAGCATTGATCAATGATATTCTTGACTTCTCAAAAATCGAAGCCAGGAAGCTTGATCTTGAAGTATTGGACTTCGATCTTCGTACCACGCTTGAGGACGCTGCCGAATTATTGTCAATTAAAGCGAATGATAAAAAGCTGGAATTAACTTGTATTGTTGACTCTGAGGTCCCATCCTTGATTCGTGGCGATCCAGGGCGACTGCGGCAGATTATTCTTAACCTTACCGGAAATGCGATTAAATTCACTCACCAAGGAGAAGTGGTGATTCGATTATCTTTGATGGAAGAAACACCGAAACAAGTTAAAATTCATTTTTCAATATCCGATACCGGAATCGGCATCCCACAAAACAGGATTAATTCTCTATTCAAACCCTTTACACAGGTGGATGGTGCAACCACAAGAAAATATGGTGGTACTGGGTTAGGTTTGGCAATTTCCAAACAACTGGTTGAACTGATGAAAGGGGAAATCGGTGTTGAAAGCCATGAGAACCACGGTTCCAAGTTTTGGTTTAATGCTGTATTCGAAAAGCAGAATGAATTGCAGTTTGCTGATTTCGACAAATTAGAAGATCTTCGAAATGTAAAAGTACTGATTGTGGATGACAATAGTACAAACAGATTGTTGCTCAAGTTATTGTTAAAGAATTGGGGATGTCGTTTTGATGAAGCGGAAGATGGAAGTTCGGCTTTGGAGATCCTTAGGGTTGAAGCTGAAAAAGGTGATCCATTTCAGATAGGAATCCTTGACATGCAAATGCCGAACATGGATGGGATGGACTTGGGAAGACAAATCAAGTCTGATCCGACGATAGATCAGACTGCTCTGATTATGATGACTTCCATTGGTCAACGTGGAGATGTTGGCATACTTGAAGAAATCGGATTTGCAGGGTATTTTTCCAAACCGGTTCGCCAAGCTCAATTATGCGATTGCATGAAAATTGTCATGGGTCGAAGGAAAAAGGTAGAAAAACCTTATGAAAATCGAATTATCACAAAGCATACCATTACCGAATCCATAAAACGGCGGGTTAAGATTTTGTTAGCAGAGGATAATGCGGTAAATCAGCAGGTGGCAAAAGCGATTCTGAAAAAATTGGGATATCGTTGCGACGCAGTTGCAAATGGAAAAGAAGCAATTAAAGCTCTTGAAGACATCTCTTACGAAATTGTCTTCATGGATTGTCTCATGCCTGAAATGGACGGATTTGAAGCAACTTTGGCCATTCGTTCCAAGGGTTCCAAAGTTAAGAATCCAAATGTTCCAATTATTGCAATGACAGCGAATGCCATGAAAGGGGATAGGGAAAAGTGCTTGGAAGCTGGAATGGACGATTACCTTTCCAAGCCGGTTCGTCCGGATGAAATAGCAGATATTCTCGAAAAGTGGCTTTCAAGCTTAAAAGAAGAACCCGTTTCCCAAAAATCCCATACTAAATTCGGTCCTGATTTGCAGATATTCAATCGGGGTGCATTGCTTGAAAGAATGATGGGTGATGAAAAGTTGTTGGTTGAAATTGTAAATGAATTCACCCAGGGACTGGATAAAAGATTAGCTACCCTAAGAGATGCTGTAAACAAAGATGATCCGGAAACAGCGGAAAGGGAAGCTCACTCTTTGAAAGGTTCAAGTGCAAACGTTGGGGCGGAATTGATTCAAATTGTATCATTTGGAATTGAACAACTTTCGTTACTAAATAAACTGAATGAAATTGAGCCACTGTTTTTAGAGCTTGAAAAGCAGATTGATAACTTCAAAAAGGTAGTAAGTTCTTAGAAAAACATACATTATTTTTACTAGGATGGTGAATTATGAGAATTGAAATGAGTAGTGATCGTATTTTCTTAGCAATTTTTATTGCTTTTCTGTCAGCATGCAATTTGTTTTCGGCAATAGCCGCAACAGGTACAAATGGCAACAAATCTGATGATCAGATTATTACAGATGCTTGTAAAGCAGCCAAAGAAAAAAACTGTAACATTTTGCTTAAGTTCAGCGCAAAATGGTGTCCATGGTGTGTGAATTTAAAGAAAATTTCTCAGGAAAAACCTTTGGCTGAAGCTCTGAAAAAATTTGAACTTGTGGAACTCGATGTGGGTGACAAAGTTATGGTAAATGGAAAAAAACAGTACAAGAACTTTTTGGAGCTGATGCAAAAATATTCCCCTGAAGTATTTATTCCGCAAATGATTGTACTCGATTGTAATGGTAAAGTAATTTCCCGACTGAATCCGGATGATTACGAAAGTAAAGATCAGAAAGGGAATGACCCTGAAAAGTTGGCAAAAATCCTTCTAAAGTGCAGCATTACAGAAAAACAACCGGCGGGAAAATAATCTTTTCCGGGAAGTAAGAAAACTTTGGCAATTTAAAAAAATTGCCAATTTTGCAACCACTTCGTTGAGAATATTAATTTCTTGAAATTGTAAATCCCTGCATCATTATGGTGGAAAACTAATTTTTGATTTACGGTTTGTAATAAGAAAAGGGTGGCGTTGGAGCCTGGATTCATAATCTGATCTTACTGCTGTTCGGAGAATAATTGGGGATTCCTTTATTAAGGGGTTGCTTGATTGGCAGGCGATTTCAACGTCGTAATATCGCATTTTCAACATCTCTTTAGGACAAATCGAAAAAGAGGCTATATTAGTACCAAGAACTTGAAAAATTTGTGATTGGCCAGGATTTGCCAAAATGGGATGGATTTTTATTGTTCTTGTTAATGTTTTTTTATTTGGCTCAAAAGCATAGGTAACAATATTTACGGGATTTTCGTCTCCGGAATAATCTTTTCCGGTGGCTCCGGTTGGAAAAACCGGAAAAGAAAATGAAACAGTCGGAGTGGAAATAGGAACAAAACTATAGGATTCTCCGGAACACAAGGCTTTTAAATCCCTCTGGACCGTTTCGAGAATCAAACGAGCGGTTTTTAACATTTCAAGCTTTTCAAACCCCTTTGTGGCAGTCTTTTGACTGTTTATCAAAAAATCAATTGTGGGAAGCAAAATCATGGTTCCTACAGCTAAAACCACAATCAACTCCAAAAGTGTAGTTCCGCATTTTGTTTGAGGATTTTTCCAACTTATCTGTTTGGTAAGTTTAGAAAATTGAATTTTTTTTAAAATAAATTTCATACTTTTATTGTAGGAATTGGTAATAGAGTCTGTCGAAAAATCCCTTGATTTCCACATTTTAATGTACCCACTCAATTTATCGCCCCGCTTTCTCACATCAACAACGAGCCGCTTTGTACCGGATAAAATGTACCGTGTTTTCTGACAGCTTCATTAGTCATATTCAGCCCCCACAATTTTTTCAAGTATAATGTTCCCTCTTCTGATAGACATTTTCGATTTTGGTTGTACAGTTACTCGAATTAAAAAAATTCTGTCGTTGGGGAAAGGGATTAATTCGATTTTTCTTTCAAACTGTTTAAAATCATCGGAATAATTAATATTTGAGCCGTCATCTAGTTTAACCATTTCTATACTTTGGAAGGAGCCCAAACCAAATCGTTCAATTAGTGGATTTTTTGGGCTTAGCTGCATATCGAGTAGTTTTTCATATCCCAAGCCTGAAACCCATTCAAGTGTTTCTTGAGCAAGTGAATAGGCAATCACTTCGCGATATGCATCAATAGAACCACGATTAGAGGACGAAAAAAAAGAAAACATTGAGACTAGTGCAACCATTAAAAAAATCAAAGCGATAAAAATTTCGAATAAAGTGAATCCATGGGCGCAGTGCAAATGGTTGAATTTTCCCAAGGATTTGGGAATATTAGATTTCCGAAGAATAATTGGTGTGGACTGATGCACTTTTTGTACCTAACGATTTTTGAAAATTAGCCTGAAAGCTTGCTTCAGAGAAAACGAAAACTTGATTTCATTGTCGCTTCTACTTCGCTCAATCACTTGATTTCGGTAATTTACTCAAACAAAAGTCATTGCCAAGGAAAATCCCAATTTTCATTTTTTAGCAAAAATTTGCGTTTGTCGTGGACAGTTGAATCAAGAATTTTCGACAACTTCTAACGAGTCTGTCTAAAATTGTCCTGGTTTTCATTTTCCAATGTACCCACCCGATTTTTCGCCCCCGCTTTCTCGATTTAACAGCGAGCTACTGTGTGCCGAATAAAAGTTACAGAGATTTTTCGACAACTTCTAACGAGACTGTCGAAAAATCCCGTATTTTTCATGTTTTTATGTACCGATTCAAAATTTAGCTTCGCTTTTTAGCATCAACAGCGAGCCGCTTTATACCGAACAAAATGTAGCGAGATTTCAGCTTCTATCGGGTTTTAAAAAAATTGGTCACACTTCAGTTACAACGCCCTTCTCATTCCGTGACCAACCATTTTCAAAAACTCCGGTTTCAAGGTTGAAATGGCTTTCGAATTCGCTCTCTAAACTGCCACCATTATGAAAAATATATCCATGAACGGTTTTAATGGAAAGCAGCTTAACCATTTCTTCTTTATCCCAGGGGTGCTCACCGTCGTAATATTCCCTGATTGTCAAAAAGGCAGTATACACACATTGCTTGTCAGGGTTGTAGCCAACCATCAGAACTTTATCTTTTAGGTTTTTAGAGAAGGGGGTTTTCTTTGCCATAAATTACCCTTTTATCAATAAGCAACGACTGTTGTACCTTCCTTTCCCTCGAGGGCCTGTGGAAGACTTTCAATATCAGTGATAATAACTTTATTATTGGGATTTGCTTGTACAAATTCTATTGCAGCCTGAATTTTGGGGCCCATTGACCCTGGAGGGAACTCCCCTGATGAAAGGAAATAACGGGCTTCAGCGAGAGTCATCCTGGAAAATTCCCGTTGATCGGGCTTTCCAAAATTAATTGCAACTTTCTTCACACCGGTAACGATCACCAACAATTCGGATTGTACTGCCAGTGCAATTTTCATGGTTGCAAGATCTTTATCTATTACGCAATCCATTCCTTCAATTGTTCTGTCTTTTTCATAATATACCGGAATCCCGCCTCCGCCACCGGTAATAACCACGTAACCCTTGGCTATCAGTTCTTTAATAGCATCTTTTTCGATTATGTCCAAGGGGTATGGAGATGCAACATATCTTCGCCACCCACGATTAGCATCATTTTTCATCACCCAGTTTTTATCCACTTGAAGCTGTTTTGCTTCTTGTTCAGTGTAAAACTTTCCTATGGGTTTTGTCGGATTCTTGATAGCGGGGTCACTAGGATCAACAACTATCTGGGCAGGAATTACAACCACATTTCTCCAAAC
Source organism: Candidatus Rifleibacteriota bacterium (assembly GCA_015233565.1). Lineage (GTDB taxonomy): Bacteria > Muiribacteriota > Ozemobacteria > Ozemobacterales > Ozemobacteraceae > JADFXM01. Next base: position 127,129 of record JADFXM010000008.1, read on the forward strand.
TTCATTTCGAATCATCACATTTTGCAAACATTGCTCAATCATGTATCCCATTGATCCGCAGGTCATGGCATCAGCAACTCCCAGAGGGGTTTCCGGGACTTCATCTTTGGCTTTATCGACCATAAGCATTACTGTTCCTACCTGAGGGCCATTCCCATGGGTTATTACAAAATTGAATCCCTTTTTCATGAGTTCAACGAGGGGCTTCATTGAGTTTCTGGTGTTTGCGAACTGTTCATAAACGGTTCCCTTTTCACCTTTTCGCTGAAGGGCGTTTCCGCCTAATGCCAGTACAATAAGTTTGTTTTTAAACTCTGATTCTTTTTGGAATGACATGAATTTCTCCCAGTTAAATTACTTTTTAAAAGATTATATAAATGCATTAAAACAGAGTCAATCTCTTTTTAAATGTTTCAGCAACAAAGAGTAAATTCATATTGACATTGGCAATTAACCATACAATTCAAAAAAAAATTCGCGCAAAATTATTTTTTCCAAATTTTCTGCACTGCGTTGGTGCAGGTTTATAAGTCAAATATTTTTACTCTTTTTCGCTGTAAATGTTTAAAGAGGTTTGAACAGCAATTTCTTTAAATTTTGTCGTTAAAAACTAACCCCATCCGCCTTAATTGGCCTCCGAAGGTGGAGGAATAAATTTCCTCTCCACTCAATGAGTCGCTGTCGTAGAGAATCGTATTATTTTGAGTGGTAGCCATGGATTCAAGATTCAGGCGGTCTACGATCAAATTTCCAAAAATATCAGCCTTTTTGTTTGAAAAGTTCACGCTTGATTTTTGACTATTTGGATTGGAAGGGTCGTAATTGTATCTAAGGGCAACAAGGGATGCTTCAATTTTTCCCGGTACAATAGTATTGGCAATAATATTTCCAATCCAGGTATAAAAGATACATGGACCCTCAGCGGGAGATTTTTTTTTAAAACTCCCCTCGAATTTTATGTCACCCAGAGATATAAGAATTCCTTTCCCTTCGTATTGGAGACCTTTGGGTACAATTAATCCATCAGAGGAGTCATTAATAATGTAAATTCCGTTCAGTTTCAATGTTTTTCCATCGCAAAAGGGGCTACTGAAAAATTCTTTTGAATTCTTAAAAGTGAATGAACGCACGAGAGAAGAAGTGAAGGGAAGAAACCGTGAGAAGTCCAGTGGGCCGGTTCTCCCGATTAAGGGGGGGGTGGGAAATTTTGATTCAAGGTATTCATTGCTATCAGTAAAAATGAATTTTCCATTTTTGGCCATTTCACTGCTGTCGGAATCTCCAAGAAAAATTTTTCCCTTTTTGGAAGTATCTGAATGTCCGATGGTCAAAGTCCTGTCGGAATTATTTGCGGCCCAGACTATAGGGGAAGAAAATTCTTGTTTTCCATCCCGCACATAAAGGACATAGTCATTTAATGCGGTTGAAGTGTATCCTCGATTTATTCTGTCGGAGGGTTGTGTTCTCAGGCAAACGTTTTTGAAGTCGAATTCAAATGAAAAATTGGAATTTGTAAGGGATCTGTGGGAAGCCCCCAAACCGATGGAAAAATTTAATTTAATTGTACCTTGATATTCGTTTCCAAAAGCTCCCCGTTTTTTAATTCCTCCAACCGTTTCCCATAGCTCGTTGTCGATATTTTGTAAACTGACTTTTCCTGAAAACTCCCATCGGCTGGGATACACCAATTCATTTGCAAGTTCTTTTGTTCTGGGGAGGTCATCGATTGAAATGATTACTGGAGGGGATTTTGGGTTCTGAAGCAAGTTTTTAATCTTGGGGTCTTTAATTCGTTTAGTAAGAAAAGTTGCCCGCCACTCTGCCAGTGCGCTTTCAGCGATTATTCTTGTTGTCTCATCCCGGAAAAAAATCTGAAAAACATTTTTTGATTGTACTGTGGAAAAATAGTATCCAGCTCCAAAAGTCATCATAATTGCGATTAAACCTAGAATTACTGGGAGAACAAACCCCCTGGCGGGGTTGTTTTGTATTTGTTTTGTAAGCATTGAAATCATTTATGGCCCCAAAAAATGTATTATACCGATTTTACTCTAATCACGTGGAATAATCTTCACTGTGTAAGTCCATAGAGTCGTAATCTTCTCAGCAACAAAGAGTAAATGCATTTTGGCAGTGGCAATTAACCAAGCAATTCAAAAAAATTCGCGAAAATTATTTTATCCAAATTTCCTGCACTTGTGGTGATGCAGGTTTATAACGGATGTTCCATGTGTGTATTCTCAATTGGTGCAGTGTTGAAGCTAATCAAAGGTCAAAATGGGCGATATTTCAAAAAATGGCACAAAACTTCTGAAACAGCTTTCAACAGAGATTTTTACTCTAATGAAATACGGGCTACGCACTTTTTGAAAAACCGCTTTCTTTTTATTTTCTAGTGCTGATTTTAGATCATTCTCTCGTTAGAACATCAGTTATAAGTCAAGTATTTTTACTCTTTTTCGCTGTAATCTTCTGCAAAGACAGGGGATTGTCTTTATGTAAATTAAAAATAAAGTTTTTCTCAAATTGAGAAACGCTTATGCGGTCTGGCAAAAACTTCCCGAGCAATCTTTACGGAAAGAGAAACACAAGATTGCATCGGGAAGTTTTAACAATTTTGGATTTGGATTAAAGAACAATTAATTTCCGGGACTATTTTGCTGTGAACTGGAAGCTGAAGTGCTTCCAAAACCGTGTTGTGTCAACAATTGATCAAGTTGTCCCTGGTTAAAGCCAACGACCAAGTCACCGCAAACGTCGATAACGGGAACGCCGGTTGGGGTGATTCCATGGGAGGTCAACTTTTGCGCCATCTCCTGGTTAGCAGAACTATCATTTCCTACGTCCTTGTCGACGAATGGAATGCCTCTGGAATTAAGGTATTCTCGGGTTTTCTGGCACCATGGGCAGGATTGGGTGCCGTAAACGGTTATTATGCAAGCATTAATGCTAGTATTTGTCGCACCGGCCGAGATATCAGTAGAAGTTACCACTGAAGTGGGAACACTTGTACTTGTTGTAATTGTAATTGCTCCATTGGAAGTATCAATGGAAGTTGTAATATTTATCGTTGAGTTAGAGGTATCTGTACTGGTTGTTGATGCTGTTCCAGTGCTGGGTAAAACTGTTGACGCACTTGTTCCTGTGGATGTATCCACTATGGTGACTGGGCTGGAAGCCGTTCCAGCTGAAGTAGAAGTGCTGCTCGAGGTGTCGGTGTTTGTATTGGAACTTTTATGGTGGCAGCCTCCGAATGCAAAGGCAATGGTGAATAAAACAAGAATTACCAGTGTTTTTTTGATGTTCCTTTTCATTTTCTTCTCCCCTTTACAAAAAGTTAATTTTTTTTTCTGAAATTGTTTCAGTTACCTTTATTATAAAAAGTTTTAACTAAACAAGCAAACTTTCAAAATGTAAATTAATTAAAAGAAATGTAAATGTCTCGTTCTTTGGAAATTAGAAAAATGATAATATTAACCTAAAAAAGAGAAAAAAATAGACTTTTCTTGGAGTGAAGCCTATGCACCACCACATCTTAATTTATTCAGTTATAATGATAGTTAAAGAAATAAATAAAATATTTTAGACTTTTGAAATTTTGTAAATATTTCTAGTATTTTTCATGAAAGGAAGGGAAATTAAAAGTTCTAAACTCTTTCTCCAAGGCTGTTTTCATTAAAAAACAAAAATTTGACAAACTTTTCATTAAATGGTTTATTTCGCATCCAACAAATGAATTAAGAAATTGTACCCTGGTTCTTTCGAAAAAAATGGAGGTACATTTTCGATTCGCCAATTGCTTAGTGTGAAAAGCGGTTAGGGATGTTTTTTTCTAAAAATCACTTAGGGGGAAAAGATGAACAAGGGAAGAGAATTAAGCTTTGTTGAGAGACGTGATGGATCTGTTGTGCCCTTTAATGCTGAGAAAATCAGTTCAGCTATTGAACGGGCGGGCAAAGCAACAGGAGAATTCGGTGTTAGCGAAGCCGTCCAAATGACCCAACAAGTGATAAACATTCTTTCACACCGGCATCAGGATGGCTATCCGAATATCGAAGAAGTCCAGGATGTTGTGGAGCATATCCTCATAGCCAACAATTATTTTGGGACTAACCGATCATACATTGTGTATCGAGAACAGCACAAACAGATGCGGGAGGGGAACCGATCTTTTGTAAATGTTATTAGTTCCATTAATGAATATTTAGGGCAACAGGATTGGCGTGTAAATGCAAATGCAAATCAGGGTTATTCTCTTGGTGGGCTGATTTTGAATGTTGCGGGAAAAGTAGTAGCAAACTATTGGTTATCACATGTTTATCCCCCTGAAATAGGAGAATCCCACAGATCGGGAGCTATTCACATTCATGACTTGGATATGCTTTCAGGTTACTGTGCGGGATGGTCTTTAAGAACACTATTGAATGAAGGATTTAACGGAGTTTCAGGAAAAGTTGAATCAGGGGCTCCAAAGCATTTTTCCAGTGCCCTTGGACAAATGATTAATTTCCTTGGTACTCTGCAAAATGAATGGGCTGGTGCTCAGGCGTTCAGCTCTTTTGACACTTATTTAGCTCCGTACATCCGAAAAGACAAACTTTCCTATCCTGAAATTTTTCAGGGAATTCAGGAATTTGTTTATAATCTGAATGTACCCTCGCGATGGGGTACGCAGACTCCGTTTACAAATTTGACTTTTGATTGGACCTGTCCCAGAGATTTAGCAGATAAAACCCCCTTGGTTGGAAATGAATCCATGCCTTTCAAGTATGGCGACCTTCAGGAAGAAATGAATGTAATCAATCGTGCATTCCTTGAAGTAATGTTGACTGGCGATAACCGAGGCCGTGCGTTCACTTTCCCGATTCCAACTTATAATATTACTTCCGACTTCGATTGGGAGCATAAAAATTGCGATCTTCTTTTTGAAATGACTGCAAAATATGGTCTTCCCTACTTCCAGAACTTCATCAATTCGGATCTGTCCCCACAAATGGTTCGCTCAATGTGTTGCAGACTTCAGCTTGACCTTCGTGAACTCTTGAAACGTGGCAATGGTTTATTCGGCTCAGCAGAGCAAACTGGCTCCATAGGTGTTGTTACAATCAATCTTGCACGTTTGGGATATTTACATTCCCAGAATATGGAAGGCCTTGAAAATAGACTGGAAGAGCTTCTCAACCTTGCCAAAATGAGTCTGGAGATCAAAAGAAAAGTAATTGGAAGGTTAATTGAAGGTGGATTATTCCCCTTTACCAAGAGGTACCTCGGAACATTGCGAAATCACTTTTCCACCATCGGAATCAATGGGATGAACGAATGTATACGGAACTTTACAAAAGACAAGCTCGATATCACTTCTGATGAGGGAGTTGAATTTGCGAAAAAGATACTTTTACGGGTTCGTGAACGTCTTGTGCAATTCCAGGTAGAAACTGGTAATTTGTACAACCTCGAAGCCACCCCGGCAGAGGGCGCAACATACCGTTTTGCAAAAGAAGACCAAAAAAAGTTCCCCGGAATCCTTCAAGCCGGCCCATCTTCAGCTCCCTACTATACAAATTCAACACAACTTCCAGTAGGCTTCTCAACAGATATTTACGAAACAATGCAACATCAGGAAAAGCTCCAGACGCTCTATACGGGGGGCACCGTTCTTCATTTGTTTGTTGGTGAGCGAATTCCTACCGCCACCTCCTGCAAAAAACTAGTTAAAAGATGCCTTGAAAAATTCAGACTTCCCTATATTACTATTACCCCCACTTTTTCAATTTGTCCAAAACACGGATATATTGCCGGAGAGACTCCATTTTGTCCCGTTTGTGATGAGGAAACCATCGCTCAGCTTCGTTCTCAATGGGAAAAGTCAAATCCCGCTGAAGCTTTTCAGATTCCGGCCCTTCAAGCGGAACAACGCCAGAAATGTGAAGTTTGGAGCCGTGTAATGGGATACTATAGACCGGTTTCTCAATTTAATCTTGGCAAGAAAAGCGAATTTAAGGAACGAGCAGTTTTTCAACCAGAAGAAATTCTTCAGAGAATGTCCTAAAGAATCAGATTTCCACTAAAACGTCTCTCAAAGCTTGTCTTTCCCGGAAGATTAAGCTTGTGTCTGTATGATATGAAATTAGGAGTCCAAATGCCAGCTCACTTGAAAATTGGCGGTATTCAACCATTTACAACAATTGACTTTCCAGGAAAATTAGCTGCCGTAATCTTTCTGAAGGGATGCAACCTCAGATGTGCATATTGTCATAACCCCGAGTTGGTTAATGGAGATTCCGATTCTCCTGAAATTTCCTGGGAAAAGGTTATCGAGTTTCTGAAAAAGCGGGAAGGTTTTCTCGATGGCGTTGTTATTAGTGGAGGAGAACCTACTATTTATCCGGATCTTTCTTTGGCACTGAAGGAATTGCGAAAATTAAAAATGGAGATAGCTTTGCATACCAATGGATGCTTTCCTGAAAGTTTAGCTAAAATTCTGAGTGAAAACCTTGTGGATTTCGTTGCAATGGACATTAAAGCGCCTTTTGAGCACTATCGGAAAATTTCCAAAATCGGAGATGGTTTTGCAACAAGGGAGAGTGTAAAAGAATTAATTTCAAGCCGTATTCCGCATGAATTCAGATCAACAATTCATCCAGACCTTCTTGGGAAAAAATCGATTCTTGAAATGGCCAGCGAAATGAAAAATCTTGGCGCAAAAACCTTCGTGTTACAGGAGTTTAAGCCAGGAAAGCTTCTGGAGCCTTCACTTACAAAGTCAACTCTTCCCTGGTTAAACAAAGAGACCTTTTATGAATTCAAGAAATATTTTTCTGGTTTTGCAATTAGGGGGCAAGTTTAGGAAATTCTGATCTGCGCTTAGGGTGTGGAAATAAAAATGGAAAGCAGCCGAACAAGATAGTCGAAAATTTAGCAAAAAAATTTCAGGAGTGTCTTAATGGGACAACTCCATTAAAATTTTTGAAACGATCCGGATAGTGTCATTCCGTTTAAGCTGTAGGTGCTCATTGTAGATTCAGACTTCCTGATGCGGGAGTATATTGAAATGGCACTTTTTATTCGAGAAAGTCTTGAAATGTCGGCAAATTTTTCCGGAAAAAGTGCTTTTTCAAATTCCGCACCAATACTGCAAAATAGCGGTCAATTCATATACGGGTCAGGAATTCTGAGATTGGATAAATTTTATTGAGTCGTAATCCAGGCAGTTTTTGGTTCCGGGGTTTTAGGAAATTGTACTGAATTAAGTTCTAAGAAGCTCTATTCGTGTTTAAATCCTCTGAAGCTGACTTTATCCTAATTTTAAGATTTTGATGCGTTAACGCGATCAGATCCCCTGAATTTGATTTTTCTACGAGATTAATTTGTGAAAATTAATTTCCTTGATTTTATATTCTAACTGAAGGTGGTGACAGCAAATGCAAATAATAGTTGGAAATGTCAAATAACTCAAAGGCAAGAAGCCAAAGAGAATGCAATGACAGAAAGGTAGATCAATGAGCGTGAGCACGATATTTTATAGAAGTTTGATCAAAATAAATTAGGGCGAGAAGCACTAAAAACAAAAGCTAGCGACGAAAGGAAAAGCCTTTCAACAGAAGGTGTGTGGATTTTGCCTACTCCCTTGAGGAATTTGATCAGATTCTTGATTTTTCCCATGAAATAATTTGGCTCCACTCAATCAACAAAATAATCTCTTTGATGATAAGCAGCGACAATGTGAGGAGTCTAATTCAAAACGAACAATATTCATTTTGCCTGGAAAATCTTTTCTCAGTGTTGAGATGAGTTTAGTACAAGTGCTTTGTCTAGGAAGGAAAGCACCTTGACTTTGTATTGGTCTTGTCTAAGCGAGTAGCCTCCGCAGTGAGAGATTCCGGGAATCAGCCACAATTCCTTGGGGCAAGTGCAAGAATCATACAGTTTTTGGGAATGCTTAAAAGGAACAACATTGTCAGCAGTACTGGCAATAAATAGAACCGGACGAGAACCTAGCCCACCTACGGCAGTTACAGGGGAAACATCGAACATAGGTCCTCCGGCAAAAAGATTTGCCCAGAAACTGTACATTCGTTCAAATGGGGTTGAAACAATGCTTGGAAGACTATCGAGATGACACTGATACTCAATCATTTCACGATATGCTCCAAATGTGCTATCCAAGACGAATGCTCCAACACTTGTGCACTCTTTAGCAGCCAGAATTGCATTAGTAGCACCGCAGGACTCTCCATATATTCCGATGGGTAGATTCGGGAGTCGGTTCTTTATGAAGGATACAGCGGCAGAAACGTCCTTCGATTCATGCAGACCGTAAGTGATCCTGTGTCCTTCACTTCTTCCCTGAGCACGAAAGTCGAAAAATAAACAACTGTAGCCCGCGGAGGCAAGAAACGCTCCTTTGGGTAACTGGTCCAAGCAATCTGATGGAGTACCATGACAGAAAACAACTGCCGCTTTTGTAGTCGTCGTTCCGGCAGGAATTAGCCAACCACGGAGGGTTACTCCATCTTCCGTTTGAAAACTAACATCTTCCGATTTAAAGAAACCTAAATCTTTGGGGGTAAGCTTAAAGGAACGTGGTCGATGAAAGATATTTATGGCCGGCGCCATCATAGGCAGGAAGATGGCCATCATGACGGCTATCTTGAAAAGAGTTTTGCAGATTCTTACCAGAATACTTTTAATCTGTGAAAAAATTGTTTTTTTTAACATTGGTTGGATAAAATTCATTTTTTTTCAAAGCAGGTTTGCAATTGAGCTATTGTAGCATAAATTTTTTTTTTGGATTGATTAAAATTTGTCTCAGGAAAGACAAAAGTGAGTTTGCAAAATTTGTGGATGCTGTTCTATAATTCTGAAGGAAAAAAATTACAGAATATTTTACGGTAGAATTATATATGTGGAATTATTGAGAGTGAAATTAATTTTCCAATTGAATAAATAGAGAGGAGAATAATATGGCCAGAGTAAAATTTTATGGTGTGAGAGGTTCAATTTCCGTTTGTGGTGCAGAATTCCAGAAATTCGGAGGAAATACAACTTGTGTTCTTCTGGATGGAGTGAAAAGGACGGTAATTTTGGATGCTGGAACCGGTATTCGTGAATTAGGGAAAGAATTGGTGAAAGATCCACATCTTGGAGTTGATCGTCCTTGTTTTATAGTATTTTCGCATTTTCATTGGGATCATATTCAAGGGCTGCCGTTTTTCGCTCCTGCTTATGATCCAAGAAGAACTTTCACAATAAGTGTTATTGGAAGAAAGGGAATTGGAAAGGATTTTCGGAATATTTTTGAAACCCAAATGCAGAAAGAATATTTTCCCGTTACACTAGACGGTATGGGTGCGAAAATTGATTTTCTCCAGACTCCCGAAGATTATCTGGTTGCAGAGAACTCTTTCCTTAAAGTAATAAAGCACAACCACCCAGGTGATGCTTATAGTTATCGTTTTCAAACCAGTGATAATAAAACCATAGTGTTTTGCACTGATATTGAGCATGGCGACCGAATTGACCCTCAGATTGTTGCTTTGGCCCAAAATGCTGATTTACTGATCCACGAAGGTCAATACACTCCTGAAGAGCTTCAAAGCCATAAGGGTTGGGGTCACAGCAGTTGGGTTCAAGCTGTGGAAGTTGGAAAGCTGGCTGGAGTAAAGCGCCTTGTGATCACACATCATGATCCTGACCACAACGATGCCTTTCTGGAAGATATTGAAAAGCAGTGTCAGGCTATCTTTCCTAATACAATTTTAGCCCGTGAAAAAATGGAAATCATTGTTTGAATCAGCCCTGAAGTTTAGCTTTACAACCTCGCTTAACCTCTTTAAAACTGCACATGATGCTAGTACACGATTCAAAGAAAATCACTTTGAGAGGAAGAAAATCGCTATTAAATCAAGCTTTGAGCGACTTCAGAGACGTTTATTGAACAGTAGAGTTAATTTCAAGAATCACCCAAAAGCTGGATCAAAAACATCCTTTCGAAGTTGAGTATTTTGCGAAAGCTCAACTTCGAAAGGGTGTTTTTTGGAATTTGGAAGAATCACCAAGTCTCGATAGGGCTGGAGGCGATCTGATCTTTGTACACTTTTCCTCCCTTCATTACGAAACCAACGTTTTCCAGAAGTCGGACATCTTTTAAGGGATCTCCTTCCACTGCAATGAAGTCGGCGAATTTTCCAGGTTCAATGCTGCCGAAATCCTTCGATCGTCCCAAAAGATCAGCGGCGTTTACTGTTGCGGCTTTAATTGCCTGTGCAGGTGTCATTCCGAAGCGCACCATGGTATCAAACTGCTTGGCGTTGTCTCCGTGTGGGTACATTCCTGCGTCAGTGCCAAAAGCCAGCTTCACTCCGGCTTTGAGAGCTTTGGTGAAGGTCTCTCTCTGGAGATGTCCGACACCTTTTTCTTTCTCAATCTGATCGGCGGGCATTCCGTTTTTCTTCCCTTCGGCTAATATGTAGTCGTCGTTGTAGATGTCCATGACGAAGTAAGTCCCGTGCTCTATCGCTAAACGCAATCCATCGGGGTCTGCGAAACTGGCATGTTCAACTGAATCGGCGCCTGCGAGAATTGCATCTTTTATTCCTTGGGCACTGTGGGCATGGACGGCAAGCTTGCGTCCGGCGCGATGGGCTGTTTCGGCGCCCGCTTTGATTTCCTCGAAACTGTACTGGGTGGAATTTGGATTATCCGCATTGGACATCACTCCCCCGGTTCCGATCATTTTGATTACATCAGCGCCATACTTTATCTGGGTTCGCACTACCCGGCGCATCTCATCGACCCCGTCGGCGATAAAGAAGGGACGGTATTCCTCACGTAAACGAGTTGTATAAGGATAACCGTTGAAGTCACTGTGCCCTCCGGTCATTGTGATGTTGGGTCCTGAAGTTATGATTCGAGGACCTTGAATTAGTCCCCGGTCGATTGAGTTTCGTAAATCCACTCCAACAAATGGGGAACCGCCAAACTGTCGAACCGCGGTAAATCCTGCCAGAAGGGTCTTTTTGGCATTAATTACTCCATAAATTGCATCAATCTGCGAGGTTCGCTCGAATTGGTAAAGGTCATCCGGTCTATCGGCCGGTGAACCCAAGTGCACGTGGCAGTCGATAAGACCCGGGAGAACAACCGCCTTGGAAAGGTCCAGGACTGCGACTCCGACAGGCACAGATGCTTGCTGCGTTGGAACGATCTCTTTTATTCGTTCATTCTCCACTATTATGGTCATATTCTCGCGAAGAGTTTCTCCAAGACCATCGAAGAGCTTCCCAGTTTTTACATAAATTAGCTTGGCTTGTGGTTTTCCATCTGAAGGCTCGGCTGCTTGAACGCTGCAAACGCATAACAACAAAACGAGTGTGGTGGATAAAACCGTCAAATACCTTCTTGTCATGATTCTTCCCCTGTTATTAAAATTTACTTTTTCGAATTAATACTTAAACTGCATTTTAGTTGGAAGTGCCATTGAGACGCCTTTCGGAGGAGCAATTTTACTTCTGATAGCTAAAAATGATAGTTTCTTTGGCTACGCCCCTTTGCAATGACAGTTTCAAGCCGCCATTGAATGGTAGTTTGACGTTCTTAAATTAACCCTGCAATGCAACTAAAAAAAGCATTTTGCACGACAAATTTCCTCTCCGCAATCAACACATTTTTTTCGTCCAACCGAACTTTACAATACTGACTTCAATTGCAATGTTATTTAACGAACGTTCTACTGGTAAGTAAAGCGAATGATCACTTGAAATCAAGGATTTCAAGTTCCAGAAATTGAGATTAGTCTAATTTCCTTATTGAATCTACAAATTTGGACAATTTAAACACGGCTCAATGATTAGGTTTCAACTGCTATGACTTAATTTCGTGTCATTTCGCGCTGGGGTAGTACTAACATAGTCGATCTTGATTGTCAAAATTGTCTTTTTAGATTATTTTGGATTAATCTGAAATAAAAAAAATGGATACTTTCAGAATTAAGTTGCACAATTTAAATCAGGAGGAGCGCATTATGAGAAAGGGAGACACCTACTTTGTCAGGGTCGACAAAAAAATTGGGGAAAAGAAAGTCGATAAAAACACTTTTGACGAACATTTAGAGTACATAAAGAAACTTGCAACAGAAATAGAGTTGTATGCAGGCGGTTTTGCAGGTGTCTCAGGAGGAATGATAGTATTCAAGGCTCGAAATCTGGAAGAAGCAGATTTTCTTTGCAAAAAAGATCCCATTGTTGAAAGGAGCTATTACAGCTATGAACTTCAGCAATGGGAGCTATTGATTACTTCTGATCAAGCTTTATAGCCCGGCAGAATCCTTATGAAGAACGTTAAATTCTCTGACAGCTTCGGCTTGTTTCAGAATTCCTTTTATTAGGGAATCTTTGTCGTAAAGCTTATTTAGGGAAGAAAATTCCCCATCATCAAGCGATTTGGTTTTTTCAATAATATAGCTGGCTGTTGGAGCGGCTAGTGGTGAGATAACCTGCTTGCCACAAAGCGCATACTCGGTTTCGAGGGCCATTTTATAACCTTCCACGATATTCTCAAGAGGCGTTTGTGGGGCAATCTTGGAAATACATGCGAAAGCGTCTATTCTTCCTGCGCCATAAAGATTATCCTTGCCCTTTTTGCCTAAATCTACCGAAGTATCTTCGGCAATTTTGCGGATTTCGGTAATTGTAATCTTTGGATTTGCCTGTAGCATCAGAGCCACAAGCCCGGCTGCGTGCGGGCAAGCCATTGATGTTCCACTTTTGCTGACTAATCCGCCCCCAATTGAGCATGAAACAACTTCTTCGCCTGGGGCGGTAACATCGGGTTTTATGTAAGTGTCGGTGATCCATTTACAGGGACCGCGGCTGCTGAAATCGCTAAGTTTGTCATTATCTTGGGTTGCGCCAATAGTCCAGGTGTTAAGAAAATTTGCAGGAACTTCAATTCTACCGCTTGGACCGCTGTTTCCTGCAGAGAAGACAGGTAGAATTCCGAGGGCGACCCAATTTTTTACTATTTCAAAGTAAGTCATGTCTATTGGATCACTCCCATCACTGGAGGTGTCGCGGCTCCAGGAGTTGCTTACCACTCTCGGAAAATCGTTGGTTTGAGGATTACCATCTGGATCCATCATCCATTGCATAGCTTTCATCTGACTTTCCTCGGTCGAATCACCATTTTTGTCAAAAGCCTTGGCAGATATCAATCTGGCCCCCGGAGCGACTCCAACTCCGCCAGAACCACAAATTGTCCCTGCTGTGTGGGTGCCATGCCCGTGATCGTCATAACATCCTGGTTTTGGGTTACTTGTGAAATCTCTGAATGCAATCACTTTCCCTGCAAGAAGTGGATGAGTAATATCAACTCCGGTGTCAACCTGGCCAACCACAATTCCACTTCCGTCAACTTTGAATTTATTCCAAACTTCCGGGGCTCGAATTTTTGCAACTCCCCATTGGGCTTCACTTCTGATATAGACAGGTTTTGAATTGGGGTCGTCGATGATGTATTTTCGACGCTGAACCGGAAATACGAACTCAACATTTTCAAGTTTTGCAATAGTTTTTATCTTTTCGGAGGAAGCAGTAATGGCAATGGCATTTGCTGCCCAAATTTTGTCTACCGCTTCGGTGTTCACTCTTGAAGAAAGCGCTTCAAAGTTTTTATCACATTCTTGCTGTAAATTCCGGATAAGCTTGCAGGGAGTATTTAAATCTTTGGAAGCCACTGAGGAAGTGTTTTTAAATTTTACAATCCAGCGATCTGTGGAATTTTCCATACCCCAACAAATGCAAGACGAAAAGACAAAAACACCGATAACAGCCAACTTGGAATAAAATGATTTGAACATCATGCAAACCGCCTTTTATTTTTTTTTCCTTGATTAAGACAAAATTGAAAGAACTTAATAAATTGTAACTAATAATTAAACGCAAAAATTTACCAAAAAGTTGAAAATAGTTTTTAAAAAGCCTGATTAGATCAATTTAAATTGGAAAAAATACTGTTCATTTTTTGCAAGGCAAAATAAATATTTTACCCATAACCTAAAAAAGATTACAAGTTTTAACACAAAGTTCAGATTTCCAAACCTCTGGGATTTAAATTCAGACATCCCAACCTCGGGGATTTAATTTTGGTACTATTTTTTCGATTGACGAATTGCCAACTTCCTTTTGAAGGCATCTTCTGATTAATTTTTATGAAAGTTGGTCTCAGGATAAAATCCAATCTAAAAGTATTCGAAAATCAGAAAAATACCTTTTGAAGCTCTTTTCCAAGAAAATGCAAACTGCCGACGCCAGGAATTCTGAAGTTATTGAAAACTCTGACTTTTTCCAAAAAGTTGATTAATCGCGACTTATAGGAGGGGAACTTTTGCATAATACCAATTTCAATTAGTTCATCCATCTGACCTATTTCGTGCTTCACGTCTGCGTAAATTGGAGTTGGGTTTGACGGAAATGAATGCTTCAACCATTCCAGTAAGGGCTCCTAATTTTCATGAAAGTTCCTTCTTTTCTCGCAAAATATACCGATCCAATTTCATTTTGATCAAATCCATGTTCTTGGGGTGATGTACATATTTTTTGGGATTGGTATAATTTAATAGTTCAGAAATTGCGGATGATTTTCAATTAATTTTTCAATTTTTGCTCTCTCTTCAATCGAAAGACCTGCAGGAAATTGAGCCTCACTTCGTCGCCACCGGGAAAGCCATTCATTTCCCAAAAGGATTGGGGATGAAGGATGTGAAAACGCTCCATTGGATTTAGTGAAAGCGATGGTGGTATCTGCCTTGGGTCCTGTTCCAACTCCCTCGGCTAGATAAAAGCCAGCACATAAAAGCGAAACTCTCACTGCAGTTGAAGAGGAATAGGTGTAAAGTTCGGCACTTATGTCGGTCGAAAGACAGTGAGCAATGATTTTCGAAAAAGTCTCAGTGCTCCAAAGAGTTGAATTGGCCTTATAGGAAAAGGGATCATAAAAAATTAATTCCGGAACTCTAGCAGTTAAAAAGAGGCTCAAAAAATCTCCTTTTAAGAGTTCCCAGGAAAATAGTTTTGAGGAATGTTCCCATCTTCCATTTTCAAGAATCTGGTAAGGGGCACTATGACGCAAGTGCGGGAAATTTCCCGCGTTTTTACAAGCCAGTGTAAGTGGATCGAGGTCACATTCGAAACTTACCAGTTTGAGAGGACGAAATACCTTTTCATCTTTTTCAGAAATGACTTTTTCAAAACAGTTCACCACTGCCATGGCATTGGAGGCAGCCCCAAGTCCTACGTCCCAGATTACCAAATCGCCTGAATTCGTTTTGCTTTTCAATAGGCGGGATGCAAGATGCGACTGCTCAATATAGAGCTTGTTGGCCTCCTCCGAAGGGGAGATCACCGAGTGCATTATCTCACCGGAACTAATTTGTCGAATACTGGAAAAGCCTTTGGAAGAAGTGTGGATTTCATAATCTCCTAATTTTGGGATACGGGAAATTTTTGCTCTTTTTGGGGGAACCCGTGGGTTATCTTCATCTGTTCTGACCAGCACAGGTCGTATATTTTCGTAATATGTGAGGAAACATCCCTTCAGTATGCTTTCCCGAATTTCAGTAACGAGGCGGTGATAGAAAGATAAATTGTGGCAGGTTAATAAAAACCAGGCTAGGGGCTCGTCAGATTTTACAAGGTGGTGAATATAGGAGCGAGTATAATTCAGGCATGATTGACAGGTGCATTGTGCATCAATCGGTTCCTGAGAAAATTTATGTATTGAGCGGCGGAATTGAAGTTTTCCATGGGAGGTGAATGCCACCCCACGATGGGCCAATTGAGAAGGAATTATGCAATCGAACATATCGACGCCACGATGAATGGCTTCAAGGATGTCAATTGGGGTTCCTACACCCATAAGATATCGGGGAAGATTTTTTGGGAGGTGCTCAGTCACAAGTTCGGTAAATTGGTAGCGTTCGTTTGGAGTTTCGCCGACTGCTAATCCACCAATCGCCATTCCGTCAAAAGGAAGCGTTTTCAAAAATTCAGCGCTTTGCTTACGAAGATCAGGGTGGCACGCACCTTGGACAATGCCGAAAATGGCTTGAGGGGAGTCGCCTCTTGCACGAAGTGAGCGATCTGCCCAACGGTGGGTCAGTTCCATGGCTGCTTTTGCTTGTTCAAATGGAGCTGTAGAGGGAATGCACTGATCGAGCGCCATCATGATATCACTGCCAATGGCTTTTTGCATTTCAATACTGGATTCAGGAGAGAGCAGACAAAAACTTTTGTCTACATAGCTTTGGAAACGCGCGCCGACCTCATTCAGTTCTCGCGAATGCGGGAGAGAGAAAATTTGAAAACCGCCTGAGTCTGTAAGAACAGGTCCATCCCAGTTCATGAAACGGTGAATCCCACCAGACTTCTTGAAAACTTCAGGACCAGGGCGTAAGAGAAGATGATAAGTATTCGCCAGAAGCATTCGTGTGCCTGCTTCTTTCAGACTTCCAACAGTCAGTCCTTTTACAGTTGCGCGAGTGCCAACAGGCATGAAAATAGGGGTTTTAATTTCTCCGTGTAACGTTTGGAACTTCGCAGCTCGCGCTTTGGAAAATTCGTTCTCTCGTTCAATTTTGAAGTTTAGTCGGGACATTTTTTTTACTTTTTATATTGAGAATGATTGGAAAAAAGTTTGAAAGGAAGTTTTTTTCACAACTTAAGTATAAATCAGGTGCTTTAAATCTGCAACTAGACAGAGTTATTATCAGCGTTTAAATTAATTCCTTTTGAAATTTTCAAACTCTACTTGAAAAAACAATTTAAAAATACTACCCTAGGAAAATGAGTAACAAAAAAATTCCTTTGAATGAACTCAAAAAAGCCTTGGAACAGCCGAATTCGGCTATTAAAAAAAGAGCACTTGCGGTAATTTTCAACGAATCGATTATTGAAGCTAAATCAATTCTTGAGGACTACCTCGGGCGTGAGACGGAACCTGAATTGCAGGCCCTGGGGTTAAAAGTATTAAAAAAACTCCAGAGTTTTTCCAAATATTCTGGTGAAGTAGGATTAGAAAGACTTGAACCTTTCCTTTCGCATAACGACCCTGAAAGGCGCTTATTAGGACTTCGTGGATTAATAGGCCGAAGATCAAGCCAGATTCCTTTTCTGATTCATAAATATTTTTCCCAGGAAACCAACTCGGAAGCACTCCTGCTAATTTCCGAAATATTGAAGCAGAATCCTGATTTTAGAAATTACCCAATGTTATTGAATTTTGCCAATTCCCCAACAGTTAGTGTGAAGATAAGTGCATTGGACTCCTTTCTTGGATTGATTGCCGGTTTGATAATCCCAAACATTTTGAACTCACTGGATGATCCTTCCCCCCCTGTAAAGATGAAGGCCTTTCAAATTGTAAGCAAAATTGAAAGAAAATGGATATTTGAAGCACTTGATTCCATGTTGTCTTCAGACTTGCCGGAAATAAGCAGAAAGGCAGGAAATCTTCTTCACCTTTTCATTTGCGAAGAGTTGTTGCCGGTAATTTCCCGACATAGCCAGCACCCGGATTCCGAGACTTCAGAATTATGTCGACATGCGCTTTTCCTGCTTTCAAAGAGAGGTTGTACTGAAGCTGAAGTAATTCTGGATAAATTCGAAAAATCCGAAAAAGTTGAAAGCAAGCTTGTTACAATGGAAGAAATATCTCCAGGTTTGCATGCTCAGGTAAAAGGTTTTCCTTTTATTTTAGGTGGAATCCTTCGTGCTGAAATTCTTCATAATGATTCCTCGCTTATCCTTTACCGGTTGAAAGAATGTTTTGGGAAAATTTGTACTTTACTGGCCTCCTCGTTTATCGCTTTTTATTTTGCGTACGGTCAGAAGAAGAAACCGGAATTGCAAAAAAAATGCTTCAAAGCATTGTCTGAAGGAATTCTCAAATTTGACATCATCGATTTATTGGAGAGCCTTTCGCATTCTTTTCCACCGCCAGATCATGAGGGAGATCTTTTTCCGGCTATTTTGGCCAAAAATATTCTTGAGGACTATGAAGAGAACTTGTTTGGAGAAATAATCTCTCTCCGAGAAGGCTTTTCATTTCTTGCCCAACATCCGGAAATGGCGGAAACTCTCCTGCATCCTGCACTAGTTGGAATGGAAAAGCTTTTTTCGTATCTCCAATGCTTTAAAGAAAATTCTTTGATTGTTAAATCTACAATGAAAGAGCAGATTCGATTTATCAATTTTTGGAAACCGTCCCCGGAATTTGTTGACCCAAGGCAATTAGCCAATTTCGGGTTTGAAATAAAGATAAACGCTCCAGTATTGGTAAGCAAAAATTCCTGCCATTTTTTGGAAATGCATCCATATTTGGCATTTGACAATGAAAAAATGCTTGCTATTCGCAGTGAACCGGACGAGCAGGAACTCTGGGATTTCCTTACCAGAAATAATATTCTTGAAGCATTTTTAGCTTTCCTTACTGAGAGGGTTTAATTCCAGTTTTAGGTAGTTTCATTCCATTTTTGCTGCCATTTCTGGCGTTGGCAGTCTATTGTACCATTTGGTTTTCGGGCGATTACTTTGTGATGGGTACAAAAAACTTTCGCCCTCCGAAAAAATCGATTCAATTTTAATTTCAAAAAGCATAATTGCTGTCCCCCCCCTTTTTTGAATTTTCTTTGGGGCGTTTTTTCTTAAATTTTCCTGAAAAGTTTGAAAATTTTGGGGAACTAAAAGCTGATCAGGAGTTAATTTGCAATAGTTCCACAACTCCCCTTCTATCTAAAAGAGCGAAATTTGACGATAGGGGTGGTTGCCAAATTAAAAAAAAGTTTTTTTATCAGTTTTGGGACAAGAGAATAGGGATCGGTAGGAATATTGATTGTTAGGATGGTTTCACATTGAACAGGAAGAAACCTCAAATCATTTTTAGAAACCCTCAAAAATTTGTTTACGCACTTTTTTTGTCAATTTTTTTTCTGGGAGCGTTATTAATCATTACTGGATGCGCTGGTGGCGGTTCTTCAGAATCGAAGAGTGCCGTCAGTCCAATTTCTTCGGGGGGGGTATCCCAAAGAATATTGACCGGAAAAATCACAACCGCCAGTGTTCTTCAATCCTCAATTAGAGGACTTGATGCTTCGTTGCTTCCCGTTGCGAGTGCTGAAGTCTGGTTGGAAGAGAATCCCGAATTTATGCACTCTTTTACTACTGCAACAGGAGTATATCAATTTTTAAATGTTCCCCCCGGGGAATACCACATGGTTGCAAAATTATTTGACAACCTTAGCCAAAAGACATATAAAAACATGTCTTTTAAGCCGGTCTATGTTTCTGATAAAGAATCTGCAATTGAAGTTGATCCTGTACAGATTGTCGAAGCAAAAAACACGGTTCGAGGGATTTTATTGGATCCTTACGGAAATCCTCTCCCTCAGGGAACAAAATTAAGCCTTTGGGGCGAAAATTTTTTTATTCGTGAGAATGGAAATTTTGAGACGCCACCGCTACCAGATGGATTCACCGAGGCTGAGCTGAAAATTCCATCAACCAGCACTTCGGGAAAATTGAATATCACTATTCCTTTCGCACCAGGTGAAACCCCATCCCAAATTGAGATAAATGCACCTTCTTTTGATTCTTTTGTTGTACCACCAACTGTATCGGTAGTGACATCAGGTGATGTTGCCTCCGTCAGTCGAAAAATCAGAACTCAAGGGCAAATTTTCCTTTTTGCCACCCCGAAAAGCGATGATTCAAGCAGTATAGGAAAAATTTCAATCTCCTGGGTTGCAACCAAAGGAGAGCTTTCAGTCGACCCGGTTAATGAATTTAAAGCTGCCTGGACTGCTCCTGAAACTCCTGGAATTGCAACCATTTCAATTAAAGTTACCGACCCGCATGGAGCTTTCAGTTATACGAAAATCGGCTTTTTGGTTGGAATTGATTCTCCCAATAATGCAGCCGCTAATGATACTGAACCACCGATTGTTACTTTCAAATACCCCGCTGAAAATGCCACAGGAGTGCCGATTGGGATCGGAATCAGCGTAGGATTCAGTGAAGCGATAGATTCACAATCATTTACAACTCAAAACTTTTTTCTGAAAACCGGCGAAAAATTAATTCCCGGAAGAATTTCTCTCAGTAAAGATGGCAAGAATGCGGTTTTCCAACCGGAAAACCCACTTGATAATGGGGCCACTTTTTCCGTTTATTTGTCCCGGAATATTAAAGATCTTGCGGGAAATACGCTCCAAACAACACTTTTCTGGACGTTTTCTACAGTTCCATTACTAAGCCCGACAGTGGCAAGAATTTCTTTTTTGAAAGTGCCACCTCTTTGTACTACTTTAGCCACGGCTGAATTCAGGATCGATGGTTCTTTCCTATTAGCCTATAGATTCAAGCTTGATTCCGGAAGTTACAGCAATGAAATCCCTCTTACAGTACCGACTTATCTTTCAAGTTTAACAGAGGGAATTCATACTTTTTTTGTACTGGGAAAAAATTCTGATGAAGTTTGGCAATCAGAGCTAACTCCGGCCTCTTACTCCTGGTTAATAGACTGGACACCGCCCTCAATTGCAATAAGTTCTCCTTCCATCAGCGAGACTGAAAGTGGCCCGGTTAATTATTCTGTAACTTATTCAGGGGCAGATTGGATTGGTTTGTCCAAAGACAAGGTTTCCCTTGAAAAAACTAATTCAGTCAATGGAGTTGTTGAGATTAAGGAAACCGGGATTACTACTCGTACAATTAACATCAAAGATATTTCAGGAGCTGGGACATTCAGAATATCGATAGCCTCAGGAACGGCATTCGATGCAGCAGGAAATATGGCTCTGGGAGCTATATCCAACGATTGGGTTAAAGTCACTCCTCCGCTACCAACGGCAACTCCGACTTTCAATGTTTCCACAATAATTCCTGAAAATGGCGGAGGTTTCGGAAATGAGGCGAATCTGGCAAATCAAATTGATTCGATGCTTGCAAAAGCTCCTGACAAAAAGGTCAGAATTAGGTTTGGAAACCCTCCACTTCCTGGATCGATCACTTTAAACATTTCAGATGACGATTCAAATCCAATAATACAAGCTGATTTCGAAGCCCAAACCGACGGAGTAGCAACTGAAGCATTATTTACGATGACCAGTACCGGTTCAACAATATTGGAAATTTTTGGGGTTAATCCGATTTCCCAACTTTCCTTGAGAATGCAATTTACTTCAGCAGACGGGAAAAAGAGTGATTCAGTTCTGAAAGCCAAAGCCACCGCACCAATTGTGTCCTATGATCCAAATCCCAGGTGGAGATTTGTTGGATCAGCTGGTTTTTCAGATTACCTAGCTTTTAATCAGTGTTTGAAATTCGATGGATCAGGTGTTTTGTATGTATCTTACAGTGAAATACTTGCTTTCAACGATGCAAGAATTACAGTGAAAAAATACAATGGAAAATCGTGGGAGAATGTTGGAAATCCTCGGTTTTCAGCCGGACCATCCACGGAACTGGCCATGGCGCTTGGGCCAGGGGATACGCCCTTTGTTGCTTTTTCCCAAAACACTGCTCCGGGAAATTATGATGGATTAACCAATGTAATGAAATTTAATGGAGCTTCCTGGGAAACAATCGGAACAAGTCGATTTACTGATGATGGTTGGAACACAACCGCCTCAGGAACCAATTTGGTTATTGCACCAAATGGAAACCCTGTTGTTTCATTCGCTTCCACTGATGATTATGGAGATTATTGGACCTCAGTAGTTGGATTCGCATCGACTTATGGGGATTGGGGAAGCATGGCACCATGGGTGGATAACGGTGGTTGGTCGCAACCTTTTAATTACACTGTTTTCCGGAGCATGAGTATTTTCGGTTCAATCCCTTATGTTCTTGTCCAGGATTTTAATATTGGTAACGGTCTGGCGACCGTGAAAAAATTGGTGAATGGTACCTGGACTGATGTTGGGCCCGAGAGTTTTTCCGGAGGATTAATCGGGTCCGGTAGCATTCAAATTGATTCGGATGGAACACCTTACGTTGCATATTCTGATTATGCTTACGGTTTTAAAGCAATCGTCAAAAAATTTGATGAAACAAACTGGGTAAATCTTGGCTCTTCTAGCGGGATTTCCGACACTAGTGCTGATGACCTTTCCCTGGTAATTCAAGGGAAGACAATTTTCCTGGCCTTTACCAGTCAAAATAAAACTACCGTATTAAGATGGAACAATTCTTCATGGGAGAGTCTAGGGTTGGTTCGTTTCTCGCCTGGACAAGCTTATTTCCTTTCGATGGCTGCTTTTAACGATATTCCATATCTCGCTTTTATGGATTACGCAAATGGTTTGAAAACGACGGTTATGAAATATGAGTAAATTTAAATTTCAACTTATTTTCGCTTTCTTTCTTGTTTTTCTGCTTCTTGCTGCGCCATTGATAGCTGTTGATTCAGGCTCACGATTTTCAAGCGTTTCAGGGGAAGTAAAAATTTTTCCTGAGTCCAATCCTGCTTCCAAGAGTCTTGCAAAAGTCCAGTCCCAATTGAATATCGATGATCATGTTCTTACCGAGGAAGATTCGAATGCGATTATTTGTTTTGCTGAGATGTCGACTTTCCTTTTGAAAGCTGAGTCTGAGATAGCAATTAAAAGCCCAATATCTGACACAAGCAAAATTAATCTTATCAAAGGAAATATCTGGGTTAACGTCAAAAAAATTTCATCAGGCGGAAGTTTCGAAATAGAAGGGAATCAGACGGTAACCGGAATAAAAGGAACTAATGTGACCTTTTTTACTGACGAAGCAAAAACTGAAGATAGGATCAAGGTTCTCCGGGGTAGAACGGGTGTAAGGGTAAAGGAAACCCATGAAGAAATAGATTTGGAAGAAGGGGAAGAACTTGTAGTCCGCTCCGGTGGAAAGGTTCAAAAAAGCACAATCGATGTAGGAGAAGAATCCAAAGAATGGGAAAGCGAACTTTCGCATTTAGGAGATTCTATACAATTAAACCAGGTTCCCGAAATTGTACCTCAAATGATTGATGGCGAAAACAAATCATTCAAGGAACTGAGGGATTCTTATAGTGCAATGAATCAGAGTGGAAATAAGGATCTTGAGAAGATACAAAAATTCAAACATGATCACGAGCGTTTTATAGGGCTGTTACTAGAGAATTCCGTTATTTTGAAAAATCTTGCGGGAAAAGTTGATGCGCAAAAAAGCGGTTTTGAAACCAAAAAAGGCACCAAATCAAAAGATTCGGATCAAATTTTTCTTTATGCCAGAATTATTGCACAAGCGCAAAAAGTTTTGCAAAACCATAGAGCGGAAATCGATAAAATGAAAATCAGTGGGATTCCAGAGGGAACGGTTTCCCCGGAAAGTATTTCGTTCAATATTGGCATCGCCTGGTCGGAAGTCGAAATTTTGAAAAGCCAGCTGGAAAGCACTTCAGGAACTTCGGGGAGTGGTGGTTTGTCCCAGGACTGGTTTATCGATGCTCAAGATCGTTGCAATATTACCTTATTACTTTTGTCAGAACAAGAATCACAATTTATGAAGTTGCTGGAGAAAAATCCGAAAAATCCTGATCTTTTAGCGTTGGGGAGAAAGATTTCCGATTACAGAGTCCAAATCGTAAAGTTCATGAAGGATTTGAACGTAGTAAAAATTGATACTGCGATATTCACTGAAATGCAGGATTTTGCTGATCAGTTGTCCTATCAACTTTCCATTCTGGAAAATGCAATAAAAACTTATGATACCAATGTTGCAAATTCTCAAACTGAAAACAAGCTGCGCTCTACTCTAAGGATTTTGCAGGAATTCGGTAAGTCCAAAAAGATATATAATCAAGCAACCCGATTGTACCAGTCGTTTATGAGAGATGCGTCAAGAAACAAATACCAAACGTCTGAACAAGCCGAATTAAATTTTATTTATCAACAAATCGCGGACAGTTTTGACCGATTAGGGGTAGCGTACGATGAAATTCAAGTCAAACATCAGGAATTGCAAAATCAGTTGAATCAATTTTTGAAATGAGTACAGTATCAAAAAATAGAACGGTAAGCACAAACTTCAGAATTCCAATTCCCGAGGATATAGTCTTAAGACCATTTTCCCGAAACCTGAAAACGTGAACTCGTTTGGATGAGATTCCTGCCTTAACTTTTGTATTATTTGGTCTTAAAATAAAATTCGGGCTGAAAACTTTTTAATCTCTACGGAATCGGCTTTTGAAGCTGAGCAATCGAAGAAAATGAAGTTTACGACAACAGGAATTCTGAACTTGTATTGTGAGAAACGAGGTTGGAGGGCTGAGATAGACTTGCGTATTTTATGACCCCCGAAGAAGGACAAATTCAATGACTCAAACAAAAAAAACAAATAATCCTCCTGGACTCTTCCGGGCATTTCGATGTCTTTTGATTTTTTTGGTCTTGTTGGTTACCTCACTTATTTCTGGCTGCATGGGCGGTTCAAACAGTGGAAATTTGGCAAATTCAATTAATTCTACTGATTCCGAAAAGATAATTGCAACATTGAACAAATTTAACGCCAATACGTCCCAAAGAAATTCCGCTGAGGCTGAAAACTTGCTATCAGCGAAATTAAAAAGCCAAAACGGCAGTGGCAAAATTTCCGGACTATTTCAAATTTGGGATTTTGGGAACAATTTTAAAACTCAGGAAGGAAGCGCTTCATATACATTTGTAATTCCTTCCGACGGAATAACTCAACCTTCTTCAAACTACGCTGAAGTATTTTCTTATTACACCAGTCCTGGGGGAAACAGGATTGAAATAGTTTTTCAAGTTACCAAGGACATTGATGGGGAATGGTTTATCGATGATTTTCGAATAAACTCACGATCTATTGGGGTTTTTCAGATGCAGCCATTTTTTCCGCTGGACATCGGAGATCGCTGGAAATACACAGTTGAGCAAAATAACCAGCAATTGCCGTATTACATAGTAATTACCGTCGCATCCGGACCTGATACGATCAATGGAAAAAAAGTATACACTTTGAACGAATCTTTCGAACCTTTGAACTCCATCTCATCATTTACAATTGACCCAAAAATCGGAAGATTTTCCAGATATGGTGGTTACTGGCGCTTTTCAAACGACTCAGGGATATGGGATTTCGGGCCTCCCCCGCTTGGGACTTACACTTTCAATGCCGGACAACCACTGAAAATGTGGAACGAGGTCGAAACTATCGGAACCTATACCGAAGTGAACTTTTCAGAAGTCTACCAGAATACCAATTATTCAGGATACATCGACACTTCAATGAGTGAATTGTTCTCCAACCCGAGCGCTTTTGGAATTATTGATACGCTTCCATCATACCAGGAATGGTACTATCAAAATAAACCTGACCCCTGGGGAAGATCCCATATCCGAAAAACCTTTTACTTTAAAGAAGGCTTGGGATTAGCTTTTTATTTGGAAATGGATCAAATTTCAGGTGAAATCTGGCAAATCTGGAGAATTGTGGAAGCCAAAGTTGCCGGAAAGGAAATGAATCCTGCAGATTGGCCATTCCAGATAATTTCTTCCCCATTTTTACCGGATGCTTATCCAAATTCACCTTATCACTTCGAATTTGAAGCTCAATGGGGTTTTGCCTCCAATCACGTTTGGACAGTAACTTCGGGAAGTTTACCTCCAGGCTTGTTCCTGTCACCCTCCGGAATTTTGGAAGGAACACCAATTGAAGAAGGAAATTATAAGTTTTCATTGAAAGTAAGCGAGAAAATCGGAAGTAAAACAGCCAGTCAGGATTTTTCCATCACTATTAAACAGGGGATGGTAATACTGGACAACGTTGATCTTCCACGGGCGCGAATTAATCAGAACTATGACTATGGATTTAAAGCCCAGTCGGGTGGAGAGATAGTTACTGAAAACCTGAGCTGGATTTTAGCAACCTATACGACTCTTCCGCCGGGACTTTCTCTGGCTTCCGGTACCGGAATAATTTCCGGAATTCCGACTCAAACAGGCATTTTTTATTTTCAATTGGAGGCATCAGATTCCTTACCGAAAACACATTCATTCAAATCCTTTTCTTTGCAAGTGGCACCGGAAATTTCCGGGACGTTAAAAACGACTGCAACATGGATGGGTGGCGGCTTTATGTGTGCGCAAATCCAATTTTTAAATGACAGGAACCAGCCGGTTTTTCCTGATTCCCAAACACTATCCACTTCTTCAATTACTCTTATCGACTTACAAGTTAGCAAATCAGGGGACTCGTCATCATCAGCGGGAGTTCATCCCTATCGAATAGATTATACCGGCGAAAAAGATCCTTTTGTCTATTTTGAGTATGGACAAGGAGATTTCGATTACAATTCCACGACTCTCTCAGTTATTGCAAGCGGAGTTCTGAGTTCCTCATTGAATATGATTTCCTCTTCTACCCCCGTTACCTTGCGAAACAGAATGCTCTTTCGCGAATTCATTCCCTGGAGTGCATTTGCAACTCCAGGAACAGAAACTGTTCCATTCGAAATAAAAAACTTTTCAGCACTTAACCCCAACCTCTTTTTTGTTTACCGAGACGGAGTTGAGCAATTCAATGTTACCGTTGATAAAACGGGCCCGGAGGCTTTACTGAAAATTTCACGAACTCCTGTCGCAAAATGGTTTACAGACCAAAAGAAGTTGTACATTAAAGATTTTTCCGTATTCAAAACGACGGGAACAGATGATTTAAACTGTTGGGTTTTGTCAACTGTTGGTACTTCCAGCAGTATTATTTCACAATTTGCTCCAACGGCTTCTTCAACATTTAATTCTATGGACGGGTTTATGGAAAGTATTCCTCAGCACATGGATTTCCTCAACCATTTCAAGGTTTTTGCCCCCTCAGGGAAACAGACCGAAACTATTCTCTGGGCTGATGACTCCTATTTGAAAGCTCTTCTTCTTACGGGGGAAGTGAATCCAAATGCCGGGTATCCAACAAAAGTTGTTGATATGGTTGCAACTGGCTCTCCCGGAGTATTTCCTCAAATCAGAACTATTGATGAGGGTGGAAACATTCGAAAATTTTCTATGGACCAATATGGAAGCATTACCGGGGGAGAAATTCTATTTTCCCTTCCTAATGTTGTAGCGAACCCTAATAATGAATTCAAGTTGTGTTGGTATCCGAACTCCGACCCCCTCGAATTTTTACTCGTAACCGACAAAGGAAATAACCGTGCAGTTTTGGTTACTGGAAGCGGAGTTAACTGGCAGATAGGTGGAAACACCGGTTTAAAGAACATTAAAGGGCGGCTCAATGCGCCGCTGGGACAATGCGAATTTGCCCTCGAAGATACCACTTGGTCGGTGGTAGCAGATGCCGATGGAATCCAAGTATTTGAACATTACGGATTTGGAGAGTGAAAAACATTGGACTTTTGGAGTCTTTCAAAAAAACAGAGTAATTGGGTTTTATTCAAAACCAATACTTCGACTCTGGACAATGACAAATAGCAGGTTGCTGAGAAGGTGTGAAATATTTAAAAAAACTGGAAGTGAAAAATGTCATAAATGTTTTCTGGTGGCTTTCTCAAGCGTTGTACTTTTATGAGTCAGTAAATTATTTTCAGCTTGTAAGTGGAGTCGAATCGACTATGAATTCCTGTTTTTGTTTGCCTTGGTGTTTCATCCAGTAATCTTTTTAATGCTACGGGATTAGGTATAATTAACCTTTATGAAAATCTTCTTTTCCGAAAAAAAGTGGATATTTTTTTCCCTTGTATTTGCATTTTTTTCTCTATTTTTGTTTTATGCCAGAGTTCTTGTAAACGTTGATGAATACCTAACTACCTTGATTTTTCAATTAGGATACAATGAGAAAAGTCAAAAAGAAAAAATTGTCCTAATAAAGAAAGACGAAAAAACATCTGCGTTATTGGCAAAAAATCCAGGGAGAAGAGAATTCGCATCCGTTATCAAATTTTTGGGTCAAACCCAGCAAGTTCCGGTTATTGGAAACAACGAAGCAACTTTAAAGTTGATCGATTTCCGGTTGGGGCTGTTTTCTTCTCCGAATAAACCGGTTTTTTCACTTTCCTGGCCGGGAACATCAAATTGCGAGAATTACAAGAACCCAAGTTTTTTTCGTTTTTCTGAAAATTTTGCATTTGTACATGATTTTCTTCAATTTCCCAGTGAAGCACTGGCATCTTTTTCGCCTTCTTTAAAAGAACTGTCGCAGGATCAAATAAAAAAGCTTGGGATTTTTCTGGAAAACATTCGAAATCTTCAAGCAAAATGCACATTCAAAGTGCTTCCTGATGCGGAAACTATTTTTTCAATTATCCTACAGTTGAAAATTGAGCTTCCCCCCTCTTACGAAGTACCACCTGCCAACGTCATCGGCCTGGATTTTCTTTTACAAGGTGATCATGAAAAAGAAGAGGACGATCTGTTACGTTCGGCGATTGCAAGTTCTCAAATTCCGATTGTTCTTGCGGCGCAAATGACAACCGATAGCGAATATTCCTACGAGTTCATGAACCATTCTCCAAATTCATCTGGAACCGATATCGTCAACCTTGGAAAAAATGAAATTCAAGAAAAACAAATTGAAATTTTCCCTCAAAAAACCTTCCTCAATTCTAACTCCTCCGTTGGTTTCATAAACTCCGAAACAGGGAGCAATAGATTTATAAGGCGCCTTCCATTATTCCAGTACTATCCCGAAGAAAACAGATTGGAACCTGGCTTTTCACTGTTGACTGCGGTTTTAGCACTGGACAAATCATATTCCGGGCCGGAAAAAACTCCTTATATGAATTCCATGAAGCAAGAAATGAAGCGGATATTTCCATTAATAAAAGATGGGACATATCAGGGCGATTTCAATTTGTTTGACCGAAAAATTCCCTGCGATGAGAGGGGAAGGATGGAAATTTATTTTTATGGATCAACCCAAACTGACTTAGTGTGCAAGAAAAGAATCCTCAAATCCTTTTCTCTGTATGAATGTTTTGACGGCGATACTCTCGCTTATCATTCGAAAAGGATTCCAGGCTCAGCAGAGAAATTGGGGACTACCAGTGCGCATCTGTCTTCTTTGAGTCGTTGGCAGAATTGTGGGAATCAAGTTTGCCTGGTTGCTCCTTTCGAAAAGACTGACTTGGACTTTTTTGAGACTCCATTGAGCTATAAAACGCCATTTACTGTGGTTAGAGACCAAATTACCGGAGCTGAAGTAAATGCAAATGCCATTTTAACTATTCTGGAAAAAAGGTTTTTACAATATCCGAGCATTGTTCATACTACGGGTTTTGTCCTTTTCATTTCCACATTATTTGGAGTGTTTCTTTCGATTTTCAATCCACTAGCGGCAACTTTTATCGCAGTTCTTTTCATGGGTGGAACATTCGGTTTAGGTTTTTTTCTGTACAATTCCCTGGGAATAATTTTTTACTTTTCTCCCTGTTTGATAGTGTTTCCATTGACTTTAGGGTTTCACATCATAGATCATTTTTTAACTCAACGAAGAAAGACTCAGGAGACAAAGGCAATGTTCCAACGTTTTGTATCAGCAGATGTTGTCCAGTACATGCTGGATCATCCGCAAGCGGTAAAACCGGGGGGCCAGAATGTTGAAATGACCATCTTTTTTTCGGATGTTGCCGGGTTCACTTCCATTTCGGAAGCCCTTACCCCGGAAAAACTGGTTGTATTACTTAATGAATATCTGGGATCCATGACCCGTTTACTTTTCAAACATGGCGGAACTCTGGATAAATTTATTGGGGATGCAGTAATGGCTTTCTGGAATTACCCTCGTGAGCAGGAAGACCATGCTGTCAGGGCTTGTCTCTGTGCTTTGGAGATGCAAAGAAAGATTCTGGAATTACAGAAGGGTTGGGCGGAAAGGAAACTACCGAAAGTTGCTGCCAGGTGTGGAATTAATACAGCAAACGTAATTGTTGGTTATATGGGAGCAATTGAAGCTCAGATGAACTTCACATGCATGGGAGACGGAGTAAATCTGGCCTCCCGCTTGGAAGGGGCTAACAAAGAATATGGAACTTTCCTGATGATAAGCGAGAAAACATATCTTCGTGCCAAAGAACGAGTGTCAGTCCGATTCCTGGATTTTCTTGCAGTAAAGGGAAAAGCCGAGCCGGTTAAAGTCTTCGAATTAGTAAGCGAAAAAGGCGATGAGCCGGCGGAATGGTCGAAACTTATAAGCTTGTACGATACGGGAATCGCTTTACATCTTGACAAAAAATGGGACGAAGCCATTCAAAAATTTGAAGAAATCCTCAAAAAATGGCCTTCCGATGGTCCTTCTAAAACCTATATCAAAAGATGCCAGGAGTACAAAGAAACCCCTCCTCCCGAAAATTGGGATGGAAGTTATCATCTAACGCACAAATAAGGATCACATCTTCCCTATTTCCAGTTCAAATGGTAAGCCTCGTGATTCTTAAATCACTTTTTTCTTCTGGAGGGAGCTGATTTCTTCCTCGGACATTTTCAATTTGGTCTTCAAAATTTCGTGAGTGTGCTCACCTAATACTGGCGCTGGACATGTCACTTCAGCCGGAGTTTGAGAGAACTTTATCGGGTTTCCCGGTACTTTTATTTTTCCGGTGGTGGGGTGGAGCAGTTCAACCAGCATAGACCTGGCGTTTATCTGAGGGTCAGAAAACAATTTGGCAACATCATTAATTGGCCCACAGGGAATATCATACTTCTGAAGGAGTGTGACCCATTCATCGGTCAATTTCGTCTTCATTTCTTCAGAAAGAAATTTTTCAAGGGAATCCCAGTTGTGAACGCGGTCTTTGTTAGTTAAGAATCTGGGATCGGAAATAACTTCCTTTTTCTCAATTATTTCAAGGAATTTTTTCCAAAGGTCGTCATTTCCAACAGCGATGTTGATCAGTCCATCTTTGGTATGAAAAGTTGCGAATGGTGAAATTGATGGATGCCTGTTGCCAATGGGGTGGGGGACCTCTCCAGTTGCGGAGTATCTGACGATGGCATTTTCCAAAACTGCTATCATGGAATCTAGCATTGCAACGTCGATTGCTTGGCCCATTCCGGATTTTTCGCGGTTGTATAAGGCTGTTACAATTCCATAAGATGTAAATATTCCTGAAATAATGTCGGCGATGGAGCTGCCAACTTTTGTCGGTTGGTCGGCTGATGGCCCTGTGACACTCATCATTCCACCCAGACCTTGAATTATCAGGTCATATGCGGGTCTGGACTTGTAAGGTCCGGTTTGGCCAAACCCGGTTGAGGAGGCATAAATCAATCGTGGGTTGGTTTTCACCAGCTCGTCGTAATGAATTCCAAGTTTTTCCATTACTCCAGGTTTGAAATTTTCAACAACCACGTCTGCGCATTTTGCAAGCTTCAGGAAGATCTCGCGTCCTTCGGGTTGCTTGAGGTTTAATGTTACACTCTTTTTTCCGCGATTGATGCTCATGAAATAAGCGCTGAAACCGTTTACAAATGGGCCAAAAGCCCTTGAGTCATCACCTGTTCCGGGACGTTCAATTTTGATAACTTCCGCGCCGAGGTCGGCTAGTAGCATTGTACAATATGGGCCAGCCAGCACCCGGGTCAGATCAATTACTGTAATGCCTGCTAATGGGCCATTCATTAGATTATCTCCATTTAGTGTAAGGGATTCGTTTTGCTGGGTCGAAAGAAGATTTTCCCTGCCTGAGTATTCCTTCATAGGAACTTATGTTTCTGTCTTCAAGGTGGTCAAAATGTTGAGCTGCAGAGGTATTTGGAACTATGGTTTTTATCGGGTCCGGGTCGAGTTCCGACCAGATAAACTCGTCAGATGCTCTTGCCTGGGCAATTTTGAAACCACTTGGGTGGATGATCATGGATGATCCGAAAAAGTATGCGCCGCTTGCATCTGGCCCAACCGCGTTGGATGCTATCCAGTAAACGTGATTATCGTAAGCTCGAGCTCGGTTTGTGAGTTCCCAGTGGTCGAAAGTTCTCATAAATGCTGAAGGACGGCAGATGATTTCTGCTCCCTTAAGAGTAGTTACTCTCGCCAGTTCAGGAAAATCACCATCGTAGCAGATAACTAATCCGATTTTGCCAATTTCAGTTTCGATGCAACAGGACTGGTTTCCTGGGGTGGTCCACCCTCCAGCTTCTTTTCGTTCAGAAGGAAAAGGATGCGTTTTGCGATAAACTCCCATGATTCCGCTTGGGCCTATCAAAGCAGCACTGTTAAAGACCGAACCTTCTCTTTTTCCCCGTTCATAGGTTGGGAAAACTATGTAAGCATCTAATTCTTGCGCCCATTGTTTCCCGATATCGGTAAATTTACCTGGAATCGTGTCAGTTGCCTTCCAGAGGTCGAAAGAAGTTCCTATGGGTGTGAATCCGGTAGTAAAACTTTCAGGAAGGACTATCAATTTTGCGTTGGAAGCTTGTTTACATTCCTTTAGCAGCTCATAAGCACGCTTGATATTTCTTTCTACAGCCATCGGCTCAGAGTGAAATTGAACAGCAGCGGCAACAAATTTTTTCATGGTTTGAACCTCTCCTAAAAAATCAGGAAATATCAACTCTTCCATGAAATTCATGGGTATTCTTGCTTTTGCCCATTACCCAGGATTAAATGGGATTGATATAAACTCCAATTGTAGCACATTTCAAGGAAAATAGATAATTGCTTTTAAGCCAGGAGCTCTGAGATTGCGTCAAGCAACTCCTTTTTAACAAAAGGTTTAGCCAGAGTTTTGTTGGCCCCCATTAATGTGGCAAGATTTAATGTGGTGTCCGCTCCAAAACTTCCGCCCCCCGAAATAGCGATTATTTTTATTCGTGGCTTTAGATCTTTTAATTCGATTATTGTTTCAACTCCTTCTTTTTCAGGCATCAAAATATCAGTGATAATCAAATCAAAACTCTGGGTTTTGAAAATTTCGAGAGCATTTTTTCCGTTTGGAGAGCAGACCGCGGAATGTCCTGCACTTTCGACCATCATGGAAACCATCTCTCTGACTTCAGATTCGTCATCAATTATTAGGATTTTTGCCATTCCCTCGTTTCTCCATTTTCTCATCTAGTGTTTGTCTGATTGCCATCGCAAGATTTCTTATTGAAAAAGGTTTCATCAAAGACCTGCTAATGAGTTTGGCGTCCTGCGAATTTTGACTTAAACGATCATTATAACCTGTGACCAAAATTATTGGCATTTCTATTCCCATTTGACGTGTTTTTTTCGCAAGTTCCAGCCCGGTTAAACCTGGCATTGTCTGGTCTGTTATAAGTAATTGAAATTTTTTGGGATTCTCAGAAATCACTTGGAGTGCCTTTATAGGTTCATTTTCGGTGAAGATCTGGTAGCCAAATTTTTCCAAAGTCCTTTTACCCATTAACGTAATTTCAGTTTCGTCGTCAACCATTAGAATGCATTCATTACCTGTAAAACTTACAGTTTTTTCTTCAACTTTGTTAATTGCTACTTGTGATTCGGTGGAAGGAAAGAGAAGTTTAAATTCAGTTCCCTTCCCGAGTTCGCTTTCAACGTGAATAAACCCCTGATGATTGGAAACAATGCCGTGTACGACCCATAATCCCAACCCACTTCCGCCTCCAACACCTTTTGTGGTAAAAAACGGTTCAAAAATTCTTTCAATGGTCGATGGATCCATGCCATAGCCGTTATCTTTTACCACTAGTTTGGTATAGTGTCCATCTTTTATTTCGGGGAAAACCTTGCGGTCTTTCTGGCAAATTTCGTGGTTTTCCAATGAAATATTAAGAATTCCACCGCGCTCCCTCATGGCATGGGATGCATTAGCGCACAGGTTCATTATTACCTGACTCATTTGTGATGAATCCCCAAGAATAGGCTTGCAATCAGGAGCAATATCAGAACGTATTTCAATTGTGGTTGGAATTGACACTCGAATCAAGTGAATTGCTTCCAGGATTATTTTCTGAATTTCGATGGGTTTAAAAACCTGCTCCATTTGACCACCAAAGAACAAAAGTTGCTTAATTATATCTTTCGCCCTTGTTGATGCTATAACAATGCTTTTTAACTGATTTCTAACCTTTTCTTCGAAAATTGGATTCGAAGCGAGCATATCCGAATAGCCAAGAATTGGAGTTAGGAGATTGTTGAAATCGTGTGCAATTCCCCCCGCGAGACGACCTACTGTTTCAAGTCTTTGGGATTTTCTGAGTTGTATTTCGAGTTTTCTTTTTTCTTCCAATGCAATTTGCGCTTCGGTAATATCGATATCAGTTCCGATCAATCTGTTTCTGTTACCACCTTTAGCGAATGAACCTCGTGAAAGAATCCACTTTATTCCACCTTTTTTATCTATCTTACGATGCTCAAAAACTAATTCCTCTGAATGCCCTTCCAAAAAATCCTTGAAAATTTTCTCGAAACTTTCTCTGTCATCTTGATGGATAAGTTCTTTCCAGGTTGAAAAGGAATTAAAAGTCTCGTTCTCTGAATAACCCAGCATTTCTTTTAAGTTAGGATCAATAAACATGTTTTCATCGATAAGATCCAGACTCCAGACCCCAACTTTTCCTGCTTTTACTGCAAGTTGATATTTTTCCTGGCTCTCTTTTAATGCAATTTCAGCAGCCTTCCTTTCGGAAATTTCATTTCTCATTTTTTCATTGGATTCAGCAAGGGCTTTTGTTCGCTCCATTACTTGCTCTTCGAGAAAATATCTGTGTCTTATCAGCTCTTTTTCGGATTCTTCCAATCGTTGGACGCTTTGTTCCAGCTTTTTTTTGGCCACTAGATTCAAGGAATAAAATTCATAGCTTTCAAGCATGTGTGCTGTTGAGTGAAGAATAATAGTCAAAAGAGAAAAAAAAGCATCAAATATCTCGTTTGGATCTTGTTCCAAAAGAGCGAAAAACATTCCCCTGGTTCTGGAATTTGTAGAAAGTGCATGTACTAAAAGTTGGTTCTTTTTATCAATGGAAGGAAGAAGAATTGGTCGATTACGCTTAATTGCCTCAGCGAAACAACCATTTTCAATAAGTATTTCCGCTTCTTTTTCAAATTTTTTCAAACAGTCCTTTGGATCCCAATAGGCGGGGAAAAAACTTCCTTCAACCTCATGAACAAGGAAAATCGAAATAGCTTTTGATTTGATAAGATTTCTGATTTTCATGGTGGTTTCACGCAAGATATCAGATTTGCTCTCAAGTTGATTCAGTGTGGTTTCAAAAGTTCCCAGCGCTGCTGCTACTTCGAGGGCTTTCATCGCTTCACGTTTATCTTCGATGAGTTGTTTTACCAGATTTTTGAGGAATGTAGTTTCACCTGATTCTGAAAGCTTTGTGACCTCAGGGATGTTCGGCGTTTCTGTGATTTTTGCAGGTTCTGAAATCTTCTGAACCTCAGGGATATCTGGTACATTAGGGATTTTTTGGGTTTCTGAAATATTCGCAGCCTGCGAGTCTTTTGGAATTTTCGGAATTTCAAGGGTCTTCGAGATCTCTAAAGTCTTCAAGTTCTTTGGGATTTCCTGGGTTTCTGGGATATTCGAGATCTTTGATGTTTCAGATATTTCTGATATTTTGGATAAACCTGGTCTTTTTGTTTCGTTTTGGAGGTCTGGAGAATGGGGTGGGGGGGAATCACCTGATTCCGGGGTGTTTTGTTTAATTCTGCTAATTTTGCTGATTTGGTCGATTTTGTTTAATTCAGCTCGAGAAGGGTCATGGAAAATCTCCGTTCTAGGTGAAAATTCTTCCTTACTGTGCCCCAGAACGTTGGCTTGAAGCACTCCCCAGGTTTTAAAAATCTTTATTTGCTTTTTTTCAATAAGTGAATTTGCTGAAAGCAGGAATCTCCCATTTGGTGCAAAAAGATCTGATTCCAGGACCATCCCCGGGACAATTTGGCAAATATCAATCAAACCCACGCTAATTGTGCTCCATTACGATGACATGAGAGATATAATACCATTTCCAAAAAGAAGTGGCGTTGAAAAAATTTAAAGCTTTAAGCTCTTCCTATGAAAAAACCCCGACTACTGTCGGGGTTTTTGGATAGTAGGATCAATTTATAGTTCAATATGAGAGAAGAGTTTGAATTTTGTCAGAAAGCTGAGTTTTTCCTTGTGCTTGTTGAGCATTTAGTTGATCTGCAACCTTTTTGGCAAGTGGCTTAAGTAAATCTTTTGAGTCAGCTTTTTGAAGGGCTGTAATCAAATCGTCAACTGATTTTGTACTACCATTTTCGAGATCGTGTTTTACACTTTTGGTAACTTCGTAAGATATCGCTTCGAGTGAGTTAAGAGCTTGAAGTTGCACGTCTTCCTTATCGCTTGAAAGCCCTGTGGCGGCGTTGCTGTAATCCTGGACCAGAGCGGAAACATTGGTTATGGAATTAACACTTCGTGCAATCTGAGCGCCGGAATCTGAAACTGCCACTACATAAGGCATTCCTGGGGCTTTGGCGTATCCCTGGTCGGGGATGCCAGCGGGGGCTTGAGCGCTTACGATGATTGTAAGGGTGTCAAATTTTCCTGCGCTGGGAACTTCAAGTGAACCAGACTGGGTTTTGTTATCAGCTGCGGCAACCAAATTTACAAAACTGATTTCAGGAGTTACTCTGTCTCTGGAATCTGATAATACTGCGGCAACTTTGTAGCTCAGGTATTTTCCGTCTGTGAAAGCTGGGTGTGCACCGGCAAAATCAATTTTAACGTTAGCTTTGGCGGTTGAGAGATCAACTTTGATTCCATCTGCGCTCCAGATAAAAACTTTATCTTGTACCTGGCCGGGAAGGCTTTTAATCATCTGTGTTACCGGCAATCTGAGTTTGTTTAATAACGGGTCGTTGTAGCAGTATTCACCTTTATCCAGATTTGGATTGTTCACAAAATTGGTGATTGCAAAATCGGTATAAAACTGGGCAAAATCTGTTCCATATTGTTTGAGTCCTGCATCAAGGGAATCAATTCCTTGAACCTTACTGCTGATTAAATTTTGATAAAAATTTACTTTTGAAGCATCATCTTTAAGGAATCTCTGATTAAGATAGAAATTAAAGAGGTATCCTGCTCCATAATTGGAGATCGAGTGATCTTGTGCCCATGCGGTTAAACTGGTATCAGGTTGTTGAAGGAAACTGGTAATTTGTGATTGATGACCGTATCCGTTGTAATACATTGCGATCATTGCGCATCCTTCTTTTACCCATGTGGCTTCCTGGGGGTTATGTGCAAAATGGATCATGTGAGTAAATTCATGTGCAACTACTGCTAGATAATCAGGTTTAGACGGGTTTCCGGGGTAGATATCGAGATAAATCATTTCTCTTTCATTACTTTTCACTTGAATGTTAGCGGGTATGTCGGCTTGAAGAAATTCATCACCTGCGAAGAAATATCCGGCTACAAAGCCCTGGTTGGTTCCGGTGGCGGTGAAGCCATCTTGGATGTCCAATAGAAGAAGGGTCATTCTGGGATCGCCATCAATTCCAGGTTTCCATTCCTGTCCGAAATATTTGGTATCGGTGTTGTAGACTTTTCCTTCAAAATCATTTTCGATTCTTTGGATATCGGCATCTGATACATTTCTTCCATTTTCAAGGAAAATATAGGAATTGGGACCGATTGCTTTTAGAGTGGCTTTAAGCTGATATTGAGTGTTATTAGCAACGTTTGATGCCCAAAAAGTTTCTTCGTCGCCAATTTTGTAATTCTTTGGGACTGGGGCCGGGGCTTTTAGCTTTTTAGCTTTTTCAGCCTTTGACTGTATCGAAACATTTTTTAACAGTAAATCGACTTTCTCTTGGAAGAATTGAGTTCCATCAATTGGGAACGGGCCTTTTTCAGTGGCTGCTTCTATTATGGGAGCCTGGAAAATTAAAGTGACTATAACCGCAAGAAGGAAACTTACTAGGCGCTTCATACTTTTTCTCCTTATTTTTTTGGTTTGATAAAATTAAGAGCAAGATGTTTGCCATTCCACCAAAAAGTTGAAATTATCCTGAATTTATCCTCCTTGCGATAGCTTTGGTTGCTTTGGGTTGTTCGGAAAATGAAAAAAAATCAGCAGCCACTGCTTCATTTTTTTGGCAGTTGACTTGCTTTGTTCTCTTCATTAAAATGAACCTCGCTAAATTTTGGTAGATTTGTTCCTGAAAAATTGCCTAAAAAAGCTTTACAAACGCAACATATTTTGATTTTATCCGAAATGTTGATAAATGGCAATTGCTCGGTTGGAAGCTGATTTGAAGGTTGGAGGAAAAATATGATAAAGAGTTTTCGGGGAAAAAGCCCAAAGATCGATTCTTCAGCATTTATAGCAGAAAATGTTGTTATCATTGGAGATGTCGAAATAGCTGAAAAATCAAATATCTGGTATGGCACGGTTCTGCGAGGAGATATTAATTCGATTAAAGTTGGCGCCCAAACCAACATCCAGGAAGGATCAGTCATCCATGTCGATTCGCCCAATCCGGAAAATGAAAAAAAAGGATGTACAATTATTGGGGAAAACGTTACGATTGGACACGGTGCAATTATTCATGCCTGTGAAATTGGCGAAAATTGCCTTATCGGAATGGGCGCGATCATCCTTTCCGGAGCAAAAATCGGAAGCAATTCTCTGATAGCTGCAGGAAGCCTTGTCCGGGAAGGGCAGGAATTCCCCCCTAATTCGCTTATTGCCGGAAATCCTGCTTGTTTAAAGAAATCTCTCTCTGACCAGCAAATTCTAAAAATCCGAGAATCCGCAGAAAAATATCACAAACTGGCACTCGAACATTCTGAATTATAACTACTAGAAAGTATCAAGCTAGCTTTTAGATTCTGTTATTTTTACATTCTCAAATTATACCAATCCCAAAAAATATGTGCATCACCCCAAGAACATTGATTTGATCAAAATGAAGTTGGATCGGTATATTTTCCAAGAAAATACGGAACTTTCATGAAAATATGGAGCCCTTACTGGATGGTTGAAGCATTCATTTTCGTCAAACCCAACTCCAATTTCCTCAGACCTGAAGTACGAATTAGGTCGGATGAGCGAACTAATTGAAATTGGTATTAGAACTAGCCTGTACATAAATTTTTGCCATTCCATAAATCCGGGGAAAATCAACACTTTGTTCTCTTGATGGTTACGTGGATTGTTTCCGCTTCGCACGACGACCTGTAAGGGATCGGTAATCTGGCCATTAGAGTCGCCGTTAATCAAATCGAGAATTATTGGAGTCTATAACTTTACAGTCCCACTTAACCTTTTTTAAACTGCACATGCTGCTATTTACAGCACGATTCAAAGAAAATTCTTTGATAAGAATCCACTAAAATACCAAAGCTGCAGGGAAAAGAAAAAAAAATTTTGAATGGTGAAAATGAAAAAATAAGTTAGTTGGATGTAACAAATTGTTAATTTTGAACGTAAGAGAGAAAGGTCAATGAATAAAAGAATTTTGAAATTTTTGTAGGTTCTGGATAAATTAAAAAAAAATTTAAATTATTGGAGGAAAATGATTCAAATTTGTTCGTTTCTTTAGTCCTGTGTGTTCTGGTAGCCGATGTTTCCTTCGCAAACCCTTTTAATGAAGATTCTAAGATTTCTATAGATTACAACCAAATATTCCCCACATGGAACAAATGCCCTCTTTTTTTTAAAATTTGGTATAATTTAAGTATGCAATTTTTGGATTTCAAAACAGGTACTCTTTAATTTTGGAGGATAAAATATGATCCGAAATAGAGGAAATTGGTTAATTACCATTTTTTACCTATTCTTTTTAGTGAACATTTTTCCAGCAAATGGTTATGAATTAACCGCCTTGGGGAAAAAGATTGAAATCCCAGACGAACAGTTCTCCCTGAAAGTTGCTGGAGGGGAAAAGGTTTATAAGGTTTTTTATATTGACGGTGTTCCGCGTGCTCTTGACGAAGCTTCTTTTCAGAATAGTCTTTCTAATCCAGAAAGTCTCCTCCAATCAGGACTTCCTGTAAGCAAGGGCGGCGGAATTTACGCCCTCACACAATTTGGGGGACAACAGGTTACAATAAGCGATGTAGATACAAGTTTTGTTGGTAACTCTGGTGGAACATTAATGAGATACAGGGTCATCCAACTTAACGGAAATCCCGTTGCTCTTCCTGCAGGGGATTTTGACGCTTACATTCAAAGCGGTGGAAATCCGGAATATCTTTCCCAAGCACTTCCTGCCCAGTTTTCCATTAAAGATGGCCATTTCATTCTTAGTAATTCCCCTGAAACAACCCCTCCAAATCCTCAACCTCAAGCAAATCAATCAACAGCAGAAGATTCCCATATAACTCCACCCAAGATCACCCATGATGTTAAAGTAAGCTCTGCAGATCTAAGTTTTGTTGATAAATCAACGAGTAAACCATATGTGGCCATCCAAATGGATGGAAAAACTGTTGCCATTCCTAAGGATGATTTTGCCAATTATCAATCCAGTGGAGATCAAAAATATCTTTCCAATGCAGTTCCTGCTGAAATTCGCTATGATGGCGGAATTACTGTTAACCATGATGTTAAAGTAAGCCCTGCAGATCTAAGTTTTGTTGATAAATCATCAGGTAAACCATACGTGGCCGTACAAGTGGATGGAAAAACTGTCGCCATTCCTAAGGATGATTTTGCCAATTATCAATCCAGTGGAGATCAAAAATATCTTTCCAATGCAGTTCCTGCCAAGTTTTCCATGAATAATGGCTTCACTCTTGATAATTCCCCTGAACCAACCCCTCCAAACCCTCAAACCCAAACAAATCCTCAAACCCAAACAAGTCAATCAACAACCGATGATTCCCATATAACTCCACCCCAAGTCACGCATGATGTTAAAATAAGCGCTGCAGATACAAATTTTGTTGATCAATCAACGGGTAAACCATACGTGGCCATCCAAATGGATGGAAAAACTGTTGCCATTCCTAAGGCTGATTTTGCCAATTATCAATCCAGTGGAGATCAAAAATTTCTTTCCAATGCAATTCCTGCCGAAATTCGATATGATGGTGGAATTACTGTCAACCATGATGTTAGAACAGGCATTGCAGATTTAAGTTTTGTTGACCAATCATCGGGTAAACCATACGTGGCCATCCAAGTGGATGGAAATACTGTTGCCATTCCCAAGGCTGATTTTGCCAATTATAAATCCAGTGGAGACCAAAAATTTCTTTCCAATGCAGTTCCTGCCGAAATTCGCTATGATGGCAAAATCTCACTGGTTAATCCCTCTGAACCAACCCCTCCAAATCCTCAAAACAAAGAAAATCCAAATTCAACAAAAGATTCGGATTCAAATCCTCCAACTAACAACGCTGTTGTGGCGGAAACACCTTCAAGTGGGTTACTTGCTCAAGGTGCCCAAAATGCAGAGCAAACTTTGATATCAGGGTTCTCACCTAAAAATGTGGCAACCGTAGTCGGAATGACTATTGGTACCGAATTAGTGCGACAAGCAGTAAGCGGCGGAAAAATAGATCTTGTTAAAGCTGCAAAAACTGTCGCAACTGCTGAATTCGCCGGTGGAGTTGTCGGATCGACAGTCGGTGCCGCCGCAGGAAGTTTCATCGCTCCAGCTTTGACCAGAGTTCCTGTCGTTGGAAGTTTGCTAAGTGCCTTGTCGCCTGTCCTTGGAGGCGTTGCCGGATATGCAGTCGGTTCAACGATCTCAGGCGAAGCAGTTCACGGGGCTTCGATTACCGCCGCACTAAAAGATGGTTTTGCAAAAACTGATTGGACCCAAGTTGCAGGGCAAGCTATCGGCTCAACAATCGGTGGCCTGGTGGGAACGCTAATTCCAATTCCCGGCGCTACTTTGGTTGGAGGCATCGTAGGTGGTTACCTGGGCGGTCTCGCAGCGAAACAAATTTCAAGACTATTTTCCGGGAAAGAAGAGAATACGCCAAATCCAGAAATCCTACCTTCCCCTGCTCTACCGGGAACTTCATCCCTCTTGGACAATATGCCCTCTGATCCTCATACTACTCCTATGCCGGACAAAATCAAGGTAATTCAGGGAGACCCAAGTAAACCTTTCGATGATGATCCAGGTAGTACAGGGAGGAATCCTTTCGCTGATAGTACAAAATAGATCGTGAATTGTCGGTCTTTTTCTTTGGAAAATTCCAAAACAGAGCGTTGAAAATACGCTCTGTTTTTAATTTTGGCTGTTAAAATCAAGTGTTTTTTTAGCGAAAAGAAACCAGAAAGCATATTAGGTAGTGATTTGTTTCTTTTTGAGAATCCTAAAAACCGCAAAAACAGAGAAGAGCGAAATCAATAATCCTTCCCATCGCCAATTTGGAGCTCTTCGAAATAGTTTATAAACATGTTCTCCAAGAAGTGGGACGAAAAGAATCAAGTTTTCATTCCCATTATTGTCCAGTTTAATTAAAGATTTATCAGACTGATTTTCCAAAGTCCAGTAGTCATCAAAGTGTGTTTGTATTAAAACCTTTGAATCAGTTTTCTTTGCATTGATTTGAAAAATTGCCAATTCCTGCTTTTTTTCAATAATTTCAATTTTTGCCTCTTTATCATTGCAGGAAATTTGATGAAATACCCCGCTTTTTCCATCCAATTCTTTCTCAACCAAGTAGGTCTTGGGAAGATATTCAATCGGGTAATATGTTGAATCGTTTACCGATTGTTGTGTTAATTGGTCATTGAGAAAAGGGGAAGTAAATTGGAGTATCAATGCTGGAGCAATGAAGAAAAGTAATAGCAAAATTTTAACAAAAATATTGAACATCTGGGAAAGACCGTTTTGAAGGTTAGTAGAGAAAATTGGGAGGAAAAGGATCAGAATGGGAAATGTCCATCGATAGGGGTATTGGACTAAAAGCATCTTCGGAAGTATTTCCCATAAAACCAAACTAGGTGAAAGTGAAAGGAAAAGAAAAAACAGGGAAGAGATGAAGAGAATCAGCTGAGTTTTTTTTTGGCTTTGAAGAACTTCTTTAATGTACAAAGGGCAACATGTGGTTAAAAAGGCAAGAACAGAGCATCCGATGGAAAAATAAAAAAGTGATGTTACAGATTGAGTTGAATTGTGCTTTAAAGCTGCGAAGAAGTTGGTTCCGGAAATTGAATTTATGAACCCCGGAAGTTGCCCGGTGGTCTTGATAAAGTGCCATTTACTCCATTCGATTAATCCCATGTGAGTTTCCCCGGTTGTGAAAAAAGCAGGGAGAATGTAAAAGGCTCCTAATCCTATTCCTGAAAGTATCGAAAGGGAAAATTTGATGAGAAACTTGGGTTTTCTTTCTATTATTAAGGTAACAATGGAGATGACTAACCCCAGATAAACAACCATCAATGCTGCAAGAAGATGTGAAAGGCATATTCCGCAAAAAACAATTCCGGCATTCAAGATGGTTTTGTAATTACTCGAAACGAAATTAGAGACTCCTTTTGAGAGGATACGAAGGTGGTGAAGCAATTCTTCAAGCAAGGAAGAGTTGGAAAGATCCCGCTTCCGCTCAGCCCGAATGTTTCGATTCCTTTTTGCACGAGTGCTTTGATTAGGTTCGTAAGAAGTATTTTGTTCTTGCTCCGGAGTATTGTTTCGATCTTCCCCAGGAATTGCGTTCCGTGAAAAATCATCTTCCAATGGCGTTTCTAATGCAGGGTTCGTTGGAATACCCTCTTCCTCAAACAAAAAAGATAAAAAGAGCGGGATCAATAGAAAGGCGCAAATATTCTGGAAAAACATTACCCGATATAAAAAAATCGTTAAGATTGGGGAAGTCAGGAAAATGGCAATTCCTGAAGTTGAAAATTCTGACAGGCCCATAACCCTGAACCAGCGTTTAATTCCAAAAATGGCCGTCAGTAAAAAAAACAAGAGAACAAGTTTGATTGAAAACCAGCAGCTTGCTCCGCAGAATTGGAAAAATCCGGTGAGAAGATAAGTCAGGGGGGCATAATACCTGAAAGAAGCGCAACCGCGTCCCAAAAAAGTGGGGGCGTCCCAGTCGGGGTAACCGCCTTTTTCCAATGCTGCTTCAAAAAAAACTTTGGAAAAACGTAAA
The DNA here is from genome assembly GCA_015233565.1 of Candidatus Rifleibacteriota bacterium. Classification (GTDB taxonomy): domain Bacteria; phylum Muiribacteriota; class Ozemobacteria; order Ozemobacterales; family Ozemobacteraceae; genus JADFXM01. Next base: position 171,187 of record JADFXM010000008.1, read on the forward strand.
TGGAAAGCGGCGTCAAGGGCGTAAGGAAAATTCCGGTTAAAAAAAAGCCAACCCAAAGCCAGGAGCAACCCGGATAAAATAAATAAACGATTTTTTGTCAGGTACAATTTTTTTAACATTAGTAATTAAGTATCACAAATCCTGGAAAGAAAGTCAAAAAATTGTCAGAAGTTTGCTTTCTTAGCATATGTTCCATAGGGTATTGATAATACCAATTCCAATTAGTTCGTTCATACGCCTTGTTTCACGCTTCAGATCTGCGTAAAATTAGATTTTATCTGACAGAAATGAATGTTTCAACCATCCAGTAAGGGATCCTTATTTTCCCGGAAATTTCGTTTTTTTCTTGGAGAATAAAGCGATCCCTTTACATTTTGGTCAAATCAAAGTCCTTAGGCCGAAGTTCCGGACGCAAAATCTATTGAAATCCTGATCTGTAAACGAATTTAAGGCATTTTTCAGACGGTTTTTACTGGACAGTAGGAAAACCCTTGAAACCATCTTCAAATGCTATTTTCAGGCGTCAAATTTACATGGACAGAAAAAGCAGGCAAAAAAGGCTTCCTTTTGGCTTCAGGTCATAACAAGAGGGCTTTTTCACTCGGGAACTTCGGCTTGGGGAAGTGCACGTGTTTTTTTTGGATTGGTATAACCAGTTCATCGAAGAGCTGCAAAAAAAGCACCCTGCTGTAGATTCCAAATCTTGGTCCATTTTAAAGAAGTGGTACATTTTTTCACTAAATATAACACAATGGTAGCTCCCGAAAAAAAATATAAGGAGCCACCAATGGGCATACTGAAGAAAAGTCTATCATATGATTCACTCGCAAAATTTAGGCTTCAAGCGAATCGTTGAAAGGAATCCGTTCATTCGAACTTCAGAACTTTGAAAAAGCACCCATAAAGACCTTCTGTCCAGCGCTGAAAATGCTGCTAAAAAGGTTTGAATTAACTACTAAGGCTTCAGGCTTTGCAAATGTTTTCATCGAATTTTCGTAAGTGCTCTGAGAAGCGGAATTAGCAGGAATAAGCGAAGAAATCAGTGCGTTATTGGTTTTTTCAGTATAATCAGAGATAATCCCCTGTTTGACCAGCCCTGTCACAGAAGATTTAACGTTATCCATGCTATCTTTAACGTTAAGCTTTCCCTCCGGGTCATATTTATACTTGGCCAGCCCATTCGCATACATTTCGTTTACAAGCAATGAATTCCAATTCCCACCAAAGCGGGTAAAAGTCTGACTTTCTGCTGTGCTAAGGATTTGAGGCATTTTTTGGGATACTTCATCCCATGTGAATCCTTGACCTTTCAGGTCATAAACCTGCTTCTGAACAAGTTGCGCTTTATATTGAGATGGGGCTATCAATAAAGCCTTACCAGTTAAAACCTGAGCGTCCTTGTCAGCCAGAGTCAAATCTCCCGATTTGTAGTTTTTATATTTATTGAGAGTATCGTCCATTTGTTGCAAATTAGTGTCACACTCTGTTTGTTTATCGGAATATGTCTTTAAGATGGCCTGATAAGCCAACTGATTGAGCTCATCATCAGATTTGTTGGCCAATTCAGGATTTTGGGCTTTCAGAACTTCTTTCATTGCATCTGTGTAAGCTTGCCCACCCCTGATTTGTCCTAATTCCAATAATTGATTCAAACGTAGTTGTTTGTCATAAGTTTGTGAAATCTGATGGATCTTCGCCTGATTCTCAGCCTCATTTTCGTTGGCTTGAGCAACAATGCACTGGGCTATCCAGGCTTTTCGGGAAGTTTCAATTATACTCGATTGCTGTGCCTGAGCTCTCGTATAGTCAAGGGGATTTTTATACTCCGATGGGCTCGGATTATTATTGATAGCGTCTTGATATTTATCGTAAAGATCAGAAGCTTTCTGCCAATCAGGATCGTTTTTTCTGTATTCTGACGAAATAGCATTGCTTCGGGCTTTGGGGCCATCGTAAAGGTTATATTGCAAAGCTTGAACAGATAACTGCGTTGAACGAATTGTGAAGTTACTGATCATAGAATCTACACCTGATTGAGCGACATTCACCGAATTGCGTTTGGCTTCGTTTTGTTGGATTGCGTTGGCATAATATTGATAGGCTGCGGTTCCGGCGGGAGAATTGGCCTGTTGTTTTTTCAACTGTTCGATGTCACTGCTGATGAATGACTTTTGGAGTTCTCCCTGGGCAGCGCCGCTTACGAAGTTAGCCGGCAGATTTGTAAACAACCCGGAGATTTGCCTCCCCTGAGCTGTAGTCCCGAATACTTTCAAAGAAAGGGAATCTGCCCATTCGCCAGGCTGATATAGTTTCTCGGATAAAACTGGGCCTGCGAATCCGCTAATTGCAGCGGTAACAGCTGCACTTTCCATATCTTTTTTGAAATCCGCCGGTGAATAATCCTGGCCTTTCATGTTATCAATGTCACTTCTCAAAGAATTCAATTTGGCGGTTTCTGCATCAGACAATGGAGTGTTTGAATGAACATGGCTATAAAGAATTTTATTTATCTGATCTTGATCAGCTTTAATTTTTTCAGGGTATTGAAAAACCTCGGTCGCCCAAGCGTGTTTCACCAACCCACCCGCGACAGAGGAAAGCCCGGCGCCGGCAAAACTTACAGCAGCTTGTGTTGCAAAGATTTTATATATTGCTGCCCCGGCACTTTGTCCAACCATTCCACATAAACATCCGGTTGCAAGGTTAAAAGGGGCCATTACTCCTTCAACAGTAGCTTGAACCGCAACATCTCGCCAAATGTGTTTATCATCTTCGGGAGTGTTTGTGAAATGGTTCATTCTCTTGTCGTAAGCGAAAGTAGTGAGACCCCCAAGTAATGCACCAACCGCTATTCCCCCGATTATCACTGCAACAGGAGACAAAGGAGCAAGACAAGCCGTTGCTACCATTACCCCTAATGTTGGAATTAGTGACCTTCCTACCGTCCAGGCTATTTTTTCCCATAGTTGCATGTCACCAGCGGATTTATTAGAAAACATCTTCCGTATTTTATTAAAAAAAGCTTTCTCCCAGTCCTTCTGCATCAGTTTATTAGACAATTTGGAAGCGTTTTTTCCATTTAAATTTCCAAAAAAAGCGCCGACCTGTCTTAAAATTTTGAAAGCAGCCCAACCGGAGGCTCCGCTTCCTGGACCCATGGCGGTTGAAACAGAATGAATACAGAAATCCCCGGCTGTAGCTTGGATTTTTTCGGGGACAGATTCTGAAGAATCCTTCGATACGCTTCCTTTTTCGGAAGGTGGCGAGGAAACTGCAATGTCCCCCTTGGGTTGGGCAGAAGAAGCGGGTGGAGGAGTTTGTGGGTCAGCCTGAGTTGTTTGTAACTGCTTGGTAGGGGTCGACACTTCTTCGTCCTCGGATGAAATCGAGGGAGCTGCGTATCCGGTTAAAACTCCCAAAATCAAAAAAATGAGAAGTCCAACCTTTATAAATATCTTCATACTTTTCTCCATGTTATGAATTTCGATTTTTCTTGTGTATCTTACCAAAGAGATCAGAAAAACGTTACAGAATTTTTTTTTGGATTTTGCAATAGGAAAGTAATACCATTCATAATTAGTTCGTGGGTTTCAATCTTCTTGGCTGCTGAAGAAATTTTCCGACAACGTTGGGAGCCAAAGGCGATGACTACCTTTTGAAGCCCTTTTCCGAGAAAACACAAAATATCGATACCAGGAATTCTGATTTTAAATTCGGTGTGATTAGACTGAAAATAGTTTTCCACCGATTGTTTTTAACCATACTCTGCAGTTTTTGAAGGTGGGGCAGTGGTAAGAGACTATTTCCCAAAAATCTGGAGAATGGTTCATTTCCTGGAGATGTGCGATTTCGTGTACTACCACATAATCCAGGATTTCAGAAGGGGCCATAATCAGCCGCCAGTTAAAATTCAGGTTTCCTCTTCTTGAGCAGCTTCCCCACCGACTGGATGTGTCTTTCAGCGTAATTTTGACAACCTTAAGGGACATTTTATTCTGAAAAAAGTTAACTCTTTGAAAAATTTGTTTCGCGGCCTGGGCTTTTAGCCAGTTAAACAGCAAATCACTTGCTAATGAGTTTTTTCCTGATTTGTGGACTTTTTCAGAATTATCGATTTTCCCAATTTTTTCAATTGGCCTTGCTCTGCCAGGTTTTTCAGCATTCCACCTTCTTGCGGTTTTTTCGGATATTCCCGTTTTGTTCTCATTTTCCAAAGCACTTCCCCAGAAATCTTCCGAAAAATTCTTGGAATTTGGTTCTGAGTGGCTTTCAGATTGGTTTCTGGCTGGAAGGGTTATTTTGATCTGGTTTTCGACTATTGAAACACGCGAAACATTTGCGGGAGAAAACGAAAGCAAAATTTTATGCGGTTTCCCAAGGAAAAAAATAGTTTCAGGGATTATTCAGACCACCTCATCATAGCCTTTTCCGGTTCCTCGGTTGACAAATTTTTTGAACCCGTGTTTTTTCAAATTATCGTCTGAAAGGGTTTTTGAATCTGATGAATCTTTTACAGTTGGAGTAGCATGCATTATTCGGCTGATTGGGCTGCCGCATTCCGAACAATTATCCAGGTGATTATCTGACATTTTTTGGAAAACTTCAAATTCTGAGCAGCAATTTGGACAGGAATTTTCAGGATCTTTGGCTCGATAGGAATAAAATGGCATATTTTCCTCCTGGGAAGAAGTTCTTTTGGCAAAAGTCTTCCACCTACAAAAAAATGACAAGCATTTTTTTGCCAAGATTTCTTCGCAATGATATAATACAGTATGTAGCAGAATTTCCGCAACAGTGCAACTTTTTACTTGAGATTCTATTATAAAGGAATCTTCATCTGATCCGGTTTAAATTTTTGCCAATTTTGCATTTCCTTCCAAATTATTCATATCCCTGTTGAAGAAAGCGAAAAAACTGAATCTAAAAACGCGGTCCAATGCCATTTAAAATATACAAACGAGTTCGAAAATTTATATTTGACCTCTGGGTTATTGCGTGGCCGATTATTGTAATTCTTCTTGCGCTCTGCGTTTGGAGACTTCAGAAATGGCAGGAAATTTCTCATCGTCGAACCCAAATGATGGAATTATGTCAGAATGACGCTTCAGCGCGGCTAAATAGATTTAAAGCGGGATCAATTTATGAGGCGCAGATTTCAGACATGTTTGCCCTTGTAAAAAGAGATATTTCCAGGGGGTTGGAACTTGGAAAATTTTCAGAGGGAAATCTTGGAGAAATGCTTTCAAAAGCGATTCAAAAAAGAGTATCACCCAGTCATCTTTCAAAGGATCCTAAAATTTATGCTTTTCTTTTTGATTCTCAAAATCAACCCAAGCCTCTTTCGGGTACCCTATTAGAAAATAGAAAAACTTCTCTGATTTTGAGCCTTTTAGCCAAAGCTACAATTGCTGATACGCTTCCAGTTCAGGAAATGAAATCGCTTGACCATAGATGTACAGGAGTTTTTGGGGAGCTTGGAACTTTCGATTTTTTTTCTTTTAAAGGAAAGGGAAAAGCAATTCCCGTTGATTTTGAGAACGGAAAAAAATTTCTTATCTGGCAACCAATTGTAAAGAAAGAGATCGTGATAGGTGCGTTCCTGGGTATTTTTAACCGAGATGCCTACTATTCCTCCAAGCCTTTGGTATATGCGATGAAAAAGTATGCTGCTTCAAAAAAGGCAGGAATTCGCTGTGTTCTTACTTCCCATGAAAAGGATCGTTCTCCCGGAAAAGCAGTTGTTTGGGCGCCAAAAAGTGTGATCCCAGAATCCCTTGGCAAAAATTTTATAATGAGATTGCATCAATTGGAAAGGGAAAACAAAGGTAATCGGGAGAAATTTTCAATTCCAGGGCAGGTTTCACTTATTTTACCTGGTTACTGGGTGATTAGAAATGCTCTTAGGTCTGAAACCCCTTATGAACTTTGGTTATTTTACCCAATTCCGAAAGGAACGGGGTTTGTCTGGCTCGATCCAAATGAATTGTTGCTTTTGTTCATAGTTTTATCGGTTTGGTTTATCTATTTCTTTCTCCCGGAATTATCCGGCAAAGTGACTGGTACTCCACTCGGGATATGGTTTGGTGGGTATTTCGTAATGGTGGGGGTTCTTCCTCTCGCATTGATTTTTTCATTTTCGAATTTTTTCTTTTCTATCAACCAGGACAGAAGTGTCAAAAATATTCTTCAAAAGACCCTGAGTCAATTTGAGATGATCGATTCAGAAAGTGTTGAAATTGATGCTAAATTCCGGAATTTATGCCAGAAAAGCATTTTCAATCCAGCGCTTGTTCAAGAACTTGACAAGCTTCCGATTGGTTCAAAAAAGAAGGGTCCCCTGTTAAGCAAGGCATTCGATTTTTTCTCCGCAGCGGGTTTGGAATTGTGTGATCTCCTTTTATACAGATACACTAAGGATATGATTGCGTTTACCCCTTCCGATAAGGCTCAAAGTGAAACCCTGGCAGCTCTTGATATGAACTTTCTGCTGATTATAGGTGTAGGAACAGGTTTTGAGCCATTACTAACAGATGAAATCTTAAAGCCATATGGACAAAGCCATGAAGTGTATTTCAAAATATTCAAAAATATTGTGGCTTCCAGCCTGTTTTTGGATTATTTTGAATTTAGGACTAGGACTCAGTTTTTCAGATCTGAGAGCAAACTCTATTTACAATACATGGATTTTATTTCTTCACAAGGGCATTTAAAAATGTGTGTGCTGTTTAGAGCAATTGCAACTCGGCCTTATCAGGAATATCTTCAGAAAAGATTTGAAGAATTTGAAACTTCAGAACGTGAAAATTCCGGACCGGGACTTGTTCCGATCCGATATGCCTTTTGTCGAAATCACCAAGGTTTATTGGAAAACCTTTTTCCGAAGTCTTCCGCCTGGATGGGAAGCCGGGAATTCAAAAAATTGGCTGCCCTAATGAAAGAAGCTGCTGATTCAGATGGCAGTAGAATTTTGTATTCCCCGTTAAATCCCAATGTTGCTTTCGTGTCCTATCCGGCAAGGCGAATCCCGGAAATGGTATTTGGGGCTGAAATAATTCTTTCTCCACTTTTTTTGGAAAAGCTGAACATCGAGACTTTACGTAATACACTGACACTTGCGGTACTTGTACTTATTGTTTTTCTGGGTTTAACTATTATTTCGCATCTTCTTTCACCGCTGGGAAAAATTCAAAAAGCTCTTGCCAGGATATCCACCGGAGATTTGTCCACACGTCTTGAATTGTCGAGAAATGATGAAATCGGAGAGGTGGCGCGAGCTTTTGATTCGATGACCGGTGGCTTGGAGCGTAGAAGAAATTTGGCAAGGTTTGTTTCGGATACCCTCGAAAGCGAGCTGGAAATTGCTTCTCAAAAAAGTGGTAACAGAACCGGTTATCGCGAAACGAATGGTGTAGTACTTGTCTCTGATATGCGTGATTTTACAACTATTTCCGAAAAGTATCCGCCCGATTTAGTAGTTAACATGCTGAATGGTCATCTTGAAGCAATGACCCAGGCTATTAAGAAATTTGGAGGGAAGATCGATCAGTTCATTGGGGATGCAGTAGTTGCAGTGTTTGTTGAACCGTCACTGGAAATTGCAGCTAAAAAAGCTCTTCAGGCTGCAGCCGAGATGATGAAAAAACATGCCCAATTACAGGAAGAGAGAAAATCTCTTGGGGAATTTAATTATGCCATGGGAATTGGGATTGATGCCGGAAAAATCCTAATTGCTTCATTCGGATCAGAACTTAGAATGGAAAGAAACATTATCGGCGATCCCAGATCACTTGCTGAGCGCCTCGAAGTGGCTTCGAAAAAAGGAAGATATTCAAAAATTGTAGTTTCAAAAACAATGAAAAATAGTCTTCCTGAAATCAGTTTTGAGAACATCCCAGGAACTGAGGGATGGGAATTAATGGCAATCACATGAGGTTTTTAAAAGATTTATGAAAGTTTCGCGTCTTTTAATTTTTTCGTATCTTTTGTTTTTTGCGCTTCCCTGGGTATTTTTTTCAATTATTCAGGATCAGACGCAAAAAATGAAGGAAAAGGAAAACCAGGGCAAAATTCTGCAATTCGCGAGAGAATCGTTGAAACATTTCCAGGAAACAAGCGACACAATGACGATGTACCAAACGATGTTTTCTGCTTTTCTTGGCGACAATTTTAATAGTACAACCCAGCTTGAAACTAAGAACAAGGAACTCCTTGCATTAAAAATATTCCCTCCTTATGACTTATTTGTAGCATGTGGGGAAGAAGCGGATTCACAACTTTTTTTCACCAGCGGGATTGGACTTAGTAAAAAGATCGGGGAGCTATTTTACGAGTATTTGATAAAAGACCAGATTACCAAGGAAAACGAGAATTTTCTTGAATCCAGTTTCAAAAAAATTCTTCAACTTCCCATACCACTTCCCAAAGTTCTCGGAAACGGGCGAAATCATCAAGGAAAACTGGTTTTCTATAATTCTCTCACAGGCTTAAAAGGTTTGTATTGGAATCTACGGGCTTGTCGATTTGTATTAGCATTGATCGATTTTGGCGACGGGCACATTGACCCTATGCTGGGAATGAAGTTCAGCTCTGGAAAAGTGAAAATGAATGATTCCATCAGCGTTGTGGGTGGGTTTTTCCCAAGAGGTGAAGGAGAACCTATTTTTCCTGAAGAAATGTCCAAATACCCATCTGCATTGGCGTGGTTGAAGAAAATTTGCAAAGAACCGGGAGAGAATATTCCCAACGAAAAGAGGATTGATAATCAAATTATTTTAACTGGCCCGACTGAATTCGGCATCCCTTGGCAGGCTTTTGTCGTGGCTGAAATTAATCCCCCACCAATTTCCTGGACTTTGACAAAAAAAGGTATTTGGATGGTTTCTTTGCTTTTTATGATTGGTGGCTCCCTTGGGGTTTTTCAAGGGGTTTATATGAATCGGGGAATTAGATTTACCGTTTCAGGTGTTCTTCTGACGAGCTGCATTTCGTTGTTACTGATACCGGTCGGATCCATGATCGCACTTTCCCAAAATGTTGTACAACAATTACAGGAACTGGATCGTGAATTTCTTTCAAGCAAATTGAAACAGGATCTAACTCTTATTGACTCCGGAGTTAATTATTTTCGAGCAGGAGTTGTCAGAGATATGAAAAAGCTCAGTTTGACCGGAGCGATTGCTGATTTTTTTTTATCAAGGCCATCGGCGTTAAGAATTAGGAACTTTGTGGAAGTATTAGCTGGAAAAGCGCGTGGGAATTTGAAATCACAAAAATCTGACAACGTTGAAATGTTATGTACTTTCGGATTGGGTAAAACAACCGGAATCTGGGTGAGGAATGATACTCATAAAGGGGAAGGAGACAATCCGGTTGAGATAATGCCTTCACTTTGGAAGAATCTTTTCAAGCGATTAAATAAGGATTTATTTTTGAATGATAGGGATGATTTCTCAAATAAGAGGATGGATGAACTTAGAACCGAAATCTTGTTCGAAGTTATGAATCTTGCTCTGGGAAGAAATTCTCTTGCGGCGATTACAGCTTTGTTGCCGAGACCCTCTGTTATTGATGTTTCCCAATTAAAATTGAGTTTTATGGTTAACCCTATAAAAAAATTGGGAAAATCCACAGGATACTTTCTTTTATGGCTTTGGACAAGTTGGCTGGATAATGGATACCTGGATTTCCTAAAAGAGGAAAAGCTTTATTGCAAATCAATAGCATCGGCGAGTACGGCTTCAATATTCGAAAAGCTTGCAGATCCTGATGTTTTTCCCCGAGGTTGGGTTGCAACTCTTTTCGGAATTGGCCAGAACTATATTAGAGCTGGTGGAGAGATAGAAAACCGTCCTTTCAAAATGATGTCGTCGTTTTTTGAAATAGATGAAACTGGGATTCCAAAAGAGGGAAAAGATGAAACGGCGACCGGTGCTCCCCTTTTTGCTATTTTCCCAGGGAAAGAGCTATCTTTATTTGTACTAGGCACATATCGATTTGCTGATTGGCTTGAATTAAGATCCTGGTTTTACAACAATTCATTTAAGGTTTTATCAATTTTGGCGATTTTTCTTGCAATTCTTCTTTCCAAACGCGGAATTGATCACTTTTTAAATCCATTAAAAGAGCTGCGAAATTCCTTGGCACAAATTGAGAATGGAAAATATGACACAAGATTGGACGAAAAGCGCAAAGATGAATTTGGTACAATTGGAGCTGCTTTCAACACCATGGCAAAAGGGCTTGAAGAGGGAAAAATTTTGGGATCATATGTTTCTGCCTCGGTCAGAAAAGCCGTAGAAGATGGAGATTTCCGTGTAAAAGCCCGGCAGGGAGAACGTCGTGAAACTACTATTCTGTTCTCAAGTCTTTTGGGATTTGAAGATCTTAGAGAAAATATGTCCAATGATAAGATTATTTCAGTTCTTTCAGAGCATCTTCGTGCTTTCAATGATGCAATTGCGGAACTGGGTGGGGATATCGACAAGGTTATGGCGGACAAGGTGCTTGCTGTTTTCGACCATGAAAAATTAGGGGGAGGAGAAAAAGCCCTTGAGATCGCATTAAGATGTCTTGCATTTGTCAGGAAACGTCTTCAACCCCAGGGAATTGAACTCGCAGTTGGGATCAACTCAGGGGAGGTTATTGCTGGAATATTAGGTGCAAAATCTGACAAACAGACTTATACGGTAATTGGAGATCCGGTCAATCTTGCGTCCCGCCTGGCACTTCTGGCGCACACGGTTGAGGGAACCCGAATTGTAATTTCGGGGGCGGCAGTAAACTTATTGAACAATAAGTTGCCGGTTCAGAAACTCCCTTTCAAAAGAGTAAAGGGAAAAACGCAGGAAGTACAAGCTTATGTCCTGGAAGCCGAACCTTCTGAACTTCTGAATTAACGAATTAACAGAAAGAAAGTGGAACATACCCAACTTGAAAAATACTTTGGTGAGTTGTTTTTCCAGCATCTTTCAAACTTACAAAAGGCCGGATAGATTTAAAACCTGATCTGGCCAAATACGCGACTGTTCTGCCATCTGAGCGAGAAGTGTAACATCAGACCAAATTTTGGGCCAATTCAACCATCTTCAAGCAAAACCGCTTCACAATAAGCGTGCATCACTCCCCCAGCTTTCCAAATCGAATCTTCATCTGGGTGTGACACTGATTTCATGAATGGCGACATCATTTTTTGCCTTGAAATTGCGCCGGGTTTTTACGCAAACACCATTTGGACTCAGATAAGGGGAAAGGTCAGGGCGCGACATCAGATACATCCGGCCTCCGGGAAGAAGATGCTCTGGGAGCTTTGCAAGAACTTGACGTAACACAGTTCCCTTGAAATCATATCGATTGATATCAGTCTCATTTTCATCAATTGCCAAAGGCGCCTCAAAAAAAATCGTATCGAATTTTTCGTGAATTTGGTCAAAACCATCGCTTGTATATGAACAAATATAATGTTCCACACCGCATCGCCTGGCCGCCACACGCGTATTGGCCACCGCCATTGGATTAATATCCGTCGCATCGACAGGGATTTTGTATTTTACGGCAATACAGACCGCATCCAGACCTGATCCGGTGCCTAGTACAAGAACTCGTCGTGATGCAGAAAGCTCTGGAAGGCCTACTTCCAGAAGGTTTTCAAGGTATGGGTTGTTATACAAATAAACGCTCGGAAATAAGGGTATCTCAGGAACTTCCCCTAAATTCTCTCTCAGCGCTTGGGCAGCAACATTGATCGTCGGCTTAATCGACCATAAAATTCGGCAATCCAAGCTACCTATAACAAATGCGTTAGCCCATGAAGGGTCCAATTTTCTTAATAGGTTCCCGCCTTGCCCAAAAAAACGCTCCATAGCTCCTCTTAAAAGAAGAACTCTTCCCGGATCGTTTTTATAAGAATCCAGCAAAAGGGTCGAATGTCCAAACAACAATCCGTTTTCCTCGCAGAGAAAATGAATAGAAAGTGGGAAAAAATTACCTTCATGGCGGTACCCCAGAAGAATGGTTTTGCCGTTTTTGCTTTTAAATACAGATGAAGCAATTTGGCCGAGCGCAATGGTCTCAAAACCATCCTCGCATTTTAAGTTGACAGATGGCAACTTAACTTGAAGTGTATTCAGGAATAAAGCTAGATCTAGCTCTTGAAGTGACATATTGAAATTTCACGTTAGGATTTTGCTTACCCCGCTCAATCTAGCACTACGGATTTAGGATGTCAATTGAGATATTTCATTAACTTTACAGTCCCATTTTACCTCTTTAAAACTGCACATCATGCTAGTTACAGCACGATTTTAAAAAAATTACTTTGAGAGGAAGCAAATCATTCTTAAATCAAGCTTTGAGCGACTTGGAGAGGAGTTAAAATGGAGCAGTAGAGTTAATACTTTTATTCAGCACAACCACTTATTCCACTTTTTTTCCCTGATGCTAGGCTTCTGTCAAAATTGAATTTCAGATATCCTTATGCGCATTTGAATTGATCAGAAATTCAGAGTTTCCAACCGGAAATCCACCTGGCACTTTTCACGGAAAAAAGTGTTTATTTATGCTGAAAATTTCTCAAAATTGTGCCAAATGAGTTCCTTCTAAATCAGGAAGTCTGAATTTATAGTATCTACTCAAATAATCTGCGGCTTAATTCGGCGGCTTCGACTCCGCTCTGTCAGCGGTCCGGTCGTTGAGCGGAGCCGAAACGACCTTCGCGATCAACATCTAAACTCACTGTGACTAAGGACTAGTCCGGTTTTTTCAGAGATTTGCCGCTTTTTTGGGAATCGATTATTACTAATTCCTTTGAAACAAGATTGTCCAGAGCATTTTGGAAAAAATAATTTGTTTGGGAGATGCGGCCTTGATTATTCCATGCGCTTGTAATGGTCAAAATTGAGTCCGAGGTTTCGCACAAAGCCATTACAAAACGCTCTTCAATTGGCAAGAAGTTAACTTTGCTGTTTGGTGGTAGTGACAAATCAGTTTGATAGGAATAAATAAGGGGTGAAGGGAAACCGATAGGGTGCGATTTTTTCACATCATAATTTGTGCCATTTGTACCGCTTGTAATTGAAGTGTTCTCCTCTTCAGATAATAGAATCTGAATGTCAACAGGGTACCAAAAGACCTTAAATCCTGAAGCCTTTTTCCCCAATGGACGATTGGAAAGATTAGGAAGATGTGGCATTTGTCCTTGTTTTCCTGCTGGGACTTTCTGGCACATTCTAAATTCATGTGTCATTAATGCCTCGCCGGAATTTTTTGAAAAATTGTCGTTTGTAAGAGTTTCCAAAAATTCCATGAGTGTTTTTTTAACAAACTCCGGGTTTAATCCATAAAACTGCCGATCGTTTCTTCTCCAAAAAAGTGCAAGTGATTCGTAAAAATTGGCTTGGTTTCCATTGAAAAATCTTTGGCACAAAAAATTGAGACTCAATCTAAATCTTTGGGTATTGCAAATTCCTTCAACCAATTTCCCGATATCCTGTATTTTAACGATTTCGTGCGGTTCAAGCCAATTACTTCTTTGAATTGCGTAAGGCGGATAGGGTGCCGAAGATAATTCTCCACTTTCAACAAATTTATTCAGGGCCGTTCCCTTCAAAACCTTGACCAAACCTACCTGTATGGAACTGGTTTTCCAGGAAAATGCATCATTCAAAGTTTTTTTGAACAAGTCAAAATTTTCTCCTGGAAGTCCTGCAAGCAAATCTATATGGATGTGGCAACCTGTCTTTTCACGAAGACGAAAAACTCTTTCAGAAAGCTTTTCCAGGTCGCTTTTTCTTGATACTGCTCCTAGGGCCGCAGAATTAGTGCTTTGTACTCCAATTTCCAAATGAAAAGTATCCTTGGGAGCGCCTGCCAGCAAATCGATCAAATCATCGTTTAAAATATCCGCTTTTAATTCAAAATGAAAACAGATCTTTTTGTGGTTCCGATCAAGAATATATTGGATAATTGACGCAGCTCGCTCTGTGTCCAGATTGAAGGTTCTGTCCGCAAAACGAATCTGAGTGTAATCGGAATTAAAAAACCAGTCCAAGTCTTCAAAAACTCTCTCCATGGAAAAATTTCTAACAGGACCTAGAACCGAACTCAAACAATAAGTACATTTAAAAGGACACCCACGGGAAGCTTCGTAGTAAGTGAAACCTCTGCCATTTCCATATAGTCCGGCTTTGAAGGGTGATGGAATAATGTCCAGATTGGAAATCTGGTCCCGTGAAGGTTCGAAAAAAGGGTTGCCATTTTGGGAATAGGCAGTACCTGCAATTCCAATTAATTCCTTTCCATTAAAAAAATTCCGTAGAATTTCGGAAAACGTTTCTTCACCTTCACCAATTGCAATCAAATCTACCCAGGGAGCTGTTCTAAAAATTTCTTCCACTCCGAAAGAGACCTCTGGTCCTCCAAAAATTATTTTTGTTTCCGGAAAAGCTGCCTTTATTGCTCCGCTGATAGTTAGTGTTGATATCAGATTCCATATGTAAACGGAAAATGCGACCAAATTTGGCTTCTGGAGTATTATATTCTGAATTATTGAATCGTTTCCCTGATTTAAATCGAAATCAATTCGTTTTAAACGCGGATTCGATGGAGTTTTTTCCCAAAATGCTTGAAGCATTGCCAAGGAAAGACTAGAATGGGTGTGTCGTGTGTTTAAACCGACAAGTAATACCTTTGACATTTTTTCCTCCAAAAGGATTGGATCAACCTCAGGATATTATATCAATAATCTGGTTCACTTCATGTCTTAATTTAGTTGATTTTAAAAGAAGAAAACATTTTGAAATGAATATTAATTTGAATAGCGAAGCTGTCAAAAAACTTCCCCAAAAAATTACATTGATTGATCTTGGATTAAGTTGGAAATCTTTAATTTTGCTGATTTTATTTACTGCCCTTCCGAGTTCCCTGGCAGTCTGGTTTTTTTATAAAAGTGGAATCAATCAAAACATCAGCATTTTTTTTTGTTTTTTAATGGTACTGATTTTTTTTATTCTTAAGTATTTTTTGGAAAAATTACTCTATCCATTGTTGGCGTTTTACGGGTGGTTCCCAATGATAGAATATATTCCCGCTGATGATCAGATTATACTAAATGATTCGGTGGGCTTTGAAGGTCTGATTAGAGCTGATTCGAGATATGTCATTTCTTTGAAAAGCTTGAAGGAAATTAAACTCCGAAGGACTTCGGCGGATTTTTTTCAACTTTTTATTGTGACCAGAAAAAATGAAGAAATTGCAATTAAATCCTCTTTGGGCAAAAATTTTCCTCTTTTAAAAAAACTTGGAGAGAGAATTGCAGTCATGGTTTCGCTGCCTTTTAGCGATGAAAATATTTTCACCAGAGGGTGAAAAAAGTTCACATGAGTGAAAAGTGCACTACCCAGAAATTTAGAATTATAGCTGATTTTTAGTTGGCACGGGTTTTGCATGTTACTAAAGTGTTGGTTGATGAAGTCCCAGAAAATTAACTTTAAGGCTTTGAAAAAATTTACTTCATCGTCTTAAGTTTTTTAATAGTCCTCTCAAAAGATCCTCTCACTTTGTCCCCGGTTCTTTCGAAGCCGGGGGCTTTTTTTTTCCCCCGAAAAAAAGAATCATTCTTGTATTAATCAGAAGATATTCCAAATACTTTAATTCTCGTTTTGACTTTACCGTAACAAAAAAGTTACAATAAATTGAATGGATAACAATTATTACTTTGTCGCTTTGAAATTTTTCCACGCTGAAACGAGGAAGTGAAATGTCGGAAGAAAATCCAAAAATTCCTTTAAAGCCACGCATTCTTGGGCAAAAACCTTCTTTGGAAAATCAAAATGTGAATCAAAATCCAGGTTTGAATCCAAATTCAGATCAAACTTCAGGTTCGAACTGTAGTCCGACTTTGGCACCGAACCTGGGGGCGAATCCGGCAACGAACTCTCAATTGAGCAGGAATTCCAATCCAAATCAGCAAGGGAATAGTTCCACGTCGGGGTCCAATTCCTCCAAACAAAATGAGTGCAATGCAAATTCCAGTTTCTTTACGGAACTTGACATATTAATTCGGGCGAAATATCCTATTTTATATATCGTCTCACATGAAGAAGAACGTGTTGAGAAGCTGATATATCAGATTTCCCAGGCGCAAAATAAACATTGCTATGGATGGTCAATCACAAAAGGGCTTCAACCAACTGGCGCAGAAGCCCAAAGTAGAAAGAAAATTTCTGAATCGACACGTGATCCCCAGGAAGCCATTGAAAGCATTTTTGACAGCATGGAAAATGCGATTTATATTTTCAAAGATTACCATCCATTCCTCGACAATATTTCTGTAATCAGGCGTTTAAGGGAATTGGCCGGTTTTTTGAGAGACAGTCCCAGGACTTTGGTAATTATTTCTCCGACGTTGAAGATTCCTTGTGAACTTGAAAAAGAAATTACTGTTGTAGAGTTTGGATTGCCAACCTCAAATGAAATTACCCGAAAATTGGAAGAAATGATTGAGCTGGTAAAAAGTAATCCGCAAGTAAAGATCAATTTGACTTCACAGGATAAAGAGCGATTAGTTAAAGCTTGCCAGGGTTTGACTTTAAATGAAATCGAAAATGTTCTGGCAAGGACATTAATTTCCAGACATAAGCTTGATGGAGAAGACTTAAGGGCCATTCACAGTGAAAAAGAACAGATAATCCGGAAAAGTGGAATTCTTGAATATTATCCGACGAATGAAGGTATACACAGCGTTGGGGGCCTGGAGAACCTCAAAGATTGGTTTATGAAGAGGTCTCAAGCTTTTTCAGAAAAGGCCAAGATGTTTGGTTGTACTCCCCCCAAAGGAATATTACTCCTGGGAGTACAAGGTTGTGGAAAGAGTCTTGTAGCGAAAGCTATCAGTAGTTTATGGAATGTTCCGCTTCTTCGACTTGACATGGGGCGCATTTTTTCGGGATTGGTTGGTTCAAGCGAAGAAAATGTCAGGCGTGCAATAAGAACAGCGGAATCTGTTTCCCCAGCTATTCTCTGGGTGGATGAAATTGAGAAAGCTTTCTCAGGGACTCAGTCATCTGGGCAAAGCGATGGTGGTACTGCAAGCAGGGTTTTTGGAACTTTCATAACCTGGCTTCAGGAAAAAACCTCTCCGGTTTTTGTAATCGCTACCTCCAACCGAATAAGGGATTTGCCGCCTGAACTGTTCAGGAAGGGGCGTTTCGATGATATTTTTTTCGTCGATCTTCCAGACGAGATGGAGAGGGAGAAAATTTTTGAAATCCATATAAAAAAGAGAAATCGAAATCCAAAGGGTTTTGATTTGGCCTTACTCTCTCAATCTGCCGAAGGTTTTTCGGGTGCCGAAATTGAAGAAGCAATTTCATCGGCTCTTTATGAGGCATTCAATTTGAGCCAGGAGCTGACCACTGAGTTAATCAAAGGATCGCTTTTTGAAACTTTCCCCCTTTCCAAAACCATGAAGGAAGAAATTGATCAGCTAAGAAGTTGGGCTATGGAAAGGGCTCGTCCGGCTTCAAGAGATCAAGAGGGATTTGTCAGAGCTGGAACTCGTCGTGCTCTGGAAATATAGGAGGGAAACATGTCTGGTTTCGTGGTAATGGTCCCGTTAGTGGCCGGGTGGCCGGTTTTTGTGGCTGCTGCGGCTGCCGCAGGTGCTGTTATGGGCCTGAAGGCAATGGAGAAGGGTTCTCTTCGCGAAGATAATTCAGTTAGTGAGGTTGAAATTGGATTACCTGCAAATTATTCACTTTCTTCGGCGATCGATGAGGGTGAAAGCATGCAATTGGAAGGAAATGGGTTTTCAGTAATTTTTGAAAAAACCGGTCGTGGAGATTGCATAATGAGGGTTTACGGGCAAAACAAAACCAAAGGCCAACTTGAAACTCTTGGAAAAGAGCTTATTAATGGTATCGCTCAGCAATATGCTTATCAGAAATTAACCGCAGAATTGAAAAAGAAAGGTTTTCAGGTAAGTAAGGAAGAGGTCTCTGCTGACAAAACTATTCACTTAACCGTAAACCGTTGGAAGTAGGTTTTTTCCAAAAACGCATTTTAATGGCACTCTTACTGATAAGGTGTGAAAAATTTGCCTAAAATGAAATTGAACAATATCATAATTCTTTGCCCACGGCATTCTCTGGTGTTGTACTTTCATGAGTTATTATAATTTTTCACGGCTTCTGAAATGTTGAGTCGTGTTAAAGTGATCTATTATCAGGGGATTAACACATTTTTCAAAGGCGGTAAAGAGTGAGCAGATTCAGGTGGTTGGAATTTGAACCCCCAAAAAAAGGGAGTGATGATTCTTCTTTGGAAAAACTTCCTTCGGGAGCTTTTCCCTCTGAAGTTGCCGGTGTAGACCTAACGGATGCGGCACAAGTGTTGCGTTTGGCTGATGAATTTTACCGCAAACTTGAATATGAAAAGGCGTTGCGTTATTTTTCCAAAGCCTTGAGTCTGGATCCTAATCTTGAAGATGCGTGGTTTGGTCAGCTTCTCTGCTTGCTCGACCTGGGAGAAACCCCGGAAGCTTTGACCTGGGCTATCAAAGCCAACAAAATTTTCTCAAAAAGTTCAAATATTATCTCATCGAGAGCTCTTGCATTAGCAAGAGGAGGAAATCTTGTTGATGCCATGGCTTTTTCTGATGGGGCAATGAAATCTGATTCAGTTTCGTGGTTCCCCTGGCTTGCCCGGGGAGAAATTTTAGCTTTGTCCGGAGCTTCAAATGCTGAGTTTTGTATGATGAAAGCCAGAGAACTTTCCCCAAAAGATTGGTTAGTTTCCTTTAAAGTTGCTCAGAGCTATTCAAATAGTCCACTTTATGAAAAAGCAATTCCAATTTTCCAAAAAGTTCTGGCACAGAAACCGGATGTACCGGAAATTTATTTCGAAGTTGGAAAAGTCCAGAAAAAACTTGGGCTTATTGACTCAGCTGTGGAATCATTCCAAAGGGCTATTAAGTTGGCTCCCAACGAAAAAAAATATAGCGATGCTTATCTGGATGCACTAAATTCAGGTTTTATTCCCAAAGTTGTTGGGTGGTTTAGAAAAATTTTTAAGTGAGGCTGAAATGGCTAAAAAAGAAGAAATTAAAATTACCATAAAACCTGATGGACAGGTGGATATGACTCTCGAAGGCTTTGGAAAAGCTTGCGATGATTATATGAAAATGTTCCAGGAACTATTGTCTGCCAAAGTTAAGGAAAAAAAATTATCAGCTGAATATTATAGCGATCAAACAAAAGTCAGTAATACTCAAAAGACAAAATATTAAATACGCAGCTTTTCAAAAAAATAGTCAAATTCAATTACTCGGAAAATGTCACGAGTTTTTAAAACTGGAAAATCCGGAGAATACTTATCAACTGTCCAGATTGTCGAAAAGTCTTGACGAATGAGTTGATGGTTTGCCCATTCTGTGGAAGCCGAAAACTACTGGAAGAAAGCCTTAAGGAAGTAAATCCCCCCAGAGCCAAAGACAGAAGCCCTATTGATAATTTGTTAGCCTGGCTTGGTTCACATAAAAATTTAAGGATTTTCAGAAACCTGGTCCCCAACACTCCGGGAGAGGATGATTGGTCATTACTGACTCCCCTTTTTCTTTCCTATATTTTTCCCGGGCTTGGACATCTTTATTTAAAGCCGGTTTTGAAAAACTTACTTTTTCTAATTGTTGCAGTTATTTTTATTAGTTTGGAGTATTTATATTACTATTCACATTTCGTCGATTTACTGAATATTTCTTGTGGCTTTTTTTTGGCATATACTTATTTCAGTGTTTTCAGAGAGACACTGGCAAGTGCCGGAAACAAGATCTCACCGATCGGATATCCTCTTTTTGTATGTATGACGGTCGCAGTAATTTTTCTTCAGATGTATTTTCTTGCGGGAATTTTTTCAGGTAATACAACAGCAGTGAGAATTTATGCTGCTTATTTTGCCCCGGAGTTTGAACCCGGTGATACAATTGTTTTGCGAGGTAATTTACCCAGAGGTGGGTTAAAAATTGGGGACATAGTTGTTACACAATATTATGATGAAATTGAGCGTGTTTATGCTTTAGAAGGTGATAAAATGGAAGTATCCGGAAATTACCTTTTGGTAAATGGGAAAGTGCCGTTTGCAGATCCAAAAATCATTCCGATTACTAATTCTAATAGAAAAGTCAGCGTTTCCGGAGAACCGGAAAAAAGCCAGGGAAAGAACTTAGATACTGGTGTACAGCAGGGATTTATAGTTGAAAAGGATTGCGTAGGATTGTTAATAAATTCAAACCCGACTGCGGTTAAAATATCCTCTTTGCGCGGGAAAGTTGACGCGATTGCTTGGCCTCCCCCAAGACGGAAGAATTATTGAATTTGGTAGAAATTTTCCTTTAATTATCAAAAAAAAACTGAAACAATCGGTATCGTGAAATTATTTACAAACAGGAGTTAACTGATTTTAGAAAAAGCACTAGAGGGACAGGCAGAATTATGGTAATTTAAGATGGTATGGACAAGTTAAGTCCGAGCGCTTCGAAAGCAAGAAGCGAGTATATTGGCAAAAAAATAACTCGAAATTGCACTTCATAAGATACAGTTTACAAAATGTTTCATTTCAAAATATAAGTTTGTTGAATGATTAAAAAAATAGGGAAAGAAAATGTTTCAAGTTTTGAGCCTTGATTATTTATTAAAAATCTGCCAGGAAAGATTTGCTTCTGATTTACACCTTTCCGTAGGATTGCCGCCTGCTGCCCGTGTAAATGGTGAAATAGTCGCACTTCCATTTGACAATCTTGATGCGGAAACTTGTCAAAGATTGGCATATTCATCATTGACAACTGATCAGATTGTCAAGTTCGAATCTGAATGGGAATTGGATTTTTCTTTCGCGCTTCCAAACCTGGGACGTTTCAGAGTGAATATTTTCAAGGAAAGGGGATATGTTGAAGCCTCTTTTCGGCTTGTTACGCCAAGAATTTTGACCCTTGCGGAATTAGGTTTACCGGATGCTTGTGTTGAATTAACCAGACGTCCAAATGGTCTTTTGTTGATTACCGGTCCAACTGGTGTTGGAAAAACAACAACAATGAATTCGATGATCGATCAAATCAACCAGGAACGTCGCTGCAGAATAATTACGATTGAAGATCCTATAGAATATCTGCATCATCACAAAAAATCCGTTGTACTTCAAAGGGAAGTGCATTCGGATACCCACAGTTTTAATGCAGCCTTGAGGCATGTTTTGAGACAAGATCCGGATATAATAGCAGTGGGAGAAATGCGTGATCTGGAAACCATTTCGACTGCTATTACTGCAGCTGAAACAGGTCATCTTGTCCTTGCCACTCTGCATACCAACGATGCTCAACAAACCATTGATCGTATCGTGGATGTTTTTCCACCTCACCAACAAGAGCAGATCAGAATTCAACTTGCGAATTCGCTTCAGGGAATATTGTGCCAGCAATTGCTTCCTAATGTTGAGCGAGATGGAAGAGTCCTTTCATATGAGCTGTTAATAGCCACACCCGCAATTAGAAGGTTGATAAGAGAAAATAAATTGAGCCAGATAGATACTTTTATTCAAACCGGTGCGGAACATGGTATGATATCCATGGACAAGTGCCTCAAAGCGCTTTATCAAAAAGGCATAATTGCTTACGATGTCGCACTTTCCAAAGTAAAAAATCCTAGTGCTTTTAAGGAAGTGTGATGAACCGAACCTTATTGCCCCTACAGGAACCATTCAGAGGGTTTTCGCGAGCATTATTCTCAACCTGGCTTTATCTTCGCAGATTCAATCTGCTGTTTGACGCAGGGGAGGGAGTTGCTACAAATTTATTGAATCGAGTATTCGGAATAAAAAGAATTTTTCTATCTCACGGGCATGTTGACCATATCGCGGGTTTGGTAAATCTGGTGAATATTCGAAATTTGGGAGCTGGAGATCAAACCGCTGAACTGACAATTTATTTTCCAAAACACAATATTTTGATTGAACGTATCCAGAATTATTTATCCCAAACCCAGAATGAACTTTCTTTCCCTCTATTATGGAAACCCTTGGAAGCTGATGAAAAAATTGAACTTGATCCGAAAAGGGGAAAGACATTTCTGAAAACCTTCCGGACAATCCATTCACAGAAACAATTAAGCCTGGGTTTTAATATTATTGAAACCCGTAGAAAGCTAAAAGATGAATATCATGGAAAAAACCAGGATGAGATAAATCATGCAATCTGGTCGTTAGGCAAGGAAAACGTGGCTGAACCGTTTGAACAGACAATTTTTTCTTATGGTGGAGATTCGAGGCCCATTGATCCAAATATGGTAAAAGGAAGTCTTTTGTTATGCCATGAATCTACATATTTACGTCCGGAGGATGACGAAAGGAATTTTCAACAGCATTCAATTCTTTCTGAAGTAATAGAACTGGCAACCAAGGCTGATGTGAAAACATTGCTATTATTTCATCTTTCTTTAAGATACACTTTAGATGAAATTCGTCAGGCTATTATTAAAGAGATTGAAAATAAGAAGATTGCTTACAAAATAATTTTTCTGTATGGTGACAGACTTTGTGATCCACTTGAACCTCAGAGTTATCGACGCTTCAGCCGACCGGTTGAAGAGGAAGACACTTCGGAGTTTCCGGTTGATCTAAAAGAGGAGGGAAACTGAAATTGAGCGCGAAAATATTGGTAATCGATGATGAGCATAGTGTCAGGTGGGCATTTGAAAAGGCTCTTCAGAAAGTAGGATATCAAGTTGCACTGGCAGAAACAGGAACAAAGGGACTAGCGCTTTTTTTCTCAATCAAACCTGATTTAACACTTTTAGACATTAGAATGCCTGAAATGGACGGCTTGACAGTGTTAAAAAGTATCCGTGAGCGTGATCCTAACGCCCAGGTTATTGTGATGACAGCATACAGTGATATGGATACAACAGTAACTGCAATGAAGCTGGGAGCTTACGATTTCCTTTCTAAGCCATTCAATATAGAAGATTGTCTTGCTCTTATTGCCAGGGGGTTGAGTGCAAGATCAGTTCAGAGAACTGAACAACCGGAGGCTATTGAAAAACTCAAACCGGGCGGATTAATTGGTAACAGCCCTGCCATGCAGGAAGTTTATAAACTCATCGGGAAAGTTTCCTCAGAAGATGTAACAGTTCTGATTACTGGTGATTCCGGTTCAGGAAAGGAGCTGGTTGCTCAAGCAATCCATAATAATTCCAATCGGGCTGAAAAACCTTTTTGGGCGATAAATTGTACTGCAGTTGCTGAAAGTCTTATGGAATCAGAATTATTTGGATATGAAAAAGGAGCTTTTACAGGTGCCCAGAATTCCAAAGCCGGTATTTTCGAATTAGCACAGGGAGGCACTCTTTTTCTGGATGAGCTTGGGGACATGAGTCTTGAGATGCAAGCGAATCTTCTGCGGGTTCTTGAGGAACGCGAAATTGTAAGAATTGGCGGAAGTAAGAAAATTAAGGTGGATGTTCGTATTATTGCCGCTACGAACAAAGACCTAAGGCGATATATTCAAGAAAATCGTTTTCGGGACGATCTGTTTCACAGGATTAAAGTAATAGAGATTCGCCTTCCCCCTTTGAGAAACCGTGTGGAAGACATTCCTGTTCTTGCTAATTTTTTCATGAATCAATTATCAGGTAACAGAAAGGGATCCCCCAAAAAACTATCCGAAGAAGCTATTAAATTGCTTTCCTTGTATTCCTGGCCAGGAAATGTCCGGGAGTTAAAGAACGCAATTGATCAGGCTTATACTCTTAGTCGTGATCAAGTCATTCTTCCAGAGGATCTTCCAACGGAAATAAGAGTTCCAAAGACTTATCCAATTACTGTTCCTATCAATTTTCCACCCAAAATAAATGAAGCTGCTTCCGATTCAAACAAGACCGAAGAAATAAAACCTGCAGAAGGGGCAAAAATCATTGGTCAGGGAGGCTCTTCCCAAGCTGAGTTGGTTCCAAACATGATTACCAACCTTGTTTCAATCATGATTAAAGATCAAACTCCCGGTGAAGTACATGAAAGAATAATTGGGGCCGTTGAACGGGAGATCCTATCACAGGCACTTACTATAAATCGAAATAATCAAGTTCAGACTGCCAATTATTTAGGAATAACGCGAAACACATTGCGCACAAAAATCGAAAAATACAAAATTTCAAATTAGAAATTTACGGGGCAGGTTCTGCCTTTTCTACTTCTGCCGGTTTGAGGGGAGTATTAATCCTCCTGCGGTAGCGGAGAATTTTTTTTATAACGGTTTTTTGTGATTCTTTAACCATTATCGTCTTTCCAGTAGTGAGAGTAATAATGGTATCAGGGACTGATTCGACTGATTGAATCAGTTCCGCATTGAGGTAATAAGAAGTTCCATTGAATCTAGTTAATTTAACCATTTTTGCGAGAGTTTTCCTTTTTTCCTTGATCCGCATTAGTGGTAGTGATGCCAGTCATGTGAGCCACCCATGAAGAATAAAATTGATTACAATCATTTGCGTTTCGACAAGTTTTTTTCAAAAAAAATTTGCAATCGGACTTTTGCGGGTCGTTTTTGTATATTATAAACTAACTTCACTAAAAAGGAAAAATCTGACTCGGGGGGGAAACCGAATCAGGTTTTTCAAGGAGGAATGTTATTGATTTAGAACTTTACTACCGTTTTAAGTTGACAACATTCTGAAGAATTTCATCAGAGGTTGTGATAATTTTGGAATTTGCTTCGAAAGCGCGTTGCGTGATAATCAAATTTGTGAATTCTTCCGCAATATCAACATTGCTCATCTCAAGTGAGGCGGGAACAATAGTTCCGCGGTCACCAGTGCCTGCTTGTCCAACCAAAGGATTGCCTGAATTTGGAGAAGTTGTATAAAGGTTTTGCCCACCTTTGTCCAATCCGGCAGGGTTTTGGAAGGATGCAACAGCAACTCTTCCAACCGGAAGTTTCTGGCCATTGGAATAAATTCCTGTAATGGTTCCGTCAGTTTCAAAAGCTATAGATTGCATCATTCCCATTTCGTAGCCGTCCTGGTCCTTTGCTGCCGTTGTAAAAGGAGAATCATATTCTGTGGCAAGTGCCATATTCAAATCGATATCGACTTCATCACTTCCTTTTGGTGTGAAGCTGATTTGAGGAACATTAGACTTTCCCAAATCGATTTTTCCATCGGTTCCAAAATAGATGGTTCCTTTTCGGTTTTTGATCAGGGCATCGTTTGCTCTTGAAAGCTCGACATCTGTTGGTTTTGAAGGGTCTAATACACCATTTGCCGGATCTTTCAACCAGGTAACTACCTCGGGGTCATCCTTAGCGTAGCTGATTTTGTAAGACCATTCTTTTGTTTCTGAATTTGTGTGTTCCCAGGTGGTAACCAATTCGTGGGCAGCTCCGAGAGTATCATATACTTTAATGCTGGTATCATGTGTTGCACCTTGTTGAACTGCTCCGGTAATCGAGTAAGTTTGTGTTCCTTCAGGCGTATTTACCGTTGTTGTGAAAGCCAAGGGAGTTTGATTTGGTGTGGGGACATAGACGTTCACCGACTCGGCTTGCCCTTTTTGGGCTGTAGTTGTCATTGTCATTGAATCGTTGGGTTTCCAGGGAATGCTTCCTTCTGTAACAGTGAAGGCAACTCCATTTTGATTGAAAGTCCCGATTCCGGGAGTTCCGGTATAGGCTTCGAAGGCAGTTCCCGGAGCTGTGTTAGGCCGGAGTCCAACAGTTGCAAGAAGTGTGTTCTGATCACCGCCAATGAGAATCTTTTGTCCTGCTCCTTGGCCCGTGCCGATTAACATTAATCTGTCCGGATTCCCGGTACCGGAAGAGTCAACCAACTGTGCTGTTACGGAAACGTTATTGCTTCGTAGTGCGGTGTTAATAGCTGATAAAATGTCACTTCTAGTATAGGTTTGCGCGACGCCTCCAACTGTTGCTGGAAGACTTACTAGTGCAGATTTGCCGCTTTGGTCGGTAATAGTGAACTGTACATCCTGACCAAAGTTGTTAACGGCGTCCAGATAAGGAGGAACTTTTGCTTGTGCTTCGGCCCAAGCTTCAGGGCTGGAAGTACCAGTTCCTTTAACTGTTGCATCAGCGGTAAAACCAAGATCACTTAAATCCTGGGCTGTTCCTTGGCGATTTTGAAGCGTCAGTGTTCTGTTGCTTCCTGTTAAATTGCTTGACAGCGATATCTGCCCCAAAACTGAGTCATAATAGGCGGTGGCAGGAATTCCTTGCTGTTTTAAAGATAGATTAATCTTGTCTACAACTTGAGAAGAGGTGAATGTAGTATTTTGTGGAAATGTTACAGTTGCAGTTGTGGTTTCAGGGGTTGGATCGTTTGCATAACGATCTCGCGTGTAAACTAAATCAAAACTTGTGTTTTGCTGTGGAGTCCAGTTTGCAAGAAACAATTGCTTTCCCTTATCTCCGGAAATTTTTGCGGGAGTGCCTGAGATTGTTCCGGATCCAAGGAAGCCACTTACCGATCCTACTACACGATAGGAGTTTGCATGATTGGCATCTCCACCATCAAAAATTACCGAAATCGTTTCATCTTTAATGCCCGTTCCAGAAACTGAAATTCCTGAACTGAAACCATTTCCTGTATTTCCTAGAGTATTAACAAGCGTGGTTGCGGTTGCGGGCAATGGGGTTCCATCAGGGTCGTAGGTAAAATACGGGTTCCCAACCTGTGCCCCGACTCCCATTGGTTGACATGTTGTTGCAGTAATCTTTCCATCGGAATCTGTAGTAATAGTACCATTTGCAACGTTTCCTTGAGTGTCTGAAGCAGCACTCCAGTCCCAATGTTCTGAGTCGATCTTTTTGAACTTAACCTGCAGGTTTTCAAAATTTCCAGTGGAATCTTTGAAAGTCAGTTTGTCCTGGCCCATTTTTACATCCCGTTCGTCTGAACTGCTGTCCAAATTTGACGAATAGGTAATGAAGGTACTTTTATGTGCCATTTTCTTCAAATACTTAGTCAAGTTCAAATCGTATGGGTTAATTGCGTTTTGTTTGATGTCCAATTGGCCTGTAGAAGAATCTTGTGTGGCAAGCCAACCTTGAATCTTATACCCGGTATCGTTTCCGACCAGATCATAATTGGGATTGACTGAAAGATTGCCATCTCTTGTAAAGGCATAGTTGCCTGTTGCATTCTTTACCATTAAAAAACCGTTCCCTTCAATGGCAAGATCTGTTGATTTTCCTGTTCCTTCAATCGCCCCCTGGTCCATGATAGTATCGACCGCCGCTAATTTGACCCCTAAACCAACTTGTTGAGGGTTGGTTCCACCGACATTTCCGACTGATTGTGTAGAATCTCGGAGGGTTTGTGACATCAGGTCCTGAAATTCGGCTCTTCCTTTTTTAAAGCCAATTGTGTTAACATTTGCAATGTTATTGGACAGTACGTCCATCCTTGTTTGTTCTTGTTGTAATCCTGAAACTCCAGTGAAGAGTGATCTCATCATAGTAGTAGTCCTATTTTCGCGGCAAGTAGCCACCAGGCTTCCGGTCGTTCCCTTTAACCGTATGCCGGCCCAATCAAAAAAGATCGGGCAGTAAACCCTCAGGGAGAAAAACACATCCTGCGCTTTCTCCCTGAAAGAAAACCGACGCGGGTTTGAGGACACACTCTCACGAAAACCGCCTTCTGTCGTTCGGGCGATTTTTTGGACTTCCCCTTTTTGGGGTCCGGCCCAATTATTTTGTTTGCCTCTGGGGAGTGGGTTATCTCAAACCTTAATTTATTTACCCCTTATGCTCTTAATATAGCTTTGGAAATTCTTATTGTGTTTAATAAACTTTCGACTACAATCTTTTTTCTACACATTTACTAATCGATCTAAAGCCATATTATTTTAATACCAAATTTTGTTTAATTGTTTTTAATACTGTTATATTGAACAATTTGTTTGCCTGGAATTCATTTGTTTGCCTGTACTATCTTTTTTTGTCTCTAGTTTCTTATACTTACACTATCTATTTGAGTTACGATCTTGTCTTGCATTTCTTCCGGAGCCATAGCCGTTACGAGCGTTCTTGATGGAACGTTTACCAAGAATGCCCCGGTTTTGGTTAGAATTAACGAGTCTTTTGCCCCCTTCGCTTGGAGTTCATCCAAGGCATCGTTAATCTGTTTCTGGATATCTCCGGAAAATTTCATGTTTCGTTCGTTGATTCTTTTGCTGGCATGTGCACTTATCACCAAACCACGATTTGTTAAACTTAAACTTCTTTGGAGCAGATCCCCAAAGTTTTTGGGACCCTTTAGATCCGAATTATTGTTTTCTTTTCTTGCGGAAGGTGAAGTTATGCCTACGCCTGGTATTAAATTTATTGGTGTTGCAGCCATATTTTTTTCCCGAAGCGATTTTTCTGAAACATCCTTGATTTAACCCTCTTCCCTGGACCCCTTATTCCTTTTCAACACCTCCTTTTTTGATAAACTGTAATTTGCTTGTTTTAAAACAATTCATCGGATTCCGATTACTTTGTTTTTAATGTTTAGAAGCATTTACCTTACTGGCTTGATTTGGATCTGGGACCCCCGTAATATCGCTAAGTGATATATCATAGCCGCTTACCGTGAATACTGCTGCACCATTCACAAATTTAACAGCAGTTACTGGACCGGTGATCGGTGCCGGTGCGCTGGATGGAGCTGCATTAACTGTTGTTCCGAGAAGAGCCAACGCTTGGATTTTATTACTGTCACTGTTTTGGGTGAGCATTGATTGCATGGTTGTCAACATGTTGTTGGATTGCTCCAAGCTAGTCAACTGAGCCATTTGTGCCATAAAATCAGTGTTTTCCATAGGTTTCAACGGGTCCTGGTTTTGAAGCTGTGTTGTCAGCAATTTTAGAAAATCGTCTTTAGTCAGGTCCTTTTTATGGGCCGCAGAAGATGAAGTAGTTCCGTTGGAACTGGTTGTTGGAGATGGTGTAATCAAACCACTTAACGGGATGTCATTGCTAATGTCGGTGCTTGCCATTTTGCCTGCCTCCTAAACCTTTATGTCTATTGTTCCGTCTGTTTTTTCTTCTTCTGGTATAGTTTCCTCTTCATCAATTGTTCCATCATTGGATTTGGAGGAACTTATACCCGAAATCTTGTTATTTTGTTTTTGGTTTTTCGAAAAACTCCCCTTATTTCGATCATCGGAAGGTTTTGCAAAAACATCCACAACAATATTATGAATATTTATTCCTTGTTCGGACAAATGATTTTTTATTTGAGGGATTAAGCTTTCAAGGTGCTCTCTGACAGTGGCATTTTCAGCGTGAATTCGGGCATTAACGTTTCCATCATTGGAAGTGAGATGAATATCCAATTTACCAAGGGCTTCGGGTTTCAGGTTAACTGAAAGAGTTTTTACATTCTGGAGATCTTGCACCATTTGAATTTTTTCAATAATCTGTGAAAAAATAGAAGTTTTTACACTTTCGCTTCCTGCAACCTGCTTTGTTTGAATATTTGCAAGTGTGGTATTCTTTCCAAAATTCATCTCTGGATTGCTTCCGGAATTATTGTTTTGAGAATGGGAATTGGTGGAAGGTTTCGTACCGGCTTCAGGTTTGACGGTCTTTTGGTTTTCGCTCCCATGAAGTGCTTTATCCACCTTGGATTTGAATTCATCAGTTGAAGAATTGTTTTGAGTAAACAACTTCGCTTCAGCCTTTGACAGTTTTCCGGAATCGGTTGCTTCTGTATTCGATAAACTTCCATTAGTTGATGCAACATTCATCTCAGAACCGTTGTTTCTTCGCCCCAAACGGATTCTATCATCAAACTTCTGAGCCAATAAAGTAGACAGTGAAGGATCCGTTGGTGTTTCCTGGGAAGCTGAATTTTTTACCGAAGGAGTCTTATCAGGAGTAATGTCCAACACTTTTTTAGCATTTCCGGTTTCCCCGGGTTTTGATTTCGAAAGTGTTTTCAATATTTCTTCAATCTTTGATTCCTTTAATTGCTTCCCATTTTGGATATCATTTTTATTGTCGTTTTGGGTGCTGTCAGTGTTTTCAGAATGCTGGCTTGCTGAGTCTTGTGTGGTTTTTCCTGAAGTTGGGTCAGTGGGATTGGTTGAGGAGTTAGTATCTTGTGCAGTATTGAGAGATGTATTGAGTAAATCAGCTTTGGTATTTGCTGAAATTTCCTGAGTTTTCTCCTGGCTCGCTTGCTGTACTAGAGGGTCCTCAGCTTGAATAACATTATTTGTGGAATTTTTGGAATCCAAATTCTGGGTTACCTTTTTACCTTCTGATTTTGGATCAATTACCGAAGAAGTTGTTTTTTCATTCGAATTGTGAAGCATTTCCTCTTTCTGCAATTTTTCCAACAATTTTTTGGCATCATCAGAAACATTGGCCATCAGGCTTTTCTTATCATCTTCCGACAAATTCGGCAAAACAACCTGGCCTGGAGTTAAATCACCTTTGTTTTGACCATCACTAATTTTTTCACCTGTCCCGGATTTTTCTCCCGTTTTGTTCTTTTTTATTTCACCCAGTAAAAGTTTTCTGAAATCGGTCGGGTTAGTTTGCTTTTTATCACCATTTAAAGGATTTTGATCAGAATTCTTTCCAGTTCCAAGAATATCCGCGATCAAAAATTTTCCCTGGTCGTCGGGAACATTGGGATTTTGCCCATTTACCGCATTTGCATTACCCTTGTTTTCAGCAGAGTCACCCGAAAAGAGTTTCCCAAGTTCTGTTTTGATTTTATTATCATCAAGATCATTCAGAAGATTCTGAGCTACATTGTTGGAATTAAAATAAGAATCGGGATCTTCTTTGTATTGTTGAATCTTATCGTCCTTCAATAGAGAGAAAACCTTTTCTTCGATCTGTTTTTTGTTATCCTCTGAACTTGAGGGATTCTTAACCGGAAGGTTTGATGAAACCCCAACATCTGAATTGGAGGAATTTGCCGAAATTTGGGAATCCTTCTGGACTGAGTTTGTAGAATCAACTGATGAGGTGTTTTGTGATGAGTAATTGGAATCTACGTTATCTTGATTTGTTTGATCAGTTGACGTTTGCTTTGACGTTGAATTTTTTTGACGAATTCTTTGATTTTCCCTCGTCTTTTCCTGACTTTTTTGCGTTTGTATCTTTTCGAGTCTGCTTTTTTCTGCTAATGCTTTCTGATAATAGTCATCCTTTTTCGGGGATACTTTACTCTGAGATTTTTTCAGGGAATCTATTTTTTTTGCGACGTTCTCTTTAAAACTATTTACAGTCTTATCGGATAAATAATCCGGTTGTTTTTGAGGTAGAGGGTCGTCCTGGAGTTTTTCAGAGGAAAGTTGAAATAAGCTGTTACTCATTAAAAGATCGATATTGGCAGCCTGATTTTGGAAAAGTGAGGGGAAACTGGAATACTGAGAATTGGTTTGATCGTTATTCTTGTTTTGTGAATTAAGAAACGAACTAAAAAATGACGAGAAATCCTGGCTAATTAAACTATTGGAATTTTGTGGCAAACTGACATTTGAACTTAAATTCAATAATTGCAAATTCTCGGCCTGGATTTGAGTTGTCATTTCGTCACCTCCTTTCTGTAAAATTTATCTTTTTTCCCATTATCTACATCGACATAAAAAAAAATAATGTTTAGGTTTTTTAATATTTTTAGTGGACGTTTTTTTTTTTGTCCAATATAATGAATAATATTGGCGGAAAAAGAGGGAAATTATGAATAATAGATCAAGATCAGAAATTGGTTTTATCCTTTTTCTACTGGTTTTTCTGAACTGTACAAACCTTTTTGCGGCCCCCCTGAATCTTGTTTATGAACGAGTGATCTACGGCCCCTCCGGTAACCAATTAGGAGTTCAGAAGGTACCAATTAACTCAACTGCTGATCTACCAGGCGGCAGCCCCTGGATTGCCTACCTGAATCAAAGTGTTGGTGGAGGCCAAACGCTTTTAAGCTACACTCAACAGATTGCCGGCGCTCTTTCCCAACCTTTAAATCTAACTATTAGTGATCAGAATTTTATTTCCTGTTCTACTAAAGATGGAGCAGGTTATGAAATTACTTTGTACAAACATGTTCTGCAATATACAAATTCCGATAGCCAGAAGTTCATTTTTTTGCATGAAATGGGGCATATAGCAATGTTGAATGCCTATCCCAGTTATTTCACTTTCGCTGGGTTAAACTATGGCCCTGGAAATTGTCATTATCTTGATCAAACTCTTCCAGATCCACATACTGCCTGGGTTGAAGGATGGGCAGATGGCTTTGCAGCAAACAAAAATAACGGAAAAATTTTTACACTTTCTATGTCCGATACTACCAATTTAAATTTCCTAAAGGGAAAATCTTTTGAAGAAATGACAAGGAATGAGCTTTTTAATGCCAAGGTCGTCTATGATATGATTAATCAGCTCCCCTCAGGAAAAGATAAAGTTTTTAATGCACTTACTTATACGGGGCCTCATAACACCCTCCAAGATTTTTGTCGTGGTTATTTATCGCAAAATCCTCAAGACCAGATTGCGCTTGCCCAAATTCTTGACCGAGATAGCCAGGGAGCAGTATCCCCGAATGATTTGCTGAATTATGTCAACGGTGGTTCGAATCAGGTGGGCCCTGCGTTGAACTCTTATTTGACTAACAAAGTTAATAACCCGGGCAGTTACAATTCACCAGCTTTTAATCTTCCAAATATTTCAAACATTGCTGGAAATTTTTCGTCCTCAATAACCAATTTTTTCTCCAACATCGGAACTGTTCTCAAAAATATTTTCGGGTCAATATTCAGCCTGAATGGCGGTTCTGTTGCATCGACGGCGCTTCCTTCACAGGCTGCTACTTACGTAAGCAACTTTACCGACAATGCAGCTTCAGCAGTAAGCGGTGTTGCTTCCAACCTCGGCGAAGTAGCTCCAATGGGGTTTAGCGCAGCATTTCAACAGTTGCAAAATTCTGCAAGTGCTCTCTCTCCAACTCTCGGAAATCCTGGAGGAACCGGTGTTGATAATTCAAAAAACCTTGCAGCTGCTGAAGAAGAATATTTCAAGGCATTCCATGATTATAACGTGGCGCTTGGTCAATACTCGGTTGGTTCTCCTCAAGTGACGGCTGCTTTAGAAAAACTGAAAAATACTAAAAATCCTGCTTATTACATGAAAAATGGAACTAAGTAATCAATAAAAAGAAAAACAAAAAAACCTGTCACCGTAAATTGTGACAGGTTTTTTTTATTCCCAACAACTTTTGTTATTTTTATCGTTTATCCAGGTGTTATAAGCTTTGTTATGACCCCGAACTCCTGATAAAAGGACTTTATGAGCTTCACAAATCACACGCTGGCAAAGGGGAATCCCCTCCAACATTTTTTCTGACAGGCGCAAGGCAGCACGATATTTCAAGATTTCATGAATATCAGCTTTTCGGGCTTCGGAGAAATCTGCTGCGTCACCTTCAGTTTCGAATTCCGATACCTCACCCATAGTAGCCTCAGAATTCCTGGTATCGATAGTTTGCATTTTCTCGGAAAAGGGCTTCAAAAGGTAGTTTTCTGATTTTGGAATACTTTTCGGTTGGATTTTATCCTGAGACCAACTTACATAAAACTAAATCAGAAGATTCCTTCCATACCAAGTTGGCAATTCATCAATCGAAAAAATGGTATCAAATTTAAATCCCCGAGATTGGGATGTCTGAGCCTGAGTGTCTTCAATGCGAGAGGAAAGCACCGCTTCCTGCGGAGACTGGAAAAGGTTGTACCGACAAGCATGGATTATGGTATTTTTTTTGAACACTTTGTCTTTTTAGAATTGCGTGCTTTTTTGGACTACTTTGAACCGCGGATGGAAGTTGGTGTGTGGCGGCCGGAGAAAGGCGAAACTGAAGTGGATTTTGTTTTTGGAAAGCGATGGGGTATTGAAGTCAAGGCAGCCGAACGGATTTTACCCCGGCATTTGGATGGTCTCCGGAAGCTGCGTGATGAGGGAATCGTCCGGAAACTCGTAATGGTTTGTTGCGAGCCTCATTGCCGGCACATTGAAGAGGAGAACATTCGTATCTATCCCTGGCGTGATTTCATGCGAGAGCTTTGGGGGCGAAAAGGTTGGTTGTGGGAATAAGTTAATTTCACATATCTTCCCGCTCTATCGCTTTTATCATTCGATTGCAGGCATTACAAATTTGTCTGGCCAAAGCGTTCACTTCTCCACGATTTTTTGGATTTGAAATTATGCCTTCAGAGGCTTTTGCTGAACTTTTTAGCACTCCAAAGAAAGCATTTTGAACCGCGGTGCCTCCTTTTAATTTACTACTTGCTTTCAGGATATCATTAACAATCTTTTCCATGACTGGGTCTAGCACCTTTTTTTTTCCTTTTTCCGGTAAATCTGAAGCTTGTGGTTCAAATGAGGTAATGATCCTGTCATTTTGTTTTGCCTTCATGTAATCTTCTCGAAGGTTCTGGCTTATTCCGCTTCCAAAAGACATATTATAAACCTGGCAAAAGCCATCAAATACTATTTCCCCTTTATATGGCAACAGGATAGCTTTAACATAGATAGGTAAATTGGCCCCACTGAACATTGTTTCAAAAGGTTCCCTAAGGTGGTTAACTAAATATGCATCCGCGCCTTCCATAAAAATGGCACAATCTTTTAGAAAGCGAAAAATGAAAAAATCCCCTTTTTTGAAACTTTTCCATTTATCAATCTCTTCCAGTTTTTTGGTTGAAAGGTTATTGGGATTCGTTGAAACATATTCATCAATTAAATTTGGATTCTCCCATAAAACATTGCGTAATTTGCCTTTTTCAGGTATCGAAAGTTCATTTTTTAAAGAGGATAAATCGGTTATTTCCGGAAAAACTTTTTTCCTCTGATTAACAAATAGTTGTAATGGAAGCACTAACTTAAAAAATTCTTCTACATCTTCGCGAGTGATCGACATAAAGCCTCCTGATATTTTTGCTTCTATTTTTATCTATAATTCCAGATTTTTTAAGGCATGTCGGTATAAGTAATGGGTTATGGGTTTGCCCCAGGAAACAAAGATAGCTCTTTTTCCATTGAATGATGAAGCTAAGCCGCCTTTTTTAAACCGATAATAAGATGAAGACCTAGGACTTTCAACGCCTTTTCAATTTGATCCAACCTGGAAGAATGATTGAGATCAAGAAGCCGTTCGACTTGTGGGGGATGGCAACCTATTCGCTTTGCAAATTCCCAACGGTTAATTTTTGCCTGAATCATCGCATTATAAATGAATATTTTTGAGGTAGAAAGAGCGGAAAGCGTAACATAATCGCAATTTTCTGTTTCAGAAGGAATTGGAATAATTTCTTTATCGTCCATTTTTGCCATGATCATACTTTCAAGGGCATCAATTTTTCAAGACCTTTGCCTATCTCTTTGTTGCCACCGTACATGGGCAATTCTGATTTCTTATCGCCAAGCCGAACAATCAAATGTCCAGATCCACATTTCTTGGTTTCGAAGGTGCATCCTTGTTTGGCTAACCAGCTTTTGAATTGATTGCTGTTCATCAGACAATATTAACAGAAGTGTTAAAGGAAATCGAGAAATGCTTTAACAGGAGTGTTAAAGATTGCTTACGGAATTGCTTTGTTTCACACAAAAAAATTCGAACAGAAAAAATTTCCAAAAAAAAGAAAGCAAAAATTCAAATTTTTCCGGAATATACATTATTGAAAACTCCGTCACTAACCTGACTGAATAATAAAAAAAATATAAGAGGTAATAGCAACAGAAATATGAATATGTAGGAACAAAGAATAAGAGAATACTACAAGCGAAATTCAAAAATACTAACGAGAACTGTGCTACCAGCACTCTATTTCAGTGTTTTCCATCGAATTCCTTATTTTGCTTCCATCTATGAACTTGGAAGGAAGCAAAAAAAATTTGAGCGACTTTCAAGTATAAACAAGTCACTCACTGATTCTGCCGAAATTGCAAACATTCCCTTAAATCATACAAACTCTCATGAAATGCTGAAATACACCCGAAATCAATCGTGTATTGACCGTCGAATCAGTCCAACACTTTACGATATTCTTCTTTCAGCCAAAGGGGTATTAGGGGATGATTACGCTCAGGAGGTTTTATATCTGGCGATGTCATACTTTTTTCCACTCGATAAAACTGGAAAAAGCAAAAACTGTGATTTCTACAGGGTTTTCCATTGCTGACCTCCAGAAAAGGCTTGAAAATACAGACAATTTGAAGGACCGCGGTCGGGGTCTAGCCTTTTTGTTGGCTTTTGGGGAATCACCTCCCCAACAAAATATAGCTATTACTGGTTTTTGCTACGAAACTTATCGGAATAATTAGTTTTTTGAACATTGCTCAAACTGGCTCTCAAAAACAATAGTAGCGGCTCACCAAGAATTGCTGGAGTGCAATCAGCGAAAAAGAGTAAAAATACTTGACTTATAAACTGCACTAACCCGAAGTTCCCGAGTGAAAAAGCCCTCTTGTTATGACCTGAAGCCAAAAGAAGCCTTTTTTGCCTGCTTTTTCTGTCCATGTAAATTTGACGCCTGAAAATAGCATTTGAAGATGGTTTCAAGGGTTTTCCTAAAGTCCAGTAAAAACCGTCTGAAAAATGCCTTAAATTCGTTTACAGATCAGGATTTCAATAGATTTTGCGTCCGGAACTTCGGACTAACGCAAGTGCAGAAAATTTGGAAAAAATAATTTTTCGCGAATTATTTTGAATTGTTTGGTTAATTGCCAATTTCAATATGAATTTACTCTTTGTTGCTGGAGTGCAATTGATCAAGTTGTTTTTTCCTATAAACATGTGTAAGATTGTTAAAAACTTTCTTACCCTTTATCAGTGTTTATGAAAAAATTGATGGGAAAATTTCAGCGAGTCTGTGCTCGTTCCTTGCCAGAAAAGCTTCTTCTCTTGGAAGCAGCATTTTGGCTTCCTGTTGCTCGCTTAATAATTCATTTTGTTCCGATGAAATGGTATTCCTCTATTTTTTTGGGGAAACACATGGTTGAATCGCCGAAATCTTCAAATTTTGTTCCGGATGATTTTCTAAAACAAGTAAGTTGGGCTACTAACGCGATGAGTGGAAGAATGCCATGGAAAAACAAGTGTTTTGCACATGCAATGGCCGCAAAGATCATTCTTCGTTTACGGGGGTTGCCGAGCACTCTCTATCTTGGATTGAAAAAAGATGAGAAAAAAGAGCTTGCCGCCCATGCCTGGTTACGATGTGGTGATCGATTTGTGACTGGTGGTGATGGTACCGGCTACTCAATTGTTTCTAAATTTTCCTGATTTTGGAAATGCAATTTATAATTATAAAGTGTAAATTTCCGCACCTAAATCTCATTTTTTGAGCCTAAATTCTCACGATCTTTTACCTGTCATATAAAGTGGTAGGTATTACAACGCGAGAATATTCCTCACAACCGGAACCGCCAATGCCTTTAT
>JADFXM010000090.1 GCA_015233565.1 Candidatus Rifleibacteriota bacterium
GCATTACATGCACATTTTTTTTCGGGAAAAATAGGCTCAAACAATTATCCTACTTGTGCTTTATGCCATTTTAGACTTGGAACTTCGGTTTAATTTTCAATGATTTTCAAGGAACTTTCCGTATCATTAACGAGTTTGTCGAAAAATTCCCTAATTTGCACATTTTTATGTTCCCACCCAATTTTTCGCCCCGCTTTTACGCATCAGAAGCTGGTCGTTTTGTACCGAATAAAATGTGCCGAGATTTTTCGACAACTTCTAACGGGTGCGGATGTTCTCAACCTTCAATTTGAAGATCGGCGTCCTCGAGCCTGTTGAAACAACTTTTGTCAGAGTTCCCTCAACTATGTAATGGGCACCACATTTCAGCTTTTCCGAACCAATCTCAAGTAAAAGTCCAGTCGGTTGGGTCGCATTGCTCAAAGGAATGTCCATTCCAAGGAAGCTCCCGCTCTGTCCATTGCCGGAATAGGTCCCAAAGAAACCTTGAAGTCTAACTCGCATGCCGATGAATCCACCCGGGTTGGCGATCGCTTCATCCAGTGAAAGATCCCTGAAAGACGTGCCAGGATTTCCAATCTGCGAAGGAGTGTTAGGTTCAACCGCTGAAACTTTTCCCTTACAGGGAACTGGTTCAACAGTTCCTGCCGGCTGTACACCCTGTACTAGCGGTGCAGGCATTTGTTCGCCACTACACGGCAGGGGTTCTGAAATAACATCACCTTTGCAAGGAAGCGGGTCGGTCTGTTTTGGCTTTTGGGGCTCGTTATTTTGTAGCCCGTTAGGTTCCTGCGTGTTTTCCTCGGAAGGTGTTGGAGGGGAAGGCTGTTCAATTACTGGAGGTGCCCCCTTACAGGGTAAACCATTGGGTTTCTCATTCTTATCGGTCGAGCTCTCAACAACCTGTGCTAACATTTCCCCTGAAAGCTGTCCGTTAAAAATGGAAGTCTGGGCATTCAGCGAAGCACAAGAAAGCATTACCATCAGGCATACCGGAAGAGTAATTTCTATTCTCAAAAGCATTGCCAAACTTTCAAGGAATCTTCGACGCGGGCGAAAACCCGGGTAAGCTGGAGTTTGTGGTTCAACAGGTTGCAACTGTTTCATGTCTTCTCCTTTTTTCTGCAGGATACTGCATTTGTAAGCAGCTGTAATGGGAATTTTTTTTCCCTTTTACAGTAGCATTTTCAATTTTTAGTGTCAAATTGTTTAAACGGACCGAAGGGGCCTCCTTCCGAAGAAGGTTTTACGATTTTTTGTCAAGTTTTGCGCTTGCCCACACCGTATTTTAGTTTCGCCCCCCGGGCCACGCTATACAAAAAGCCCATAAAATCAATATTTGTAGTGCCTACCGGAATATGTTAAAATATCATTATGACCCAAATTTCAAAACAATCAATTTACGTTGAAAGAAGCAATTAATTGGTTGGATTATTATGGCAAAAAGAAATGAAACTTGCCAAAAAAGAATCGAAGAGAGCATTCTCCTGCTTAATAATGAATGCAAATTAGGCCTGAAATAAAATGCGAAAATTCAGTCCGAAAGTGCGATCGATTAATTGACTTAACACTGTTAATAAGTTATCTTTTTTAGAGTGTGGGTTATATTTCCTGAATAAAAAGCTGAATTTATGCAGGTAGTTGCATAGCTAAACCACTGCTGAATAGTGGTTTCCTGTTTAACGGAAAATTCCAACAGGAGCACAATAATTTAATGATCTATCGAAAGAATACTTTGCAAAGGTGTAGCAGGTTAATAAAAATCTCCGAAAATATTGAAGCTAAAGATTAGCATTCCAAAATTAAAGGGGGAATTTAAATGCGTCAGATTCCAAAATTTGAAACAGAGCGAACTTTTATTACCGTTCTTTCTCCAAATGATTTCGAACTCCTTTTGCGCTATAGGAATGAAAATGCAACCCATCTTGCTCCGTGGGAACCCCTTCGAGAGCCAAGCTACTATTCACCGGAGGAAGGAAAAAATAGGATAAAAGAAGCTTATGAAAAGTTTTTCCAGGATACGGCTGTCCACCTGGTCGGCCTTGATAAACACAAGCAGGAAATAATAGGTATGTGCAATTTTACGAACATAATTTGGGGGCCTTTTCAGGCATGCAACTTAGGCTACTCAGTAGCAAAGAAGTATCAGGGAAAAGGTTTTATGTATGAAATATTAAAGCCATCAATAGATTATATTTTCAAGGAGTTTGAAATTCATCGAATAATGGCAAATCACATTCCAACCAACGTTCGTAGCGCAAAATTGCTCACTAGGCTAGGCTTTGAAAAAGAGGGCCTTGCCAAATCGTATTTGAAAATTGCAGGACGATGGCAAGACCATGTCTTAACGGCTAAAATAAACCCATCTCATCTAAACAGTTGAAATTTCCTGAAAACTGAAGATGGAATTCAAAGAATGAAAACATTTGTTGCATTATTACGGGGAATCAATGTAAGCGGCCAAAAGCAAATTAGCATGTCGGTCTTGAAGAATTTATGTGAAACATTAAGTTTCCACGAAGTTAAAACTTACCTTCAAAGTGGAAACGTTGTATTTAAATCCCAACACACTAATCCACAAGATCTTTCGAAACTTTTAAGCGTTCAAATTGCTAGAGACCTGGGCCATGATGTAAAAGTTGTTGTATTAGACAAAAAGGAAATAAAGATTGTTGCCGATTCAAATGTATTATGGGCAAGATTGGGTGGTGAAGAGAAATTGCACCATTGTGTTTTCCTAGACCACCCTATCACCCAGGAAAGATTTCAACAGCTCAAACTTCCCATTCAATCAGGGGAAGAAGTATTTTTCTCAGGAAAAACGATTTTCCTATATTGTCCCAATGGATATGGAAGAACCAAGTTAAACAATAATTTCTTCGAAAAAGGGCTGGAGATATCAGCCACGACTCGGAATTGGAGAACTGTTTTAGCGTTAATTGAGATGTGTGCAGAATTCCCAGATGAGACAAAATAGAAGCAGATTAATTAGGGAACGTCGAGGAGGTATTGATGAAACCACGGAAAAAGGCATTCACTCTGGTAGAAGTCTTAATTGCACTAGTACTTGCTTCCTTTGTGTTGGGAATTGCCTTTGCCCTATGGAGCCGAGTTTCACGTGAAGTAAGCCGATCATCCACAAGACAGGTTCTTCAGCACCAGTTACGAATGGCCATGGATATCATGTCCCGGGATTTAAAATCCATAAAAACAGGAACTTTAAAAGCCCCTCCCGACAAACAAAGCAGTGACGGTTCCAAGGTTTACTTCGAATTCGAGAAATTTGTTGAACTGGACAATGGCAAACTTGCTGAGAACACCACGGAGAAAGTTGCCTATGAGCTTAATGGGTCGCTTCTCACTAGAAAGTCCGGTTCGGATGTAAAGATTCTGAGCGTAAATATTTTCAGCCTGGAAATGGCGCGGGGAGTCGACAAAAGTAATCTCTCCACGACCAATCTTGAAACTGCTAATCCGGATCAGGAAAGGGCTTTAAACGCAAGATTGGATATTACTTTAACCGGACAAAAGAGAGCACCCGGTACAAGAATCATTGAAACTCACGTTGAAAGAACTTCAGTCATCATGCGTGATGAATACCAAAAAACTGTCAACAAGAATTATCTGTCTACAAATCAGGTAGCACAATTAGGAACCGACAAGGTCTCCAATACTGACCAAAATACTTCGTTCTTTTCAGCCTCCGGGACATTTACTCTGGATCAATTGGCTAATCTCTCCGCTGATCAATTAAATAACCTGGAGACGTCGCAAAAAAACCTCCTTGAGCAAGCCCAAAAGAATTTGACTGATATGAATTCCAACATTCACGATGTGAATACAGGTGGAGGTTGGTTCAGCGATGTCAACCTTGGATTTTTAGGGCGATTTGGAAACACGGATGTACAAAATGCAAACGATTTAAAATCCGCAATTGAGCAAGCTACTTCCCAAAATGATTTAAAAAGTGCGCTTGATAAAGATAACGACTACATTAAAAGTAAAGAGGCCAAATTTATTTCATCAACATTCCCCGACAAATTTCCAACAGCGACTTCCATTGATGATTTAAGAAATAGCCAGGATGCGGATAAAAGGGCAGAATATGAACGTTACAAAAAAGCATATGACCTATTGGTACAAGATCGTGCAATGCAGGCTGCGTATCAAAAATTGATAACATCAAGTCCAGCCCCGAATCCGGTGCCGGCACCGCCCGAATCAGCAGTAGACAGAGCCACAGCAGCCCCTACAAAAAACCCTGACGTTCCTGAAACCGATGCGCAATTTCAAGCTCGTGTCACTGAAGCCCAAGAGTTAAAAAAGGTCTGTGACGCGGGAAAACAAAATTTGACCTGGATGGGCACTCCAGGCCAGGAAACAACTGAAATCAAGGCATATGAGGCAGCCAAAATGCTTTATAACTATGGCCAGTCAAAATCAGAACTGCTTGGAATGAGGGATGACTCCAAAACCAACGTAGACCTGATTCAGCAGGCAAAAAGCGGAAAAACGGGGTAATCATGAGCATTGCAACAAAAACAGGCGACAACGGAGAAACTTCTCTTTTTGGCGGAGCCAGGGTTTCAAAAGAAAATATCCGAGTCGAAGCTTATGGCACAATTGATGAATTAAATTCCTTCCTGGGGCTAACCAAAAATTTATCCCAGCCGAAAAATCATATAATCATCGAAAAAATACAAAAACAACTTTTTCAAGTAGGTGCAATGCTTGCAACACCGGGAGAAAATTTTTCTAATCCTATTATGGAAGAAGATTTGAAATTCCTTGATGATATTGTTGAAAGTCTTGAGAAAAAAGTAAATTTGAGTTCTTTCGTAATTCCTGGTGAAAATTTACCTTCGGCTTATTTTGATGTTTGCCGCACAATTGCCAGACGTGCGGAAAGGAGAATTGTACAATTGAAAAATTGTGATACAATTTCAGGAATATTGATAAAATATGCAAATCGACTTTCCGATGTCCTTTTCCTGCTTGCACAAATTGAAGCGAAAAAGATTTAAAAAAAGTTCAAGATCAGCTATTTTTTACTTTTAATAATGCTAAAATAAAACGCAGTAGCAAATTTACAAAAAAAACAATTTTAAGGGTCGATAGACCGCAACAAAGGTAAATTCATATTGACATTGGCAATTAACCATACAATTCAAAAAAAAATTCGCAAAAAAGTATTTTTTCCAAATTTTTGCACTCGCGTTGGTGAAGGTTTATTAGTCAATCAATAATATGTATAATTAAGTTCAACTTAATGAAGAGAAATTAATGCAACAATGATAAAAGGCTGTAAATAAATTGCCAACCAAAATGCCACTCTGTCCAAAATAAACAAATTATTTTTTAGCACCTTGCTCGCTAATCTACCACATGTGGAGGATTCAGATGAATCTGCAACTGTCCAAAATTAATGAATTCGGTTTCATCAGTCAGCTAACACAGGGCTTTCAAAGAAGTCCCAATCAATTAAATGGGATACATGAATCCGATGCTGAATTAATTCACCAAACCGATGGCAGTTATATTGCAATCACAATTGACACTTTGCTTGAAGAGTACAAGTTAGGAATAATACGATCCCCTTATATTGTTGGATGGAGTTTAATCGCGCATAGCCTGAGCGATTTGGCAGCGGTTGGAGCAGATCCGATCGGACTTTTGAATGCCCTTATTCTCCCCCGAAAGCCTGAGAAGGAATGGAACGAAAATTTATTCAAAGGTATGCAGGATTCCTTAAGCTGGCATCAGACGTACTGTTTGGGTGGTGACACCAGTGTTGGTGAGGAATCAGCACTTTCCTGTGTAGCACTGGGTCGCATTCCAGCGGACAGGTCACCCTTAACTCGGCTTGGAGCAAAACTCGGCGACGTTTTTTATATTACCGGACCACTTGGACTGGGCAACCAATTAGCTGTTGCAAAGAGAATTGATGCCAATTTATGGGCTTCTTTAGAGAAACGGTATTTGCCAAAAGCACGATTGAAAGAAGTATTGGCTCTACGGAAGTGGATGAAATGTGCAAT
Source organism: Candidatus Rifleibacteriota bacterium (assembly GCA_015233565.1). Lineage (GTDB taxonomy): Bacteria > Muiribacteriota > Ozemobacteria > Ozemobacterales > Ozemobacteraceae > JADFXM01. The sequence goes on from JADFXM010000090.1 coordinate 6,039, forward strand.
CGACACGAGTGATGCACTTCTTCAAGGGATGGCTATTCTCAGCGCCCTAAACGGAGTCGGAATTCGTTTTGAGCACAGAGACGAACTTTATCCACCAGACCTTGTTGAAATGGCAAAAAAAGTAAATTTCCCACTTTGGACGATTAACACTTTCGGACTTGGTGAATACGAAATTCTTTTCGCTGTGGAAAAAAACACGGAAGCTGAATTTCTCCAGGATGCTGCAAAAAAGAGCATTTATGTGAAGAAAATTGGAGAAGCCATCAAAGAACCTGAAATTAAGCTGGTACTCAACAACCGGGATTATACTCTCGATGCCCCTTACCTTCTGAATCTTCTAGGACAAACTTCTTCGATCGACGAATATTATCAAAAACTAATGGAATACCATGCAAAGCTTATTTCCCGATGATGGCCAGATTCACCGAGAATGAAAACTTTTTTTGAAAATATAATTACCTTTGGCAATTCCCAAATTATTTGCATTTTCAGGGAAAAATTCAAATTTTGGGTACTTAAGTAAATATACTGGCATGTTCAAATCGGGGCAAATTAAAGAAAGAAGAGGCTCTGGAAAACCATCAAGCGGAAAACTTTTTTTGTGAAAAAATCATCAATGTGAAATCTTGGGTTCGTTTAAAATTGTATCCCTCTTTGGGAGATGGCGAAATCTTGCTACAGTGAAGAACATTGATAAAAAATGAAACTAAAAAACAAAACCATCATATTAGTTGGAGCCAGCAAAGGAATCGGACGCGAATTAGCATTTCAACTTGCCGAACGTGGTAATTCGCTGATTCTTTTTTCCCGCCATATTAAATCTTTACAGGATGACCCTAGATATAAACAACTCCCCCATCCCCCTCGACTTTTTCCGGGGGACGTAAAAAACCAGGCAGACATCGATTTTTTGGCAGCCCAAATAGGTGATTCGGAGCAACTCGATGGGGTAATTTATTGTGCAGGGGTTTCCCGTCCCGATTTTGTGGAATCTCCTGAAATTGAACGGGCTGTTGACACAATTCAGGTAAATTTGGAGGGAGCCATTCGAGTAATTTATCGTTTTTTACCAAAATTAATGGCTTGCCCAGGTTCTTTCATCGCCGGTTTTACAAGCATGGCCGGAGACAGAGGAATGCCAAGAGGTCATACTTATTCAGCCTCTAAAGCTGGATTTGACCGCTTCCTTGATTCTTTGCGTATAGACTTGCTTGATAAACGGATAAATGTCTTCACGATTATACCTGGATATGTTGAATCCCCGATGTCTGATCAGAATAAGTTTCCAATGCCTGGACGATGGCCTGCTCCTAAAGCTGCATCGTTTCTTATAAACCAACTTGAAAAAGAATGTCTGATTATTCGTTTTCCTTGGTATCATGCTTTAGGAATGGCTATAATGGGACTGATCCCTAATTTCTTATACTGGAGAATAATGAATCAAAATAGCCGTGAAGTGAAGATTATTCCACAATCTGACGACCATTACAAATGGTAAAGTTCCCTAATTTTGTGGTTTCAGTTTTTTTCGAAATTGTCAAGTTTTGAACGAATTTTTTGATAGTTTTAGTTCAGAAGTCACGGGTGCATTTAGAAAACGTTGTAAAATGAAATCATTTTTCCTAAATTATAAATTTTTTTGATCAGCAACTATTTTGGCAAATTTTCATCGATTTTGTTGACGTATCGATTTTAATAATAATAATTGTTAATTTTTGAAAGAACCATTATTGAAATTACTTTTTATAGGAAGTGAATATCTACGAATATCTTGGTAACCGGCGCGAACGGATTTGTTGGGAAAGCTTTAACTCTTGAGCTTCTCAAGAGAAAAAGTCCGGTAACTGCTTTAATTTTTCCCGGGACTACCTCCAAAGATATTGGTGATGCCCAGATTGAGGCTCTCCCAATCAGGAATTCGCCTCGCTTTCGAGAATTGCTCAACCAGCAGGATGTCATTGTCAATCTCGCAGGCAATTTACTGGGAGCCAATCCTCGAAGGTATATTCAGGCTAATATTGAGACAGTCAATGAATTGGCGAAGGCATTACAGGAACTTGAATCTCCGCCACGATTAATCCACATTTCTTCAAATGCCGCTATTGGCCCATCTTCCAACGAAAAATCTCTCACCGAGAAAGCGACCAGGCATCCAGTTGGTTTATATGGTACAAGTAAAAAAAATGGAGAAAACGTTCTTCTTAAGAGTAATTGGAAATTCCCTTATGTAATTCTTCGCCCACCTTCAATTTATGGCCCCGAGGACAAATGTTTTTTAGACCTCTTTAAATGGGCGGAGAAGGGTATTTTTCTGAAACTGGGAACCCGTTACAAACATTTTCAGCTCTTATTTCGACAGGATTTCATTCAAATCCTCTTGAAAATTATTGAAAAAGATTCGTCCGAAAAAATTTTGCACGTCGGTGATCCAAAAATTTTCACCGATACTGATTTATCAAATGAACTGGGTGCTGCAGCCGGAAAAAAGTTAGTTCCATTTTATTTTCCTCCGTCATTTGTTAAATTAGCCGGAAGAGTAAGTGCATTGATCGATGCAGGGTTTGATATTCCCCTTCTTTTGAGTCCATCCAAAAGTAGAGAAATGAATTGTCGCTTTTGGGTTCAGGATTTTGGACTTTTTGAAGAAGTTTATGGTAAATTTAATTTTACGACTCTCAACGATGGTGTTACTAAAACGAGAGAATGGTACAAGCAAAAAAGATGGATTAAATAAAATTGCAAAACTCCATAAAGAGTATTCTTTTTCAATGTCCAACATGCGAAAAACCTTTTTTATTAAAGGATTTAAATTTCTGCTGTCCCAAGTGTTTGCGCGTTGCAAAGTACTCTCCAGAATTACGTCGTTTTGATTTTCAGCCTTTTCTGAATGATTTTTCCACCCTTCAACAGGAAAGAACTTCTTTTGCATATAGCATCTATTCTTTAATCTACGCTCCAATAGCACTGCTCAACCTGATTGCAGTCTGGCACGGAAGTCTTGGAAAGCAAATCCGCCATTATTCAGAAAGTTTTCAGAAAAGTCACGGTCCCATTTTGGATGTTGCAATCGGAGATGGGGCATTAACAGTGCTATCACTTGCCAAGTTCGCGCAAAAATCAAGGAAACCATGCCACCATCCACTCCTTGGTTTAGATATCTCCCTCGACATGCTTTCCAAAGCTGAAAAGAATTTAAGCAAAATTAAGAATTTTGTCTCAATCAGGGCAGACGCCAGAAATCTTCCTTTTTCATCCGGATCTTTTAACCAAGTGTTCTGTTACGGAGGATTTCATTCGATTCCATTACCCGAAAAAGCTATGAAGGAAATTTTCCGGGTTCTGGAACCGAATGGTCGATTACGAGGATCTGTTCTTCTTACCCCGAATCGTCCGATATCCGGTGCGCTCATCAGAAAATATGTCGAATGGGGAAGTCTTTCAACGAATTTTACGCGTTTCCAATTTTTGTCCCTTCTAAAAAAAGCTGGGTTCCGCTTGATTTCTACGGAATCAAATGGAAGCACTTTACTTTTCGAGGCCTACGCTTGAGTTACAGTTGCGAAATAAGGGTGTTTTAAATATGAAAACCAGATCAGGTGAAAATATGAATAATCCAATCTCAAATCTTGAATGCTCATCTTTGTTAATGCTAGCTCTTCCCGCAACAATAGCTGATCCAAGCGTTCCACGGACAGTTGAGAAATCAGGAGTCCGCTGTATCATGGATTTCCATTGCCCTGGTAAAGATGAATTGGAACCTGCATTAAAAAAATTTAAAACACCTAAAATAATCCGATTATTTCACCCTTCATCAGAAATTCTGAATTATTTGTTTAAACAAAAAGAATATCTATATGGCTTATATCTTGAAAGTCAGACATTTCAAAAACCTGAAGGTGCTAAATTCCTGGAAAGTGGTATTCCCTGCGGTGCAGTAGTTAACTGTAAGAAAGATCTTGAGGATCTTGAAAGCTGTCTTTCTAAGATGTCATTGCCGTTAATTGCACGAGGAAACGAGTCTGGTGGTTTTGTGGGGCCATTATCGGCATTTGTTCTATTTCAGTTGATGAAAGAGCAGTCTAATTACCCGTTTTTTCTCGAGGGAGGGCTTGATCAAACAGCTGCTGTTGCAGCGTTAGCTAGTGGATCCCAAGGAATTATTTTAGGTTCTGCTGCCTGGGGTTTTCCGGAAATGGGGCACATGCTCTCCAAGTTTGCTAAATCCCTTAGGGCGCATGAAGTAATTCAAATTACCGATCAAAAAGGGAACGGATTTTCCCTAGCTTGTCGTGCTAAGCCCGACTTGATTAAACTTCGAAACAGGATATTGGATCTTCCTCTCGAACAGTGGATTTCGCAATTTCCGGAAGGATTTGTTCCAGCAGGCCAGGACGTGGAGTTTGCTGCTTCCAACGCTGATAAGTTTTCTTCCCTGAACGATTTTCTTATCGACACGGTGAAAAAGCTAACAGCAGCTTCAACAAGTAATAAAAAGAGTTTCAATTCTCTGAGCCAATCAACTTTGGGAAAAGAACTTAACTTTCGTCTTCCGATAATACAAGGGCCGATGGCACGAATTACTGAAAGTCCGGATTTCCTGAAAGCAATTTATCAATCAGGAGCGGCGCCAGTTGCGGCGTTTTCAAGCCTTCCTCCCTATGTTTGTTCCGACATCCTCGAAAGATGTGAAAAATTCGGTTTTCTTCCGGGAATAGGAATTATCGGTTTGGAAATACAGTCGGAAGTAGTAGATAAACAAGTTTCTGTTGCCCTCAAGCATACTGTTCCATTCATCCTTTTAGCTGCGCCACGTCAACAACTTATCGAGGAATTTCTTGAAAAAGGGATACGCATAATAACTCATGCTCCACATCGCCTTGCTATAGTAAATTTTTATGATGTTGGTGCTCGATATTTAATTCTCGAGGGAAGAGAATCGGGAGGTCATATCGGACCACTTTCTTCACTTGTACTTTGGCAGATTGCCCTGGAGGAGACGCATCGTAGAGGCTGGAGTGATGTAAGGCTTATTTTCGCAGGAGGTATTGGTACCCGTAGTGGAGTAAACTTTATTGAAGCACTGATTGACCAATATTTTCCGGAAGGTGGGTTAACCTGGGGAATTCAGCTCGGCACCGCGTATCTGACAACTCAGGAAATTGTTGAAACGTGTGCAATGAGCCTGAATTATAGAAACAAAATATTAAGTTCAGAGTTAACCATAATTACAGGAGAATCCGTCGGACTGCGTGCAAGACAGATTGCAACACCATTCGTAGCAAGTATACTTGACGATGAAAGTGACGCATTGCGTAAAGGGCTCTCCCTAACCGATCGAAGAAATTTGTTCGAAAAAGCAAACATGGGAAACCTGAGTCGGGCTTCAAAGTCAAGGGAAGGTGAAGACGGCTGTTTCATGGCGGGGGAAGCAATAGCACTTTTGGATAAAGTTAAAACCATTGATCAATTGCATAATGAACTAATGGGGCAAACTATTGGACCAGAGAATGCGAAACCGGAATCGAAAATTTCAATATCCGAAACGAACAGCGCAAAGAGCGACATCGACAATCTCCAAACCAAACCCAACAGTGCTAAATTTGAGGAGGAGAATAAAAATCTGAACCAGGTACTCGGCGGCAACGCAACCGGAGTTAATGATAAGCACGGTGATTTTTCCCAGAACAAAATAGACATTGATTCCCGTGGTTCAAATTCTGGATCCAAAGATTTTGAAATGGATCTTGTCCAAATGCTAACCGAAAAGAATGATGAGACAAGCGTTAAGTGCGTGGATTCTTTGCAGAACAACGATGACAAGAAAGAGATTGCTTCCAAAATTTCAAAGTCAGAATCCGAAAGTCCAGGGAAAGAGGGTTTCCAAGGGCTCACCGAAAATAAGGATACAATAGCGGTTATTGGCATGGGATGCGTTTTTCCTGGAAGTTCCGACCCAAATGAATATTTTGGAAATATTTTGGCAAAGCGCAATTTTATCCAACAAATGCCAGAGAAAAGACTTGATTCCAGTGTTTTCTACCATCCGGACAAATCTGTACCAGTAACCACTTACAGTAGAATAGGAGCTTTTCTTGGCGAGGTAAATTTTGACCCAACGACATACAGGGTCCCGCCACGAGCTGCTGATGCAATGGATTTGGCACAGAAATTGGCGTTGATTTGTGCTCGTCAGGCGTTATTGGACTCTGGATATCTGGAATCGGGAAAATCATTTTCCCACGAAAAAGTTGGTGTCATGATAGGGAACAGCATGGGAGGGGCAGCGGCCGCGGAAACCTTAAGGACGGTATATTTTCATGAATTTCGTGTCCGACTAGGGCTATTAGCTGAGGAATTGGGTTGTTCAGGCCTTATTAACAAGATGACAGAAAATATTTTGAGCGAATATCCCGTCATGGACATCAATGAAGACACTCTTCCCGGTGAGCTTGGAAGCTTGATAGCTGGACGAGTTGCCTCCACATTTGATTTACATGGCCCTAATTTCACCATGGACGCAGCTTGTGGATCAAGTCTGGCCGCTGTCATTACAGCAGTTAATGCTCTTCGTCAAAAGCAAGTTGATCTTGTACTTACAGGCGGGGTTGACACGCAAATGGACCCTGGCGCGTTCATCAAATTCGCGAAGGTCACAGCTTTGTCCAGTATAGGGTCCTTCCCATTCGACCATCGAGCAGATGGATTTGTCATGGGAGAGGGATGTGGTTTGATTCTTTTGAAGCGTCTGGAAGATGCAATTAGGGATAACGACCAGATTTATGCGGTTTTACTTGGTATCGGACAATCAAGTGATGGGAAAGGCAAAGGAATAACTGCACCCAATCCCGAAGGCCAGCGTCGAACAATTGAAAGGGCATGGACAGACGCCGGGCATAGTTTTTCCGAAATTGGGTATCTTGAAGGGCATGGAACTGGAACACGCGTGGGAGATGAAATAGAATTGGGTTCGGCAGCCTCACTCTTGCCGAAAGCATCCGAACTTCCATTCAAAATTCCTATTGGAAGTGTTAAAGCAAATATCGGCCATTTGAAAGCAGCAGCCGGAATTGCAGGTTTGATGAAAGCAATCTGGGTTGTTAACCGCAGGGTGATCCCTCCACAAGCAAATTTTGAAAAGTTCCCGGAAAATTGGACCGAAAAGGAGCTTCCTTTTGAAGTTCCCACTCAGGAACGCAAGTTTTCAGGAAATTCCTTTTTAGTAGGTGTCTCATCATTTGGATTCGGCGGCACCGATCACCATATTGTGGTGGGGGAGGCTCCATGCAACAGAGTTGATAGAACGATTAAAATTCCCGAGGTGGTTGAATCTGTTCCTGATACAAAATCCAAATCATTGAAAGCCGGCAAAGTTGCCATTGTATTCCCCGGCCAAGGCTCCCAATATTTGAATATGCTTGAAACCTGGAAAAAAGAACCGGAATTTGCTGAAACGCTTAAAGAAGCCGATGCAATTTTCCGCTGCTCCCAACCAGGATTCGGGAGTCTTACAGATTATATTTATCCATCTACCTCACGAATGAAAGACGAATCAACCCGCGACGAACTTGAATCAAAGCTGCAAAATACCTTAATTGCGCAACCAGCTATTTTGACAGTCTGCATCGGCTTGTTGCGAGTTGCCAAAAAACGTGGGTTAAAATTTGACATAGCCTTGGGACATAGCTTGGGCGAATATGCAGCTCTGCATGCAGCTGAAACTCTTTCTTTTTCCAGCATTCTTGAGGCAGTATGTGTTCGTGCGCAATATATGACAGCTTTTTCGGGAAATGATTTCGGCGCTATGGGAGTCATCGGGCTTCCAGTCTCCAAAATTCAGCCCGAAATTGAAAAAACCGGAGGGTACGTAATTTGTGCCAATTTGAATTCCCCAGTCCAGACTGTTATAAGCGGTGACACAGAAGCCGTAGAAGAACTTCTGGAGCGTTTTTACTCCCGGGGGATTTTTACCCGCCGCCTAAATGTGTCAGCAGCTTTTCATTCCCGCATTGTTGCTGGAGCTGCGCCACAATTTAAAAATAGACTTCTGGGCCTGTTTTTCCAGATCCCACGAATACCAATTCCCTCAAATTTAAACGGCGAGTGGTACCCAATCGCAACTTTGGCAGCCGCTAAAGGCTCAGGATCACCTTCGTGGCAGAGTCCGGAAAATTGGCGAGAAACAATGATTGACATGTTGGGAAGGCAACTAATGAGTCCAGTTGATTTCATAAATCAAATTGAGCGCACTTATAATGCTGGAGTCAGGACTTTCGTCGAAATTGGCCCAAAAAATACGCTCTCACACCTGATAAAGGAAATCCTTGGAACCCGCCCCCATCAATGTCTACATACCGATCATCCGAAACAGAATTCTCGAGATCTTTTGAGCAAGGCATTAAACGCGGCTTCCGTTTCCAGAGCTTTTACACAACCTAATCAGGATTTAACAGGTCTGGCAATTTCAACATATTTTCTTGATTCCTCAAGCAAGTGTGCTCCAACAACACCAACTTCCTCAGCAACTGCGAGTGGCTCAAAAGCAGCCCTTCCCACCACCAAGGGCCCCGATCCAAACACCACTCCAGTCTCCAACACTCCTTTGGAAGAAACAGTGTTAAACGTAATCGAGGAAATTTCCGGGTATCCGCGGTCAATGATAAAACCAGAGCTCGACCTGGAAGCCGATCTGGGAATAGATACTTTGAAGATTTTTGAAATTGCGGGCCGACTGAGAAATTTTTATCCTGATAAAGCAAAACAAAGACTTGGACTGTCGCAACTTCGGACGATGAAGAGTATTTTGGAAACTTTTCGAGAAACTCAGAACGGATCCGGAAAAGATTCCCCTGCAGATCCAATTAAGGAATCAGCAAAGTTGCTTCATCCCGAAGCAGCTCCCTCAACTTTAAAACGACATGAAGTAAAGGTTGTACACAGTCAATTAGATCCAAAGAACTTTGATCTTCCGGAATGGTTAAATGGAGCAACCATTACAATTAAATCCACCGGAATTCATGGCTGGGACAAAGCCCTTTTTCAAGCTGCTGTTTCCTTGAAAATGAGTCCAAGGTTCTGGAAACCTGATAGTAACGATTTCGATCTTTTGGAGAATGGTACTATACCTTCAGATTTAATTGATTCTGATGTTTATGTCCATTCGATTCCTTCAGAAAAATTTGGCCGGAAGGTACGTCGATCTTTTTTCAGGGAAGAAATAATGGGCCTTTTTTTGATATGCAGATGCCTCGGAAAACGCTTAAAATCGCTCGTCATTTTCACCGATCTTGGAGGAGAAATTGGTCGAGCCCCATTTCATAAAAGTGGTGCAGGATTTCTTTCAGGTTTTTCTCCGGCGTTTTGCCTTTCTCTTGAGAAAGACTTTCCCGGACTACAAGCAAGAACGATTGATCTAACTTCGTTTTCTTTTTCTCTGGCATTAAAAGGGCTTACTTTTGGTTTCGCCAAATATTTACCTGCATTAATCGGAATCCCAAATATACATGGCGAGAAGATTACCTTTTCGGAAGTAAGGCCTACACAATTAACTATAGACAAACAATCTATTGCCGACCTTAAGGTCGCATTAGGACCTGATCGGGTAATACTTGCCACAGGTGGGGGTTCAGGTATTACAGCAAGGCTTCTTCTGGGCCTGGCAAAAAAATTCAAGCCCAAAATTCTCATTTTGGGCAGAGCAGCTGAGCGAAACGAGCTTGTTGGACAACTCCGAAAAGCCGGTTCAGAAGTGTGGTATCTTTCTTGCGACTTGGCCGACGGTCCAGCGGTGGATCGAACTGCAGACCTTATCAAGCGAGCAGTGCCAAGAATTAATTTGTTAATTCATGGCGCTGGCCTTGAAATAAGCCGCAATCTTGCGAACAAAACACCCGAAGAAATAAATAGAGTTTATCGGATCAAGGTTGCTGGGTTAGTTAACCTTCTCGATGCAATTGGCGAAGAGTCGGTAGATGCAGTGGTAAGTTTTTCATCCGTTGCATCCTTATTTGGAAATCCTGGACAAGTTGATTACGCGGCTGCAAATGGTTTTATCAACCAATTTATCGGAAGAGGAATCAGCCGGTTTTTAAGTATTGCCTGGTCAGCTTGGGATCAAGTCGGAATGGCTTCGCGTGGCCCGGTAAATGAAATTTTGCGTTCCCACGATGTCGAATTTATAAACCCCAAACAAGGGGAGGAATTTTTCATTCAGGAGCTTTTGAATTTCCTTGTAATCGATCCGGTTAAACATCGCACTGTAGCTTATTTTGGCCGACTTGGGTCCGGAATGGGCCCGTCAATTAAACAGTCCCAATATATTAAGCATATTAAAGACGAAATTTTTTCGAGTGGGCTGAGCGAAAAGACCACGAGTTCTACAAAAGAAAAAATTCAGGATACAATAAAACAAAACGTCTCGGACACTACAAAAGAAGAGATTCTAAATTCCGCGAAAGAAAAGCCGATAGATTCAACTCTTGAAAGGCTTCCCGATATAGTACAAATAAATACTGCGGAAATAATATCAGAAAAAACACCCGATTCTGAAACTGAAGAAACCCAAGAACAGCCACAGGAAGAAACATCAGAGATTTTGCCAGAGTCTTCTTTTGTACAAGAAAATATCCGAAGCGCTTTACAGGAAAATTCGCAAATCGAGAACCAAGAGGAAACATCAAATCCTTTGCAGGAATACTTGGAAAACGAGAACCAAGAGAAAACACCAAACACTTTACCAGAGAGCTTGAAAAGTGAAACTCAAGAGCAAATACCAGGTACTTCACTGGAGAACTTTCAACCCGTTACTCAAGAACAGAAGACAGTTGCTTGCCCTGAAAACGTTCCGCACGAAGTGAAACCGACTTTTGAAAAGTCATCCGTTAGGGAATCAATTTGGGATAAAACATCCGACGAAAAAACTCTGGGTGATTTCATAATCGATCCCGAGGAAAAAACTCATTTAAAAGATCATTCGATTTCCGGGCGGGTGTTCATTCCAGCCGTCATTTCCCTGGAAGGGCTTGTTAACGTTGTTAAAAATGCCGGAAAACCTGCTGGCGAAGTTTCAAAAGATTTCGCACAAGACAATCCCGAAAATAAAGATTCAAGCATCGTTTCCACAATTCCTTCCACCTGGATTTCTTTTGAAAAACTCAAATTTCATGTACCAATTAAAACTTCATTTCGTGACCCAGTCCGGATGATAGTTCAAAAGAGCGAAGATGAAATTGAACTTTGGGCTGAGCAAATTGACGAACGCGGGGTTTCCCAATTTCTAAAGAACAAACAAATTGCCACCCAACCTGAACAAATTTCTTCCTCTGAGAATCAGGCCCAAACCACCTCTGGCGAAGAAAATTTGAAGAATGATGAAATAGATCGAGACGATCTAACTTCTATACCGTGCACAAGAAAGCGTTTGCATCTTTCCTGTAAAGTTAAATTTGAATCCCCTGCTCCTATTGAGATTAAACGCTGGTGTGATGAAGTAATCAGACTTCAGATATTACTTAACCATCAGGAATTTATTATTCCGCTGAAATGGGAAGAAGCCACCCGTGAAGATCTCAACAAAGTTTTATTCCATGGTCCTGCTTTTCAGGTACTGAATGTTATAGACAGGTGGAATGACAAAGTCTTGGCAGCCACCCCTGAGGATTGGCGAGCAAGTCTCGGGCATTCCGAGTTGGCAGGCATAGATCACTGGCCGTTTTTCTTGGAATCAGCCCTACATGGTGCAGGAGTTTTCAGTCTTATAAGAGTAGCCAGTCGCAAATTTTATCTTCCCAGCTCAGTTGAACAAATAGATATCAACGTAGATGGCTTAAAACAAAACGGATCCCAAAAAGTTTTCGTTGAATTTTTGGAAAAGAAAGTCGTACAATCAGACTTTATCTCCTTGGTATACCTCAAATATAACGTTTTTCTGACTGACGAAAATGGGATCCCTTTGATTCGTTTGAAAAATCTCCAGATGGTCGCCGGGCAGGATGAACCTCTTGAAAAACTCAGCTTTTTTACAATTGGAGCACCAATATCGGTAGGCGACCATCAATTTATGGCAGTAAAAACTTCAGACGCTCTAGCACTCATGCAATCTCCCGAAAACCTTTATGAGTTCTTGACCAAGGAAGAGGATGCCCTTTTCAAGCAGCTTGAATACGACAAAAGACGAATTGAATGGCTTGCCGGGCGAATAGCTTCAAAAATTCTGATTCGTAATTTTGTTTTCCAAAAAGTTGCTTATGAAATTCCCTTTAGCTTTTTTTCAATTTCTTCGGAGGGAGAAACACCAAAAATCCAGATTAGCCCGGAAGTAAGCGACGAAATCAGAGCGCTGTTAAGTGGACTAAATGTATCGATCTCACATGCAGCCGAACTGGGAGCTTCGGTCATTTTCCCCGGAAAAGTCGGATTAGACGTTGAGGGAATGAGGAAACTTGCCTCAAGCGATTTGCCACTGTTTCTTACCTCCGAAGAACTTCAGGAGGCACCGCAAGGGGAAGAAATTGCTTTCTGGACTGCAAAAGAGGCTGTTTCCAAAGTATTAGGGCTTGGTTTTGATGTTCAGGATTTCAAGCTTATAGTTCTAAAGAATTTTGGTTTCTGTGATCCATATCAGGCAATTTTTTCTCCCACTCAGCAACGTTTTACACTTGTTACCTTTCGCGACAGAAAGCGGGTCGCCACCATTGCCATTGAAGAGGAAATTCCTACGACCTCAAATCCAAAATGATGATAATGATATCAAGAATATCTATACCAATCATACTTTTACAGTCTCACTTAACCTCTTTAAAACTGCACATGATGCAAATTACAGCACGCTTCAAAGGAAATCACTTTGAGAGGAAGCAAATCACTAGTAGAACGTTTCCAAAATAACATTGCAATAAAACTTCCAAAATTGGCTGATGTATAACAAACCTGAAATCGGCAAACAAGACAATCGATCCATCTCAAACCAAGATTAAAGTGCTGACTACGAATGCAACGGTATATAGGAAACGCCGTACTAGTAAATCAAGTTTTGAGCGACTTGGAGAGAAGTTAAAATGGCACAGTAGAGATACTAAAATAATGACGTGACTTTTTCGAGGGGTTATACCAATCCCAAAAAATATGTGCATCACCCCAAGAACATTGATTTGATCAAAATGAAGTTGAATCAGTATATTTTGCAAGAAAAGAAAGAACTT
>JADFXM010000091.1 GCA_015233565.1 Candidatus Rifleibacteriota bacterium
AGCTATTTAATCGAAGAGGAAAAGCTGCTGAAAGAATGGATTCCTAAGAAATTTAGCTCAGCAGAAGTTTTGTTTAGAAAAATCTGGGAGGCTTTTCGCAATTATTCTTCCTTGGAAGCAATAATGAATTATGCAGGCATTGCAAGATTAAGCTTGTTAAACACCTCATAACACAAAAAGCTCGCAAACCCTCTTATGGAGAAGCCTTTGCAAAGAAAAAAATCCATTCAAAAGCAGCAAATTTTTTGTTTCCTAAAAATGAAAAAGTTAGACAGTGTAGCAAATTTACCGAAAAAGAAACTTGACGAGGCGGTCGCTGAGCGGAGTCGAAACGACCAAAGTTATAAAATAAATTGTGTGTAGGTGAGTCCATCAAAATGAATGAAGGAATTAACACAATTGTAGCAAATGGCTGGAAAATAATTATCGGCTGAAATGCTACAGTGGCAAAAGTTATCTACCATCAGATTTTTTGATTTTACTCTTTATTGCTGTATCTTTGAAAAAATCTTGAAAAGAAATTCAGAAAATGTTATATTTTAATAGAAATTAAGCGGGAATAACTCAGTTGGCAGAGTGCTAGCTTCCCAAGCTGGATGTCGCGGGTTCGACCCCCGTTTCCCGCTCCGAAAGCGACTTTCCAAAAGAAAGTCGCTTTTTTATTTGTCGGCACGCTATTTAAGGATGGTGTGAACTAATTTGTGAACTAATGCAACGGGTCTTCTTTCTCACATTAGCGAGTTCTTTCAATTTCCAGCAGGCTATTACGGAATCGAAAGTATTTTTCTTCTATTATCCTTTATGGCCTTGGCATGAGCGTGAGCACGATATTTTATGGAAGTTTGATCAAAATAAATTAGGGCGAAAAGCACTAAAAACAAAAGCTAGCGACTAAAGGAAAAGCCTTTCAACAGAAGGTGTGTGGATTTTGCCTACTCCCTTGAGGAATTTGATCAGATTCTTGATTTTTCCCATGAAATAATTTGGCTCCACTCAGGCACGTATGAAATCAGTCGAAAATTTGCGTTATTTCCCTCCAGGGGAATTTGGAAAAATACTTGGGTTGGATCGAATTCCTGAAGCGCAAGTTCTTCGAGAAAAAATTTCGTTTCTTGCCACTAAAAAAGCGATTTCTTGGAGTGCTCAGTTGTGCTCTGACTGGATGTTAAGAGGCTCCGATCCAGTAGCAACATTTTATGTAGACGGGCATGTTCGAGTTTATTATGGGACTCAAACTAAGTTTCCACGCCATTACATTCAGACATCCCAATCTCGGGGATTTAGATTTGATACCATTTTTTCGATTGATGAATTGCCAACTTGCTTTGGAAGGAATCTTCTGATTTAGTTTTATGTAAGTTGGTCTCAGGATAAAATCCAACCGAAAAGCATTCCAAAATCAGAAAACTACCTTTTGAAGCCCTTTTCCGAGAAAACGCAAACTATCGATACCAGGAATTCTGACATTGCGAGACAAAGGCTATGTTTGAGGGCCACAACCGATTATTGGATAAACGCCATGAATGGAAACCCGTTTTTAGTTATCACGAAAGAGGTGGATCCAGGTTTACTTCAGGTTTGCGTGAAAACTACAATTTAGACAGGTTAATCGACTATCAAACAGAAGATGTACCTGGCACCGTAAAAGTGATTAACCCAGCTTACCCTGATTATTCCAGTAGAATAAGAGGAATAGCGGCAATATTAGCTAGAAAGAAAGCAGCTTTTGGATCATTGAATTTGGTGAAAGAAATTTCCAAGGAGAGCATTCGGAATACAAAAAGAAAAAAATACAACTGAGGGAGGAAATCGAAACTTTGGAGTTCAATCTTGAAAAATTAAAACAAGATCGCAAGGAAGTCGCCAAGCACATTTGTGTGTCAGAATTACCAGAAGAAGAGCGTTTTAGACGTTTGAGCGTCCATAGCAAACATTTCATTGATACCATCAAAATGATAGCCTACAGATCTGAAACCGCGATGGCAAACATCTTGCGAGAAAAAATATTTCGACCGCAAGAGGTTCGAAGCCTGCTAAAAGCAATTTATAAAAGCGAAGTAGACGTTTTTCCGGATACTGAGAAAAATATACTGGTGGTTTCGCTTCATCATTTGGGAAGCAAGAGCGAAGATGATGCGGTACAACATTTGTGCAATGAATTAAATTTAACCGAAACAAAATTCCCAGGAACAAATTTGCAAATTTCATACAAATTGGGGCCAACACAAAATCCCCGAGAATTGGAAATCTGATGTTAGTAGAAACAATTTCCAGGTGTCAGGAAGAACGGAAGAAAGAGGGTATTGAAAAAGGGCGAGAAGAAAGCTCGGAAAAAGGACGAGAAGAAAAAAAACAAGCCTTGCTTCAAACCGCGAGAAACCTTCTTGCTATGAAGCTTCCTATTGAAGATATTGCAAAGGCTACCAGTTTAATTACCGAAGAGATTAAGAAATTAACAAACTGAAGTTTTTCGAACAACTTTATCTCAAAGGGAAATGTTTTTCCGGCTTTCGGAGATATTTTTATCGACTACTTTTTTCAAAGACTTTCTATCTGTTAGCGGATTAAAGCGGTTATCTGCTTGGAATGTGTGAAATATTTGAAATTTTACAACTGAAATTTATCACAATTGTCTTCTAGTGCGGTTTTTGGAACAAGTCCATTTTCAAAAAATCAGCTTTTTCACACCTTCAGGGCTTCTGCACCAACACTGGCAGTCGTGACTTTCAACGAACGCACCAACTTTAAGTTGAAAAACAATCACCAATAGTTACAAAGTTTGCAATTAATTCAATCTACTGGGTAGAAGAATCCTTTAAATATTCAATTGAAGCAGGCGATAATATTGGTTATTTGGTTACTCCAAATTGATCAGTTGATTACGCGAACGGTTAGGGTGCTGGGAATTTTGAAGGTTTCCGCATTATTTTTGCAGCAGATGTCGATATGGTTGCCCTTGACAGCATCGCCAACATCACATGCTAAAAATTTTACCCCAGGGTATTCGTCAAGTGTGAAGTAAGTTCCGGTCTTGATTACACGTGGGTCGGTGGCAGCACTCACATAAGAACCAGGCTTGTAATCCTGCAATGTACGCAAGGGGTTTCCACGACAGTCATTGGCTCCACCTTCCATAGCAGCCTGAGCCTTGCTTTTATAACCACTCGGAGGGGGCGGGAAATACCCGGTTCCTCGAACTTTTATTGGAGAGCCGTTCCCTTTTGGGGTATTCCCCGGAGGGGCGTCTACCTCTGGGATTCCTCCAGAAGAGATTGTTCCTGCGGAAATATAGTTTTGATAAACGAAACAGGTTTGCCCCTTGAAATTTATCTGATACCAATCTCCTTGGACGCCGATAATCTTAACCTTGTCTCCTTTGTTAAGTTTTCCGATTATTTTACCCCAGGGGCTTTTTCTAACATTCAGATAGGAATCATCGTTTACACGCACTGTTCCTTCAGTGCTTTCTGAACCTCCACTCAATCCGAGGTTCTGGGGAGTAGAAATCGCACTCTCGGTAGAATTGTGGTTGTCAAGGACTGTTTGCATGTCAACAGAGGTTTCCGCCCATGCAAGTTTCAAGAAGAGGAAAACTAATGGGAGAATTCCACACAATATCTTCTTAAAGGGCATTGAAAAACCTCCAATGGCAAGTGATTCTATCTTAATATTTCCAGTTAATTTAACTAAGTTACAAAATTCCTTCGCAATTTTCAATTTAAAACTACATTGTAGCATTTTGGCAGATTATTTATTTTCCAACCCATGCTTATCTTTTATTTACTTTATAATACCAATTTTATTAGCAGTTTTCAGAGCTATGAAACGAGTTCTAATCCGCAGAGATTTTGGAAAACCTGGATCATTCTTCGGATGATTGGGAAGATTGCAGTTTGGGAAGTGCCTTAATTGCCTTTGAAAGGAGTCGAAGAGCAAACCTGACGTCTTCGGAATCAAGTGGGGCTTTTTTTCCATCCTTGAATATTGAACGCGCAAGTCTTGCGTGGGCGTTTACTTTTTCGAGGCATCCGTCACGGGAAAATTGTTCCGCACGATATACCTGGTACACACCGTAATGGAGCTTTTCAGTTTGAGCGAAATGAGGAGTAAAGGAGTCCAACCTCGAAAAATCGAAAGAAGCAAAAATTGTCTCGGCTTCGTCAAGGGAACCACTACTGGCCAAACAGCTTCCCAGTGCAGCGAGAAAAAGTTTGAGGGATGTTTGGTCACCTAGTTCCTTGAAATAGTTGATTGCAGTTCGCAAGCAATTTTCTGCCTCTTTGAGTCGACCAGCTTCCAGAAGCAGACAACCAAGAGATCCGCTGGCAAAGCCCTGAAGACGGTGATCCCCGAGTTCCTCTCCCAATGCGGCTGCCTGGGAAAAAGCGGTCTCCGCCTTATCAAAATGGGCGGTCTCCTGATAAATGACCCCGAGATTTGACAACGCAAGCCCTTCGTGGAGGAGATTTCCAACTTCAGCATTCTCCTGTCGTGCTTGTTCAAGGAACTCAACAGCTCTATCCAGCTCGCGTTGGGCCAGCCAACAGCATCCTATATCTCCAAGAACAGAGGCTGCGCAAGGTCTGTCACCCAATTCTTTCAATAGAACCAGAGCGGTTTCAAATTTTTCCCTTGCCTCATGCATCCGCGCTCCTGAAAACATTTTCTTCAAGCCTATATTTCGCAAAATAAACGCCTGGGCTTTTCTATCGCCGCTTTCTCGAGCATAAGCAAGGCCTTTTTCGTAAGTTTCCTCACTGGCATCGGGGAAACCTGCGACAAGAAAAGCTCTTCCCCGAGCTTCGCAAGCCCAAGCCAGCAAGGATGGATCAGCTCCAACATTGTTCGCCAATTCCATGGCTACCTCAAGAGACTCCAAGCGTGCCTGGAGTGGTCCCCTCGTCGTGAAAAGGGGATCCAGAACTAAAGCTGTTTCAAGTGCAAGATTAGCCGATTCCCTTGTTAAGGGTTCACGTGAAACCACCCATCTTTGAATTCCACGAAGGTTCTCTTGTTCCAAAGCAAGTTTTCTTAAACGTTTGTCTCCCCCGCCGCCTGGAAGACGGGGTGAAAGAAGACGACCGAGCTTCAAATAATATGTGGAATGGCGAAGGTGAATAGCATCTTTCAGTGGAAAATCCTGAAATTTTTCACGGGCATATTCCTGGACTGTACAATACATACCAAACCTCAAACGTCCGGGAATTTCCAATGATCCGAATGAACGCAATATGGATTTTTGGCGCAATGTCTGGATGATTTCAAAAACGGGAGGCGCCTGAGGGAATAAAGAAACGTCAAGAATATGCTCGGTCGCCTCAAGAGCAAATCCTCCGTGAAAAACAGAACACTGTGCAGCAACAGATTGCTCCCATGGTTCAAGCAGAACCCACGACCAATCTATCGTTTTTCTAAGGGTTGACTGCCGATCCGGGTTATCACGCCTTCCGGAGGCCAGAATAACAAGATGTTGCGAAAGACGATCCAGAAGCTCAGAGGGGCTGAAAATCCCTATTCTGGCCGCAGCAAGTTCTATCGCTAGTGGAATTCCATCCAGTTGTTGGACGATCTTTCCGACATTGAAAAAATCCTCCTCGGAAACGATACTACCGGATCGAATAGACTCCGCTCTTTCAAGGAAAAGTTTTACTGCCGCACTCTTTGAAAAATCGGAGGGGCTTTCCGGGAGTGGAAGAGGCAACAATTCAGTTACCACTTCTCCCTGAAGGCGAAGAGATTCGCGGGTTGTTACTAAAAAAATTGCAGAAGATGCAATTTTCAACCATTGCCCAACAGTCGCCGAAGCATGTTGTACCACCTGTTCGAAATTATCAAAAATCAGAAGAATGCGTCCCCTGCTCGCCAGGGAAGTTCCTAACTGATTTATGAGGTCCGTCGCAGATCCACCGGTTGAAAGCGGTATCTGGAGAGCACGCCCGACAGCTTCGCAAATTTCGCTCAAAGTAGTCGCCTCACTAAGATCACAAAACCAAATCCCACCTTGCCCTTGCTCTGAAAAAGCTTCCAGACGGGTTGCCCCATAGTGACTGACCAGCCGGGTTTTCCCCATTCCACCCATTCCGGTGATTGTTATTAATCGGATATTACGAGCAATCAACCGATCGATTGCCACTAATTCCTCTTCTCGACCGATGAAAGAAGAAAGGTTCGGAAAAAGATTTGTCAAGTTGGGATTCAGCGTCTTCGGAGGTGGGAATCGGCGTTCCGCTAAAGACATTGGGATGAGCATTACAAGCTGTTCCAGAGACTCCAAACCCTTCAATCGGTGTTGCCCCAGGTCGCAGAAAAAAGGAGAACCGATTCCCGATAATCGCGATGAAACTCGCTCCCACACAGATCCACTGACCAGAATTTGCCCTCCATGCGCGGCCCCACCAACCCGAGCAGCCCGATTGACCATCGGACCAAAATAATCCATGCGCCCGGTCTTGGGATCAGGCTTACACTCTGGAATTCCAGAGTGAATCCCCATCCGAACTCTTAATCCGCAGAATATCGGCCTCCCATGGGTATCAAGAACCTTTGCAGCATCGGTCAACCCAAATAGCTGAGGGGGCCATTCCGCAGCCATTAGCCGCTCTTGAACTGTTAGACACCACTTGATCGCACTTATCGGATCACCAAAGGCAACCATGAATGCATCACCTTCAGTCTTTACCTCATATCCTCCGATCGTATCAATTGTTTCGCGCATAACAGAATCATGAGTTGCAAGCGCACTCCTCATGACATCCGGAGCATTTTCCCATAGTCCCGTAGATCCCTGGACATCCGTAAAGACCAGGGTCACAAGGCCGACAGGAGGTGATTCGGTTTTTACCATAGCATTTCGACTCTAATTTTTTACTGAATTATTATAACCCGAAAGGCAATTTGATGGTTATCCTTTTCCATTGATTAAAAACTCCTAAATCGAGAAAGCCTTTTACCAGAGCCGTCTTTTTTTCTTTTTTCCTGAAAACACCTTTCTGAATAATTGCAAATTGAGTGCATGTCAACGATTAAAACACTTCTACTAACCATAGTTAAAAATCTCAAACACCACTCAAACTCGTAAAAATTTATCAATAGCACTATTCAGATAAATTCCAGGAAGGAAATTTGAAGGTCGCAATTTTCTTCCCACAAATTCTTCTTCAATTTCGTTTACTCGCCAGTTTGCTAAACAAAACACTTAGCATACCAGAATCACTAGTCAGAAAAATATTTTCTAAAGCCAATTCCATGAGAAAACAGTTTTACCTATCATCCTTCGCAGAAATTTGAAAATTTAGCATTTTATGCACCTTTTTAAAATTTCGACGAACTGTTTTTCTGAATAATTAAATGATGGCTTTCGTTTATTTATCACGATTTCAGACCTAAGTGAACGCTTACTAAGGACCTTCCAACAAATAATTCCAGTTTCGGCCGGGATACTCTTTTTTGCAAAAAGTTCTCCAAAAAACCGGTGAAACTAGCTCGGTAAACTCCAGAGTAGCATTAGTAGAAAGTTGATTTTCCCCGGGTGTTTCGCTTAGTTGAAGTATTATTTGGAACAAACTCTGTTTATCTCCTGATGAGTCGTGAACTTCGATTGGTTTGATCTGTAAAAAGTGGATTTGCCGAGAAACGGTCATTTGATTGGGAGGAATTTTGAAATCACTGTGAAAAATCTCTTCACGGATAAGCATTTGAGAACTATTATTCCCATCAATCAAAGGTTTGAGAAAATACTTTATTCTGCTGATTTTCTGAACCAAAAAACCGCTTGTGTCGCTGGAAATAAGCTTGTCAGGCATTTTCACGCTTGGAAATGCAAACCATTCGTATTGTGGACTAAAAACTGCACCACTTTCACTTACAATGCCGGAAAAATTCAACAAAAACGCTTCTTTTCCTATTGGACGACAGGCATTGTACAAATCAACTCGAAGGATTCGCAGGATCTTTTTTGCTTCCAGACAGGTTTCTAACCTATCCATACTTTTTTGAGAACCTGAAGAAAAATTTTTGGAAATTAAAAAAACTCCAGCGAATAGAAAAACGGACAGACTCAGCGAAATTGAAAGCTCAATTAAAGTCATTCCCGATTTGTAACACCGCATTTTAATGTTCATCGGGAACTTTCATCTTTTCCAAAATCGATAAGTTCGAATTTCTTGAGTTTTAGTGACTTCTGAAAATGAGCAGATCAGTTTATCTGAGCAAAAGTGTGTCAATTTATCCGATCGCCATCGGTTGTACATAAGTTGATCCTGTTTTACATGAGGCAAAATAGAGAGGAATTCAGCTGTGAGAATCGCTAGTCCCCATTCTGAAAGCATTAATTTCGCCTTTCCATACCAATTTGTGTAGGTGCATTCTGATAAAAATCCGCTCTTCATCATGTTTCTACTCTTCCGGAAATATTTCCGAAACGCTCACTTCTGAAAATCCTGCAAGGCTCAGACCACTCAAAATGCTTTTCAACCTTACGGTAGATTTTACCAGAATTCCTTTTATTACAACGTTTTCCCGATTGGTCTTGGATATTTCGCTCAAATGGATCTCCCTTTCAAATACAGAGCTTTCACGTGGTCGTTCAATAGCTGAAAAAGGCAGTTTTTCCAGAGAACAAATTCCAATTGGAAAATCCTGAATCGGATGCAAGGAATATTCTTTAAGCCACTTATAGCCGAAACATCTGAAAATTTCGATAGGTTCTTTCGCCAACTGAGCCGCAAGAGTTTCATAATAAACGTCAGCCGATATTTTTCGGGAATTTGAAACTGTAAGCCAAAAAGTGCTCACAAAGATCGACATTAAAGCGAATCCAAAAACTATTTCAAGCAAAGAGTAAGCTCTCTTTACAGGACATTTTTTCAAATACAATTCTTTAGAATATTTTTCTGTTGAGAAAATCATGTTAAACCTTGAATTTTTAAGAGGTTCCCTTTCATTCGAGCTCAAATCCACTAATTTAGTCGGTAGTACATCCTGCAGAAGGAAATCATAGAGTAAATAGCGAAAAAATCTTCCTCTCAAAAGCCACCTCGGTTTACTTTACTATGATACCTTTAAAACTTTATGCTGCCATTTATCCCGTTCTCTACGAAAGAAACACTGAATTCATCAAATCTTTGCTTCAATAGTTTCAGTCCGAAGAACGAGAGGTTCACTTTTCTATGTATCATTATTAATTTACCTGAGAATCCCGAACAAATTGGAAGAGCGTCCAGGGCAGTACTGAAACACAGAACTTTGCTTCCCCTGGATTGAATCCCGGGTCATAAACCAGATGACTAGCACCTATTGAGCGGTTTTTTATATTTATTTTGTCAGCTATGAGGGAACCAAGCACTGAAAAAGTTCCACGGGATACAATTTCCCCGGAAAGTCCGTCGTTCACAGCTATCAAGGCTGCTTCGATCTGATTTTCAGTTTCAATTTCGACAGCTCCATTTCTTGCGAAAAGGATCAGAATATCATCCGGATTGCATTTTTTAATGGCTCCTTCGATTGCTATTGAATCCGCAAAAATCAAACCAGCACCTTCATGAGTAATGGTTTGCCCATTCTCCCCGATCACAACTCTTCCTCCAACTTGTACCGCGCAATTCAACGCAAGTTTTTTTCGGGAAACATCGAACAAATCAGACTCGTACAACTCTTCCTGTGAGGGAAAGCGCCTTGTAAAGAGGGAAACGCCGAAAAACGGCCTGAAACCATTTTTACCCACTGCAAATGAAGTTATTTTTCTACCCGTGGGAGCAAAAAACAATTCTTTTGAAACACTGGCTGAATCAATTATAAAGAAGTTTTCGTCAAAATTGGTGCTTCCCCCAAAGTATAACTTGCCGCTGACACCTGACGGATTGGTTATTTCAAGTTTGGAAAAACCAGTGTAATCCTGAGTGTTATTAAGTTCCTCGGGCAGAGTTCTTGAAAGAAAGGCATAGTGAAGCACGAAAGATCTGTTGTAACCAGATGAATCATCTTTTTCAGGGGAAGCAAATGCACAAACTTTGTAGGAATGATCTCTTATAACTTCCCGTTGGAAAATCTGCCCTTCAGTATTTTTAAACTCTACAATAGTTGAAAATTCCAAAATCCCTTCTCCTTCACGATTGTCGATAGAATAGGGAATTTTCTCCCAGTCACAATTTCGAAAAGATTTAATTCTGGCAGTAGCTTTAAGAGAAAAGTTTCCTGATTTTTTCTCACTGTTTTCGATGAGTGTCTGCGCAAAAGGAAGCTCTATTTTGAATGGAGAATCCATATGGGATAGAACCCATCTGAATTCCAATGAGTTTTGAACAGAGAGATTTCTTGAAAAACGAATAAAAGCTTCATCGGCACTGCTTTCAGACAGTTCCTCAAGCAATTCGTTCTGATCGACTCGTTTGAAAAGAAAGCGAGTTTTTACAACCGCTGAATGAAAGAAAAAAGCCAGGAAAAGAATAATTGGGAAAAGAATTAAAAGGAAATTCAGCACATAGCCTGCTGCAAATTTACCTCTATTTTCCCACATTTTCTTCAAATGGAGAAGCGACTGGTTTGCTCTGAGAGGCGGTGTTTGTTTGGCCGTTCTCAACTTTTGCGGCCTGGTTTAAAATTCGGTTGCCACTGGCAACAGTTGATAATTTTTCACTTTCTGGCGCAACTTGCCTGACCTGAGGAGGATTAGAATGTGCAACACCGGAGACTGTTTTTAAGTAGAGCCATCCCGCACCTGCTGCTCCTATTAAAAATAGAAGGGTGGGAAAAACGAAATTCCGTGCGGAAGAGGCGTCAGGTACGTTTAATTTCCAATTTGAGGCAAGTTTTTCAGCTGTTTGCTTAATAAATTTCGGTTCGGGAAGTGGGTAAACACTATCCTCTTTTTTCAGAAGAATTGCGTTTTCTCTCACTTTTGCACAGGATGGACAGTCCTTAACATGCTGGGCAATTTCGGGTGGCAAAGTATCTTCTGAAAGAAGCTGATCAAGATATTTTTCGCAGTTTTCAAAGGACATAGTTTATTTTCCTTTCTCTTCGTCGGACAACTGGCGAAGGTGAGCAAGCGTTCTGTGAAGCCGGACCCTCAGAGCGCCCTCATTCTGTCCTATGATCTCAGCAACTTCTGAAAAAGGGAGGCTGCGAATTATTCTTAATTCTATCAGGAATCGGTCTTCTTCTGTGATTTGTGCTAGCAATTCTTCGATTTCCCTTTTTTGCAAAGAAGTCTCCTCAAATGAGGTAGTACTGGTCTGAGTCACATTTTTTAACAAAGCCTGTTTCTTCGCAAACTCCGCACGCTGGTCATTGAACACATTTCTAGCAATAGATAACAACCATGCGATGAAAGGCCGCGTAGAATCATATCTCTCAAAACTTCTAAAAGCTTTGAGAAAAGTTTCCTGCACTAAGTCATCATGCAAACTCAAAGGAGCACCCAAATATCGAAAAAACCCAATCAACGGGCGAACGTTATTTTTGACCAGTGTCTCAAACTCTTTAACGGTGCCCCTGGAAAGCTCAGGTCTTAATGACGGTAAGGCCGCGAAAAAAATATACAAGATAAAACCTCTCGCAAAAATTGAATTGAAAAAAAATCTTACCTCATTTTCTTACAAGTAGCAATGGCGTATAACAATGTTTACTAGGAAACTGATAAAAATGTTACAAGACAAAAATTAGATTTTCTCAGCTCTGAGATGAAGACAATAAGACAATTCCATCGTTTACTGTTTCCGCGGAACTGGCTATCGGAATTATTCCAGCCATTTTCAAAACTGTTTTTTTTAATTTGTCCAACCCCACCAGAACAAGCTTACCCCGGAAATCATCTTGAATCCTCAGTGCAACATGCATGAGGGCAGCAACTCCAGGGCTGCTTATCACTCGTATTCTGGTAAAATCAAGCAAAAATTTTATTTTGCCGGCTTTCAAGTGGTTCACTATTTCTTGTGTTATGCTGTTTCCAGCTATAGCTTCAAAATAACCTGATGCTTCGATTATCACTATCTGATTTTCTATTTTACTTGAGAAAACAAATTCTTCCATAGGCACTCCTTCTAAGGCTCGATCAAGAGAATTTTATTTGTTCTCGCAAAAACTTTTCCGTCAGGATCATACCGGTATGGCAGAATTTCAACGGTAAGTCTGAAAGATGATGGGATATTGAAAGTTTGCTGTGGAGCGGGAGAAAGAATAAAAACCGTATCTTGAGAATCTTTCAACCAAACTGTCTGATGGTCTGCTTTCCAAACTCTTCCCGAAATGGTTTGTAACTGACTTAAGTTATTACTGATATTTACAGATTGTTTGTTTCCAAGTTGTCTTGGCAAAATAAAAAGCAACGGAATAATTCCAACCAGAAAAACTAACATTGGCAAAAACCACCGATTGTTTATCATTTCCGTAAAAAAAGAGGGAAACTCTTGTTCATCAGCTTTTGAGTTTGAGATGACACCTAGTTTTATCGCTGAATAATCGGCAAGCTGAGCATTAATCTTGTTACGATCCTTTTCCCAACGCTGGGAAAAATCGACAAAACGTTTTGCCATTTCCTCTTTTTTTATTATTTCAAGGTCAACAAGTATTTGTTCTGTCTGTTTTCTAATGCTTTCAACCATTTTCCGACAATCTGGATCCAATATTTCTCCCAAACGAAATAAATCGTACAATCCCTCAATATCAGGATTTGATTCATACAATGTAAGTCCCGCAAAGATGAAATTTCTATCCTGCGTTGAGCAAAGAAACTCAAAAATGGTGTCTCGTACAAAACAAAATTCAAAATTGAAAACACAAGCCAATGCAGCTTCAATCTGCTCTTTTTCCTTGGAAAGGAGCATAACTCGAAAAACCGAGATCGCTTGTGGTAAATCATATTTTTTAAGAATTTTCAAAGCCGAGCTTCTGACTCGGAAATTGGAGTGATTTAGATATCTCCCGAGGAAAGGGAACAAATCGTCAGCACGAAACGCCCCAAGGTATTCAAGCGTGGAACAAATTAAACCTGGTTCAGAGGATCTTTTCAATGCCTCGAAGGCAAAATGGCAGTAATCTGTGATTTGATAACGCAATGCAAGCCTAAAAACCGCTGAACGTAATTCGAACGGCGATTTTAAATCTGAAGCGATTTCATCGCAAAAAGGCTTTACCTGTGGCAGGTCTTTCTGAGAAATCAAAGCTAGCGCAGATATTTTTTCTCCGGTGGAAAGAGAATTAAAGTTCTTAGCCTCAAAAACAGGTTGAATCGCTTTTCCATCTGACAAAAGCAAAGATTGGGAAAATTTCGAAACTATTTCGGAAATTTTCTTTTTTGCTTCCTCTGAAGTAATTGTTGAGATAATCCTGTCCAGACTTTCTCTGACAAATGGTCTGTCAATAGAATTTCGAATCAAGTCTTCAACTTCTGTTATTGAATCGTTCGAGCAAAGGAGTTTCTGAACACAGATTTGAACTAGTTGGGTGGCCTGTCTTTGGTTCATCCAATTTTTCAATCGCAATGAAAAAGTTTCAAAATCCTCTTTTATAATTCCAGAGTCAAAAATAACTTTGCATGCTGCTTTGAGGATGGTCAACAAAATCTTTCTTTTGTCTGTATCCGATTTTTCTGCAATTTCCCACAGTCTGTAAGGAACTTCAAGGTCCGGATTAATTGCGAAAACTAAACCAGCTCTTTCAAGCAATGGCAGCTCAGTTTCAGTAATAAGAAATTTTAGCATCAGCGGTTTTATACAATCAAAAGGAAAAAAGAATGAGGATTTCAGCGCAAGCAAACGGACTTCTGTTGTTTCAGCTTCGAGTAAAACACCAAAATG
This sequence comes from Candidatus Rifleibacteriota bacterium, assembly GCA_015233565.1. Lineage (GTDB taxonomy): Bacteria > Muiribacteriota > Ozemobacteria > Ozemobacterales > Ozemobacteraceae > JADFXM01. Next base: position 13,794 of record JADFXM010000091.1, read on the forward strand.
AACCATAGCTTCATCCATATCAACCAACGAAAGGCCTCTTATCGCCAAAAGCCTTATTCTGGGTTCTTCAGCAATCAAATATTTTGGAAGATCACGTAATATCAGACGCGGAGCTTTCTGAGCCAGCAGCTCGATAGTTGCCATTCTAAGGCTCAGAGATTCTGAAGAAAGCCCTGGAAGAATTCCGGAAAGTTCGCTCGAAGTCCAATTTATTCCAAAAATTTGTAAAATGCGAGCTTTTATCAATGGCTCTGATTCCTGCTGAAAAAGCTCGAATGACTTCTCCGCGACATCTTTCCGGAAATTCTCCGGAAGGTCGTTCAATAAGTCCATACGATGTTCCGAAGAAAATGATTTGAAAAAATCCAGGAAATTTTCCAGAATGGATGGAATTTTGGAATTCTGGTTTCCATTTAAACGTTTTTTTATTGTCCGAACCGCCTGGGGAAGTACTTGCAAAATTTCGAAATTAGTTTCAACTTTTAACGCCGATTCCAAACTTGCAAGCAATGTTTTCGAAGGAGTCGCGGCTAAAGCAAGATTAGCTGCAGACAATCGATCAGCAACAAATTGAGAACAAAGCCCCTCAATAATTTCTAATTCTTTAATCATTACCATCGATTCTAACTGGAAATGGCCTAAAATTCAATTTTTCAGTTTTATTAGCCTGGGAAGATATGAAATATTTGAAAGAATGAATATCTTTTAAATATTTAAAACATGTGTGAAAAAGAGTAAAATAAACACCGCTGAGCTATCAATACCAGGAGAAGGAACAGTGGCCAAGGAAATAGAAAAGAAGCTTAAATTCGAAGAAAAACTGCGCGACCTCACATATAGATTGCTTTCCTGCGGCGATGTCGGAGCATTTTTGCTCCAAATTCGTGCTGAACTTGTAGAATTATTCAATGTTCACGCTTTTTCTATTTTTCTATATGACAAGGAATCGGGAGAATTGCGCTCCCGGTACAGCTCAAATGCTGATATTGAGGAAATTCATATTCCGATCGACCAAAACAGTATCGCTGGCTATGTAGCTCATTCAAGAGAAGTCATACAACTGACCGACGTGTATGATTCCAATGAACTGAAATCTATTTCAGTAAGCCTGAAATTCGATAAACGCTGGGATAAATTGAACAACTTCCGGACGCAATCAGTACTCGCAGTCCCGATTGATTTCCAATCAGAGCTATTGGGCGTATTCGAGTTGATCAATAAACTTGACGGCGAAACCTTTACTACGTTTGACAGATCTGCAGCCCATAATTTTTCCAAAACCCTCGGATTGGCCATTTATAATGTTAAACGTTCACGAGAGGGCAAAATCCTGGGAGGGAAATTCGATTATCTCGTAATGAACAATAACATTACCCAAAGTGAGCTCTTCCAGGCAATTCAGATAGGACGAAGTTCCGGCGAGAACCTTGAGAGTATTTTGGAAAAACGATTCAAAGTCGAAAAAACCTATATTCGCAATGCACTCAGCTTCTTTTACAAAAAACGTTTCATCCCATTTCAACAGAACTTCCAAATCGCTACCTCCCTTTTGCGGGATTTAAAACCTGACTATTTGCGCAAAAACCTTTGGGTACCAGTCAGACAAGGAATCGGAGAAGTGTGCGTCCTTGTCGTAGACCCGAATGACATGGTACGCATGGATTCTATTCCCACAGTTTTGAAAAATATCAAATACAACGTTTTTCTTAGTTCTCAGGAAGACATTTTCAGATATATCGATCAATGGGAATTGGGAGGCGATCAGACAAACAAAAGCGAACTCAGAAAACCCGGGCTAGCCCCTTTCGACGAACCGCATCTTTCAGGAAAAATTTCCCAGACGAAATTTGCCAAGCCAATGCCGCAAGCTGAGCAAGTGATTCAACCCGAATCGTTTATCGATGGAGATTTTTCTGAAACAGATGGAGTCATCGTTCGACTGGCTAACCAGATAATAGAAGAAGCCTACATACAAGGTGTTTCGGATATTCACCTCGAACCATATCGAGGGAAGGAAACGTTGATTCGATTTCGAAAAGATGGCTCCTGTTACACCGCCAAGAACCTTCCTTATAATCACGCCGCTCCATTGATTTCCAGGTTTAAAATCATGGCCAACATTGATATTTCCCAAAAACGCCTTCCCCAGGACGGAAAAATCAAAACTTCAGTTAATGGGAAAGAGGTCGAATTGCGTGTAGCCACAATGCCAACAGTCAACGATCAGGAAGATGCCGTTCTGCGAATTCTGGCAAGCTCTGAACCCTGGCCGTTAGAGAAGCTCAACTTACTGAAAATTCATTTGAACAAATTCAAAGAAGCCCTGGAAAAACCCTACGGAATGATTTTAGTAGTTGGCCCCACCGGATCAGGCAAAACCACGACCCTTCATGCCGGACTCGGCTACTTGAATCACCCCCAGAAAAAAATCTGGACAGCTGAAGATCCGGTAGAAATAACCCAATATGGCTTGCGACAAGTACAGATTAATAACAAAGCTGGTCTAACGTTTGCTGCGGCAATGCGTTCGTTTTTACGCGCTAACCCTGATGTGATCATGGTAGGTGAGATGCGAGACGTGGAAACAGCTAGTATCGCCATTGAGGCATCTTTGACAGGGCATCTTGTCCTTTCAACACTTCACACAAACAGTGCTCCTGAAACAGTCAATCGCTTGCTGGATATGGGATTGGAACCAATCTATTTCGCGGAAGCACTCATCGGAATCATGGGGCAACGCTTGGTTAAGACTTTTTGTCCAAGCTGCAAAGTTCCCTTCTCACCTTCTTCAGATGAGAAAAATCAATTAATAAATGAGTTCGGAAAAGCACTGTGGGAAAAATACATTAAAATCCCATTGGAGTTATGGGATAAACACTTCCATATGTACAAAGCTGCCGGCTGTGAAAAATGCAATTTTACGGGATACAGCGGGCGAATGGGCATCTACGAATATCTTCAGAACACTGACGAATTAAAACGATTGATCCATAGCAAAGCAAAGGTCAGTGATATTCGAGAAAGAGCAATTGAAGAAGGAATGTTTACGTTAAAGATGGATGGCATCATCAAGGTCATTAACGGAGAAACCTCACTGCAGCAAATTTTGGCTGCCGCAATGAAGTAGAATGTCAAACTCCAAGTTCTCAACGGCAAAACACGGTGGATTTGTTCTTGAACGAACATCCGCTTAAACCCAGGAAATATGACTACTTGTAATTATCGAGACTGTCGAAAAATACCCAATTTTTCATATTTTTATGCACCCGCCCAATTTTTCGCCTCGCTTTTTAGCATCAACAGCGGGTCGTTTTGTACCGAATAAAATATTCCAAGATTATTCGACAGTCTCTAACGGAAAACTCAGCTTCTGAAAGGGAGAATTCGTGAGAACAAATTTACTGTGTGCAAAATGTGAAAAAGTTTCATCAATAAAACATACTGAATTTACAATAAAATCAGTTCCAGAAATTTTGTATAAAGTCTATGCGACCCGTTGCAGTTCTATGAGTCCTGCTCAACAAACGAATTCGAAAAATTTAAGTACGCCCGGCCTAATGCCTCTAATTAAATCAAGGAAAAATTGCTTCACTTCATTTGTAATGATGCTGAGTCTGTTGATAGCTTCCTGCTGTTGGGGTGATAAAGCAGAGTCTCACTTAGTTTCGCATCAGGATGATGCAACAAAGCAAGTTGAGTATTTCTTACAAAAACCTGAAGGGAAAGGCCCCTGGCCCACAATAGTATTTCTACACGGGCATCAAGAAGAACCAAAACCTGGAGGCAAAGTTTTTGTGGAGTGGGGTGTCCTTGATCAATTTGCCAAACGTGGGGCTCTCGCTGTCGCGATTTCTCAACCAGGGTATGGCAACTCAACTGGACCGGCAGACTTTTGCGGCAACTTTACCCAAAATGCCATCTCAAGTGTCATCACCAAGCTTAAAGAAGAAGGAAATATCTCTTCGAACACTCTCATTTTAATAGGAATAAGTCGTGGTGCATTAGTAGCTGGTCTCATAGCATCACGTGATCCTTCAATCGCAGGAATTGTTCTCATCTCGGGTGTCTATGATTTGCCAAAGTTTGTTGCGGATAAGTCATTAAACCCAAGAAAACAGGAATGTATTCAGTCATTGCTTAGAGAGTTGCTTACAGAGACAGGCAGTGGAATTGAAGCCCTGAGTGTTCGATCGGTATTATTCTTTGCCAAAAATATTAAAGCACCAGCACTCATTATGAATGGTGAAAAAGACGATAGAACCGACCCCAATCAGGCCCGTCGCTTAGCTGAGAAAATCACTAGCTATGGCGGAAAAGCTCGCGCAATCATCTATCCAGATTGTGGGCATCAAATCCCTGTCGAGATGCGCAACAAGGAAATAGACCCCTTTATCAAAAATATTTGGAGAAAGTAATGAACAGTGGAAAAAGTCAGGAATTCGTAAAAAGTAACTATTTTAATCAGGCAAAACCTAGATTGACTAGACTGGCGGGAAAACTTTTTTCTGACGTATCAACTATCCTTAAAGACACGGAAACAATCTTCGATGGGATGCTTCCAAATTTGGCATATGTTGAAATGCCAACTCATCCGCTCGCCCCAGCACTTTTTGTTTGCAGTGTCAATCTATCACTGTATTTGGCACTTAAGAAATATGGCATAAATCCACATCTCTTCGGTTCCACAATGTTATTTGGATTAGCAGCAGCCCCTGTCAATAAACCTAATGAGAGCGATCAAGAACGGCAGGAGAGTCTGGCAAAATTTATTTCGGAAGCGAAAAATTCTCAAATTGAAAATTCTGAAAAAGGTAGGGATGTTTTTGAGATCGTTGCTGGTGATAACGCAGAATTCGAATGGGGCTACAACATTAAATCATGCGCTATTTGCTATGTAGCACAGAAATATAATGCAATGGATCTCGTTCCTTACATGTGTGCGGTTGACGATGTAATGAGCGACAAATTTTTACAGGGTTTGCGTCGAACTGGTTCAATTGCAGTGGGCGCTTCCCAATGCGACTTTCGCTTCAAGCAAGGAGGAAATCCTCTAAAACTGGCTGATCAATATCCGAACCAAATTCGAATAGGCTATGGCGCTCTGCTAAATTGATACGGTTTTTCTCTGCTAAATTGTTACGTTGATTCACAAAAGTTTCTGATTTGGAGCTTAAAATTTCTTTCTTTAAAAGAGATTGTTTTTGCTTTTTTTCTTTT
>JADFXM010000092.1 GCA_015233565.1 Candidatus Rifleibacteriota bacterium
TAATTTTCCTTTTCCCTTAAAAAAATAAATCTCTTACAGCTTCTATAAGAAGCTATTGGAATCAATTGTCCCGAAAATTCTAACATACTTTTTCTGGGACTTTTAGCACTTTTATCGAAAGGACACAATGAACTTCCGGAAAATTTGTGAAAATGGAAAATGTAGTATAAGAATTCCAATTCCCGAGGATATAGTCTTGAGACCATTTTCCCAAAACCTGAAAACGTGAACTCGTTTGGATGAGATTCCTTCCTTAACTTTTGGGTCATTTGGTCTCAAAACAGAATTCGGGCTGAAACCTCTTTAATCTCTACGGAATCGGCTTTTGAGGCTGAGCAATCGAGGAAAATTAGACTTACGACAAAAGGAATTCTGAGTATGGGGTTGTGCTGCCCTCTCAGCGAGGGGATTGATTAATTGCTCCAGTTAGCATAAAAACATGGTTTAGTTCTTCCTGAATTATTTGCTCAATTTCCTTTTTCCCATACTGTGGGGAAATGAATTGGCTAATAGTCAGGTATAAAATAATGCTATCTTTTTCTCGCTCAAGCGCGTAACTCAAGATTTTTTCAAAAGGACCATTTCTTATCAAAGACGAAATTTCACCGGTATCAGGGAAAACCTGGGATTTTGCCAAATTTTCGAAATACTCCAATTGCTCATTTGTGCAAAGGGCGTCTGATCTGATCTCCTTACAATTTTTCTGGAAATCTGTGAAAATTTGATAATGCTTTTTTTCGATTTCCGCCAATTGAAGGAATAGTTTGCCAGCGATTTTTTCCTGACATAGTTGTGCTGCGGTTCTGTAAAAATTTTCCGCATATTTTTCAATTTTGAGGGCGAGTTTAAAAATTTTTTCCGGATCAAATTGCATTGCTTTTCTCCTTGGTCATTCAGTTTTTAGTAAAAATAAAATCATCCCAGTCTAAGTTGGAAAGGTCTGGATCGATGACTTTTTCATGAAGTGGCTTGGACAAAAGTTCCAGAAGTTTGGGTGGAATTTCGACCGGCTTTCCAATGAGAGGTTCAACGATGGTTTCAAATTTTGCCGGACTAGCTGTAGATACTATAATGGCAGGATCATTGGCAAAATACTTAGTGCGAACATATTCAGCCACTGCGGTGTGTGGGCATAGAATCTCGCCTTTTCCGAAAAACGAGTTACGAATTGTCTCCTGTATTGAGGAATCTGAAACAGAAAAAGCCTGAATTTTTTGGGACAAGGATTCTATGTTACCAAACAGGTGAATTAGTCTTTCCATGTTGCTGGGATTTCCTACATCCATGGCATTTGCAAGAGTTTGGATTGCATGTCTGGGAGTCCATTTGCGGGAAATTAAAGCATCAGGGATTGCACGATTCTCATTTACAGCAGCTACTATTTTCCCAATCGGAGCCCCCATTTCTTTGGCCCAAAAAGCTGCCAATGTGTTGCCAAGATTTCCTGTGGGTACAATATAAACAGGTTTTTCACCGGTTTTATGGTAAAAAATAGACGCTGCATGCGAATGATAAACAATTTGTGGGAGAACGCGTCCCAAATTTATGCTGTTAGCTGTGGTCAGCCGGTGAGCAGCACAGATGCTGACTTCCGAAAACGCAGCTTTGACCAGTTTTTGACAGTCGTCGAAGGTGCCATTGACTGCATATGAAAAAACATTCTTTCCCCAGCAGGTCAATTGGGCTCGTTGCCTGTCGGATACCCGTCCTTTCGGAAACAGCACAAAAACACGAATTCCTGGGCGGTTAAAGAAAGCTGCTGCAACTGCTCCCCCCGTGTCGCCGGAAGTGGCTACCAACACTGTAACAGGCTTTTCTTGCGTCTCTCCAAATCTTTCCAGAAATTCAGCTAAAAACCGTGCTCCAAAATCTTTAAATGCCAGGGTGGGACCATTAAAGAGCTCGAGAACAGCTTCCTGTTGGTTTCGAAAACGCAGAGGAACTGGAAAATCAAAGGATTTTTCACAAATTGAATTAAAGGAGCCTCGGTCCAGGTCAGCGGAAAAAAACGGCCATAAAATTTCTTTGGCCCTTTCCACAAAAGGAGTTTCAGGAGCCAGTCCAATGAAACTCGTATTGGGAAAATTTGATGGAATGTACAACCCTCCATCGGGAGCCAGGCCAGCTAAAACAGCCTGGATTGAATTTACTTCCTCACAGCTTTTTCTTGTACTATAGAATTTCATTTTGGTTATTCAATCCCCACAAGGCTAGTATAACATGTCCTAAATGCTTGGTTTCTCAAGCTCATCATCGTCAAGAATTCTTGCTCCGCGTGAAGAGATCGGGCCAGTCCAGGTGTCGCAGACCATTGAATGCTTTTGGAACGAAGTTATCATGGCTTCCTGAACTGCTAACGCGTCATTTTCATTTTTGCAGAAAGCAAACATGCTTGGGCCAGAGCCTGAGATCGAGCATCCCAGAGCACCGGCATTTTTCGCGCTTTTTTTTACCTCGCTGAACCCCGGAATCAGAACTGCCCGCTGGGGCTCAATCACCACATCCTCAAGTGAACGCCCTATTAGTTCCAAGTCGCCAGAAAACAAGCCTGCTACAAAGCCAGCAAGATTTGCCGTTTGGTGAACAAATGACTTTAATGGCACATCAGGGCGTAGAATTTGCCGTGCTTCTTTTGTGTTAATCTGCATTCTTGGGTGAATTAGTACAACTCTTAAGTCAGTGAGAATAGGGAACTTAACAATATCAGGGGGATTTACATTGCGTATAAGAGTCATTCCGCCATAAAGACAGGGAGCGATATTGTCGCCATGAATCGCTCCGCTGGCAACTTGTTCACCTTTCAAAGCAAACGAAAAAAGTGTTTCAGGATCGAGCGGCTTATCCAATAATCTGTTTGCAGCGACCACTGCTCCAACTGCGCTTGCAGCTGAACCTCCAATTCCACTTCCAAGCGGGATTCCTTTTTTGATTTCGAGTTCAAATCCGTAGGGAAGATTTAATGTCCCGCGCAGTGCAAGAAGTGCCATCCCAGCAGTATTTCGGGTGGCTTCAACAGGAATTGTGTCCGGTAATCCAGTGATGTGCGTAATTCTAACCTCGCAACCCTGGATTCGCTTGACTTTAATAGTATCGCCAAATCCCTCAATGGCAAAACCCAGAATATCAAACCCTACAGCCACATTAGAAACTGTGGCAGGGGCATAAACAGTGCAAATTTCTTTTTGTTTTCTCATAATTTCAAATTCCACCTAGATCCTGTTATTGTACAACAAAACAAATGGAATAAAAATTCGAAAACGATTCATGTCCATCTCCTAATGAGTTGAAAGGTTTCAAACTGTAGAGGATATTCTACTTTCACAAAAGGTTTTTAGCAACCGAGAAGTGAGAATTTACGATAGCTGAACTTGGAAATTTCCCTATTTCAATATTGTCAACAAAAACAGGATTTGCTATCCTACAAATGAGGAACATTTTTTAATTCAAGAAGAGTTGGGGGAATCTAATGAGCAAAAAAGGGAATCTTAACCACCGAAAGAAATCTCAACTCCGAGGCTTTACTCTTATTGAGCTAATGATTGTCGTGGTCATTATTGGCCTTCTGTCGGCCGTTGCAGTTCCGAATTTTCTACGTGCCCGTGATGTTGCTCGTGGTCGGACAATAAAAGAGGAGCCAATTGCCGAGGCCCCATTAGACCTTCCGAAACCGATAGGGTTAGCCCCAATGATAGATGATTACAAAGCCGACTTCCAAGTGATATACCGTTTTGAACGAGTCGGAATGGACATTTTCACTCGCACCGAGGTGAGGGCCAGCGGTAGGGCCGAGTTGCATTCCACGAGCGAGGCGAGTGGGTCCACTTTTTTTCAGATCCCGGTTCCTATGGGCCGAGCTGATCTTCGGGATGTACGTGTTCGAATGACTGCTCCCGGATTCCCTAATTCCCAAGAAAATACAACCTACAAGATTGGTACAAGTATCGATCTCGTGCTTCCGCCAGTCCCAGCGGTGGTTGATTTCAGCTACACCGCTCTGGGGCGCGATCGTTTTGCAATCTGGTTACCTCGGGCCGAGCAGCTTGCTAGCCTGAGTGTATCTGTAACCGCAATGGGGGAAGGTGAAATCGTTATTCCGGACACAGCTCTCCAACCCACGAGCCGGAGTGGTTCGGAACTTCATTGGGTGATGAATCGTGTGGGTCACACCTCCCCGATCCTGATTGAAATTCCCTCCGCACAAAGTCCCATGGGAAGGGTTGTTTCGCTTTTCCAGTTGATGGGGTTGGCAGTGATGTTGTTTGGTCTTGGGGTCTGGTATCTGGCGGAGCTAGAGAAACCGGGTTTGCTGTGCAGATTTCATTTTTCACATTTTCTCCTGCTTGCTCTCAATTACTCATTATATTTCGTGATTTTTTCCGTTATCAGTTTTCGGGAAGACATGCCAGCCAGTTCAGGAACGGCTTTATCCGCAGTGCTGGCCCTCCCGTTTCTTGTCCTTCATGTCGCTCGCTTTACGAATTGGAGATTTGCCGTAACCCGAATGCTACCATTAGCGTTATTTACTCTGGGCCTGGTTGTTTCTGGCGTCTATCTTTGTGCTTTCCGTGATGTAATATTCTTGGCTTCGGCGGTTTTTGTTACGGGTTTTGTGACCGTGACATTCGAAAAGTGGACTGCAGCACGGACAGAATTCGAGACAGAGCGGGTTGCAGGACTGAAGGCGCGCATATCTGCCATGGCTCACCGGTTGGTGGAAGAAGGGGATCGTATAATGGATCGTGGAAACGCCGCGGATTGCATGGCTCAGATGCTTCAGGAAGCGGCAGGTGGAGCTGCCGGAACGCCAGAGATTCAAGCACTTGCTCGTCTAAGAAAACCGATCAAGGAATTGGGAAAGCGACATGACCAAATGGTTGATATGGTGCGTCGTGCCGCTGGCTCGGTGGAGGTCAACGAAGATCTGCTTCCAGAGTGGGAATCCTGCCTAGCCAAATTTATCGATTCTGCTGCATCCCTTGTGATTCCCCTGGAAGAAGCCGTAACGACTGCGCGTCAGGTTGGTTGTAATGAAACCGGAAATACGCGTTGCGTCGCATGCGGAAAACCTGGGTCGGTTGCCACTTTCTGCTCTTCCTGTGGGGCACGTTCCGCCCTTCGAATAAACTGTCCGTGCGGAGAGAAGTTCGTTGTTCCCCTTCATTTCACTCAACAGCAAAAGTTGGTTCTTCACTGTGTCCGTTGCGGCGCTCTGCTTCCGGAAATAGCTAGAGAAAATCCTACAGGCTGATTCGAGCTTCTAAACCGAAGTTTTAAACGCGGCACATTGATAGAGTTTTGATTGGAGCAGTGCAAAAAGGAAAATTCGCAGTGAATCAAAAAAGACCTTGTCTATTTGAACCTTTGGATGTCCTCTTGGGGTCATGATCTTCAAGGCATTACATGGACAGGTTGTTTAGTAAAAAATAGGCTCAAACAATTATCCTACTTGTGCTTTATGCCATTTTAGACTTGGAACTTCGGTCTAAAGGGTTTTAAATCTGGAGAAATATTTTACAGTTTTGGCAGACTGTCTTTTTTGGCAAAAGGAACTCTTTTTGGAGCAAGGATCTGTTGAGGGCTCAATGACTGAACGTCGTGTAAAAGGTCATACCGTTAACGAACGTTGGTCGATAATAAACCCCGTTGAATAGGTATGCCAATTCTCCATCGACAAAGGTTTTCACTGCTCCGGGAGGAAGCTCAGGGACATCAACTCCCATCGGGGGAGCCACAATAATGAACCCTTCGTCATTTGATAGATAAAATGCACCACCAGCGTAGTAGTAAACGAGGTCATCTACAACAATTTCAATTGCGCCATCAGGCAATTCTGGGAGATCCGTTCCAATGGGTGGAAAAACTTCCTTATAGTAATTATCCAACTGCTCGTAGAAAATTCCATCGTCATAATAGTAAGGATTTCCTCTCACCATTAATCGCCGGAACCCAGGTCGGAGCTCTCTCACCCGATGACCAGGAGCAAAGCCATGCCAGGATCGCGCGTAGCCAATGTCCGCTTCTACATCCTGATGTACGATCCCATTCCGTTGGATATCACCACCATGATGTTCATCAATGTGTCGTTGAACTTGATGTTCATCGATGGGTGGTTGAACTTGATGTTCATCGATGGATCGTTGAACTACATGAATGTCTAAGTGGCGGATGGTTCCATGATTGAAGCGGTCAACTCCTGTGTGGCTTTGGCTATTCAAACCGCGCAAGGATTCAGTCCTTTGCATTGCTTCGCCCCTCTCTCGGTGTTGTTGATGTTGTTGTTTTTCTTCTTGATGGTGATGTTCCTGATGTTGATATTGGTGCTCTTGACGTTGTTGGTGCTGTTCTTGACTTTGCTGTTGCCGTGGTTGAGGTTGGGGTTGTACTTGTTGGTTCTGATAGTGGGCTGAAATAAGCGGAAGAGCAACCAAAATTGCCAAAAGGACAGGGATGGACCCTATGTGTCTGAAGGAAGTAATATTTTGCAATTTCATATTTCTTTTCCCTCGCATGTCAGTCATATTTTCGTTCCTGATCTCCGCAACCTCGATTTTTGCTCCGATCGATGGTTTGCAGATGATCAGGAAACTTCTAAATAATTTAAACAAAGACCCTTTTTTTTTGCAATAGTAAGTTGTTACGATATCAAGCTTCCATATTTTGATCAGCAATAAAGAGTAAATTCATATTGGCATTGGCAATTAACCATACAATTAAAAAAAAATCGCGAAAATTTATTTTTCCCAAATTTTTGCATTTGCGTTGGTACAGGTTCATGAGTCAAGTATTTTTACTCTTTTTTGCTGATTTTGATTGGTGTTATTGTTCGCAGGGCTCCAGGAAAAGTCGATCCTGCGGTTGCTTTTTTGGAAGAATTGCATAAAAAGTAGCGTTTATATTAAAATGGTAAAAATTTTTCAAGCTCAGCAAGAAGGTTTCTTATTGCATGGTACAAGAAAATCCTGGTAGCTCTAATGTGATTGCTGAGCGAGGATTATCGCACACTCCCAAAATTCTTCTGAGAAAGGTATACTAATTATGGAACTCGACCCGAAAAAAACAGCTTTGCTGAGTCTTGATCTCCAAAAGGGGATTTTGGCATCTGTTCCCGATTCTGATGCAATCATTCAAAATGCATCCAAAGCAGTGGAATTTGCCCGAAAGAAACAATTTCAAATTATCCATGTGGGACTTGGATTTTCCGAAGGCCATCCTGAAATTCCAGATATCGACTTTCCTTTTAAGACGATCAAGCAAAACAATCTCTTCGTAGAAGGCACTTCATCGGCCGAATTCCACGCCTCCATTGCTCACCCCGGAGAACTTGTGGTCTATAAGCACCGAGTAGGTGCATTTTCAGAAAACCAACTCCACTTGATTCTTCGTTCCCAGAAGATTGAGAACTTGGTGTTCTTCGGGGTTTCAACAAGTGGTGTCACTCTTTCCACACTAAGACGGGCATTTGACCTGGATTTCCGATGCGTTGTCATCAAGGATGCTTGTTTTGACGCCGATCAGGAAGTTCATCGCGTCCTCACTGAGAAGATTTTTCCAAGACAAGCGACGGTTATCACAGTGGATGACTTCATTTCTAAATGAGCTCCCAAGGAATTATCCAACCCCCTGAGACTACCAATGTGGGTCTAACTCCTTTAAAAGGCTGGAGAAGAACTTTCTCTGCTTTCCGCAATCCTAATTACCGCTTTTTTTTTTCAGGACAGACCATTTCGTTGATCGGCACTTGGACCCGAACCACTGCCTTGGGCTGGGTATCCTTCCAGTTCACTCATTCGGAATTTTTATTGGGTATTGTTTTTATGCTCAATGCCTTTCCCTTTCTGCTTTTTTCAATTTATGCAGGTTCACTGGCTGACCGTGTTCCTAAAATTAGAATGTTCATTTTGACCAGCTGGTTTTCCCTTCTGTCTTCGTTGACGTTGGCTGTTATGTTATTCTACGGTCCTGTCCACATTTCTTACCTGATGGTTTTTTCATTCATTTGGGGTTTGGCAACCACCTTTGAAATGCCATCTCGCCAAACTTTGGTGGTTGAATTGGTGGGCAAGACAGATTTGGTGAACGCCATCGCCCTCAACAGCGCCATGGTAAATTCCACTCGCATCATCGGCCCCGCCATCGGCGGGATTTTGCTGGCCTCCTTTGGCGCTGCCTGGTGCTTTCTTTTGGATGCTTTCAGTTATTTGGCGGTTCTATACGCACTTCACAAAATTAAACTTTCGGCAACCCATTATATGCCTCAAAAAGCAAGAACCAACCGGGAACATATATTAGAGGGGTTCAGATATTTGAAAACGAACTCCGCCATAGCTGAAGCTATGGCTATGCTTTTAATTGTGGGAATGGGTGGGTGGGCTTACCAATCCCAATTATCAGCTTTTGTGGCAACTCAGTTGAATATGGGTGCTCAAGGATACGGCTGGCTCTTGGCGATGAACGGCTTTGGCGCTTGTACTGCTGCACTATTCGTGGCTAACAAAGGAGCGCGGATTGTCTGCGCTAAAACGCTTTATATCGGAACGGGAATTTATGGAATTTTCATTATTCTTTTCGGCTTTATGCATCATCCCTTCGGTGCGGCATTTCTTATTTTTTTCGCCGGTTTCGGAATTATTTTATTTTACTCAACTGGAAACAGTATCATTCAAACGCAGTCCCCCGACCATTTGCGAGGTAGACTAATGGGTATCTGGGCTCTTGTTTTTGGCGGCGGGCTGCCGATCGGCAGTTTCTGTATTGGTTTTTTGGCGTCTCATACTTCTTCAGGTTTTTCACTTCAAATGGGCGGACTATTTTGCCTCTTGGGGGCATTTGCTGTTCATTGGTTTTTCAGAAGCCAGCAATTTAAACAGTAGAGAGTATCTGGTACTTAGAAATGATTGCCGATTTGCTAACAAAAATGTGGGATTTTTACTGTCAAATGTGGATTTTTTGGCTGAAACTTTACTGAAATTTGGAAATTTTAGAAATGCTTTGGAAATGGATAAATTTGGGTTAAATTTTTGGCGATTCCTTATTTTTAGAGATTCTTGCAAAATTAGCAGACCCACATTTGAGAAAAATTTTCACAATGCTGACTGCCATTAAATTGCTTTCTGGCGGTTGTGCAAAAATTGTACAATATTGCGAGAAGCTCTTTAGTAATTGATAATCTAAGGAATATGTTCGTACATATACCAATTCAGCAGAGATCGGTTGAATCGAGGTCGGTGATGCAACAAGGCCGAGCATATTCGCCCGGCCTTGAATGATTATTTACAGTTTATGACAACACGAACCGAAAGAGTCAGAAACTCAGATGAGGGGACGTAGCCAATGGAGTTTGAGTAGCCAGTTCAGGCGTTCGAGAACCTTGGGATCAGAATGGGATTCGGGTCCGAATACGGTGTTGGCTTTGCCATCAGCGCCAATGCTGATCTGGTAGCGGAACGAATTCCTCATGTCTTCACCGATCCGGAGGGCGACGCGGGTGGCGAATGAAGAGGATTTCACGGCTGCTACGATTTCGCCGTTGATTTTTTCGCTGACGGTATCCATGTTGTAGGTGCCGATCACGGCGACCTTGCGGTCGAAAACGAAAGTTTTGGAGTGGAGCTTGCTGGAGAGTTTGTATGCGTAGATTTCGACGTTGGGCATGCGTTGGAGGATGCCCTTCCAGTCCCCGACGAACATGGCCTGAGTCAGCAGACTGTCGGAGCTCATGGGGCTGTTGGTTTGGATAACGATCTTGACTCCGCGATCGTTGGCGCGCTGTAGGGCAGCGTTGGCGGTATCGGTGAGTACTACGTAGGGGTTTTGGATAATGATTTCGTATTTGCAGGCATCCATAAGGGCGACGAGATTGCAGGTAATGTCATTACGGGGACCCTTGAGCGAATCCTTATCCAGAATGCGTGTGGGAGCGACATGCTCACCGTTGAATGGGTGGAAAGAAGGATACCCGTTCATGTGTTTGTACTGCGAAAGCTCGGCATTGTATTTTTCGATGGTTTTCACGGCGGCGGCAGAAAGGTTGTTTTTGTCTGCTTGTAAAAGCCCCTTGCCCATTAGATACTGGCGCATGGCCTGGCAAGCCAGGTCGAGTTCGGTAGAGCGCTGAGCCCAGTCTCCGAGGAGGTCGGCAGTGACCTGGAAGTTACCGTTGGCTTTGAACTCTTCTTCGAAGGCGGTTTTGGCTTCCTGGGCGACTACCTTACTCTTTATGAGAATGTCGGTGTCGCGATAGACGCCAGGAAGGTCTTCGGAATTCACGAAGTAGCTCTTTGAAATATTCCGGCCACCGGTGATGAGCCATTCGTCGTCCACAAGGACGATCTTGTCATGGTTGCTTGCGGTGATGTTTCGAATGTCTTCGAACATAGAGAGCAGGTTTACATGAACCGGATTGTAGACGCGGATATCGACGTTGGGGAATTTTTTCAGCTCCTGCAAGACGTCCTGGCCCATGAAGGTTCGGGTCAAACCCTTGGTTCCGCGGGCATCCATCATAATTCGGAGCTGGACGCCAGCCTGGGCTTTCTTGTAAAGCAGGCCGAGCACGCTCATCCCGAAAATGTCATCTTCGACGATGAAATAGGTGATATCGATGGACTTCTTGGCGCTGTCGAGGATATTCCAGCGGGCATACCAGGAGGTATAGTTGTCGGGAATGTACCGGACCAAAGCCTGAGGATCTGAGAGAGTGCAGGCGATTTTGTCAAACGCCTCGTTCACCCCGCTATTAGGGCCAAGATCAGAGGGATTAATTTTTGCTGCGCGGGTTGCCGTTTTGGCCGCGGGGGCCTGGGGATCCGCGAACGCCCCGAGGGAAACACTCAAAAAGGCAATTAAAAAAGCAAATATACCCAATCGTCGAGTCATTTTATTCCTCCTTGGAAAATTCTGATTTCAATGTAACATTTATTGATTATACTCTCAAAAAACCGATTTGCCAAGATCGGGCGGGGTACCAATCTACGAGCTTGTCTCCGAGTAACATTGGCTATTAATCTTAATCAGAAACCCGGAGTTGTTCAACCATTAAGGTTGTCCACCCCCGGGTTCAAAAAATACAAAAAATGCTTTGTAGAATTAGAAGTGGAATTTCGAGATATTGTCTATCACGGCAGAAATAGAATTATTGATAACGCTGACATCAATGGATTGAGGATTTGCAGCTAATTTGTGTATTGCATCGCTGATTGCAAATCCACTTTTATGAAGATAAGATTTCAGATAGTCACCGTTGTATAATCCGGAAGTATTAAACATCATGCTGTCTTCACTGACTCCAAGTCGCAGCTGCTCCAGGCTTCGGATGACTTTTTGAATATATTCTATTATAGCGTATACTCCGTTGACCTGTGCCATAACAGATTTGTCCTTTCCAGCTTTTCTTTCAATTGAAGCAAGGTAGAGTTCCATGTCCAAAACCTGAGAAGTCAGAACATTGATGCTTGTTTCAAGGGATTTCATTGCGCGGTCACAGCTTTGAGACATTGCGGTAAGCTCGCGGGTTTTAATGGTTTTGGGGGTAACGCTTTCCAGGCTATCAATCGATGTTAAAAATTCATCCATTTTTGTGGCGAATTCATCCGATTTGTTAACGGCATCTGTGACCATAGTGGGAATATCCTCAACAGTGTCTTTTAAATTGTTGAGGTAAATAGTCCATGTTGCAATTGTTGGATCAGCAATTGAAACCTTATCATTTGAAATAATTTGAGAGTTATCGCTTAAACCTGTAGCAAAAGTCATATCCTCACGATCCAGGCCATAATTTCGAAGTTTTGCGCTCCCTTTGTAAGCGGGAATGGTACTGAGATAATCAATGACGATTTTGTCTATTGAATTAGCCAGCTTGCTTTTCAATGTGCTTTGTTCTTTCTGCAGAGAAGTTTCAACTCCGAGGGAAAGTTTGTTATACTGATCAATTCCTTTTTTTGGATCGCAAAAAACAGCTCTAAGTTTATTGTTATATGAGCTAGTGGTGGTGGAGTCGAACTTACCCAATTCCGTGTACATTAAGGAACGTATCTTGTTACTGGCTTCGCTGAACTGGGCTTCAGTAATATCAACAGGCAGTTTGAGGCAAATACAATTAATTTCCTTGTTAAGAATGAAAGGGTAAACATTGTGGTTCCACATGAATCCTACATACATGGGAAATCCGGTTGGGTTCGGCTCTACGATTTCCTGCTTGAATTGGGAAATTTTGTCCAATGCACCATTGTGTTCTTTGCTGCGGTCACGACCGCTGGAAAATAATTTGCTCCAGAAGCCGGGTGCTGGTGGCAGTGAGACATTACCTACGGATAGGGTGACGATGAATTTCCTCTTTCCCAAGGATTTGTCAGTTTTTGCGCAAATCTTCAGGGCGCTGTCTGCAGCGGATTGAAGGTCGGAAGGAAGCGAGCTTAATTGTTTTTTGTATGCCTGGTTTAATTTTACAATTGCCGCAGTCATCGCTTTATCCTGATCGACCGGCTTGCCTTTCTTTGTGGCTGCTTCAAGAGCTTTGTAACAGAGGTTCAATGAATCAATAATGGATTTTTTTGTTTTATTCAACTGATCTTGTATGGCAGTTTTTACTTTTTTTTCAAGCTCATCGCTCCACGCTCTGGTTTCTTCACCTTCCCAAAGTTGAACAGTAACATTGGCCTGCGCATCTTCGGCGGTTGGTTTAATAGGATTTGTAGGGTCATTGGGTCCATTCGTAACCAAACAATCAAAATAATTTCTGTAAGTCATGCATTTGGCAATAATTTTCATCAGTTTTTCGGACTCTTCGATCCCAAAAACTTGTGAGGCTGGAGCAAAAAGAACGAAAAACAGTAGGGTAATCATCCAAACAGAAACCTTAGAAATTCTGAAAGTAATCATTTAACATTTCTCCTTATTTTTTGATTTGGTAAGTTAATTACTCATATAAAGTTACAATTTTTTCTTACTGGAAATTGAATTTCTGCTCAAATCTCTGATTTGAGTTTCAACAGCGAAAAAGAGTAAAAATATTTGACTTATAAACCTGCATCAACGCAAGTGCAGAAAATTTGGAAAAAAAAATTTTTTCGCGGATTTTTTTTGAATTGTATTGTTAATTGCCAATGTCAATATGAATTTACTCTTTGTTGCTGGAGTTTCAACGAGTTCAGGGTAAATAAATTCCCGTTCCAATGAATAAATCTGTCCCGGGGATGGGTTCGACATAACCCAACTTCTTGAACTCCCCTTCCGATCCAGGTTTGGACCAGAAATACTCGACGAACCCCCCGCCTTTTTTCGCGGTTTCGGAAAGCGCTTGAATATCCAGTTTGCCGTGACTGTCCTTGTGCTCAAAAAGGTTCTTCCCGACGAGTTCTTTCTGTGTTGCATGAGCGACGTTCACACAATCAAAGCTATAAACATAGAAATACCCTGACATATCCTCAAAGAGCCTTATCGGATCAATGAATTGTCGGATAATCTTAAGTTGGGCTTCTTTTTCAGAAACGTCTTTCAATAAAGCACCCAATCCAACCGCAGCGGTGTGCACCGCAGTGATTGCCTCCCGCTTCAGGCTTGTTACACCCTCATTCGCTGCATACAAACATGAACCTCCGAGAAAAAGAACCGCCGCCATAAAACCTACGAAATGTTTTTGTAAAACCATCAATCTCCTCCTTTTGGGTTTTCGAACGGACCTTGCGAACAAGTTTTCTTGCCGTTCTAAAGTATCCTCCTTTATAAATTTTCCTGGAGTTTTTTTACCCAACTAAAAAATAAACCCAGAAGGTTAACATTGCAAGATTATTCTTTGTCGTTGTTGTCTACTTCCATCTTGGCTTTTCTCCAATTCCAACTCGAAAAACATAAAGAAATTGTTGTTTGCCTATTTTCATTGTGCTATTTTACCCTTTAGTCTTTCGTAGGATTGACGAAAAGTTCAAACACGATTGTTCATCGAAACGACTGAAGAGAGGCGCCATGGAAGATCTTGAAATTCTTCTTGAATCTAACAAGGATCGCGACCGGATGTTGGGAATTGCCGAATTGGCTAAGACCCCAAGTCAGGAAAGTTTTGCCCAAGTTCAGATTATTGCTGACAATGATGAGTCTCCGGAAGTCCGGTTTTATGCCCGAAAAGCTTTGCAGGTTTTTCGAAGCGCGCTTCAGGCCAATTCAAACGAAGAGAATGAGGCAGTCGAAATAGATCTTGATAAAGCGAAGAAATATCTTGAAGGAAATGTAAAACAAAAGCTTGCTCTCATTCGATTTGTCTTAGATAAAAACCTCGTTCAGGTTGTTCCGCTCCTTTTGTCCCAATTGAAAAATGAATCTGATCCGATTGTGATTTCAGCGATTCTGAAAACCATCGGAAAAATACAAGGCGAAGCCGCAATCTCGACAATTTTTCCCTATCTGCGAAGTCCAAACTCCCGGGTTCGAGCCGATGCTATCGAAGCTTTGGATATTACAGGAAGTTCCAAAACTTATCCTTCTATTATTATGCTTTTGAATGATCCTGATAATAGAGTTCGGGCAACTGCGGTAATTGTAACAAAAAATCTCCCCCGGGCAAATGCGCTTGGAATCCTGAAAAATATGATTTATTCCGGCCAACCTGGAATGCAAGCCTCTGCGGCTTTTGCTCTCAAAAATTTTCCCGACCAAGACACTGCAGCTCTGCTTGAAACGCTTCTAACTCACCCCGACCCAAGTGTTCGTCAAAACGCCCGAAAAAGTCTCCTTGTTATTGCCCAGAAAGGAATTTCAAGGGCTCGGGAAATTGTCGAAAAGGAAGAGATTACCGATCCTGATGAAACTAAGACTCAGACCAATCTCGAGGAACAATTTGTTCTTGTGGATCAAATCAAAGCTCAATTGGTCGAAAAACTAAAAGCCACCGATCCTCGAAAACGTATTCAAGCTATCAACGAGGGCATAACACACGGGGGAACCGAAATTGGACAAATTCTCACTGACCATCTTAAGCAAGAGAAAGATTTAAAGGTCCTGGCGAGCTTGATCATCGCTTTTGGAAAGCTTCAGGCCAAAGGGGCGCTTCCTTTTCTTTTGAAATGCCTTGATAATAGGGATAACAGATTTCGCGCAAACGCCGTCGAAGCGATTTGGCTCATAAACGACAAAGCCGCAATCAGGCAATTGGTGCCGCTGTTGAAAGATCCTAACAACCGTGTAAAAGCAAATGCCATCATCGCTTTGAAAAACGAACGCGACATCGATTTGAAGGCCCCTCTTTTGGAAATGGTACAATCAAATGAGGAATTGAATCAGAGATCCGCTATTTACGCCATTTGTGAGCTGAAGGAAGGACAATACTGGCCGTTTCTTAAGCAGTTGGCCAACAGCCCATTTTCAGTAGTTGTACAAAAAGCCTGTAACAAAATTGCCGAGCTCGAAAAGACCGAAATCTTTGGGACCCCTTCTGAAACCCAGAAAAAACTATGCCCCAAATGCCAAACCGAAATGATGCCAGGCGACAACCAATGGGTTTGCGTGGAATGTGCAACAGTAATAGCGTTTTCTCCAGATTCAGAACAATTACAGCATATTCCCCTTTCCGATACTCTAAATTCGTCCAAAAAAGAGAATTTACCTGAAACTTTGAATGGAAGCGAATCCAATTTTTC
Organism: Candidatus Rifleibacteriota bacterium; assembly: GCA_015233565.1. Taxonomy (GTDB): domain Bacteria; phylum Muiribacteriota; class Ozemobacteria; order Ozemobacterales; family Ozemobacteraceae; genus JADFXM01. The sequence continues at coordinate 15,627 of JADFXM010000092.1, forward strand.
AGCTAAAAGCCTCAAAACATTCTCAGAGAAGACTTCATTTAACTCTCTTCGTGAAATGTCCGGGGTGATGCCCTCTTTCCCCTCATCCGAATTGGGGCAACGAAACTACTTTGAAAGACTGAAAATCATCGACGAACTACGCAAACATGGCGAACCTGCTGAGAAAGCCCTTTGCCAGACTTTTCAGAAAAGTGACTTTGCAACCAAAGTCGGAATTCTTCAGGCTTTGGGGGGGTTCTCTTCACCGTTCTCCGGGCAAATTCTGCTTGAAGCTCTTCGCGATCCGAATCCGGAAATTCAGATTAAGGCGCTTGATGCTTTGGGGGAAAGGGTCGTAGATTCTTCAGCTGAGCTGCTTACAAAGCTGTTGTCCGACTCCTCCGAAACGATTCGCTGGTTTGCCGTCCATGCTTTGGGAAAGCAAAAGGCAGACCTGGCACTTGTTCCCTTGAAAAAGATGGTCAAGGATGACCCTAACTCAATAATTCGAAATAAAGCAAAGTTGGTTTTGTTGGATGAATATTGTTGGAATACGGATGTTGAAGATAAATTCGGCGCGGAGATCTGCTCCAAGATTTGCGAGTTAAAGAGACTGAGAAGATTGGGTTCCTCAGATGCTGAATTGGCCATTTCGAAAGAGCTTAGTGCTCTGGGAAAATCTGCGATCGAAGCCATTGAACTAGCTCTATCAGACGAAGACCCGGATTTTCGGGAAATTCTTGTTGGCGCGCTCGGGTGCTCGGAAAATGAGTTGGCCTTTCTTCCTCTTGCTTTTTCCTTGCTTGATCCAAACCCGAAAGTTCGTTCTAGGACCATTTGCGCCTTGGGGGATCTGAAAGACCCCCGGGCTTGCGATCTTTTGCAAGACATTGTTAGTCGGGATGAGGATCCGGAAAATCAGAGTAAAGCCCGGGAAATACTGCAGAATGTTTTCAATTTAATCGTAAAAGAGCAGGTCGACCCCTTTAAAAGGCTTCAATCCTTAGGCGACCAGAAAGGGCTATCCACTTTTAATTCAGCGTCTTTGGCTCTTTTCGATACAGACGGTTCATTTACTCTGGCCTTGTTTTGGGAAATTTCCGAGGAGTTAAGAAAACTCCAGAATTCGAGAAGCATGAAATCTCCTGATTTTGCAATTGAAAATCTGAAGAAATATGGTCGATTCGCAGTGTTCCCTTTGATTGCCGCATTGAAACACAATTCCAAAAAAATCAGAGAAGCCGCGATCCATTTATTGGCGGAGATCGGAGATCGACGGGCCATCAGACCGTTGAAGGACATGTCCGGTGAGCATAAAAATGAAGTCGAGAGCGCCGTGGTATATGGGTTAGGAATACTCAAGGCAAAGGACGTTTTCGAGAATATAGTTTTAACCCTCCAGACCCGGAAGGAAAGATGGGCAATTAATGCTCTCGGAAATCTGCAGGACTGGCGTGCTTTTGAAGTGTTTATTTCCCTTCTTGCAGATCCGAATTGGGAGAATCGTGACAATTTAATCCATTACCTAGGAGTATTGGGAGATCCTCGCGCCATTGATACTTTTATTTGCAGTCTAAAGGACCCCGATCCCTTGGTTCGCAGCAGTTCCGTTTGGGCTTTGGGGAATCTGAAAGTGAAGAGAGCCATTCCCGGAATTACAGATTCTCTCACTGATTCGGACAAATTGGTTAGGGGTCATGCCGCAAGGGCATTAAGTATATTCCAAGAAATTCAACCACCGGAGAAATTAGTCGAATTGCTGAAAGATAAGGATACATGGGTGCGCTTGAAGGCCGCAGTGGCGTTGGCTGATCTCAAGGACCCCAGGGGAATTCCAGTCTTGATCGAATTCCTCGGAAGGGATTACATGGAAGAGGAGTTCATGGAGGCTAGGCAATGCCTTACTTCTCTGGATGAAACAAGGATTCTCGATCCCCTTATTCTTTCATTACAAGCCTCGGACGCTTACTTTTCCAGAAAATACGCCGTTGAGATTCTCGGGAACCTTGGCAATGTAAAGGCGGTTCAGCCTTTGATTGAAATCCTCGACGATATGGATGAGGAGGTCAGAATTAAAGTGATGGTAGCCCTTGGCAAGCTGAAAGCAAAAGAGGTGGTCCAGAGACTACGGGAAATTGCTCGGAAAGAGACGAATGAAAACCTTAAAAAAACGGCCCGGGAGATCCTTCTCAAGGATTTCGGAATAAAAAATCCCGATTCGTCTTGTTTCATCGCCACTGCCTGTTTCGGAATAGATTCATATGAGGTCAGGGTTCTGCGTAATTTCCGGGACGAATTTTTGGAGGGCACATTTTTGGGAACCCTGTTCTGCCGAACATACTATCTCTGTGCTCCGTTGGTTTGCATAATCCTCGAATGGTTCCCGCGGTTCAAGAGCCCCATCAAAACAGCATTATCAATTATTGTTGCTTGGCTATCAGACAGAAAAACCAACAAAGCGAATGGCCGACAATTCTAGATTCAGAATTCCCATTGTCGCAAATGAGAATATTGTCGATAATGCAGCTCCAGTAGACATTTTTGCTTGGTTCCCCAGCGATTTTCCTGATAATGAGCCGACCTTTGTCGGAGTTATTCCGTGGGATCTTTTTGTTGTTTTAAGACACAAGAAACTTCCCAATTTTAATAAAACTTTTAATTATACATCAAAATTTCAAATTGAAGAATCCTTTCTTTTCGTTAGAAAAATAATTGGAATTCATTATTTTCAATTTTGGTCAAATTCGGGACAATGAAGCGGTGAAATTTTATAATAAGGAGTGAATAATGGTGTCCTTTCGATAAAAGTGCTAAAAGTCCCAGAAAAAGTATGTTAGAATTTTCGGGACAATTGATTCCAATAGCTTCTTATAGAAGCTGTAAGAGATTTATTTTTTTAAGGGAAAAGGAAAATTA
>JADFXM010000093.1 GCA_015233565.1 Candidatus Rifleibacteriota bacterium
GGGATCGGGTGAGTAGTATCTGGTCCGCGAGTTGCGAAAGCCTTAAATTTAAAGATCGCGGAACATAATGGTAGACGGTGCTTGTGATCCTCTTCGGACAGGGGTTCGATTCCCCTCACCTCCATGTCCCAAATCCTCGTCCACTGAGACTTTCGGTGGCCGAGGATTTTGTTTTGTGCGGGTAATGCAGTGGTTCTTGTGGTGTGGAAAGCTGGGAAAGGGGAAAAATCGAGGTCAAATGGCAGTTTTTCCGGTGAAGGGTCTCCTGATGATGGAAATGTAAATATAATCGCGAAATACCTTTGGTGATAGGTATTTCGCGTATAAAGTTAAAGTCGGAAAATTGTGATGGATGATGAAATGAACAATTTCTTTTGTGTTTGTCGATATTACCGGGTTTACCTGCGCTCTAAAAGCGCTGGTAAACCCTACTTCGGGAAAATGTAGAAAAATAATAAAATTTCCTTGCTTTTTTTACAAACCAGTGCTAATATAAAAAAAGTAATTTCTGATAAGTAAAATTTAATTTTTTATAGGAGGTATAAGAAGTAAGAACGATTCAGGTGTAGATTTTTGGCATTTCGCCTTAGCAGCTTTAAATTGTAAAAATTATTAATGCAGTAGGTCGGTTTGGCCGCTTCTAGTGTCACCGTCCATATAAATTACATTAGAATTAAGTTAGGCAAATTAAGCTTTTTTGTCTAATTATTATAGTAACTTTATAGATGGAAGGGAAATACACGTAGAATGCGGTCTAAGTGTGTTTTTAGAACAACTTCACAGCTTTTCCTCCCCCATCCAAGTTACAAATGGGATTTTCAACACCCAGAAAATGCATGGTGGAGAAAAGCAATAAAATTCTCTACAGTAAACTCGAAGCAGTATTTGATTTAATGGTCGTCCTAGGCTTCGTTTTGCTACCTTCATTTTCGCTTCAATTCCTGAAGAAGAAAATCCCCCATATAAAAACTTAATATCCAGATAAGCAATAAAAAATAAATTCTGGCTCTCCAAGCCTTTTTCGGAGAAATTTTCTCCATGTGGCTTTTTGCGTCAAAATTTTGCTCTCCCTGAGAAAAGAGTAAATCTTTTCCTTAAATTTTACAAAGAAAGAAGGTAAAAAAATGAATAATAATAGTTTGGTTATTAACTTTGACAAAGGGGCTTCTTCGATTGTTCCTGGAATTCACAAAGGGAAAATCGTGAAGATAATAAAATACATCAGCAAAAAGGATGGAAAAACGAGAATTTTGATTGAAGTCCTTCCAGATGGATGTCCTGAAGCTGTGACAAATAGCTGGTATTTGAATAACAATCCTGATTCCTTATTCGGAAAAATTATTCAAATGCTATGTGGAGGAATTCCTTCCGGTGACTACGACATGAATCAACTCGTTGGATTGAGAGTCAAAATTGAAGTTCTGAACAATGGAGGTTACCTGAACTTCCAATTCCTCAAAAAACTCAATAAGAAAGCTCAATCCGAAGTATCGGAAAATAAAAATGAAAGCGAGCTTCCATTTTAATGAAAAACCCAAATTCAAGAAAAATTTTGGATCCTTTCACAGGAAAAGAGCTTCAAGAGAGCCAAAATAAAGATGCCCTCTTTAATATCGAAAAAGCCAGAATCACTGACTTTCTGGACAAACCACCAAAACCGGTTAAAAATCTCGTTGAAAATTTCCTTACAAAAACACCTATTGGAGCTATTTCTGCAAAGGGAGGTATGGGAAAAGGTCAGTTATGCGTTCATTTGGGTATCAGTTTGGCTTCAGGAATTCCCTTGTTCAACAACCCCAAATTTGTGATTCCGGAAACTGGAAGTGTCCTAATGTTGAATCTCGAAGATGATCGAAGAGAATATCATAGGAGGTATTCGAATTGTTTTGCTGAAGTAACAAGGGCTCTTTCCAGCAAAGAGGTAAAGGATGCCAAGAATCTGGTATTAAAAAACACATTCATTCCTCCTGTTGCAAATAAAAGTGGACTTTCCTTAGCTCCTGATGAAGGAAATAAGAATATCAACCGAATAATTGATTTTGCCGAAAAAATTCCTGAACTGAGGATTATTTTCATTGACCCAATTATTTTGTTTTTTTCGCTTGATATTTGCAGAGCTGATTACGTGGGAAACTTCATCAACAATATGAAGTTGCTTCATCAAGCTACAAAGGCCATGATTATTTTGGTGACTCATGCCAACAAAAGTTCTCAAACAGGTGAAACAGAAGTTCAAATGGCTTCAGGATCATTAATGGGGTCAAATATGTTTGTCAATGCAAGTCGAATCGTAATTACGATGGCTACACCAACAAAAAAAACACTGGCAGAATTGGAGATTTTGGGTCATCCAAATAATTTTGTAATGTTGCAACGGGCAAAAGGAAATTACTTACCGCCTGCAACTCATCCGATTCTGCTCGAAAGGGTTTCTCAAGGTGCTTTGCGACAAGTACATTTTGAACACGAAGATATTGAACCAGTGGATTACATTGAGGGACTTTTGAATTTCATCAAAGACAATCAAGGAATAGCAAAAACTCGGTTGCTCGAAGAATATCGAAAATCGGCAAATATTTCCAGGAACGAGGTTGAAACGGTTCTTAAAAAGTTGAAAAAAGGAGGTAGAGTAGAAGAAAGAGCAACGGGAAAGAATAATCAGTTTTGTTATTTCCCAAAAGAAATTACTGAACAGAACGATACCAGTGAAGAAAAATAGAAATTAGCAGTGGGCTTATAAAATGAATAAATTTCCTTGGGGCCTTATTGGCCCCTTGGATAACTCCTTACTATTGACGTAGTTGCGTAGTTAAAAAAATGAGGAAACCCTAACTTCCTCCAAATAATACAATCTAATAGATTTGAAAAAAACAACCTTCCGCCCTCTTTAAGGAGGTATCACGATGAATTCAATTAGAACCATTATATCAAGAAAAAAATTGTATGAACTTTGCTATGTTCCTGATGAGTCTGATGGCCATGAGGAAACCTGTGAAATAGAAATAAGTGAAAATGCAGTTGGTACAATTTTCGATTTAATTAAAAAACTGTAAAAACAAAGAAAGGCTTCTGATGACGTAACAAAGAAGCCTTTCGATTACATATTATATTTTTGACTTCCATCTTTGGAAGTTTGTACAAAAAATCATAAAAAGGAGTACAAGATGGAAAAAATTGCCGTTGGCTATGTCCGATATTCCTCTGCTAATCAGCGTGAGGAGTCGATTGAGGCACAAATTCGATTGATAGAAGAATATGCAAAAAAAGAAGGATACGTGATTATCTCATTCTATGCTGACCATGCTCTTTCTGGAACTAGCACAGGAAAAAGACTGGAATTCCAAAGGCTCATGGAAGACTCGAAGAAAGGGACATTTCAGTTTGTACTTGTACACAAATTAGACCGCTTCTCACGCAGTAGATATGAATCTTCCCATTATAAATTCCATTTAAAAAAACATGGTGTAAAGTTAATAAGCGTTCTTGAAAGACTCGATGAATCACCTGAATCAATAATACTTGAATCTGTACTAGAAGGTATGAGTGAGTTCTACAGCAGGAACCTAGCAAGGGAGGTCAGGAAAGGGATGACCCAGAGTGCGTTATCGGCAAGACATCTGGGAGGAAAACCTGCCCTTGGCTATTCTGTGGATCGTACAACCATGAAATACGTCATAAATGAAGATGAAGCCGAAATAGTCCGCAATATCTTTTCGATGTATCTCAATGGAATGGGCTATGGAAAGCTGATAAACTACTTGAATGCTCATGGACATCGTACAAAATGGAAAAAAGCATTCGGAAAGACAGCAATCTACACAATCCTCAGAAATACAAAATATAAGGGTTTGTACACATTTAATCGAGGTCCAGCTAAGGACTGCTCGGGGAAGAGAACACTTAAGAAAACTCAAGAGGAAATAATCTCAATCCCAAATGGAATTCCAGCAATCATCTCAGAGGAAGATTTCCAGAAAGTACAAGAAAAGCTTGCCCTTGAAAAGAAAAAATCGGGAATGTATAAAGCCAAAGCGATATATCTTCTGTCTGGTATTGTACTTTGTGGAAAATGTGGCCATTCCTTCCATGCTAATGGCCGAATTGGTGGTCGAAATAGGACAAAATACTATACTTACCGTTGTTCCCATAGAGCCTCAAATAAGGATAAATGCGATAATAAAGAGGTGAATCGTACCTATCTCGAGGATTTTGTACTATCAGAATTACAGCGTGTACTGTTCAATGAGAGACGAATCGGGAACTTAGCAAGAAGGCTCAACGAATATCAGGTTAAAACAAGAATGGACAACAGCAAAGAGGTAGAGAAAGTCCAGAAAGAACTATCATCAATAAATCCCCAAATCCAGAACATCCTGGACGCAATCAGCCAAGGAATGGACCATTCAACCCTTAAAGAACGCTTAACCACGTTAGAATCAGAAAAAATCCGACTTCAACTACAAATTAAGGAACTCGAATATTCTGACCAGAAACCCTTCATGGATGAAGCAGCTTTAAGAGAAATCTTGAAACGATACAGCAATTTCGTAAAAACAAGATCAATTCCGGAATGCAAGAAATTCGTCAGAGAATTCGTCGAGAAGGTCGTAGTACACAAAGATTCCGTAGAAGTTCATCTCAAAATCAACATCGGGAAAGGAGTAGACACAAAAACGTTTCCCTTGCAAACCATCAAAAGCGATGAAATAAAGCATTATTACCGGCACAACACTAATAGAACAACAGAATCAATTCCTCAAGAAATCAAATGAAAGGAGAAAAAAATTCGAATGAAAAACATGAATTCAAGCACGAAAGGAGGTGAAAAACATGACAATTATTACAGGAAAACCCACCTACATCATCAAATACCATTTAAAAAGGAAATCACTACGTGAAAGAATCAATCTCAAAGATTATAGTAAAGAAATTATCGAATCAATCAAGAATATTCTTCCTGGTGTTCGAGGAACTGTTGGTCAAAACTATTTTTCCTTTGAGTATTCCAGTCCAAAATTACCAAGAGGGTTAGCAGCCGGACTAGGTAAAGAAATATGCAAACCCGGTAGAAGCCTCAATGAATTTTTAAAGTACTATTACTATGAAGGTGGCAGAGTAAGCCGACAACTTTTCGTTCGCATGGATGACTAATTTTTTCCCAACTGATAGCATCATGGCCAATATACCGGTCATGATGCTTTTTTTTGTCAAAAAATGCCTTCTGTGTGTTTTTCGAAGATAATATAATCTTAAAAAGTGGCAATAATACACTAATATCATGAGGTATAAAATCACCTTTACCTTTCCACATCAGCAAAAGATGAAGAAAATAATTTTCCTAGGAAGAAAACCAAGAATGATAATCCTTTTTCGGAATGGAAATTCTCACACTCACGCAAATGAAACACATCCTCCCAATTTCTCTTTCGTTTTTTCCTATGACCCTAAGGTCAAAAATTGTCAGTTTTCGAAATCACCATTAGAAAATTCGAAATGATATTTTTCTGTTTTCCTGGCCTTTCCTAAAAAATGGAATGTAAGTAAGGAAAAAATAGCAAATCCAGCATCAAAAAACGATACTCGTAATACCTTCCAATACAAAAAATAAAGAAAATATGAAATTATCATAACTTCCTATTTCCGCAATTCCTTTTCTGACGTTCCCAAACGGGTTTCCCTTGTTCTTCCGAACCGGGAAACCCTTGTACATCATGCTGTAAATAACTGTAGTAATGACCTTTCTGAACATCTTGTAATAGATAAAAATTCCAAATTCCCCTACCCTAAGGCAAAAAAAATTTCCAGAAACGCAAAATAAAGCAATAATCCCAATTAGGTGATGAAAAACAAACATCTTCCACAAAAACCTACAAAATAACCTTTTTCTGTCCTTTTTTGCCCAATTACCTCAAGCCTGAAAAATTGTCATTTTCCTGTAAGTAGGTAGAAATATTGTGAATGACATTTTTTTTTGGTTGAGTAACAGGGTTTCTGGAAAAGTCCACAAAACCGGAAACCCATATAGCTGTAATAGTAAATTGCCTAATGAATATAGTATTAATCGTGTTTTCCGTTCCTTGGTGGAACGTAAAACCCTGGACAATATCCTTGAAGTCAAAAAATTGAATTTCTGGAAATGTTGGAATGAGTAAAGGTAAATTTCCGTGAAAATAGCCTTCTTCTGACCTCAAAAAATGAAGATACTGAACAAGAAAAATCAGAAATTCCAAATACCTCGAAGCTCAAAAATTTGGTAATTTTTCTGTAGAATGTAGAGCAATTTCGTTGCCATAAGCGTAAAGGAAAAGATAATCGAAAACGAAATTCCAATGACATAAATATCAAAAATGTACAATAACCATAGGAAATAACTACTGGTCACACTTTCCCGGTTTCCCGTAAAGTGACCTCAGAAATGCACATCAGTAGCGGTTTCCCGTGCCCATTATATAATATAATAGGGTTTTTGGGAAACCTAAAGTTTCCCGAAAACCCATAAAATCTAATAGGTACAATGTCAAAAATGTACAATATCCATGAAATATAGCATCAATCGGGTTTTCCGTTTTTTTGGAAAAAACGTAAAACCCTAACCATCATCCTGGAATGTGAAATCTTGGATATCCAGTAATATTCGAATTGGAAAATGAATATTTTTTCCTGGAAGTAACTTTTTCCCTACCATTAGGCATGAAAACATTTCGAAAACGGAAAAAATAGCAGATAGCTAATCTCAGGTGATGAAAATCACACATCAATATTGTAAATTGCCAAAATACCATTTTCTGACCTTTTTTTGTCCAATGACCTCAAGTCAGAAAAACTGTCATTTTTTGGTGAGTAGGTAAAAATATTTCGAATGGAATTTTGGATGATTGAAAAACCAATGAGGTATTTCCTGGAGAAATTCTAATACTTTCCTGAAAAATAGGCAATAACTGTAAGAAAAATCATAGAGGATATTTTTTTGGACCCGATGGAGGGTTTTCCCAACTTTCCCAAAAAGTTGGAAAACCCGGTACATTCCTGTGAAAATTTTTGGAAAATTTCCCTGGAGAATTTTTTGGATGGAAAAATAGGAAATTTCCTGGATGAAAATTAGAGTGAATTTCTGAGAAAATCCTTGAAGAATAGGTAAAGAAAATGAAAATGGATGAATTCGATTTCCTTTTTGGGAATCGAACCAAGGACCGAAATATCAGATGAAAATAAGCAATGGTCACAAATGAATGAAAATAATTGGGTAAGAAAATAGAAATACTGGACAAAAAAAGATAAGCATTGTGCTTATCATATTTTCCGACTAATATTCTTCTGCAAGTAGCATCGTAACATTCTCGATATCGTCAATAATGTAGATTTTTTGCTGTATCGGTTGAGGAATGAAAATTTGGTGAATTTTGTTGTAAGATGGAACTTCCTGACGATGGACAATTTCCTGAAGTAAAATTCCATTTTTCTCTTCTGGATGAAGTTCGAATATCTGTAGATAATCGACAGAATTAGGCTGAAGACGTAATAGACCATCAACAAGATTCCACAAATACATCTGCAAAAGAATATCAATTTCCTGATGAATACCACGAGTCATATAACGTTTTCCTGAAAATTTGTACATGACTAACTCCATTGCTTAAGATAATCAGGAAATTCCGGGTATTTTTCGATGACTTCCTTGGGAACAAAGAAAATCGGCATGAACTCATTGTTACAAATTACCATGATTTTGTACAAGCTTTTTCCTTCGATAACGATTTCCTTGATTTCTTCTGGAATTGTCTCGAATAGGCTCTCTGATAGATGAGCTGATGATAGATGGTAAAGATTGTCTTTTTCCTCCAGAATAATGATGGGGCCGTATTTCTCCAATGTGAATTCTTTTTCTCCGTTCTGTAGGGATTTCTGGAGACTGAAAAATTGTTCCCTTAAGTAAAATAGCTCTTTCTCCCGGAATTTCCTGATTATCTTAAGCCTCATAAGGTCAGCTACAGAAATAATTTTTTCCATGAAAAACCTCCTAAAATAAAATAATCCTCAATGATGTTCCAAAAGGAAACACAAACGAGGACAATTCCTAATTGAAAAAATGTAAATTGGTAGGTATTGTCAGTAACTTCACCAGCGAATTTCGATTCTTTGTTTTTTCTCCAATATTGCACCAGGAACAGACTTGCCTGAAAGAAGTTTCCGCTTAATCTTTCTGAATATTGGATACCTGATAATGGATTTTTCTTCGATGAAGTATTTCGATGGAAGTTCCGCCAAATTGGTGATTTTTGCGTCAACATCCTGTATCAATCTAATTCTTACTTTTCCGACAAATATTTCTTTGGTATTTTCTGAAGTCAGAACTTCCTGTAATTGTTGCAAAAGAGTTTTTTTTCGGGAATACATTTCTTGGATATTTTTCTGAATCCTATCAACAGTATTGTTTCCATCCCGAATTTCTCGCATTAGCCTTTTGAGTTCCTTTACCAATTCCTCAAGAAAAATGACAGAAACCATATTTTCCTCCTAAAATGAATTTGCCCACAAAATAGCCTTAAAAGATGAGACTAAATGAGGCTCAAAGGAATAATATAATCTTGGGGAAAAGAGTTATTGCACTATTGGGGAAAATAAACTATTTTTGGGAAAATCGAAAATGTTACTGACTTCGTGATTGCGTCTTGCTGAACTTGAAAAGCTCTCCAGGAAAAATCTCCAAAGCTTCTGAAAGTTTCATGATATTGAGAAGAGAAATATTTCGTTCTCCTCGCTCAATACTTGCAACATAGGTTCTATCAAGGTCAGCCTTCTCTGCAAGTTTTTCTTGTGTCCAATTTCGTTGCTTCCGAAAAAACTTTAACCGCTTACCAAAAAGCATCTGATACTCGTTGATAAATTTTCTCCCCACATAGAATCAATAGAATTCCAACTGATGGGGATGATAGGGATACTTAAAGACGGAGTCCAGAGACTTTAAGGATAGATAACATTTTGGTCTGTTTGAATACCGTTATAAATGAAGTGTCGGTTAATAAATTTTAAAAAATTGACTAGATTTATGCCTTTAGGTATAATTTTTTGATAAATAATTGGAAAGATGGAATTTTTTAAAAAAATCCCTATTCAACAGAGGAGAGAAAAATGTTTAAAACGAAACCAGTGTGTGAACTTTGCGGAAAAGAAGAAGCTACAGCATTTTCTATTGTTCTTGAGGATGAGTCAAAGGCATCATCAAAAGGAAATTGGAAGTTCGTTTGTGTGTGTGTTGGACAAAAAGAATATTATCCGATTCCCATTAAGAACTTTTTTGATTCACCTGCATCAACTGTTGATTGGCTTGCTCAAATGCATGGTAAACCTGAATTAGACGGAAATGACTTCATCGACATGATGTATCGTTTTCGCAAAGCTACCTGTAGTTTTGGAAAAAAATGATTCCTAGAAGACCAAAAAAATAAGGACGGGATAAGGTGAAAAAAAATTTTATTATTATTTTCTGTATCTCTTTTTTGTGTCAAGCTCAAAATGCGTTCGCCCAATCACCCAAAATTTCTAATGATATTACCATTTCAAGTTCTGTAAACTCCACAATTACAAATGAAGACATTCTCAAGGCAACTGTCAGCATATATGTAACCCAGATCTTAGGTTGGTATTATAATGCAAACCAAAGCCCTGTATGGAGAAGGGGTTCCCATGAATCTGCAAAGGTTGGTGAAAAGGGAGAACCCAAAAGAAAAAATGTCCGAGCGGTTTGTCTTGGTGAAGAAAAAAATAAATTTGTATTTTTTACCCTTAGGTCATTTGTTGATCCTTCTTTTCCTAATCCATTTATTCAAGGTCTTACCACTACTCCTCTTGGAAAAGATGGACAAAGCGTATTCTCTGAATCCTCATCAAGTACCTCCAAAATTACGCGGTATGGTGATATTGATTTTACTTGGTACAAAGATTGTGGAGGTGGGGATTTGCGAGTAGAACAACAAGTATGTGTTTCTACTCATGCAGACATGGACACACCAAAAGATTATGGCTCAATAAGGTATCTAATTTCCACCGAAAAAATTGATAATGTAATCTACGAGAGGCCTCATGAAAAAGTTTCTGCTTCTGCTCATCTGGCTTATCGAAGTGACTTTCAGAATGGACTTAATGCCACCATTAAGTTTTTCGAAGATCACGATGTAGCATTAGTATATGTCCCCAAAAAGAATTTTCCCCCAGAATATTCTCCACCAAATCTGGGAATAAAAAATCCAACATTGGTTTCTGAATTATTTTTGAACTACAATAAAGAAATTTTTGGCTTTAAGTTCGTTTTAATGGGGCAGGAAACCATGGATTCAATTAAAAACTATATTCCTCCCAAAATTACTCCTGCCGAAATGTCTGGTTTTGAAAAATTGTTTCTTATTGCTGGAAATGCAATGTCACCAGAAACTATTGCCACATTAAAACACATTGACTCTGTCTTAAATTCTGCAATTCCCGATGAAATTCTTTTTGCGACTGACAAAGATATCAGCCAAACAGCCTTATCAATAGTTTCTAATCTTGAAATTTTGAAGAAATTAAAATCTTTGTTGGATAATTGACTTTATTGAAATCTTTTTTCGAATTTGTTTCAAGGTAAGTAGAAAATGCAAAATAAAAGTGGACAGGCTGATTTTGTTATAATTCTTGGCATTGTTGGTGCAATTGTTGGCGGAATATTGGGGTTTAAGATAGGGGGTTATGGCGGAATACTTTCTGGAATTCTTATTGGGCCTGCAATATTAATTCCCTTTGCTGGACTAATTGCGGCTGGTTTGGAAGCTTTGGCATTTATTTTAATTGGAATCCTGGCCGTATTAGGAGTCATTTATTACTTATGGCTCACATACACTTTTTGGGGCGTTGGTAAAGAGGACAAGAAACCTGTTTTGGAAAGACCGGTAATTACTACCTCAACAGCATTGCAAATGGGAGGGACTTCTACTTCTCTAAATAGTTTACAAGAAACTGCTTCTCAGACACCAACCGCAAAAGAAGGACTATTAAAAGCAGAGGCTGAAATTTATCCCTCAGGAAATAAAGTCGCGACTTCATCACTTGGAAATCTAATCTCAAAAGATACAATTAATGGTATCTGGGTAATCGTCAAAAAGTTTATTCTTGGATTACTTTTAATTGCAATAATTTATCAAATTTCTCTTGAGATATCGATTTTCATTGGTTCAGATACTTTTCCCTTTAAATTTTTAACGGGCCTTTTGGATGCTTCTAGGTGTTTGATTACATTTTTTGTATTTTTTCTTGTCGTGGGTATTTTGATTTCCCCCTCAAAGGAATGGGGAGGGGTCTTCTTTTTTCTTGTTGTTTGTGCCTACGGTGGTTTAGAGGGTGCAATAAAAGAACGCCTGAGAATCTGGAATTGGAAGACTGATTCACTAACTTCGGATGTTCCTGAAAACAAAATAGAAAGCTTAAGCCTTATTAAGCAATTTCATTGTGATTCTTCCTCCGAAGTAAAAGTATTTCCTTCAGAAGTTGTAGTTGATAAAATGAGAACATTTGATGATGACACTGAGAACAAAAAAAATTATCCTAAGAAAACAACTGATTTGGTGGTTTCTGACAAGCAGGTGGAGAAAAAAGAAAAAATAGATAAAAATAATTGTGATGAAAATTCCCTTTGTTCTACGATAGAGCCACCAATCTGTGATGCAAAAAATTTCCCTTTAGAAATGGAACGAACTCTGAAACTCTCTGAAAGTGAAAAAGATTATCTCGAAGAAGTGACTGCCTTAGCAATTGACGGAAAACTAAATGAAAAAGCCCTGGAAATTCTGGAAAGAAGACAAAAAAAATTAGGATTAAGAGATGATCAATGTCAAAATCTTCGAACCTCTGTTTGCCCCAATTTTCTCTCTTTTGCTGAAAAAGAATACATCGAAGAATTTCGTTTTTTTATAGCTGATGACAAAAAGATAGATGATACCGAAAGAAAAAGTTTGAATAGGATTAGAAAAAAATTGGGACTTACACTTGGAAGATGCAAAGAACTTGAAAATTTGGAAATGCAATGTCACCAGAAACTATTGCCACTTTAAAAAGCATTGTCTCTGTTTTAAATAATGTAATTCCCGATGAAATTATTTTTGCCACTGACAAAGATATCAGCCAGACAGCCTTATCAATAATTTCTGATCTTGAAAATTTGAAGAAGTTAAAGACCCTGCTGAATAATTGAGTTTATTGAAATTTTTTCCGAATTTTTTTTAAGGCCAGTAAAAAATGCAAAATAGAAATGGACAAAGTGATTTTATAGTGGTTCTAGCCATTTTTGGGGCAATAGTTGGGGGAATAATAGGATTTAAGATTGGGGGTTATGGCGGAATATTGTCGGGAATTGTCATTGGACCGGCAATACTAATCCCCTGTGCAGGTTTGATTGCGGCTGGCCTTGAGGCTTTGCTAGGTATTTTAATTTTTGCTCTAGTGGTAGCTGGAATAATATATTACTTACGGCTAACATATTCCTATTGGGGTGTAGGTAAAGAGACCGCCCACCCAAATACAAATATTACAACTCCTTCTGTCAAACCTGATAATCCTCCTCCCCATGTTGAATCATCCACTCCAGAAAACACTAGTTCAAGAACTTTTGTTGAAAAATGTTATGAAAACAAATTGAAACTCTTCATTGAAAATGACAACGTCCTAGACTCAAACGAGAGAGGACTATTAAATCAAGCTAGAAAAAGGTATGAGCTTTCTGAAAAAAGATGCAAAGAAATTGAACAATCTTTACCGGAATTTAAAGAAGTTTCTTCTCCGACGGCAATTCACCAAAATGTAAAAGATGAACCAGCAGATCTTAAATCCGATTTAAATTCTCTTACCCAACTGGAAAAGGAGAAAATTTACTGTGAACGAGTATCTTTTTTCATTAAAGATGATCAAATTATTGATGAAAAGAAAGAAAGAAAAAACCTTGATGGATTTAGAAACAAATTGGGACTCAAAGTGGAAACATGCCAAGAACTTGAGAAAACTGTGATTGCACAGCAAGAGAATATTTTTGCAACGAAAAATCGAATAGCTAAACCTGAGGCAGAAGCACTTCCCAGGAAAATTAAGGAAGAGAATTCAGCATTTCCGGAAGGCATCTCTAATTCTACTCAAACAAATGAAAATCTTTCAAAAATGCCTGCAATTGAAAATTATTTTTTGAATGCTGAATCAAAAGTTTTTTCTCAACCAAGCAAAATATTAAATTCTTCAAACACCAATACTATTCCTTCAGACTCGCTTTCACAGGGAAATTCAATTATAAACAAAGCATCAGGTGTTAATGAAACAGTTTCTCCGACAGTTCAAATTCAAACCAAGGCTGAAGTATTGCCAAAATCACACGAACAATCAGGGGCCTCAGATGCTGCAAAGATAGTCTCATCAATTTCTAATAAAATTATGAATCAAAACTTAGAAAGGAATGAGCAAAAAAATAATTCAAAGCATGAATCTAACCCAATTGGATGGTTAGTAGTCAATTCTTTCCTTTTATTTTTTCTCTGGCTTTTTTACAAATATTTCTTACAATTTAATGAAGAAATTGCTGCAACTTCCTCACCAACTTTAAAATTTTTGAAAAAATTATTTAGATTTATCATCTTTTTTCCCCCTTTATTTTTTCTTTTTTGGGTAATGTCAATTTCCATTTTTGGAGATTGGGCTGGGACTGTTGTAATAGCTTTCTTACTCACCATTGGTCTAGAATTGCAAATGGGAAAAGAATTTTTTAGGTTTGTATTAAACCAGTATGATGGCTTTAATGAAGACGTCTCCAAAAGTAAAAAAATAGAGAGTTTAAGCCTAATTAGTAAATTCCCCAATGATTCTCCACGTGAGGAAACAACATTTTCTCCAGAAAAAGTGGTTGAGAAAAAAGAAATGTTTGATAGGACAAATTTTTCTCTGGAAAAAAGCGTTTATCCAACAATGGAGTTATCGACCTTTTCTGCGCAGAATGGCCCTTTTAAAATGGAACTGACTCAGAAGCTTTCAGAGAGCGAAAAAGATTATCTTGAAGAAATGACTACCTTAGCAGTTGAAGGAGCCTTAAATGATAAAGCATTGGAAATTCTAAAAAGAAGACAAAAAAAATTAGGCCTAACAGATGACCAATGCAAGAGACTTCGAAGCTTTGTTTGCGCGGGCTCCTTCTCTCCTGCTGAGAAAGAGTATCTTGAGGAAGTTAAATTTTTCTTGGAAGATGACAAAAAAATTGATGACACAGAAAGAAAAAGCTTGAATCGAATTCAAACAAAATTAGGACTGTCAGATAGAAGATGTCAAGAGCTTGAAGAAATTGTCATTTGGATTTTGAATAAAATTGAAGCGGAGAAACAAAAAAATTCCCGATAGGAAATCTCCTGTAAAATTCTCCTAATATGGGAGTTCGATTAAATCATTGTGTAAAAAACTGTTCGGGAAACTTGAAAAACTGTATCTTGAGAAGCAATTCCTTAATTAACAATTTTTGATAATTTTCCCGGACGAGGAATTATCCTCATCCGCTTCACCTCCACTCAAACTAAATCCAAAGAAGTCCTGGAAAGTCTAAAAAACCCGCAACAAGAGCGGGTTTTTTGCTGTTTAGTCGTCCAAAAAAATCCAAAGGGGTATATCAAAATCCACCATTTTTTGGTATACTTTTTGGTATAGAAAACCTAAAGTTTTTGTTCGCTATACCAAAGCTGTAAAACTGCTATTAACTGCAGCTTATGGTCAGAAAAATTTTTTCAGGAAAAATATCAGAGTAATCAGAGGAGGAAAAAATATGAGACAAATCAAACCACTTTCTGAAACCCAGATCAAAAATGCCAAACCTGGGGAAAAATCT
This sequence comes from Candidatus Rifleibacteriota bacterium, assembly GCA_015233565.1. Lineage (GTDB taxonomy): Bacteria > Muiribacteriota > Ozemobacteria > Ozemobacterales > Ozemobacteraceae > JADFXM01. Next base: position 14,876 of record JADFXM010000093.1, read on the forward strand.
CGATCCCTCTTCGACGGGGGCGGATTATATTTGCTGATCCAACCGAATGGTTCGAAGGGGTGGAGATTTAAATATACTTTTGACGGGAAAGGAAAGCTCCTTTCCATGGGAATATATCCTGAGGTCGGACTCAAAGAAGCTCGTGAACGAAGAGAGGAAGCCCGAAAACTGATTGCTTCAGGTGTAGATCCCCAGGTAAACAGGAAAGCAGCAAAAGCTGGACGGTTGGAGAGATCTACCAACTCTTTTGAAACAATTGCCCGGGAGTGGCTTGCAAAAAGGGCTACAATTCTTTCGCCTGGACATATTTTAAGAATTCAAAGGCAACTTGAGGTTGACATTTTCCCATGGATCGGAGGAAAACACATTGCCAAAGTTACCCCGCCAGAAATATTAGATGTTTTGCGCAGAATTGAATCTCGTGGCGCCATTGAAACTGCACACAGAGCACAATCGAACATCTCCCAGATTTTTCGGTATGCTGGTTCCACTGGTCGGGTCAGTGCAGATCCCTGTTGGAATCTGCGCGGGGCACTTACCCCGGTGAAAAAGCAGCATCTAGCATCAATAACCGAGCCAAAAAAATTTGCAACGCTTTTACTGGCAATAGATAATTACGTGGGTGGATTTGTAGTAAAATCTGCTTTCAAACTTGCCCCTTTACTTTTTGTGAGGCCCGGAGAACTTAGACAAATGATATGGGAAGAGGTTGACCTTGAAGCGGTAGAATGGAATTTTACAGCTTCAAAAACCAAACCAGAATTTACCGTCCCTTTATCCACACAGGCGTTGAAAATACTTAAAGAGATTCATCCACTCACAAGTGGCGGAAAATACGTGTTTCCAAACCCAAGGACCCCCGATGGTTCAAGACCTCTTTCTGAAAATGCTATCCTAGTCGCACTCCGAAGCCTGGGATACACAAAGGAGGAAATGACCGGACACGGTTTTCGAGCCTCAGCTCGAACCATGTTGGATGAACGACTAAATTTTCGACCAGATTTTATCGAAGCGCAACTGGCACACGCAGTAAAAGACCCTTTGGGAAGAGCTTACAATCGGACAAAATTTCTAAAAGAGAGACGTGAGATGATGCAAGCCTGGGCTGATTACCTGGATGAATTAAAAAAATCAGAAAAGGGAGGTGCAATATGAGTTGTCAGATTAACCCGGAAGACGTGGAGTTGGCTGAATTTAGCGATCCATCTGAATGCGATGACTACTTCAGTAAATTACAATTTGAGAAGCTTCAAAAAATTTTTGAGGGGGGGAATCCATATGCTTTATATGATGCTATTAACTTCGCAAAGCAAAGAAAACTGCCCTTTCCTGAGTGGGTAAACAAAGGTCTTAAAGAAGTCTTCGAATTTGTTTTTCATGAAAAGAAAGTCACTTCCATCGGACGTGGCGCTCGCTGGCAAGAGCAGCACAAAACGGATTACAAACACTATGCACGGTGGTTTATTGTTGATTTTCTTAAACAAGCTTTGCCTGATTTACCCTTGGGGAATATTTTTCCTATTGTAGCCGATATTTGCAAAAAGATACCGCAAATTAAAGCCGGGGAAGAAATGATAAAAAAAAGCTATAATTTTGTAAATAATGAAATTAAAGAAGGCTGTAGTAGGAGTGAACTTCCACAATATTACTTTTCTCCGGTTTTTTTGGAAGCTTTCGGAATAGTAGGTCAATCAGATGAAATCATGAGATTGATCCAAGAAAAAATTGAAACAACAAGTTCACTGAAAAAATGAACCACGAAGACCTCAAAAGCCACAAAGGAAAAGAGTTCCTACCGAAAAAATGATTTTTCTCTTTTTGCACTTTGTGTCCTTTGTGGTAAATAAAGGCTTTTTCGGCAACTTTATAGTAACTTTGCTGGTGACAAAAAATTGCTTTAAAAAAAAAATAAAAAAAAATTCAACCAGTTCCAAAGCGGAAAAGGTAATAAACTTTTCCCTTTATTACCGTGACTTTCCAGAAATACTTTCGTAGAATCGATTATCAACGTTATCCGATGGAGGTATTCTATGATGGAACTATCTGGATTTGTTCGGGCAAAAGAAGCGGCTAAGGCTTTGGGAATAGCCGTCTCTACATTTTGGTTAAGAGTCCAGCAAGGCGAATACGAACCTGGAATAAAACTGAGCAAAAGAGTAACGGTATGGAAAGCGTCTTCAATACAGGATTTGATTGATCACATAGCCGCTACATCGCCCCAACAAAACAAGGTTAACCCTTGTCCCAAAAAGGGATGAATTTCATGAAATCTCAAGATTTTTACAGAATCATTTAAATTCTGGGACTTCTTACAAATAGGAAAAAGAAAGTATTTGGCAAAAGCAAAAAAAGGCGCTAAATCACCCTACTAAAACTTGAGTGTTTCCTCTATGCCCAATATAAAGAAAACATCCAAGCTTAATAATTCAACCCCTTCAAAAAAAAAGAACTATTCTATTTTTTGTAGAAGATAACTATAACACCTTTTTCCAAATTAGCCAACTTGTTTTTCCTGTGGGTACTTTAAAGATCGAAAAGATCTATAAAGGTGTTCAAAACAACTAATCATAGGAATGCGTATTTTGCATTTCCTTGAAGGGCTCTTGCTGTCAAAATTTAATTTCGAAAGGAGGTATTTTAATGAAAAAATCTTGTCTGAGATTCTAGTTTTATTTGGGCTGTTGGGTTTTACCAATGGCAAAAAAATTTCAAAAAATGGAGTTACTAAAAGTGAGCGAAATATGAAAATAAAAAATAACCTTAACAATTTGGTTGCCTCTAATTCTAATTTTATGCAACCCGATGAGGTTTCACCAAGATACGATTCTGAAAACTGGGAAAATCTTTTTCAACGAATCAAGGCTGAGAAAATTTCTTCAGACAATAGAATAAATTTGGAACCCAACGTCATAGATCCTATTGTTGTTGCAAAAGCAGACGTTGAATTCGATTTTAGGATCTTCGGGATTGTAATACGAGAATACAAGGTCAACCGCAGTGGAAAAGGACTTAGAGTGACAGCAGCAGGGGTAAAAAGTGGGAAATGGCGGACTATTTTTTCATTTTCCGACGAAGGCATCAAAAGCATTGTCAATGGGCTGATTTTGAAAGCACTACTTGATGTTATGAAAAAAATATTCTCTTACAAAGTTTCAAACTACTTAGACACAAATTTCAAAAAAGTGGAGGCACATATATGAGAAGTTTACTCAAATCATTAATACTCTATTATTCCGAAAAGAAATTAACATTATTCCAAGATATCTTTTCCGCGATGTTGAAGGGTAAAAATAAGCATTATACAGAACTGGCCGATACTGTTATTGACCTGAAGAAAGAACACAGTTTAATACCTTCTTTCAAATCATTAAACACCGATTTTCACAGGCTTAGGAATCTTCTAAATTATACCCCAAAAATAATTTTTAAATTTGTACCAATAAATATGATTGCTCTTTCGAGAAGCGGCCTTTAGAAAAAAACAATCGAACTG
>JADFXM010000094.1 GCA_015233565.1 Candidatus Rifleibacteriota bacterium
TTTAAAAAGCTAGATTTTAAGACTATTTTGACAAAATAAGAAAGGGTAGAAGAAAATTTTTGGAAATTTTTTAAGATTGAAATTGATAGGACCTAATCATTTTGGTAATATTGCAAGAACCTCAAAAATTACCCTTTTACAGGAGATATTGGCAGTTGAGGTGGTGGCGGCGGGATTAACTTGGTGGCTTTTCGAAGTCGGATATTTTTTGCCTGCTCAATTGGTTTGTCTTCAAGTCCGCGATTGATCGTTATTTCAAAAAGGACTTCTGTGCCCATGGAAAGGTTCTCTTTCAATTCAGTGGAAAGTGCATTGAAATGGAAAAACACCTCACGTCCGGGTTCAACTTCGATCATTCCAATTTTCATTGCGGAGTCAAAACGCACGATTTTACCGGGAAGTGTTTCTGAGGGAGTGGAATCAGAAAGTGGAAGAACCTGAAGTGCAATCGGACCGACTGCGTCATTAACCACTCCGAATTGTACAAGGTCACCTTTTTTCAATGTATCCTGGAATTCAGGAGGAATTGCGGAAAAATGAAGCAGAACTTCAGGATAGTCACTGCAGGAAAGCACCCCAAGCCCGTTTTCGGGGTTATACCACTTTACAGTTCCTTCAACGACAATATCGGGGCAATCATTATGGATAGTTTCCTCAACCGTGTGTCCAATATCTTTTTGAATTTCCCTGATTTTTGCAATCAATTTGTGCACTTCAGGCTGATCGTAGTTCTCTTTAAGGGAAGTTTCCAGAGTCTCAATAGCCAGAGAAAGCAGTCTCTTTTTAAAATAAACCAAGCCAAGGTAGAACAAGGTCAAGGATTCGTCGGGGGCGTTGTCCAGGGCCTCAAGGAGCTTTTCTTCAGCTTCATCGAGAGCCTCAATTTCATATAGTACAACACCATATTCTCTGTAATACTGCGCTTTGAACGGAAATTGGGAAAGAAGCTTTTCGTAAACTTCAGCCGCTTCTTCAAACCATTCCATTTTGGAAAAAGTATCGGCGAGCATTTCAAGCGCATCAACATTTTTCGGATCGACTTTGAGGATTTCCTTGAATCCTTCTGCGGCGTCAAGGTAATGTGTTTCAGCTTTATCGATATCCATCAGTTTGCGATATAAATCACCTAAATACCAGTGAAAATAGGGTTTGTTTGTGTTTAATTGCAAGCCCTGTTGGAAAACCCTTATGGCTTCATCAAATTTGTTCATCATTTGGTAAGAAGTTCCAAGGGTTTCATAAAACGCAGGGTCTTGTGGATTTTGACGAATGCAGTCCTTTAGGATTTCAATAGCCTCGTCATAGCGTTTTTCAATGAAAACATCAACTGCCTGATTGTATCTGTCCTCTAATCCGCGGAGAAACTCAGCCAAAGCAGCGTCGTATTTTTCACGTTTCTCAGGATCAACAAGGACTTCGAGAGCATCTCTCATAGCCTTAAGTTTTGGAATATTTTCAAGAGGGCTTTTATCGCTAAAAAGCTCTTTTTGCCTTCTCAGGTAGGCTGTCTGAATTTCTTCTATTGATGCAAAATCCGCTGCTCCGAGGAGTTGGTAGTAGTTTTCCATTTCATCTTCACGGCTAAAGATTTGCTAGATCGACAACACCAAATAATGAATCGGGGCGACTGGACTCGAACCAGCGACCTTGTGGTCCCGAACCACACGCGCTACCAACTGCGCCACGCCCCGAAGTCTTACAAAACGTAGCGGATATCTTAGCATATTTGCAAATTCCAAGCAAGCAATTTCTTTTCGTGCAGCAACAAAGAGTAAATTCATATTGACATTGGCAATTAACCATACAATTCAAAAAGAAAATCGCGAAAAATTCTTTTTTCCAAATTTTCTGCACTTGCCTTAGTGCAGATTTATAAGTCAAGTATTTTTACTCTTTTTCGCTGTTTCTGTGACAGGAAAGTTGTGAAAAAATTGATTTTTTGAAATTGTGTCTGCTTCCAAAGCCATACTAGTCCTTAGTCACAGATGAGTTTAGATTTTGATCGCGAAGGTCGTTTCGACTCCACTTCGGCTTCGCTCAGTGCAAGCGCTCAACGACCGAGCCGGTGCCAGAACGGAGTCGAAGTCGCCTTAGAAAGCCGCAGATTATTTGAGTAGATACTATAAATTTAATTGTGACAGAGGACTAGAAACCTATTGGGTGATAATTTTCACCTGTAAAGCTTTATTTTTTTCACAGCTTGCCTGCTTCATGTGATTCGTATTATATCATTTGCAAAAATTATTCTTTTTTTTTGGAAAAAACTATTTCATTTTTTTGCCCTATTTATGTAGAATGTCATCAGGAAAAAATATGGAACCAACAAATCAAACAACTTGGATGAGCATGGCCCTCTTTATCCTGAAAGAAGGACGGGAAGAAGACCGGAAATCCCTTTTGGAATATTTTTGTCTAAAAAACGACCATCTTCGCGAAGAGGCGGAAGCTCTCCTCCCTCCCATCCAGCAAATTATCCATTTCCCAAAACCTGAATTACGGCATATTGCCCGGCAGGCCTACCAGCATTTGATCACTCTTTTTCCGGAATTCGGTCAGGAAGGTGAAGAGGTTAGTCCCAGCAGTGCAGCTCAGGAAAGTAATTTTTCCCGGGAAATTCTTTTGCAGAAACTAAATCTTGGCAGTCGATACATGACTTTTGAGGCAATCGAGAGATTAACTTCAACCAAAGATGAATCGTTAATTCAGCCTTTTAAGATTTTTTTGGAAAAAGAGAAGGACCCATTCAAAATTTCCTACCTACTTAAGCGATTACCCCGTCTTGAAAGTCCAGAGATAAGGAAAATTTTGGAGTCCTATCTGACTCATCCAGACGATCGCATCGTCTCAAATGCATTGGACGGCTTGTACCACCTCGATGACACTGACCTTCCTGAAGTCTTCAAGAAGTTTTTAGACTCCCCGGACAACCGAGTGAGAGCAAACGCAATCAAAGGCTTGTACCGGTTTGCTCCCGAAACGACAGAAAAAGAAATCGAGAGTATGCTTGACTGTTCAAACCCGGCATTTCAGGACTCAGCACTGTTCCTGATAAAAAATTTAAGGCCATCCAACATTAATCACCTGCTTGAAAAAGCACTTTCTTCAAGGTATCCCACAATAAGACTCAGAGCACTTGAGATCCCCCGTGAAACAACTTCTGAACCGGCATGGAATGAACCCCCTCAGGAATTCGAAGAAAGCGAATTTTCGCATACTGAAGAAAAAAAAGCCATGCGATGGATGGCAAGCTTTTTCGTTCTTGGAGAACTTCTTCTTATGTTTTTCCCTCTGCCCCACCCTTTTTTCACTATGATACTTGGCTTTTTAGGAATTTCCTGTTTCGGCATATCAATTTTGAAAAGGAAAAACAGATGGGTTTTTCCGATAGGAATTTCAATAATTTTTTTGGCCACTCTTACCATGGGATCAGGGTCTCTTCTCGCTCTTTTAGGTTTGCTTGCCATCTGGGGTGGAAGAATGAGACCGGAATTACCTCATCCCATCAGAAAAATGCGCACCTTGGCGTGGGTTTTTGCAACCATTGCAATTTTTTCATTTTGGCTCATCTGCGGTGAAGATACCAGAGTTCTGAGCACATTGAGTTCTCTGTATTATAAAGCCCCGATCGAACCTTCGGCGCTATGGCTGATGGACCATTACAGAAGATTTGTAGCCATCTTCTTTGCATTTACAGCTGCTGCATGTTTTTATCTGACCCAGCTTGGCCATCATGAAATCGTTGATGATAAAATAAAGAGTGTAAATCGCCTTTTCTGGAAAATCTTTTCGGTAGCGGTTATCGCTATTTTTGTACTCGAATTTAGTTTTGTACTTGGGTTGAAAACTTCCTTTATCGGGGCTCCTTTCAACAGTATCCTTGATATGGCCCGTTTCTTCGGGGTAAAATAACATTCCCATTCCCATTCCCATTTCCAATTCCGCTCCAAACCTATAAAGCTCTGAGCAATTCATATACGGATCAGGATTTTGAATCTTGATAAGGTCTTCTCTTCAGGATTGAGTTAAAAAAATCACCAGTGGAAGCCGGTTAAACATCCAAAAACCTATCGGCACTCCGATTATACTTGCAGAAAAAAAGTAGGCGATATTGATCCAGAGAAGAGAGAACCACCATCCAATAAGAATAAAATATGGTATTCTGATCAGCATTGAATATTGCTCATCAATGCCCTGAAATACTTCGTTTTCACGCAACTTAAGTTTATATCGATCTTCAACATCCATTTGCAAAGTCATTATCATGGGAATTCTGTTGTAAATCCAGATTGTGAATGGAATTCCGATAATTGTCAGCATCAAAAGCCAACCGATATGTATGCAAAACCACCCTACCGGAAGGCCGATACAAACGAACCAGATGATTCGAAGGATCAAAAAAAGACATGAATTCATATTTCACACCCCATGAAAAGTTTCCATTGAAATAAATGCAAATCAACTTTTTGAAGTTTAACAGTCTTAATTTAAAAAGACAACAATCATAAATTCACTTCATAAACCCACAAGGTTCCCAGCAAAGTGAGCAATCGGCACTCAAAAGAGTTGCCGTTTTTTTATAAAAATTTAGTAAAAAAATAAAATAGTTTAAGAATGATAAAGGTGTAGAAAGCATTTGTCGATATAGGACGTATGGCATTTTATTTTTAAGACTAAATTCGGGAAGTGTGCTAACTATGTACCTAAAGAAAACCGGATTGCTTAGGGCGAGCTTGATTTTTTTCTTTCTAAGCTGTTTTTTCACCATTCCAGCATTTGCAGTTCCCACATTATTTTCTGATTCCTGCTCGGTTTCAGGAGGAAATGCAACTGCCACTATTGGAAGTGTAATCAACTATGATCTGTATGTTACTGCTGACAGCTCATTGGACACACCAATTTATGGAATGGTTGAAATCGCGCCAGGGGGAAATAAGATTTGGTTGGATTCTGCCGTAGTAGGAGGCAATCTTTACCATCTCAGCAAGAGTTATACAGTAACGGAAGGAAATGAAAACGCCTGGAAAACCCCCACTCAATATCTGGTGATAGCAAGCGGAAGCACCTCCCCAACCACTATGGCTGCAACCTCATTTGTTTACGCAGACAACATGCGACCAAAAACCGATGGAAGCTCTATGACCATAACAATTGTAGGAACCGGAACCTGGTCACCTGGGCAATACATTAAAAAGGGAGACAAACTCATATTCTCCCAGGGCATGGATTCTTTTGCATTTCAGACTTCCCCGGCAACAGAAACAGCAGTATTAGATCTTACAACATTAAAGGGCCCTGTCAATTACACCATGACTGCAGCAAACCCTCATGTTTCGATGCAATTTGCTGTTCCGGACAGTTTGGACACAATTGCAGTAATAGGTTTTTCGGCCAAAGACCCATACGGAAATACTTTAACAAACAATTCCATTCTGAATATACCAGTTGATACTACTCCACCGTTCATTTCCCAAGCCACAGTGTCTCCTTCTAATCCTATGGCAAATGATTTGATCACTCTTACTATTCAACTGAAATCATATGACAGCGACAGTGTTACAGCCTACTGCCCCTGGTTAAGTACCGATTCCATTACCCTTGTAAATTCTCCTGGCACTCCTAATTTTTCAGTCACTTTGCCTCTCGTTTCCTCACCCCCCGAACCTCCTTTTAACGGCCTAGCAAGTTGTTCATTCATTGTAACCGACAAGGCGAATAATATTGCCTCGGTCACCAAGTATTTTCAAATTAACAACATGCTTCCGAACATGAAGAACCAACCATTAGCAAGTCTTACACAAGTAGTTGAAAGTAAAACCGATGGAATTGGCATTATCGGCGATTTCCTGACTTTTTCAGCAACGGCAACTTTCAATCCCGATCAGGATGCACAACTCACAGTGGATCTTTCACCAATAGGCGGTCCATCTGCTCTGAAATTGCCAAGCGTATCAATTCCAACCAATTCATTCCTGTTGAACTGGAAAATTACTCCAGGGACTTCCGAAGAAAACATTGCCAAGCAATTCGTCGTTACCGCCAAGGACAATACATCTGGAAATGTAATTGCATCATGGACCACTCCCCCGATTTACATTGACAACAATCCACCACTCTTCAATGGAGTTGCTTCTGTAACAAGGGTTTCCGGTTCCGGAACTGCTTACATAATTGGGGACCAGATAAAAATCAAGGTCGAAGTGGCAAGCGTCCCAGGGGATGAGCTTGGGGCTGTAACAGTAGATCTGGCAAGTCTTTCCACCGCGTATTCATCTTTTACTCCTCTAACTCGTGCAAGTCCTGATAGTGAGACTTTCGAAGGAGTATTCACAGTCGGGAATTTCCCTACCGCCGGAGGTGGTTTGGATGGCAAAGTCAATTTTCGAATACTAGCTTCCGACTCTCAAGGAAACGTGGCTTCCATTGCAATATCAAGTGCGTTACCCATAGACAACGAATTTCCTAATGTAATGGCCGCAATCGCATCATGGCAACCCGGAGTAGGCTCTATCGGTCCTTCCAGCTATGTCCGAGCAAGTGATACATTGGAATTCAGGGTTCAAATTACTCCCGGACACACCGATCTTAAGCCAATTACAATTGATCTATCTCCTCTTTTAGGAGATGGAATTTCTACAAATCAAGTAATGACAGCCTCTTCGGCACCTGGTTGGTATTTCTACCGAATTAATGAAGTCCCGGTCGGGAATCTGAGATACATCTCAAAAACGTTTAGCGTTACAATTGCTGATTCTCATGGTAACGCTGCCACTCCGACAATTACCGTACCATTTAATACTGCTCCCACGATTCAAAGTATGCAGGTAAGTTGCCTTAGAGGAAATAAAATTCTCTATGGAGACAGTGCTTCCGTAACAGTTGTTTTTGAAAACGTATACCCGAGTACTGGAAGTGTGACAATCGATTTGAGTCGATTTGACAATGCATATTCAACAACTGAGAATATGGAATGGTTGGGCGCCAACACCTGGAGAAAAACATTTATCGCGAGTAATTCAACTTCCGCCCCTCCCATCGATCAGACGAATTGGCTGTTTTCAGTAACTGCCGGAGCTAACGGAAGCCCGGGTAGTTTCAGTATAAGTTCCACATCAGCACCGATTCTCGTTGATACGGAACGACCTGTGTTGACCAGCATCGTCTTTTCACCAGCAAGTAGTACCATTGGAACGATCCTGAATCTGTCTGTCAAGTTAGCAAGTTCATCCAGTCAACCACATGATGGCGAAAATGTCACAATTGATTTGTCCAGTGTTGGTGACACCATACGGACAATGACTTTTTCCGGTAATGGAAGTTATACATATCAGCTGGTGGTAGCTACCGGGACTTTGAACAACGGAGCAACTTTTCCGGTGACAATATCTGACAACGATGGAAACGTCATTACTTCTAATATTATTATTCCAAGCTTTGATAATAGACCTCCATCTACTGGATCTTTTTCTCTTTCAGTTTCCTTGAGAGCAAATGCACAAGATTTGACAGGTTCAAATTTCGTTAATCTGAATAAAGCGCTTGCTTTTAGAATTCCATATTCACCGCTCAGCCCTGATGATAACGCAACGGCAACCATAGATCTGAGTTTGATTGGATGGTCCAGTTCCACTCCAATGGTACAATCAAATGGGTCCTATTCACTCACAATTAACCCCGCCACAGTTACTGCTAATATTTCCGATCCGGCTTATCAATTTACATCAACCATCTACGATTCCAACGGAAATAAAGCCTTCGTTCAAACACCACAATTCCAGGTTGACTGCCATCCACCCAAAATTCTGGTTGCAAGTGCTACAACTGGAGGAGGGACTTCCGCTACGGCAAAAGTCGGGGATAATATCGACTTCGCAGTACAAGTAATTGATAATGACGGTTTGATCCCTGTTATCGACCTGACAAAAATAAGTGGGTCAAGCGTTTTTGCCCTCACTCAAAAATCCGATACAACAGATTGGTACGTCGGATCATACAACATCCCTCCCGGAAGCTTCACTGGAATAACTTCATGGACCGTTTCAGTAAAGGATAATTCATCAAACTACGCAGTGAGCTCTACGAATAACCTGAATGTCAATATGAAACCGGCTCCTCCTGCATTTTCCAATCTCACAGTTTGGAAAAGTTTTGCCAGTAATCCAAACCTTGTAGCATCCATGGCAAACGTTAATGATCAAATCACTGTTACAGTGAATATTCAAGACCAGGCAGCCTTGGTTGCAACCCTGACTTATGTCGAATTTGCTTCACAGGCTCTGCCCCTTAATGCAGTCGCAACTTCACAATTTTCACTCCTTTCAGCCCCGAATTTGTACCAAGCTGTTTTCACCGTCACTGATCAAAATGGTTGGGGAGTGATCAATTATTCCACCATGTCAGTTAAACTGACAGCACAAGATACGTTCGGCAATATTTCCACATATACGGCGTCAACAACTATTGGAATTGACAATTTTCCTCCAATTATTCTAGGTCAAAATTGGACCGTCTCACCAAACATTGCCAGTGCAACATTCAATGGATTGAAAGTAATAAACGTGGGCTCAGGAACTACTGTTGACCTTCTCTGGGCAAGCGCAACTATTGATACTCCACTCTCTTCAGCTTTCATCAATCTTTCCGGCTTTCCAGGAGGGCCTGCAACTGTCCCGGTTAATTTTTATTTCGACAATGCTGGCCATGGAGTCGCAAGTGTTGCATCGGGAATCTCTTTTGCAAATTTCACTCCAACTGACTGGATGGTTGCCACAATTACTTTGTCTCTTACCGACCTGGCTGGAAATCAATCAGTTGCATCACAGTCTTTTTATTTTGATAACAATCGACCCTCTATTAGTGCGGTCAATTTCGACGGAGCAACTCTTTCCGTAACACTCAATGAAAATGCTGCCGCTCTAAACGCCTCCAAATGGGAATTGTGGGGAAGCACAACAACTGGGCTGTCAACCTATACAACTTTGTCCAACTACAACTTAACATTTGATGAAATTGATTTCACAGTCAGTAGTTCAAGTCTGGTGGCACTAGCTTGCTGGGCAGTCCAGCCTATTTACCTCAAAGTGAAAAACGACACCCAACCGGCGATGAATGACTTTGCAGGTAACTGGGTTTATGCTTATGACGCATTTCCAGTAAACATTTCCGATTCCAAATGGCGGGAAACTCCTGTAGTTAATTCCATGACCGTTACACAGGGCTGGTCTTTGCCGAACTCAACTTTTACGGTTGACCTGGTATTCAGTAAACAGATGGACCCCGCAACATTGGTAGCATCGCACGGAGTTCTGTTCGTACAACCTGCAGATTTTTCCTCAATCGATTATCAAACCGGTTATGTCTTCCAACAAGTCGATCAGAATGGTGCAACCTGGTATGACAACAATACCCGCTTGCGATTTCAGATCTGCGGATTAGGAGCTGACTGGCTTGCAAGAAAACTTGGAAATAGCACAGTTCCTCTGAATTTCGCCACCCGTGGTCCTTATTTTTGCAAAGACATTTATGGAAAAAATATTCAGGCAGTCTCTTCAGGAAGTCCAGTTAGTAGCACCGTTCCACGACCGTATACGGGTATATCCCCATTATCATTTAATGTGGAAAACAGTTCAGGAAATCTGCCCTGCATCAACCTGGGAACGGGATTTGCCCGAATTTGCTTTTCAGACCGTGCTTTGCTTTTCCAAAATGATTTCAAAGCCAGTGATTCGATAAAACCAGTTCTTGGCCTTGAAAATCCGACATCAGGAAAAGCAGAAACAGGATTCCACGGTAACATAGAGCTCCATGATGTCGATGCTAGCCCAGCTACTTATGCCGTTCTTGATTTCGAAAATTTAAAAGTTGAAAATAATTCAAGCACTTCAAGTACTACTGCAATTTTGAATTTAACCGACTCCGATCGAAACAACATTTTGGCGATGTTCCGCAATAATGCCCATCCGAATTGGAGATTAAAAGTTGGAAGTGGAGCATTTCACAACTGGTGGAGTCAGCCGAATGTCCAGTATTATCCGACCGAACCGGGTGGAGTGCTTGTCACAACATTCACACCTACACTTCCAACACTTCTTGACTGCTCGATTTCCAATTACCCACCAGTTAAAAATCACACAGCACAAGATCTGATTTTCGAGTTTGAAATCAGTCCGGTTCCATTTGGAAACGGAGTAATTCCTATAACTTCAGTCGCTCCAACAGCCAGAATTGCCTCATTAACCGGTGAACAGCTTGCTACCGGAACGTTCCTTGGCTGGAGTACCAGAATCGTAGACAACCAAACGCGCTATATCGCAAGATTTAATAACACAACAAGTTTTTCAGGAACACTGGCAGCCTGCTCGAAAATCAATGCTCGATTGGAAATTTTCGGTGTGACAGATGCCCTTGGAAACTCTATGGGAACAGGAATTGGCACCACGGTCTATGATCTGAATGCAAAAAGTGATTCGTCGGTAACCGGGTTCTCAACCGGCAGTACCACTTTCGTAATAGATATGATGCCACCGGTTGTCAGCAAAATCTCTCTGTCGGGAGCAATTATGCAGGCTGATATCGGAAATGCCTCATTAACAGTATGGTTCAATGAAAGCATGAATCAGGGAAGCTCATATAATCCAACTTTATCACTTGCAACAATATCAGCGGGGTTGTCCTATTCAATTCCTTACAATTTTTCCAGTTGGGATTCAGCAACTCAAGCCAGGTTTTTGAATGCTGTGGCACTCACTCGCGACATTCCACAGGGAACCTGGACAGTAAATCTAACAGCCTGGGATTTAGCCCAAAATCAGGTGGATACAGCAACAATTCCAGCCCTTCTAGTCCGAACTCAAGGGCCGAATCTGGATTCCTGGCAAATCATTTCAATGCAGTCAACCACTTCAAAGAATTCCACTGACACGTTTATTAATCAGCCATTCAGTGGTTCAATTACTCCCGGGATTGCAACTTTATCAATGAAATTTCATGAGCCGCCAAGAGAACCGGTTTATATCCAATTCGCTGATGCCGGTGTTACCGTAGCATCTTGGCAGCTTATTATCGATTCAGGCAAGGCGGCCACCTTTACCTGGCCTGTAGCCGCTCCTTATTCCGGAGTGTTACCATATGCAGCACCAACGAAAACCTATCAGATCAAATTGTATGATAGAGATGGCAACCCTAATCCGGATATTTTGTCCTGGACCAGAGATGACGAAGCGCCCCTGGTTTCACTGGACAAAATCACCGGAGGGGTGAACTCAGGAATTACCTCGCAAGCATGGTTCAATCCGGCATTACACACCAGTATCAACATGAACTGGACTGTCACTGGTGAAGCGCAAGCACCCATACTGCGAGTCAGGGATTCATTAGGTTTAAACGCTACAGAAACTACCGTCATGACAGGAGCAGGAACACAATGGATCGGGAAATTCACCGGCAAACGCAAAGACAACACCCCTCTTCCTGAGGGAGACTACATCGTAGATATTGTTGACAGCGCAGGAAACATCTGCGTTCCAAATGGTGGCCCGAGCATTTCCAATTTTGATATTACATTGGATGTAACGCCACCAGTGGTTAGTTCGTTTTCCTTTTTGGTTAACGGCGCAAATCGCTCCAAATTCAATCCAAATTTTGCAACCCTAACGGTTCTTCTTGATACAACTGAAACACTTTGTGCAACTGGCATTTATCAAATTGATATTCGCACCGATTCAAATTCTCCGGTTTTTGTAGCCAGCTCGGCAATCGTCGCTTCAGACGCTGGATTAATCGCCACCTGGAATGGAAGGCGAAGTAATGGAACCCTGGTTTCAGATGGAAATTATCGGATTTATGGTTCAGACATCACTGGAAACAGATCCATAGCTTTTTCAAGAATTGCAATCACAACTTCCGATTTCAAGGTGATTAGTGCAACTCAGACCGGAAGCAGAACTGTAGACATCCGTTTTGATCATGAATTAGACTTCACGGTGTTTCCAGCATCCTCAGCTTTTGGAGTAAGCCCTGCCGGGCCACTTGTAGCTACAGTAACGATGAATCCAACTACAATCAGTCTGATTTTTGACAGTTCGCTTGCAGACGGGCAGAATTCAATTTCCGTAAACTTAACTTCTGTTAGAAGTGTCGAAGGGAACAATCTCGCGGCTGGGAAAAACACTGCGACTGTACAATTTGACGCAGTTGCCCCTACTATTTCGGGAGTATCATTTGATAACCTGACCTACGCAAACCAGGTAGTAGTGGATTTCAATAAAGCAGTTACAATTCCATCAGGAAGTTTGAATTCAGTCTTCCTGCTCTACGCAAGTGGCTCGGCAATATCGATTACCAATGCAACAGTACGATCAGACAACACAACTATTTTGCTAACCGCCGCTAATAATTTCGATAATTTTCATCTCTATTCCCTAGCAATTCAGGGCGTAAAAGATTGGATCGGGAATGTAACAACACCTGATACAGCTAGTACAACCTTTATCGGCCCGGACCGCACACCTCCAGTCTTTTCTATCGCCGAATTTTCCAACCCGGCAAACGAATATGACATTATGGTCGCTTTGCACACCGACAAAGATCTATTTGAATCCCCCACTCTGCAGGTTGATCAAGGGGGTGCTTCGACACAGATCCTTACAATGGCCCCTGGAAGCGTTGCCAAAACATATATGAGCGGATTGCACTTGTCATCAACTGGACAAGGAAACGGAACTTTAACAGTTTCAGGTCGAGATAAGTCAAGCAATTATGCTTCCGCAACTTATTACTTCACAACAGCTACCGTCAAAGCCAATGTTCTTTCTCAAATAACTTCGCCGGATGGTAATTTCCAACTGGTTTTCAAACCAGGGACGTTCAAATCTGACGCATTCGTAAAAATTCTTCCCCAAAATCTTGAAACAGTTGCTCCGAGTAAGCAAATTCTTCCTAGTATGCGAAATATAGCAGAAAACATTCTTAAAGCAACTGTAAGAGCCGCATCTTCTGATCAATTGGCTTCTCAAAGCGAATTGATCGCAGTTTACAAGGGATATGAAGTGTCTTGTCCCATCGACAAATTAAACAAGGTATTTGACATTAAAGCCCGTCTCGATAATTCAGGAAATGCCACTTCCACCGCGCTTTTCAGGTTAGACGATACTGGACTCTGGCAATATGTTGGGAAAAAGAGCACTGCAGGATGGCACGAAGGAAGCGCAATTCAAGCTGGGGTCTATGCAATTTTGGCTGATACCGTTCCTCCCAGACTTAATATCAAAACAAATGTGAAACCAAATGTCCCATTGACTTCAGATCGCCCTGAATTTCAGGGAAACGTGGCTGATTATGGCTCCGGAGTAAAGGATGGTTCAGTTGTAGCCGTTCTCGACGGTTTCGAGCATCCGGTCGAAATGGCAACAAACGGCGATTTCAAATTTGCTCCGCTGTCAGCTTTGATTTCAGGCGACCATGAACTGTATTTTAAAGCTTCTGATCTAACTGACAATGTCGGGAAAAGTCCGACGATCAAATTCTCTGTCAATGTTCCACTCGTGATTTCCGAAGTAATGAATTACCCGAATCCCGCGAATCGAACTGCGGTAATAAGAGTTTGCGCCAGCAGACCGGATGTTACAGGCGATCTCTTAGGAATCAAGCTTTATGATATTGCCGGGCACAAGGTAAGAGAACTTGAAAATGTACAAATGTCTCGCGAAAATACTCAGGCAACATCGCGTTACATTTACGAAGCACGCTGGGATTTAAAAAATGAAGACGGAGTTAAAGTGGCCAATGGAATTTATCTTGCACGAATTGAGTTGAAAGACCCGGATGGTACTGGAAAAACTGTTAAGAAGACTCATAAAATCGCGGTTTTGAGGTGACAGCATGAGAAACATTTCTGAAGACTGGAAAAGGATAAACGGGATGAAGAAAATCAAGGAATTTGGATTCAGCATTGCGATTTTTGTATTCGTAATCGGTATTTTCGTTAGTTCAATCGGATGCGGCGGAAATGGCAGACAGGTTCTGGAGGGAGAAAATCCGACTTCGACAGATACCTCGACATTAACCTATACCAATACGAACACTAATACTAATACGAACACCAACACGAACACAGGTACAAACACCAATACAGGAACTAACACTTACACTGAAACTCCAGCACAGGTATTAAACGATGCCTGGACAAACATGGATTCCAATAGTCCAAGTCAGGCAATCACACAGTTTCAGCAAGTCCTTAGCAGGAGTGATTCCACAGCAAGTCAAATTCAGGATGCCCATAATGGTCTTGGTTGGGCAAGAGCGAAATCAAACGGAATTAACTCCGGAATGTCTGATTTTCAGCAATCCCAGAGTCTGGACGAATCCAAGCTTGGATATGCCGCAGGATTGGTCCAACAGGCCCAACCCTCTTCAATCCGGCAGGCAATAAATATTCTGGAAGGAATGGGTTTCAACGATACCAACAAAACTATTACGTTAACTCACCCTTCAATCGCCTTCACAAATCCCGAAATCCATGCCCTATTGGCTTACGCTTACTTCTGGCGTGCGGACACCGGTGATTCCGACAAGGCAAAAGCTCAGATCTTAGCTGCCAGAGCCCAGGACTCATCCACAACTTCCAGCGTTGGACAAATTTACAACGCACTGGTAAAATTGGGTTTGTCTGGAATTTGATCGAGAATTTAAGGAGATAAGAAAATGTCTTCAGCAGAGTCCAAACCAGTCGATTTCCCAGAAGAAATTAACAATTCCATAGGAATGAGATTTCAGCTGATTCACCCCGGCACATTTTCTATGGGATCCGCGACCGGTGAAGCAGATGAAAAACCTGCTCATCAAGTGACGTTAACCAAACCATTTTATATTTCTGTTTTTCCAGTAACTCAATATCAGTACCATGTTGTAATGGATTATTACTCTGCGGGAATGGCAACGAGAGATCTTCCCAAGGAATTGATCACCTGGGAAGAAGCAAGTAAATTTTGCCAAAAACTGGGTGAAAAAGAGCAAAAAGAATATCGCCTTCCAACGGAAGCTGAATGGGAATATTGTTGCCGAGCTGGTACAACCACCATGTATTTCTGGGGTGATTTTTACAATGGTAAATACGCATGGACAGCCGAAAACAGTCAAAAAGAGCCTCATTTCGTTGGCCAGAAGAAAGCGAATCTATGGGGTTTGCACGATATGAGCGGAAATGTCTGGGAATGGTGTCAAGATTGGTATGACCCAAAATACTACTCAAAATCACCGACGACTGATCCATTGGGACCAGATTCCGGAAAACTTCGAGTTTTGAGGGGAGGTTCGTATCTCTTCACTGAGAAATTGGCCCGTTCGTCGTCTCGAAGCAGATATGATCCTAAGAGTAAAACTGCCGGTCTCGGCTTTCGAGTTGTGCTCGGCGCAAAAATTTCTCAATGAACCATTGCAACGCTGACGGGTTATCGATGGAAAACGCGTCTATTGTTTTCCATACCGGGCATTTAATTTTTACTACAAGCTGCTCTGGGGTGACGGAAACCCAAGTAACAAAGAGTAAATTCATATTGACATTGGCAATTAACCATACAATTCAAAAAAAATTCCGCAAAACTATATTTTTTCCAAATTTTCTGCGCTTGTGTTGATGCAGCTTTAGAAGTCAAGTATTTTTACTTTTTTTCGCTGGAAACCCTTGCGTAATCAACCTCATTCGAGACTTTCTAAGAATAAGACTTCAATTGAGTGGGTAAAGGTCTTTTAGGACCCCATCCCCGAATTGTCAAATATGTGACCCCAGATTTGAAGTCGTGCACAACTTTGAATAAGCCAATCTGGCATCAGTTTAATAATAAATGCAATTATAGCCCATCTTTTCGGCATGAATGCTGTTTCTTTTTTGTTACAAATTCAGATTTCCTGTTGTCGTAAACTTCATTTTCTTGGATTGCTTAGCTTAAAAAGCCGATTCCGTAGAGATTAAAAAGTTTTCAGCCCGAATTTTGTTTTGAGACCAAATAATCCAAAAGTTAAGGCAGGAATCTCATCCAAACGAGTTCACGTTTTCAGGTTTCGGGAAAATGGTCTCAAGACTATATCCTCGGGAATTGGAATTCTGAAATTGCTTTGTATATTTGATTTGCAGCTTTTTGAGGCGATGCCAATCCAAACAAAACATCTCCTTTCGCCATCACAGTTTCAACCAAACCCGGGCCTGTATATCCGTAATGATACCAATCCCAAAAAATACGTGCACTTCCCCAAGGACTTTGATTTGACCAAAATGTAAAGGGATCCCTTTATTCTCCAAGAAAGAACGAAATTTCGGGAAAATAAGGATCCCTTACTGGATGATTGAAACATTCATTTCTGTCAGATAAAATCTAATTTTACGCAGATCTGAAGCGAGAAACAAGGCGTATGAACGAAATAATTGGAATTGGTATGAGAACAGAACGCGCATCCAAACAGCTTTGTTTTCATCTTCCCGATGACACATAACGCAGGCATTTTGCCTGCGTTATGGTTTTCACCTTGGACTGCGCCTTTTTTATTTGATGCGAATCCCAACTTTTTTCTTTATGGCTTCCTTACTCTTCGGAATAGTTAGACGTAGAATTCCATCAGCAAAACTTGCATTGATTTTATCCCTTTCAATGGAATCCGGCAAAACGAGAGAACGCTGGAATGAACCGACCATCCGCTCTGTCATGTGGTAGGTTCCTTCCCCTTCACGATTCTTTCTGATACCTTTTATCTCCAGGGTGTCGCTAACTAAATCCAGCTTCAGGTCTTCTTTCAGAACCCCAGGTAAATCGGCCTCAATAATATAATTTTCTTCAGTCTCTTGGAAGTCAACCAGTGGGGCCCATAGCAAGGATCTAGGGTTGCATAAAAACTCCTTATCAATAGACACCCGACCACAATTCCCACAAACATACTCAAGTTTCCCCATTTTTGGCTTGCAAACATGTCTGGGATCCGAAGTCACATTGCCGCAAAACTCACAGGTATACGCCTCTTCCAAATTAAGAGGTTTACATAGATGCCCCTCTTTAGGGGATATTTGTCCACATGTTTCACAAACAAATTCTTTTTCTGGTTTCTCTTTCATTATTCGTGTCCTTTCGGCAAAAGTGCTAAAAATTTCCGAAAAAACGGAATAAAATTCGTTCAAACTTTTTTTTGGAGGAATTTTCTATGCCTTCTTCACATCCGGTTTCTATGGACAGTAATCCCCAACATT
>JADFXM010000095.1 GCA_015233565.1 Candidatus Rifleibacteriota bacterium
CCGTAATCTCCTGGTCTAAAATTTTTAAAAAGTATACACCAGGTTTTGTAGAGGTACAATCTCTATCTTGTAGTTTTAGCATTTCTCAAAAATTCAAATTTTCAATTCGTTTTAGCGGAATGCCTGTTTCAAGCTTAAGGGAGGTGATTCCCAAAACAATTAAAAATGCTGCGAAAAGTATAATATTTGAAACTCTGAAGTCTCTGTAGAGTTTTTCCAATTCTGGGTCAGGGATTTCAATGAAAAGCTTGCCATTGTGGGTTTCTAGGGCCCCGACAAAATAACGATCGGTTACGGCAATGTGTAAAGGTTTTAGATGAAAGCCAGATCTGAATATTTCCTTGTCTGCTTCGTTCAAATTGAAAGGTGCTGGAATTGAAGAAAGAAAATCAGGAGAATCGGATATTCCATACCAAAATGGAGTTTGAGCGGATTTTTCGGGGTTATTTTGGGGAGATGTCAGTTCAGCTGCTATTTTACGGATTTGGTTTTGGATTTTAGCTCTTTCACAAGATAAGATTTCATTTTGTTTTAATTGATAATCAATTTGATGGACTTCTTCAACCAAAAAAAAGATTGTAATCCAAAAAAATAGATTAATTGAAATTTTTGTATTGAAAGCAGAGTAAATTATTTTAAACATGGACTTTTTAATTCCACCCCAATCAGCAAAATACAGGCAACTTCGTTTCTAAGCAACATTGTGTTGCTTTCCAATGTAAGGAAATAGTACAAACAAATTGTTTTTAAATCTCATTCAGGCTGTTCTTATTCAGTTTTTTCCACCTCGAAATCTTTTATTTTGCACGCAAGTATTGTTATGTCATCCGGTTGATGAGAATTCTGGACTTTTTCGTGAATTTCCTGGGAAATAGACACTAATTTCCCAAAAAACACTCTTATAAATTGCCGCGATGGATTCAGGGAATCTACTTTGTGGTCAAGAAATTCCTGATAATTAATAAAAAATCTTTTCAGAAGTATTTTGGGAGGATTAGTGTCGCAGGCGGACGGAACTACGTTTCCGTGGGAATCTATAAATGTGAATTCAAACAACCCAGGGAAACGTCTTTTCAGGAATTTTGCGTAAGTTTGAAATTTTAATAGGATATTTCCACCGGAAAAACAGCGTTTTTCCATACCAATTAGAATTCTTTCAAAATACTGAATAGGTTCACAATTGGTTTCAATGTTTGAAAGGGTTCTCTCTAAAGTCTTCTCTATTTTATTCTGAGTGGAAGCATCTTCCTCGGATTTCCAACTTTCAAGCCTGACGTGGAAAAAAAACAGTGGAATTGAAAACAAACCTAGCAAACAAACGAACTCGATTGCTTTTTTAGATCGTTCCCCTTGAGGATTAGAAGACACTTTTAATGTACCTTCAGACAAATTGAATCAAGAAAACAATAACCAATCGACAATATTGCTTAACAGAGCTACTTTCTGACTGGTTCGATTTTTTTGAGAATCAGCAAAAAATTCCAGTTATTTTCCTCTTTTTGTAGAGATCATCCTAGATGTATTTCCATCAATTTTATCCCGGGCAAGGGGAAATGTCGGCCAGGCACCCGATTCAATTTCCCTTTTAAGTTTTTGTCTTTGCACTTTTATTTGATTTGCCTTTGGCAAGGGTTTGGCAGAAATTAAGATTTTTGCAACTGATTTACTGATAGGCATTCGATCTTTGATTTTGAAAACAATATTGGATATTTCGGATAACTTCTTTTCATCAAAATTATCTAGATCAAGGCTTTCAGAATATAGGACCAGAGTAATGTCTTCGTAAGCGGAAGTTTTTTTAATTCCAAGGACGGAATAGTCAGAAATGTGGGGTATTCCTCCGAAGTAATCTTCTATTTCATCCGGATAGACATTCTCCCCGCTTTCGTTGATGATCACATCTTTAATTCTTCCTCTAATGAAAAGTCGTCCATTTTCTATGGATGCGACGTCTCCTGTTTTCAGCCAGCCTTTTTTGTCAATATCCGGTTTAACCAGTTCTCCTTTTTTTAGCCTCCAGGAATGGAGCGACTTACCACGAATGTACAATTCCCCAACTCCTTCGTTTAATTCATGATCGGTTGGGAGAATTGCATACTCCACGGAGGGAAACGCTTTACCAAGACTTTCTGACAGCCTTATCTTCAAATTTGAACTTGTTTCAAGGGATGTAATGCCGACTTCAGTCATTCCGAAGCCGCATACAATAAAGAAACCCATTGAAGAAAGCTGTTTTAAGGTTTCCGGCAAAACGTGTCCTCCTCCGCACATTATGCACTCTAGGTCCGGGCCGAGAATTTCTTTCATTACGGGGCCAAAAAGCTTCTTGAAGGCAATTTTAGAGCCTTGGTCTGGAAAAACTTTTTGAAGATATCGGCCTGTTGTTAGAAGACTATGGAACAGAGCTTTTTTAACCGTTCCGCGCGAAGCTTTCTGTCGAATGGCCTTGGCAAGTCCATTCAAGAGAACTGGAACAGTCAAAAGATGTGTAACTCTATGTTTGAGGCATGTTTCTTTGATTGTTGTGGGAGCTTTGTTTTCCAGGTAGATAATAGTTTTTCCAATAAATGAGTGCCATAGATATACACCTGTAAATCCAAATATATGATGAAAAGGAAGGAAAGCCAGAACTCGCATATCTCTTTTTGCACTTAAGCGGAAATTTTCTCTGGAAGCCGATTCAAAATTCAATACCTGCAAGGCTAAAGCGCTTCCTGTGTAGACATAAATTTTAGAGGTAGCTGTCGTTCCGGAAGTGCAAAGTGCTACCTCGTCGGCCCATTTGGGTTTCCAGCGAGGGGGAGGTTCCAATCCAATATCGTTAAGAAGCCAATTGAGGGAAAGATGTTTTACCTTGAGTGACTTGTTTTTTTCATCAGGGCTAATTAAAGCAATAAGTTTGGATTCATCGATAATATGGTCTCTGAGATGATCGGTTATTTTCGGGTCAATCAAAATCGGCCGAAAACCTGCCATTAAAAGAGCCCAGAAAAAAATTGGCCATTCTGGGCAGGTATCTAACTGAAGTCCTATAAATCGTCGGTAGTTTTTTGCTCCAATAGTTGTTTTAAGCTTGAATGCTGTCCGAATTACTTTTTCTTTATATTGGCGATATGTAATTTGAGCTATCTTTCCATTTGTTGACCATTCGGAAGCAATTTTATTGTCATTTGAAACAACAGCATGAAAAATCTGTTGAAGTGTTTTCTTTGCTTTGAGGTTATCAATGAGCTTTTCAAATTCCATTTTAATCCCTTTTATGGTTCATTGAACATTTATCGAATATAATGTCAATTCATGATGTGCCAACTAGTCGTTCAAACTACTCCAGAATCATGCCCAAAAAGCATTCCTGCAAAACGACAAAAACAGAACTTTTTCATTGTAAGGCATTTTTTACCGAAGCAATAGTTTCGATGCAATTACCCTGCGAAAATCAACAATACCAGTTATTGAAAAGTTAAGATCCATTTATATCATAAAGTTGGAATAGAGCAAAGAAATTTGGAATTGTCCAAAAAAATCTTTCAGGGAATTTCCAAAAAAATTTTAGTTGAGGGTGACTTTTATTCAAAAAAAAAAAAAAAAAAGCTGAAGTTCAGATTTCCTTTCCTCAAGGATTAAATCTGATACCATTTTTCCAGTAATATCAATGTGAGTTTGCTCTGATCAGACTAATTTGAGCAATTTTTTCAAAAGTTGGTCTCAAGATGAAACCAATGACAAAAAGAATCTAACTCCTGCAAAAACGTCTTGTGAAGCTATTTTTAGCTAAAATTTCAGGTTTCCGATACCAGGAATTCTGAAGTTCGATTTTTTTGATAAAAAACATGGTACTTTTCTATGAGAAATTGAATCTTGAAAATGACAAGTATCCTTGGAAAAACATTTCAACCTTCTTTGATTCGAAAAATTGTTAATTTTTGTAAAGAATTTTCCCAAACCATTGACTTTGATATAAAATACTAGTATTTTACACTCCGTCCAACTCAAAATTTATTTTTCGGGAAATGAAATGACTGAAAAACCTAATTTTTTCTATTTGTTTTTTCTTTTTGTTGCTATGTGTATACAATGTGGAGCTCAACCGGCATCAGGCCCCTGGTCTCTAAAAGACTGTCTGAACTATGGGCTCAAAAATCACCCGGTATTGTCGCAAGTTGAGGGCACTGTCGATTCGGCACGTGCACAGATTGGAGAAATAAAATCGAATTTTGGCTTTCAAGTTAACGGAAATGCTAATTTCCTGCGTCAGAAGGACGATTTTGTTAAAACCACAGGATCATCGGGAATTTCTCCCGACCTTAGCATGAACGATTCAACAGCTGAATCCCTTTCCGCAAAGAAGCTTTTTTCAGATTGGGGAAGAACTCGTGAGCGCCAAAAAAGCGGAGTATCAGTATATAAGGCAACTAAGGAAGACTTGAAATGGCAAAGAACCCAAGTGGGTGGCACGATAAAAACCGCTTTTTTCCAGGCACTTCAAGCAAAAGCTTTGATCAGGGTTCAAAAAGAAAGCCTTGATGGATTCAAGGAACATGAGGATAAAGTTCGAGGGTTTGTCGAAGTCGGCTCAAAAACTCCTTATGATTTGACAAAAGCCCAGGTTGATGTGGCAAATGCACAGGTTGCTTTGATAAAAGCTGAAAATGATTCCCAAAATGCAATGGCAAGACTGATTCAGGCCATTGGTCTTGACGGCCCAATAGAGATTTCCGAGGGACCGGAATCTTTTGGATTAGCTTCTGCTCCTGAGATTAAAAAAGAAGATTTATCAGAAAAGCTCTATAAACGCCCTGATTTGTCAGCTGCGGAGTTTAGATATGATAGCACTTCCTTCCAATTGAATGCCGCAAAGAAAAGCCTCAAACCGGCTTTTTCCGGAAGCGCAAACTATGGATGGAACGGAACGGCTACTCCTTTGAACAGATCCTGGAATGTCGGAATGGCTCTTTCTTTCCCCTTCCTTGATGGAAAATTAACCCATTACCAGGTAAAAGATGCTGAGGGTTCTTTGAAATCAGCAAAGGGAAGATTGCAAAATCTTAAAATTCAAGCCAGTACAGACCTTGAGATAGCCATACATACTTTGAGAGAGGCTTTCAAACGCTTTGAAACTTCGCAAATTCTTCTAAAATCAGCCAGCGAAACTCTCCATCTCGCTGAAGGTCGTTATGAAGCTGGCTTAGGATCACCTATTGAAATAACCGATGCACGGACTGGTTATTACAATGCCGAGGGTGAAAATATCACTGCTTATTATGACACTTTGGTTGCTTTGACTCAATTAGATATTGTTACAGGGGTTCTTCCTCCTGAATATCAAAATGATTTAACAGAAAATCAGGCTGAAACTGCCAAATCAATCTCTGACATGACTCAAACAAATGCCTCTCTGTCAAAAGAAATTTCATTAGCTGACCAAACTATTGCCTCAGACTCTCACAAAACTGGATCTAAATCACAGGCAATCCCCGCTTCAAATCTTCCTCCAAAAGGACTGGAGCTGGTTTCTGGAACAGATAATGTTGCATCCGAAACCACTCCAACCATCCTAAAAGAGATTGACATGACCACAGAAGCTGTTCCTCCCGAAAATGCGAAGAAAGCGAAATAATGAACTTTTTGCTATATGGTATTAAGTTTTGTACGCCCAGCGAAAATGAATTTGGCGGCCGTCTCTATTGTGAAAAATTTCTCAATTTGCGATTTGGTAATTTTCGAGAACCTCTAATGGCAATTCGTTAAAGAGTCGGGAATGAAGAAAAAGGGATATAATTGATCTTAGTTTGAAAATAAGAGACCGCAACTTCTTGTAGAAGAAAGGGAAACTGGTAAACCGAAGGAAGGAAAGAATTCCATGAAAAATTTTCTTATTCTATTAGTTATTGTATTATTTTTATCGGGCGCATCTTATGCCGGTTTTCAATATTACAAAGCACGCAAAGCTGCCGTGGAGTATTTAACTGAAACCGCGGATGTTGGAGAAATTTTGCAAACAGTTTCAGCGGTTGGAACACTTGCGGCGTTTACAACGGTGGATGTTGGGTGCCAAGTAAGCGGAATAATTTCCTCTCTTACTGTTGATTTTAACGATCGTGTTACGGCAAATCAGGAAATAGCATTAATAGACCCTTCCATTTTTGAAGCTCAGGTTCTTCAGGCAACTGCAAATCTTGAAGCGGCTAAAGCGCAGGAAAAGAACCTGATTGCTCAGTTAGAGAATCAAAAGGCCACTCTTATTTCAACAAAAGCTGAAATTGACATGCAGTCGGCAAATATTAAGAAAGCTGAAGCCACTCTTGAAGATGCAAAAAGAAACAAAGATAGGAACGAAGATCTTTTTAAGAGACACTTGGTTGCAGCTGCTGACAGAGACACAGCGGTAAGTAACTACCAAGCTCTTTTTGCTTCTCTTGATGCAGCTAAAGCGCAACTTGCTCTCTCCAAAGCGAAAATTGCAATGAATGAAAGCCAGATTGATGCGGCTAAGGCGCAAATAGAGGGAGCCCAGGCCCAAATAAAGCAAATGAATGTTCAGTTAAACATCGCCCAGATCAATTTGAGCAGAACCAGGATTTATTCTCCGATTGATGGTGTTATTATTGCGAGAAAAGTTGATGTTGGCCAGACTGTTGCCGCGTCATTACAAGCTCCTAGCCTTTATTCCATTGCAAAAGATCTGAAAAAGATGCAGATTAACACTTCAGTTGACGAAGCGGATATTGGGATGGTTTCCCCGAATCAGACTATTACCTTCACAGTTGCTGCTTATCCAAAAAGAACTTTTCATGGAAAAGTTGATCAAATCAGACTTTCTTCGACCATTACACAAAACGTCGTTACTTATTCAGTAATGGTAAACGTAGAAAATGATGATTTAGCGCTTTATCCGGGAATGACTGCAAATGTTGATATACTGGTTGACAGTAAAGATAATGTTTGTCGTATTCCAACAAAGGCCATGTTTTACAAACCATCAAATCCGGAGTTCACCTCTCGCGAAAAAAAGCATGATGATAAAAAAGATAATGAGAAAAAGGATAATGAGAAAATTGATGACGAGAAAAATGATGATGAAAAGGATGGTAGCGAGAAAATAGGCGATGAAAAAAATGATGACCACAAAGATGGCGAGAAAAAAGACGGTGAGAAAAAGGATGAGAAGAAAAGAGATGGCAAGAAAAAGCACGACCGAAAAGAAAAATATGATAATGGAATTTGGTTGCTAGCTTCGGGAAAACCCAAATTTTTTCCCATCAAAATTGGACTATCAACGACTAAGCTGACTGAATTGATTGAACCTCCTCTGCCGGATGGTGCGAAAATTATTGTAGGTGAGAAAGATTCCAAGGGCAATGTAACTGGTGGTGGCGGTGGTGGTGGCTCAAGAGGTGGCGGCATAAGGGTGCGTTAAAATGAAAACTGAAACTGAAAAGGCTCCTCTTCTTTCATTAGTTGGTGTTCAAAAAACCTATTTCATGGAGGGAGTAAGCGTTAAAGCTCTTCGAGGAATTGACCTATCGATTTATGAGGGTGAATTCGCTGCAATAATGGGTGCTTCAGGCTCAGGAAAATCCACTCTGATGAACCTTCTGGGATGTCTTGACCGTCCTACTAAGGGAGTTTATAAAATCGATGGAGAAAACGTTTCAACCTTTTCTAAAGATCAACTTGCCAGCGTAAGAAATCGCAAAATTGGTTTTGTATTTCAGGGATTCAACCTCCTTTCCAGGACTAGCGCGGTTGAAAATGTAGAATTACCAATGATTTACGCTGGATTGCATTCTAAGGACCGCCGCCCAAGGGCTATGCAGGCACTAATTTCCGTAGGGCTTGGAGACCGCGGGAATCATCATTCCAGCCAACTTTCAGGCGGACAACAGCAACGCGTTGCGATAGCAAGGTCGCTGGTTAACAATCCTTCAATGATTCTTGCGGATGAACCAACAGGGAACCTTGATTCAAGGTCAAGCGTTGAAATAATGGGAATTTTCCAGGATTTAAATGCTAAGGGAATCACAATTGTTCTGATTACTCATGAAGCTGATATTGCTGACTTTGCGAAGCGAAAGATAACAATTAAAGATGGTTTGATAATGAGCGATATACTAAACCCAACGCCCTTGGTAGCATCCGAAGTTCTAAAGAAAATGCCCAAACCTGAAGTTTCTGTGGAATCGGAGGATGTGCAGTGAGTATTCTTTCCGTTATTAGACTCGCTTTAATAAGCCTAGCTCGAAATAAAACCAGATCTTTTTTAACAGCCCTTGGAATAATCATAGGTGTAAGTTCAGTTATTACTATGGTTGGGCTAGGGCAGGGCGCCTATTGGTCAGTTCAAGACCAGATCTCGAAAATGGGTACCAGCCTTTTGATGGTAATGCCTGGAAGTTCCTCTCAAGGAGGGTTTAGAGGAGGGGCAGGAAGTTTGACCAACCTTACTGAAGATGATACTGAAAGTGTTATTAAGGATTGTCCGTCGGTAAAATTTGGTGGATCGCTAGTAAGAACCGGTGCACAGGTTGTTTACGCAAGTCAAAATTGGAGTACAAGCGTTCAGGGGGTTTCTGAAAATTATTTGGAAATACGTGCCTGGAATCTTGAAGAAGGAGAATTTTTCTCTGAAAGCGACGTTCGTTCAGGAACGAAAATTTGCGTCTTAGGGAAGACTGTTGCTGATAACCTTTTTGGGAACGTAAATCCGGTTGGAAAGACAATTAGAATAAAGAAAATTCCCTTTGAAGTGATTGGAGTTTTGGAATCGAAGGGGCAAACCGGCATGGGACAAGACCAGGACGATATGATCGTTGCTCCCCTCGCAACTGTTCAGCAGCGACTAATGGGAATCACTAATATCAATCAGATTCTGGTATCTGCAATAAGTGATGAAGCTGTTGATGATGCCCGAAAAGAAATAACCAGCACTTTACGAAGGAAGCATAAACTTGCTCCCAAGGATGACGATGATTTTAATGTAAGAACTCAGGCAGATCTTGCCCAAACGGCAGGCGCAACTTTGGGAATTATAGCCTTGTTGTTGGGAAGCGTAGCATCAGTTTCTCTTCTGGTTGGTGGCATAGGTATCATGAATATCATGCTTGTTTCAGTTACTGAACGAACCCGTGAAATTGGTATTCGTATGGCAATTGGAGCCAGAGGGCGTGATATTTTGATTCAATTTTTGATTGAAGCTATGACCCTTTCAGGAAGTGGCGGGTTGATTGGAATAGGTTTTGGGGTCGGTACTACTCATCTTCTTACAACTTTTACAGAATGGCCGACAATGATTTCTTTTCCAGCTGTAGCGGGGTCTTTTCTTTTTTCAGCACTTGTTGGAATATTCTTCGGATTGTATCCAGCTTGGAAGGCCTCAAATCTTGATCCAATTGAAGCGCTTCGTTTTGAGTAATTTCCAATTTGCTGCTATTGTTCAATTCGAACTCCATAAAATTATGAAACCCATTATGAATGCAGTAAAATTCGAGGGGCAATTTAGTTGTGCTTAGAAGTCTACAACTAGCTTCATTAGGTGGTTAGATGGTTTCGGTGAAATTGCTCCGATTAAAAATTAGTTTCGACTTTGAGGTAACCTGGTGAGTATTTTCTCTGTTATTAAACTTGCTTTAATAAGCCTTGCCAGAAATAAAACCCGATCTATTTTAACGGCATTGGGGATAATCATAGGGGTAAGTTCAGTTATAACAATGGTTGGACTTGGCCAGGGTGCCTATTGGTCGGTGCAGGATCAGATTTCCAAGCTGGGTACAAGTCTTTTGATGGTAATGCCCGGAAGTTCCTCTCAAGGAGGTTTTCATGGAGGAGCAGGGAGTTTGACTACACTGACTGACGATGATACCGAAAGTGTTTCTCGCGATTGCCCTTCCGCAAAATATGCTGGATCAGCAGTATTTACTGCAGGACAAGCTGTCTTCTCAGGACAAAACTGGAG
Organism: Candidatus Rifleibacteriota bacterium; assembly: GCA_015233565.1. Taxonomy (GTDB): domain Bacteria; phylum Muiribacteriota; class Ozemobacteria; order Ozemobacterales; family Ozemobacteraceae; genus JADFXM01. Next base: position 9,953 of record JADFXM010000095.1, read on the forward strand.
CACTCGAATTCGGGGAGTTTCTGAAAATTATCTGGATATACGAAACTGGAATTTGGAAGAGGGCGAATTTTTCTCAGAGAGTGACGTTCGTACCGGAGCCAAGATTTGTGTATTGGGAAAAACAGTTGTTGACAATCTTTTTGGCAATATAAATCCTGTAGGAAAGAGAATCCGAATTAAAAAAATTCCCTTTGAAGTGGTTGGGGTGCTGGAACCGAGGGGCCAAACCGGCATGGGGGAAGACCAGGATGACACAGTGTTAGCCCCATTCCCAACTATTCAACAACGAATAATGGGGATTACCAATATAAATTTGATGTTGGTTTCAGCGATAAGTGATGAGGCAGTTAATGATGCCAAGGATGAAATTACCGACACTTTAAGAAGAAAACACAAACTTTCTGAAACTGATGACGATGATTTTACGATAATGACTCAGGCTGATATTTCTCAAGCAGCTGGTGCAACGCTTGGAATAATGGCACTTTTGCTAGGGTGTGTTGCCTCGGTTTCTCTATTGGTTGGTGGCATAGGAATAATGAATATCATGCTGGTCTCAGTCACTGAACGAACTCGTGAAATCGGAATTCGCATGGCCATAGGTGCAAAAAGCCGCGATATCCTGATTCAATTTCTGATTGAAGCTATGACACTTTCAGGGACGGGAGGGCTAATAGGAATTGCTTTGGGAGTTGGGGCGACTCACATCCTTACTACCTTAACTGAGTGGCCTACAATGGTTTCCCTTCCTGCAATTGCAGGGTCTTTTCTTTTTTCCGCTTTTGTTGGAATATTTTTTGGACTTTATCCTGCATGGAAAGCCTCAAAGCTCGATCCGATCGAAGCACTTCGGTTTGAGTAAGAGCTTGCTTGATAGACTTAGGCTAAGAGCTTCCTAATGGTTTCAATCAAACTTTCATATTGAAAAGGTTTCTTCAGAAAAATCACTGAGGGTGGAATGGTGAGATTTGAATTGATAGTAGTTTCAACATAACCGCTTGTGGCAATCACCTTGATTGAATTATTCAATAAAAGTAGCTCTCTTAAAGTTTCTTCACCATCCATAACCGGCATTGAGAAATCGAGAATTATGCACGAAATGCTTTTTGAGTATCGCTGATAAAGTTCCAGGCATTCTTTTCCATTTGAAGCAGTCAAAACCTCGAATCCTGTTCGTTTAAGCATTAAAGAAGTAAAATCCCTGATTTTTTCTTCGTCATCAACGACGAGAATTGTCCCACGATCAAGTTTGTTTTCTTCCATAAGCTTAATTTTTGCGGAAATTCCCTTTAAATTATCACTTTCCTGGAGTGGAGGAAAAATAATTGAAAAGGAACTTCCTTTTCCAGGATAGCTTTCAAGGAAAATTCCACCGTTATGAGCTCTTACAATTCCTAATACGGATGACATCCCCAGCCCTCTTCCCTTGGCTTTGGTAGAAAAAAATGGTTCGAAGACTTTTGAAAGAACTTCCGGAGGCATTCCGATTCCTGTATCTTCTACTTTAATTTCAATGTAATTACCTTCGGCTGGTTTACCAGATTGGAAGGTGTAACTGAGAAGCTCATTCTCTGAAAAGGTTTTTTCACCAACAAAAATATTTATCTCCCCAGGTTTGTTTTCCAGGGCATCAGAAGCATTCAATACAAGATTCATTATCACTTGCCTGATCTGAGCTGGATCACCTTTGATAAAGTTCCTTTCATTCAAAAAACGAAGGCCTATTACAGCTTTTTTCGAAATCGAAGTTTTCAATAACCCTGTTATTTCGCTAATCAGGCCGTTAAGATCGAAATTTTCCATAGAAAATTTGCCTTTTCCGGAATACGCAAGAAGTTGCTTACACAAATCTGCAGCTTTAAAAGAAACATTTTTTACATCCAGAAGGTTCGCTCGAGCGGGGGAATCGTCGTTCAAATCGAGCAGAACCAAGTCTGTGTGCCCAAGTATTGCGGTTAGAAAATTATTGAAATCATGTGCGATTCCACCCGCTAATAAACCTAAGCTTTCTAAACGTTGAGAAAAATGTATCTGTCGTTCCATTTTGATTCTTTCGGTCTCATTTTTTTTGTATTCTGAAAGGTCTGGAAAAATAACTATTCCAGCTATTATTTCCCCGTTAGAATTTCTAATTGGAGCGGCATTGACGGAAATGTGAAATTCTTTTCCGTCGGAACGTTTAAGCAGCATTTCTTCGTTTTTTACTATCTCACCGGTTTTGATTGTCCTTACACATGGAATTTCCTGGGTTGTGTACTTTTTTCCGTCCAGTTTATACATCTCCCAGGTTCTTTCATTTATAGTGTTTAAGGAAATCATTCTTTGTTTTTCGCGGCTTACACCCGTAAGCTCAACGGCAGCATCATTGGCTAACTTTAAGGTTAGATTGGGGGCATCAAAGATTTGGATTGCGACGGGTGACTGGGATATTGCAGCTTCAAGGATGGCACGGGTTTTTTCGAATCCGAGCAGCATATTCTTTCGATCGGTAATATCTTGAATTATACCCGAAACGATAGAAGGGGTCCCATCAACTTTGAATTTGCCAGACTTGCCTCTAAATAAGCCCCATTTCCACTTTCCGGTGGCGTGGCGAATTCGAAATTCGATCTCAAATGTGCGTATTTCGCCATTTTTAATCTTTTCGAAATACCAATCAAAAAATTCCAAGTCTTCTGGGTTGATCAATTGCTTTAAACCATCGAAATTGGGTTCGAAATCAACCTTTTTTAATCCGAGCATTGATAAAAATCTCTTGTCAATCAAACATTTTCCACTTTGCAAAATAATCTTCCAAAGCCCTATTTCTGCGATCTTTAGAGCTTGAAGGAAGCTATTATGGGTTTTCATCAAAAAAATCCCCTCACTGGGTAGGCTCAAGAATACCTTAAAATTTATTTTATCATTTTTTTAATAAAAAACATAACCGTTTTAAATAAACAGCAACCGCGGTGAGTTTTCTAGCAAAATATTGCTGTTACTGATTTTTGTTATGAAACTTATCGGACTAATTGGTTTTTTTGAACATTGCTCAAAATGGCTCATAGAGACAACCGCAGCAACTCATCAAGAGTCGCTGTTAAATAGAGGCTAAATAAGGGGTAATTGAAGATAGGTTTTTTTCGACCAAGAACAATTTCAGAGGAAAAATTAAAAAAAAATTGGGATTCCTAACAAATTGTAATACCAATCCCAAAAAATATGTGCATCACCCCAAGAACATTGATTTGATCAAAATGAAGTTGGATCGGTATATTTTGCCAGAAAATAAGGAACTTTCGTGAAAATAAGGAGCCCTTAATGGAATGGTTGAAGCATTCATTTCTGTTGGGCCCATCTCCAATTTACGCAGACCTGAAGCATGAAATAGGTCGGATGAACGAACTAATTGAAATTGGTATAAGAATCTGGTTCGGGAAAAAGAGTCCAATATTGATTAATGTAAAGTTTCTTTAGTCTAAATGGGCAAATTTTATACAATAGTTGGAAACAGTTAACTTACTAATCAGTTATAAAGTGCACAATTTATTGCACACTTTCTGCTAAAATTCGTATAATAAAATTATCTTTTTCAAGTTTATAGAAAATGGTTTTTAGTCTGAGTTATTTTGATGGAATAAATTGAGAAAAAATTCCATAGGAGGCAAGGGCATGAAAAATAAGAGTGCAAAAAGAATTCTCTCTGCTTCTATTGCCATTATTTTTTTTGGACAGGTAGTTATCGCTGAAGTAGAACCCACAAGTTCGGGAAAAGCCCAAGTTCCCGAGGTAGCGTTAAAAATTGAACCTGCTCAGGCTCCCCAGAAAATTGAGCCGGGTGATGGAGCTGTTGGCCAAAAAACTCCAGGAATTGCATTAGAAGTGGTTCCAAGCGATGGACACACCGTGACCGGCGGCCCTGCGGTGGCACGCGAAGTGGTTCCAAGCGATGGACACACCGTGACCGGCGGCCCTGCGGTGGCACGCGAAGTGGTTCCAAGCGATGGGCACACCGTGACCGGCGGCCCTGCGGTGGCACGCGAAGTGGTTCCGAGTGATGGAAACACCGTAGCCGGTAATCGGGCGATTTCAAAGGAAGTAGTTCCCAGTGATGGGAATTCAAAAGGACCGGCTAAAGCCCCGCCCATTTCTCCTTTTATTGGAGAGGTAGCAGTTGGAGTTTCTATGCTTGTTGCGTATGGTCCGCAAATATTGTATCTTGCAGCAACGGTAGCAGCACTGGCTTCAGCGGTAAGTTTGCTGGTAGATACCAGCAAAGAATCTGCCGGACTTGTTAAATCAATTGGTGCAAAGCTCAAGCAGATGCTATCCTTATTAATTGGACCGGTTTCTGTCAGTACCGGTGTTGCCAAAGGCAGTGTTGACGGGCTAAGTGCGCAGCTTCTAAACGTTACTAAATTTGTTAACAATAGCGTTTCGACCCCGGTAGACCAAATTCAAGGCCAGGTAAACCATTCCTTGGAAATGTCCAAGGAGGTTGAAAATATTTCCAAAAGAGGATTAAACTTATCACAGCAGATGAGCACTCTCTGTGGTCAAACCAAAGGCCAACTTTCTCAGATTGTATCAGGAGGGCAAGTCCAGATCTTTCGGGATGGCGCTTCCCAAGTTGCTGATACCCTTAATAAACAGGCTTCTCAAAACTCCGGTTGTTTCAATCAAACTCTTGAAAACACTAAAATGACAACTGCCTCACTTAATGCTTTAAAACAAAATATAGAAAAATCTCTGGCTTCTTCCGGAAAAAATGGGAATGAAGTGACCCTTTATGATATTGGCCTTTCAGGCGCAGAAGTTAGTAAAAAACTTATTGATGCAAGAAAATATCAGGTTAGATCCTCTGGAATCCTGGCTTCTGCAGATAAATCCACAGAAAATCTGGATGTAAAAATACTTCAGCTTTTGAATGGCGTTAAAGGCGATCTTGAAAATTTTGCAAAAGCAAAAGGAGTTGATCCGGTTGCTCTTAACAAAATGGTTCAGGATACAAAAAAGAAGATTGAGCCGGTTGGGACACCAGCAGTTTCAGCCAGCATGGAATCCGCCTTGCATTCCGATCATCTGGCACAGGATATTTCTTTCATGGTTGATGAAATGACAAAAGTCCAACAAAAAGCGGATAAACGGTTGATGACACTTGATAAAAGCAACTCTTCTTCTACTTCCATTCAAGGAAATCAGAAGGTTCCCGAGGAGCCAAAAGAACTTGATGAACTGTATCAAAAGAAAATATCTGCCTATCGTAGTTTTGTCGAAGTAATGACTAAAGATCCTGGAAATTCGACTGCACTACAGAATGCTCAACTTGCTTTCGAAATGGCGGATACTGCTTTCAAACAAGCCAGTGAACAAAAGCATTAATTTAAAATTCTTATAAACACAGGAGGAAGAATGAAACTCAGGTTATCATTTCTAATGGTTGTTTTGGCACTAGTAATCGTGGCTATCCCTGCCTTTGCTATCAACGAATGGGATATATTGATTTACATGTCAAGTGACAGTAAAGAGGCAAATCTCGAAGAAGCCAATATCGAGAAGATGAAGTCCATTTCAGAAGTTGGGGTGCCAGCAGGCGTCGAACTTCTTGTACTGGAAGACCGTGGACCCAATGCCACTGGGATGATGAAAGACTTCTATCCAGACCCTGAATATCGTGGTGGAGATATTTACTCTATAACTAAAAATTCAGTTAAATCGGAAGCAAAATTGGGAGAAGTCAACATGGGTTCTCCCTATACCCTCTGGAATTTCTTAAAACATGCGGTGGAAAAGCATCCCGCGAAGAGGTATTTTCTGATATTTGACAGCCACGGAAGCGGAGTTTTTTCCTGGCGTGGAACTGGTTCTACAAGTAGTTCTAAACCCGGTTCGGTGGATTTTGATCCTTCCAAATTCGTGGCTTATGACGATACCGACAACGATTGTTTGACTGTTTTTGAGATCGAAAGTGTTCTGAATGCTTTTAAAGATCGTCTTAATTCAGGCAGAAAAATTGACCTTGTTGGGGTTGATGCTTGTCTCCCGGTCGGAGCGGAAGCTCTATTTCAGTTCCGAAATGTAATTGATGTATTTATCGGAAGCGCTGATACTACCCCCCTCGGTGGATTTGAATATCCGGGTTTTCTTGACAAACTTGGTAAGCAACCCCAGCTTGAGAATGAAAAGGTGGCTTGCATGGCTATCGATTCGTTGGGAAACAGGTCGTTGGGTGCTTGGAGACTTTCAAAAGCTCAAGAGCTGACTTTCGCAATAAACAATCTAGCCATGGAACTGATCAGAGCAGTTCAGGAGAAGAATCAGAAATTTACTCCCAAAGACCTTACATCCTACGGTGGAAAAGACTACTACTGGGATCTAATAAAAATTGGCCAGACCTTCAAAGATGGAAACGTCAAATGGGGTGGCTTTTTTTCCAAAGCCCCTTCGAACCTGGCTGTGATTCAACAAATGGGTGGCGAATTGCTCGATGCAATTAAAGCCTGTAAAGTCAGCAGTAATGGAAGTATTTCGATTGCCTGGCCTAAAGTTGATGATTATAAGAACTTCAGGGCTTTCTATAAAGCTTTTGAATTAGCCAAGCAGACCAAATGGGATGAATTCCTGGATCTCATACTGCTGCAATAGTTAAAATGGATTTTCTCAACACTAAGTGTTGAATGGTAATGTGCCATTGTTAGTTAAGCGGAGCAATTTAGAACTTGACTATATTAAGTGATAAAGTGCTTCGGTGGTAACAACTTGCAATGGCATGTTTTTTCTAAATATTGAAGTGATTCAAAAAATGATAAAAATTGAAGAGATAGAGGAAAAACTAAATAAACATTCCCCAAAGGTGGTTTTTGCGACCTTTGAGTTTTTTTCCGGAAAAGCGCTTGATGATGGGAACATTCTTTCAACCGCTGGATTTTTATCAAAAATGTTTGGGAATGTTTTATTGATTTGTCGGGGATATGCTGATGATCCAGTTTTAGAAGTTGTTGATCGCGTTATGATCATTCGGTATCGTCAACTAAACTTCAAGAAAAAACACGGACTTTTTGAGAGAGTTCTCGAGTTTCGTTCTCTGCTAAGCGAAATAATTAATAAACTAACTACACCTCTGAAATTGTTTTATTTCCAAGATCCATGGAGTGGTTGTAAATTTCCGCACCTAAATCTCATTTTTTGAGCCTAAATTCTCACGATCTTTTACCTGTCATATAAAGTGGTAGGTATTACAACGCGAGAATATTCCTCACAACCGGAACCGCCAATGCCTTT
>JADFXM010000096.1 GCA_015233565.1 Candidatus Rifleibacteriota bacterium
GATCCAGTTCGATTGTTTTTTTCTAAAGGCCGCTTCTCGAAAGAGCAATCATATTTATTGGTACAAATTTAAAAATTATTTTTGGGGTATAATTTAGAAGATTCCTAAGCCTGTGAAAATCGGTGTTAAAAACCCTTGTTCTGGGTTTTGGAGGTGGAACCTTTGCAAAGCTCTGTCACCACTTTTTTCCTAATTCAACAGTGGATGGCGTGGAAATTGACCCAAAGATAATTCAATTGGGATACAAGTATTTCGACTTGAAGTTATCTGACGCCAGAGTGTACAATGAAGATGGAAGAGCTTTTCTATCAAGGCAACCTCCGGGAAAATATGACGTCATTTTCCTTGACGCTTTTCAGGATGTAACAGTCCCTTTTCACATGGCAACACAGGAATTTTTTGAAATCGTGCGCGACCATCTTGCCTTGGGTGGATGTGTTGTAGTAAATGTAAATCTCCGGGCAAAACACAATTCGGAAATGTCAGACACAATAACCCAAACCCTGCAAAGTGTTTTCAGAACTGTCAAAATCTGCAAGACTGAGTCGGAAATGAATATAGTGATTTTTGCTTCAAATGAGAATAAAATAGAAAAAAATTTTGATGGGAATCTAAAATATATAGATTCCCAGAATCCGATTTTTTCGGAGTTGGTATTTGTACAACAAAATCTGGCTGATCGCACAGGCAAGGGGATCGTTCTCACAGACGACATCGCTCCGGTTGAGTTGATCGGTCACAGAGTTATGTCAGATCTTTTGAGTGAAAATATGAAAGCCCTGGTAGCATTATTAATTGTCAGCTTAAGAAAAGTGTAAATTAATGAAAGGAAATATTGGTATGAAGAAAATTGGGGGATTTTGTTCTTTTTTTGTGTTTTTGTTCATTTTTATGGCAGGTACAATTTCAGCCTCAACTCCTGATTGGCAAAACCCTCGTATTTTCGCCAAAAACAAGGAAGTTCCTCATTGTACAATGATGGTTTTTCCTGATCGACAAGCAGCCTTAAAAAGGGAATTTTCAGCATCCCCTTATTTTCAGTCATTGAATGGGACATGGAAATTTAACTATGTTAATAAACCCGACCTGCGACCTCTTGATTTTTTCAAAAAAGGTTACAATGATCGATCCTGGAAAACCATTTCGGTTCCATCCAGTATTGAAATGCAAGGATTTGGATTTCCAATTTATGTAAACTTCAATTATCCCTGGGACCATTTCTGGCCACCGAGAGTCCCTCTTGATTTTAATCCGGTCGGTTCATATCGGAAAACTTTCAAAATCCCACCCGACTGGAAGAACCGCCAGATTTTCATAACATTCCTCGGAGTTGAATCAGCTTTCAATATTTGGGTAAATGGCCAGAAAGTTGGATATAGCGAAGATAGTCGCACTCCGGCCGAGTTTAATTTAACAAAGTATCTGAATGCAGGAGAGAACCTTTTGGCAGTAGAAGTATTCAGGTGGTCAGATGGTTCCTACCTTGAAGACCAGGATTTCTGGCGAATGAGCGGTATTTATCGGAATGTCTATCTTTGGGCTTCAGACGATAAACACATTCGTGACTTTGAAGTAAAAGCTGACCTGGACAAGGAATATATTAATGGAATACTTACAATAAACGCAAAGGTTAAGAATTTTGGAAGAAGTGGAGAGGAACTATCTCTTGAAGCTGAGTTGTTGAACAAAGATTCCCAAAAAATTTCTGAACCCATTTCTGAAAAAGGAAGAGTTGGTGGAAATTCTGAAAAGTCATTTGTCATCATATCCAAGGTTAGTAATCCTGAAAAATGGACTGCCGAAACTCCGAATCTCTACACTCTATTGCTTACTTTAAAGGATCATTCCGGAAGGACAATTGAGGTAATTCCAACTTCAATCGGATTCCGAAATGTTAAAATCTGTGGACATCAACTTCTTGTGAATGGAAAACCGATTCTGATAAAGGGAGTTAACAGGCACGAACACGATCAAACCACCGGGAAGACTATCTCCAGGGAGTCAATGATCAAAGACATCATCATGATGAAACAAAACAATCTGAATGCGATGAGATGTTGCCATTACCCTAACAATTTCGAGTGGTACAACCTCTGCGATCAATTCGGACTGTACTTAATCGACGAAGCGAACATCGAATGTCATGGAGCCCAAAAAATAGCTTCATTGCCTGAATGGGGTCCTGCAATAATGTACAGGACACAAAACGCAGTTGAGACTGACAAAAATCATCCTTCGATAATTATCTGGTCGCTAGGAAATGAAGCAGGTTTTGGTCCTAATTTTGAGAACCTGTATTCATTTGATAAATGCCGTCTTGGTTTGAACATATTTTCCCGCAGACTCTGATTTTCTCAGCACATTGCGCTTGACAGGTGTGGAAAATATTGCCTTTCAATTTTTCTACGAGGGGTATGTAAGGCTCCGTGTCTCTGAAGTGCAACTCGATTTCTTTCATTTTAATAGTTCTGCACTTAGAATTCTAGCTACTGCAAATCATATATTCTGTTGAAGTACTTTCATAAGAATTACAGATCTATTCTTGTGGGCCATTGTCACTTATGACGTATACCATCAAATGAGACAAGGCACTATGGCCTTTTCAGAAAATCATTAATAACTTTTTCGTTCATTGCTTTGATTTCCTGGTTCTTCATTTTCAGCAAATCAAAAAAGGTTTTACTGTCTTGTTTCTTAATCAAATCTATAGTTGCTTGAAAAAGTGCAATTTGCATAGGAGAAAGGGAAGGGTCATTTAACTTAGCCTTTTCAATCATAATGTTCTGATTCTCCAAAAGCTTAAGAACGACTTCCCAGCATTCAGACAAACCTGGAGTTTTTGAGAAAAGCTTGGAAAAACTGGCAATTTCAGGACTGTCCCGAAAATTGATTGGTTTTTGGGAAAACATTTGGTTTGAAGATTCTGAATTTGCCGCAATGATAGCCTCGGTAAATAATGAAAGGTTATTCCTTAACAGCGGTAAATCTGAAGACGCAACCTTTGGAATATTACTATTTAGCTCCTCTTTTGCCAAATCCCTTTTTTTGGCCAATTCAGGTCCAGGTTTTGGAGCGAAATTCTGGGAGACTAAGAGAACTGTAAAACTTTTGTAAATGTCTGAATATAGTTTTTCAGGGCTATCGGAATTCCAAAACCAGGCAAAAGCATTAGAGGAAAAAAGAAAAAAAGCGCAGATAAAGTAAATCATATAATCGTGATTCTTCATTTGCTTGTCTCCAAGTCCTTTCGCATATTGTATCAGTAATCCTAAAGTACTCAAAAGAAAATTGATCTTTGGCCGTCTAACAAGCGAAGATTGACTATACTTAAGTGTGCCACTTGAATTCATGCGGGTTATAACTCCCCAGGAAGCGTCTAACAAGTTATTATACTGACCTGCATATCTTGAGTTTTGGAATGAAATACGGAAAGTAGCATTCTTTAAGAATCGAAAAAAAACGAGTTTAATTGGCATTAATACGGGTTGGACTTTTTTCTCCACCTTGGGAGGGAATTCGGAATAGTTTTTTCTTTGAAGGGCAATTCAAGAGTATTGACGTAATTTGAAATTGCTTTAAGTTCTGGGTCTTTGTGAACGAGAATGGCCTTTTTCTCGATAGCGGTGGCGGCAATGATAGAATCAGCAACCGACAGTCGGTAATTTGCCTTGATTCTTCCAGCGGACAGGGCAATCCTTTCGTTTGAGTTCACGATTTGGAGTGGAAGAGATTTTACCAAAATGATTAATTCTTTGGCGACATTTTCGCATTTTTCTTGCCAGGTTATGTAGTAAATTTCCGTAAGGCTTATAAAAGACAGGAATATTTGGCACTCACCTATTTTTCCTGTTTTCAGAATTTTTTCGACAACTTCGCAACCTTCTTCATTTTCTGTGAAAGAAAATATAGCGGAAGTGTCCAAAACAAAGATTTTACTCATGCTTTCTTTCATCCTGGCGGGATCTCAAAAGCGCTTTCCGAAGAGAATCACCCTTCATCTTGCCTTTAAGGGTTTCGATGGGATCTTGAGGGATAGGCAATACAGTGATGGTGTGCCCATCGTCAATCCATTCAAGCTTGGTTTGGGGTTGAATATTGTATCTCTTTCTTATTGACACCGGAATAGCGGTTTGTCCTCGAACGGTGACAGTGCTTTCCATATTTTCACCTCCATGATTTAAGTCTGCAAGATTTTCTAAAAATTTGCAAGATTTTTTTTGAAAAAATCTTGCAAATAGATCTTCTCTTTGCTGAAAGAATCAAACAGCCTTGAGGTGAATTCATGCACCCTGAGAAACGTCCAAACTCCGATCGCAAACCCATCCGTCTCGCAAAATTCCAAAGCCTGAAAGCCGGCTCTTTTGTCCTGGCTGTTGGTTCGTGCGGTTTGTCCGGCCGTTCCATCGTTCCTGGCTGTAGGCATAACACATGAGCCACGATCTTGGAAGGCTAACGCAATGTTGAGCGGGCCGGGGGGCGAAACTAAAGTACGGTGCGGGCAAGCGCAAAACTTGACGAAAAAATCGTAAAACCTTCTTCGGAAGCAGGCCCCCTCGGTCCGTTCTAACAATTTGTTCGATGCACTTTTTATGTTGTCAATGCTATTCATTTCAATTTAACAAGCAACTTTGTATCACATTTTCAGACTGAGAACAAGCTTCTTTGCATTTGGTTGAGCGTATTGCTTTTCCCCAGGTAAGTGGATTAGATTTCAGGAGATCGATCGCCCTGTTCGACATTTTTTTCTTTATTTTTCAAAACAATAAATTACGTTGTCTTTTAAAACTATGGAAATATTAGCTTTTTCAGAAAATTCCTTTAAAGCATCTAGAAATGTACAGGCCTTAAAGGAAATAGAAAATTTATTATTTGAACAGGGAACTGCAAAACAAGCACCGAAATTGACAAACGAGCATAATGCTTGGACTATAACTTTTATTGGACAATTCTTAAAGCACAAATTTTGGATTTTGAGAGAAAGTGAGAATTTATCTTGCTCGCCTAGAAAGTATACTCCGGGAAAGGTTAAACTTTCTTTCAATTCTTTTTTGATTTGGATTGCCCACCTGGCAGGAAAAAAAAATCTATTTCGTTCGATGGATTCCCTATATTGTTTTTTTAAAGTCATCAATGAATTTTTTGAGCCTTCTTGAGCTCTTAATCCGGCAGAAAAACAAAGAGAAAAACAAATCAAAAAGCAGGAAAATAGCCTATTCATCGAAACCTCCGAATTTTGTTTATTCACCATTTTGCCAGAACTACCATTACTAATTAAAAAAAACTTTGTTTAAGCCGATGAGGAATCATGTTTCTCTTATCGCGTAAGCGATTGCCTTTAATGCCTTTATGCTTTTAATGCTTTTAATGCTTTTATTCAATTGCTCGAACATAAAACACTTTGTCAGCCAGGGAGAGAACCAAAACATCGTTGCGGGCACGCGCTAAACTTGACAAAAAAAACACAAAACTTTCTTCGGAAACCCTCTCGGTTAAACAATTGTTCATCTTTAAACAAACTGCTTTTTTCCTATCGCGTGAGCGTTTGAATTTCCCCACGTGAGTGGATAAGCTTTTATGATATCGAACGCGGCAGTGAGCAGATTCTGCCTAATCTGGTGCGCGGCTTTGAGCGTACCATATTAGGCGGAATTCTGCTCCATGGCCTGATAGGCGTAGCGCAAGCGGAGACCGATCAGGTCGTGGAGCAGGCTTTCTGCTCACTGCCGCGATAAGCGGACCGCTTTCGGTCCGCTTATCGCATGGCTTCAGCGGGTCGCCGAGCGTTTTATAGCGAGGGAACCGGGGGCGATTTGGGCGCGATTTTTGCAGTTTTTTCGCAAAAACCGTGACCAGCCCCCGGCGATCCGCTGGAAGCCTCGGTTCGATGTGCTTTTTATGCCTTTAATGCTTTTCAATTCTTGTTTACAAGCATCTTTTTACCACACTTTATTGTCGAGGACAAGTTTTTATAAACCACGAAAGCGATTGCTTTTAATGCTTTTATGCCTTTAATGTTTTTTATTGCTTTTATTCAATTGCTCGAACACAAAACACTTCGCCAGCCGAGGAGAACTTAAACATCGTTGCGGGCACGCGCTAAACTTGACAAAAAAATCACAAAACTTTCTTCGGAAAACTACACTTTTCGGTTAAACAATTGTACATCTTTAAACAAACTGCTTTTTTCCCATCGCGTGAGCGATTGCCTTTGCCCCGTATATTGAACAAATACTTTGATTGAGGCTAATTTCAATAGTGCCAAAATCTTTAACGTCACTGCTGATAACAAAATCGAGGCAACAATGATTTGTAATTCATCCTAGAAAGGGCCTTTCTGAGAAACATTACTTCAATACGAATATCTATGAAAGTCATAAATTTGGCTCACATAATCCATGCTTTTTATAAACCTGATTCACGATTATCTTTTGCTCTTCAGTGGAAAGTGATACAAAGTAAATGTCATCGGTAAGTTTTAGAATTTCTTCTGAAGCTAATAATTCTCCTTCAGTTTGTTTGGTACGTTCCAAAAACAAGGGATCCCATTTTTTAATGAACTGCCTTTCAATATACCAATCGATAATACGATTGATAAAATGCAAAAATATTAAACTAATCGGAATACAATTAAAGGAGAATATGACACGTGTAATCAGGTTTTCAGAAAAATGAAATTTCCAAAGATTTATAAGAACAAGAACAATAAAAAATAGTAGCAATAAAATCGCTTGGCGATATTTATCCAAGTTTCGAAGACGACCAATTTGAGCCAATTCATTTTGGGAGAAGAATTTGTCATATCGATTCAGAGAGACTGACATCGTTCGTCCTGTTGTTGAAATTATAGATTCAATATTCGGATCAACTGTTACTTATTTTCATAAGCTTTGACAAAAAGCTCTAATAGCTCATTTGCGTCATCCAATAAATAAATAAGTGTTATACGCGATTTCCTATTCTTTGGATCTGGATAAAATATGAATTGAATATTCGGGATATCCTCCCACAAAGCATAAATAGAAATTGCTCCGCGATCGGAGAAGTCGGTTGGCAAGTCATTCGCAATTATGTTGGTCATTACTACAACCCCAGGATATTGCGACCTATTCTTTGCCGTTTCAATGCACTGCTTAAGGCCAGTACACCATGCCGCAAAATTTTTGAGGGTTAGAAGAAATGAAACCTTTCCGTGCTGTTGGTGCTGCAACCTAAGGAGCCAATAATTTTCGGAATCGGTTGAAAAGAAATCAAGAACGCATTCATGAAAAACAGCTCCAAAAAGTCTTTCTTGAAGTGCAATTTCATTAATATTCATCATCACTACTGTCCGGTTTAAATATTGCATAAACACAAGTGCTTCGTAATGTTAATATTGTTTTTTGGAGGTACAAGTCTATGAAATGCCCTTAAAATGGACTTTTCTCTGTACGACATGATTTTCGGAAACTGTAGAAATCTGTAAGAATTTTGTCTCCTCTTCAACTGCAATTTGATAATGAAAAACTCTATTTGCCTTATTACCATTGGTTTTGCCTTTTCCATAACCAGAATTTTCAATCCCGCGGGTAACTTTTGGATTGAAATCGAAAAATTATTTTTCTGCTCGAACACATGAATTAGTGAACTCTTACGCAATTTTCATTTTTTTTAACCGGACAGTAGTGATTCATCATCCAAATTCCTACCCAATTCCGTCACCTTATATTCCGATTTTGTAGGGTCGCGGTTGCGTATTGGAACATTTCAGGCGCATTTTGACTACTTCCACTTATACCATACAATGAGCAAAGAAGCACTGAGATTTTCTCCAAGAATTGTTTGAGTTGCTTTAAAGGGAATTGGAAAATGAATAGCCCTTTTATAGTTGCCATGAAATTCCATTTCTCTGCGAGGGAACCGGGGGCGATATGGGCGCGGTTTTTGCAAGTTATTTCGCAAAAAGCGTGACCAGCCCTCGGTGATCCGCTGGAAGCCTCTTTTCGAGGTGCCTTTAATGCTTTTCATTTTAGTTTCGCAAGCAACCTTTTATCACAATTTCGAGCTGAGAACAAGCTTCAGTATTCCCGCGTGAGTGCTATTCATTGAGTGAAAAGTTTGGTCGACTGACGAGGCGCATAAACTGTCGAAGTGGCCACAAACAAGAGTTGAAAATAGTCCTCAGTTTACTCAAAGAAAAGCCAGACGGCTTGACTTACGCACTTTAATTTTTTTTCGGTATTTGGATACTCGGGACCATTCTCCGGTCTCTTTTCCTAGTCGACCTGCAACAATGCCAGATTTAACACCTATTTTTTTGGAAAATTGCAATATTGCATCACCTGTTGTTTTTGAGGCGATAAATTGACTCCATTCTTTTTGAGGAATTAAGACTTCGCCCGCAAAATAGTTTGCTTCGCGCTCAAGTTGAATAATATCTTCCTTTAAGTAATTATCATCCCAAAAAGAAATATATCCTTCTTTCTTGCCATGATTTAATACATGACAAATTTCATGGAATAAGGTAAACCATAAAATATCTTCATATTTATTCCGTGGAGTCAATTGAATGAGCACTTTGTTGGGACTAAGCCATCTTGTGGCTCCGTTTACAAAAGTGTTCTTCAGATAAGGTACGAAAGCTATTGCAACACCGCACTCAGCAAGCAATTCTATCAGTTTAACAGAATACTCGGAGGCTCCTAATAAATTCAAAGATCTTATTTCTTTAAGGCTTGCCTTGAGTTTTGCCTTGTCAAAGGGTTTTGTGTTGATTTTCGTAGCTTCGATTTCTCCGCATCTAAGCCAAGCTATAAGATTTTCTTTAGAAAGGCTGTTGGTTGTTGTTTTTCTAAATGCGACCTGATAATTGCTGCCTAGAAGTTTGAAGGATGCCAGACCCAAAAAATTTAAAAGGTTTTTTGCTCTTTCTTCAGTAGAAGATGCGTTGTTTAAATATTCATGTTTTACTAGTTCTGGAAAACACGTAAAATGTTTAAAAGTTTCAAGCTCTTTGCCAATCTCTTTTTCAAGCGCAATTCGAGCTTTAGTTTCTTCATAATTTTTTTGTAAGTTATTCCAAAACCCTTCAGAAATACCAAGAACCATTGAAAGTTTTATTGCAGTATCTGGCGAAATAGGATCTTTAGCCGTTAAAATATTGCTTACAGTAACATTATGCATACCGGTACGACTGGCAAGTTGTGCTTGGGTCATATTTTCTGTTTCCAGTATTTCTTTAAGTGTAACACCGGGATGTATTGGAATGGGTGCCTTATAGCTCATAAATCCTCCTAGTGATAATCAATAATTTCAATTATTTTCACTATGGTAATAGATGTAAAATCGTTTTTGTCACCATCTTCTGGCTTAAAAACCAGACGGAAGGGATGAACTAAGTCTATGGCAAAGCATTCTTTATACTGACCCGAAAGTGTGTGAAGGCGTGTTGCGCGATTACAGCCAATATCATGCAAAGAATTTGCCGCGAACAACTCGCTCATTCGCTGAGTGATTTTATTCGCTTGTCTAGCTCCATAGCATTTTAAAAGGATTTTTTCGTTCTGAAGTGTTTTTTGTAATTTACTTGAGGCATAATTTATTCTCATACTTCGATTATAGTATAACCAATTTTAGTTAATGTGTCAAAAAGTTCTTAGTGGATGTGGCTAACTATTTTAATTGATAGACTGCTTTATGTTTTTCAAAGATTTTCTAATTGAAAAAACTTTCTTTGTGGCCAAAAAAAACGAAAAACTCTTATGCGCTTATGTAAAGCGAGCGATGCTTTTTCTACGCGTCAGCGTTGCCGATCGCGCTTCGTTCGACCGTTTATTCTTTTGTCTTTTCTGCTGTTCACATCACGACACCCAATAATCTTTTTGACCTGAGAAAATCGAACGACACTTTCGCCCAGGCCGAGTTTCCAACCTTTAGCCTGAATCATACGAACGCAAGAACTACATGGTAATTTTGAGCACACCAGAACCAATTATTCGAAGAACTCCATAATTAAAAAATACAAGAAAAACCGGGTATTCTTGTTTTTGACAAATCCATAATCGGAGATAGTCGATATGCATACAACAAAAAACGTAAAGAACAAAGGAAATAATAACTAAGCAACCCATAAAACAATATTCTTTATATTTGGGAACTGGAACATAATTCGGAATTGCGAGCAGGAGACGCCTCTTAATGGCGCAATATGTTAGCCTTAGTAGGACAGTACTTAGAAAAAGTCTAACGGCATTTGCATCTTTTGTTCCATTAAGTGTTAGATACAAGGCAAATGAAGAAAAGATGAAGTATGAAGAGAGTATTGGAAAGACGGCTTTGCTTCGTTTGAAACTATAAATCAACCCAGCAGGTAAGAGTGATAAGATAACTCCGGCAAAGAGTAAATTCTGTCCCATCCCTATTGCGCCTAACAGGGTGATAGCGGGTATCGCGATAAATAAAATTGCATTCGAGCCATATTCGATAATACTTTCAGCCTCAGTGACTGAGTTGACAGAACTCCATAAAACATCATCCCAACCAGCTGAATATTGCGCGCTAATATGGTTTGAATTAAAATTGGGAGCAGAGTTTTCATGTTTCTCTAATACGTCTAGTGGCACAATGGTTTCTTGAGAATTTGCCTTACTTCCGTTTTTGGGTTTAAGAATTTTAATTATCTCTGTTAAATCGAGACCACATTTGGGACAAAAATTGCAATCTCTTTCTGCGCTTCGGCCACATTGTGGACAAATCATAATTCACTCCTGTAGATGCTAGTTTTTTCTTCATGTGTGAGCAATTGTCTTTCCCCCGAAGCTGTGAAAAAATACCAAAAATAGGAAAAAGTCCAAGCGCTAAATATCGAAAACGATTGTTGGTGAGGTTTTCGTATGTTGTACCTTCACAAATAACCCTAGTTTTTCACAGGTTCCCCAGGTGAGTGGTTAATCTTTTTCCCCGCGTGAGCGGATTGCCTTTATTCTTTAATGCCTTTAATGTCTTTAATGCCTTTAATGCTTTTAATGCTTTTAATGCTTTAATGCTTTAATGCTTTAATGCTTTTGATGCTTTTCATTTTCGTCTCACAAGCAATTTTTACCACACTTTATCGTCGAGAACAAGTTTTTATAAACACCGGAAGCGATTGCTTTTTCCCATCGCGTGAGCGATTGCCTTTTCCTAACGCGTGAGCGTTTGAATTTCCCCACGTGAGTGGATAAGCTTTTATGATATCGAACGCGGCAGTGAGCAGATTCTGCCTAATCTGGTGCGCGGCTTTGAGCGTACCATATTAGGCGGAATTCTGCTCCATGGCCTGATAGGCGTAGCGCAAGCGGAGACCGATCAGGTCGTGGAGCAGGCTTTCTGCTCACTGCCGCGATAAGCGGACCGCTTTCGGTCCGCTTATCGCATGGCTTCAGCGGGTCGCCGAGCGTTTTATAGCGAGGGAACCGGGGGCGATTTGGGCGCGGTTTTTGCAGTTTTTTCGCAAAAACCGTGACCAGCCTTCGGCGATCCGCTGGAAGCCTCGGTTCGATGCGCCTTTGATGCCTTTAATGCTTTTCATTTCTTGTTCACAAGCATATTTTTACCATATTTTATTGCCGAGAACAAGTTTTTATAAACACCGGAAGTGATTGCTTTTTCTTATCGCGTGAGCGATTACTCGATTAGAATTTTTTTTAAAAATTCCTCTGCATCAAGGACTTTGAACTTTTCGCTTTTGAAATCTTTTTTATTCCTGGTAACGAGATAATCAACATTGTTCTCGGCTGCAATTGAACTATGAATATCGTCTTCAAAGTCCTTGTATCTATTGAAAACAGCCTCCTCAACATTTTTTAAGGTAATACCTATAACCGAAAAAATCCTCAAACAATCCCTGATAAATTCATCAGCTATTTTTTTGTTAATCTCTTTGGTGATAATGTAATAGGAGTTTGCAAGGGTAAGTGGTGATACAAGGCTAATAATCTTCTTATTCTCTGTTAGTTCAACTATCTTCGCGGAATATGAAGAAAATGGTTCTCTCTCCAGGAGCCAGTCAAGCAAAATGTTGCAGTCAATATAAGCTTTAATCATTTCAGATGCTTTTCTCGCAGAAAGTGTGTTTTCGGGGTATCCGCGTCAAAATCAGTGCTACTGATTATGCCCTTGTATTTTCTAGCAATAGGCGAACGAATGTCGGAAAGGGAGTTATCGTCAGTTTTCAACAAAAAAGACTTATATAATTCCTCTGTCAAAGCACTTAGGGACTTCTGTTGCTTTGAGGCATAAATCTTTATTCGTTCGATTATATCTGCATCGAGTCTTAAGGTAAGCTTAGTATCCATATTCTTCTCCGTGAGACGTATCTATTAAAATCATACGCACAACACGTCTTTTTGTCAAGGAAAATGGAGTCTGTTCAGACAAGGTGCGTGAGCGTTTGCCTTTACCCCACGTGAGTGGATTATCTTTTTCCCCGTGTGAACGGATTGCCTTTTCTCATCGCGTGAGCGGATAAGCTTTGTGATATCGAACGCAATGTTGAGCGGGCCGAGGGAGGAAATCAGGTAAAACACTCGAAATGGTACAAAGCCTGGGGAAAAAGCAGAAACTTTTTTTTCAGAAAGAGGCCCCCTCGGTCCGTCTCAAACAATTGTTATAAAACTCACACTAATAGACCACCTCACGGTTATATAATCTCGATACACGGTAATTCACGATACAACATTAAACCACAAAAACCCAGTTTCAGTAAATAGGCACCGGTGGGACGGCGCGAAAATTGCCAGTAGATCAAAAATCTGCAAAGGACATGACGGTTTGTGTTTTATGAACAAACCGGCGTGGCCTTTGCGCTATCTAAACCTAGCGCAATTTTTCGTGCCGTCATAGGAGACATCGCCTAGTACAAAAGAATGATTTTTACCTAAAGTTTCTATAACTTAAATTAGACGTCCTTTATATTAACATAAATAAACTAACATAAGCATCAATTTATTCTTATTCATATAAATAAAATAATAGAAATACAAATAAATTTACATTAAAATAAATAAACAACTATATCCATAAACTTATTCACAAATCTATAAATATTCCGCTTGTGGATCCACGATTTCCCTCTTCATTTACGATACGAGATTCCAAATCAAGTTTGAGGACTTGCGGCAATGGAAGTGACCAAAGCTTTTCTTCAGGTAACCATTTTCCACCAGCTGATTTTACATCGGCTCGGAGTTGCTTCTCCCACTTCTCAATTTTTATTTTTACCATTTTGGGAGTCTTTTGATCAGTGGGAGCTCTTTTTTGAAGAAACCAGGGCGCTTCGTCAACGATCAACTCTACTGTAGTGAACCGCTTTTTTAGCTTTTCATCATATCGAAAACGAACACAAACAAGAGAATCCCCGTATTTGCGGGAATATTTTTTTGCGCCGTCTGTCCAGGGCTGAATTGTGCTTCCAACTCTCAAGTTGCGATCTTCCTTGTCATTTCAGGATAAAATTTTCTATAATGGAAGTATGCTACAAAACTCCCAAAACAAAAGCAAGCCGAAATTACTGGATCAAATGAGAGAAGCTATTCGTCTGAAGCATTTTAGCATCAGAACGGAAGAAGCCTACGTTCAATGGGCAAAACGTTTTATCTTTTTCCATAAACTTCGTCATCCCAAAGATATGGGAAGCGAGGAAGTGCGAGATTTTCTTTCACATCTTGCATCCGATCGAAAAGTAGCTGCGTCAACCCAAAATCAGGCCCTTGCTGGAATACTTTTTCTGTACAAAGAAGTCTTGAAAATTGAACTTCCCTGGATTGAAGGCATTGAACGGGCAAAACTTCCAAAGCGTTTGCCAGTAGTATTTTCCAAACTTGAAGTGAAGAAAATTCTCTCAAATTTAAACGGAACCATTCGTTTGATGGTAAATCTGCTTTATGGCTGTGGTCTGCGTTTAATGGAACTCTTGCGTTTGAGAATTCAGGACATTGATTTTACTCAGAACCAAATTCTGGTTCGAGACGGGAAAGGAGCCAAGGACCGCCGCGTTATGCTTCCCGCATCTCTTCAAAAAGAACTCGAGATACACATTCAGCGTGTAAAAACTTTGCATGATTCCGATTTAAAAAATGGGTTCGGAAGTGTTTATCTTCCCAATGCTATCGCGCAGAAATATAAATCAGCCAGCACTTCTTTCGCTTGGCAATATGTTTTCCCGTCCGCCCGGATATCTGTTGATCCACGTTCGAGGGTTCAACGCCGTCACCATGCCTCATCCATATTTTTGCAAAGGGCTGTAAAACAAGCTTTGAAAAGCGCAAACGTTCTAAAAAATGCCAGCTGTCACACATTTCGGCACAGTTTTGCCACCCACCTCCTGGAAGCCGGTTACGATATTAGAACTATTCAGGAGTTACTCGGACACGCAAGTCTTGAAACAACCATGATTTACACCCATGTTTTGAATAAAGGTGGAAAGGGGGTTGCAAGCCCACTTGATCTTCTGTGAAACAAGGTTAGCAACTATCTCCAATATTCATTTTCCTCTTTTTTGTTCAGATCTCTCCTATCTGGATTTATTAAAGTAATCATTTGCCTCAAAATTATTTACTGGGTCAATTAACCCGGTCAATATTCTTAAACTAGGGGAGTCGAAACCGTTCTCGAGCATAGATACAGCCCAATCAATATAATCTTGATTGCAATTCAAGTACATTAACAACTAATGGATATACGATTATTATTTTGCAAATAGCTATTTAAAATCCAAATGTACAAATGTTTGTTCGCAGAGCTATGAATAATTCCTAATCTTCGAGGCATTTGAGGAGGGTCGTCAATTGCCTCGAAGAAGAAGAGGTCATTAATTTATGGAATCGCCTGGTATTTTTTGCCCAATTCGCGTAGAAGATTAAGGGAAAAGTCCAAGTCTTTGCGAGTGTGGGTTGCCATTACTGTGACTCGGATTCTTTCAGTTCCTTGCGCTACTACCGGATATTCGATCAGTGAAAGAAATAGTCCCCTTTCGTAGGCTTCCTTAACAATCGCGTAAGCTTTCAGCCGATCCCGAATGAAAATAGGGATAATTGAGGTTTCGTGTGTACTAATTTCATATCCCATTTCGGAAAGGCCTTTTCTGAAATATGAGGAAT
Organism: Candidatus Rifleibacteriota bacterium; assembly: GCA_015233565.1. Lineage (GTDB taxonomy): Bacteria > Muiribacteriota > Ozemobacteria > Ozemobacterales > Ozemobacteraceae > JADFXM01. The sequence goes on from JADFXM010000096.1 coordinate 15,114, forward strand.
TTTCTTGTACTGCTCGAACTAATTCTGGGTGTTTTTCCATTATTTCAAGTGAGGCCAGGCAGGCGGCAACAACCATTGGAGAAACTGACGCTGTATACATCCCGGAACGGGCGAAGTGCCGAAGCCAGTTAATTAGAGCCTTCGAACCTGCAATGAAACCGCCGAAGCAACCAAATGCCTTGCTGAAGGTTCCCATCACGATTTCGACTTCCCCTTCAACCCCGCAATATTCCAAGGAGCCTCTTCCTGTTGCACCAACCGCACCAGTGCCGTGTGCATCGTCAACCAGGAGCATGGCTTTGTACTTCTTGCACAAATCAACAATAGGCCGCAGTGGAGCTATTTCACCATCCATGCTGAATACACCGTCTATTGCGACAAGTTTTTGTCCAGGTTCCTTTTCCACTTCCTTCAGACATCTCTCAAGATCTGCCATGTCAGAGTGTTTGAAAACCAATCTTTTTGCCATGCTATAACGTGCGCCATCAATAAGACTGGCGTGATTTAATTCATCGCCGATAAAGAAATCCTGCTTTCCCAAAATCGCTGTTAGAACTCCGATATTAGTTGAATATCCTGATGGAAAAATCATTGCCGCTTCGCAATGTTTGAATCTGGCTAATCGATTCTCTAGTTCCTGATGTAATGTTGTGTTCCCGTTTAAAGAGCAGGGGCCGGCCATTCCAATTCCCCATTTTTCAATCACTTCGATTGTTTTTCGCTTTACTTCAGGGTGGGTTGTTAGTCCCAGGTAATTGTTGGATGCCATCATTACCATGTCCGTAGGTTTGCCGGTTTCCAGGCTGGTCGCTGTTATATGATCCTGGCTGGGACCGTTGGTCGTACGAAAGAATAGGTAGATCTTCTGTCTGCGAGCTTCTTCAATCACATTATTAAAAATTTCCATTTTCTGTGTTAGCGAAAGGGTGTTGTCCTGAAGAAGTTTACGAACATCAAAATTTGCTACATCGTCCATTGATATTACACCTCGTCTTTAATTTGTTTCCAGATTTCAGATGCCACGTCATCCTGGGGAGGACGAGCATCAATTGCTTTCCATCCTTTGTGTTTACAAAATTCAATCATTATTTTCCTTAATAAGGATTGAAAAGCGATAAAAGAATCTCGGGATGGTTCAGAAAATCCGCATTCGTAGAGGGTGACTGTGGGCTTTCGTTCCCAAACGTCTTCTGGGGGCACGTCTAGCAATACGACTTTTGAAGGGAGCGGAAAAGCTTCTGCAAATTTGAAAAGAAGTTCGGAGTTTTGGAAATGCAGAGTTTCGGTTAAAATGTATTTGTACCAGTATCCCTCAGCCAGAATAATATCTGGTTTTTTTTCGAGAATACTGTCCAGAGATTCCATTAGTGCATGAAGAATGAAAAGTGCCCGTGCAGGGGAATGAAGGGAAGCTAAATATCGATGGATGACGGTTCGATCGGAAATGAATGGGTGAGTTTGATATTTGGGCAGGTTGGTAATATCCCAAACGCTCAAAATTTCACATTTTTTCCCTTTCTCTAATTGGATTCTTTCTCGAAGGCGCTTTATATGTGTGGATTTTCCGCAGCCGTCCACTCCAGTCAAACAAATTATAGGCGGAATTTTTCGTCCGGGAAGTTGGATATTATTCATTGCCATTCAGGACACCTCTTTTTATTTTGTAGGATACAAAAAGTATCATTCCTCTCAGGAATTTTTGACTATCAGTGATATCATTTCTTCAATTTCAATACAAGTTTTTTGCAAATAAACCAGGAATTATCCATTAATAATTGGGGTTACTCTCCTTGTTCTTCATCTAATGTTTTTTTCTAACTTCGATTCTGCTTATTCGAATTTTGCCATGAAATCTTGAAACCAAATCATGGAGGGCCTCTG
>JADFXM010000097.1 GCA_015233565.1 Candidatus Rifleibacteriota bacterium
TGAGATGCTTTCGGGTTGGGGTTACCCCACCTTCTTTGCTGCCAACTCCAAGTGGTTAGAGGTAATCGAAACATCATGAAAGAAATTTACTCCTGCCGTTTTTTGCATGGGTAAGTGAACGGTTACCTTGTTTTATACCGAAGTTCCAAGTCTAAAATGGCATTAAGTGCAGGTGGGATGATTGTTTGAGCCTGTTTTTTTAAACAACCTGTCCGTATACTGCCTAGGAGATCATTATCCCAGGAGAGCATCCGAAGGTTTACATGCACAGACTCTTTTTTTTGTTTTTTGATGCAATGCGAATTCCACCTGCTTTCAGTGATCCAATCAAAGTTCAATTTATATACCACGTTTGAAAACTTCGGTTAAAAGGGCATGGTTGCTGGCATTTTCATGTGGGAGGGTCGAAATTTATCTTATCACGGATAATATAAAGGGGTCTGCTTTTTGTCTGGTCAAATACTTTTCCGATGTATATTCCAATAATACCCATGTTTACCATCAATAAACCAAAAAGGAAATACAGGGAAGTCATTAAACTGGCCCATCCGATTACACCGAAGCCATACAGATAGTATCTCACTATAATGCTTATCCCGAAAAGGAAAGAAAGGAATGCGATAATAAACCCCACCCCCATCATGAAGTGTAGAGGTTTGTTGGAATGAGAGGAAATCGATTCGATTGCTAAATTGAATCCACGACGAAATGAATAGCTGGTTGAGCCTGCAAATCGAGTTGCATGCTCGACGTCAAGATAACCAACGGAAAATCCGCACCATAGAAGGCCCAGTGCATAAGAACGACTTTGCTCGCGTAATTGTCGATAGGCTGTTATGGCTTTTCGCGAAGCAATGGAAAAATGGGATCCGTGGTGTTCAAGATGTTTTTCGCAGAGAAGGTTAAAAAGCCGACTATACATTCGAGAAAAGAAAACTTTCGACCAACCATCCTTTCGCTGAACCTTTCGGGCGAATACAATGTCAAATCCTCCTCGCGTGGCGTGATCGAATAATCTGTGTATTTCTTCCGGTTGATCTTGAAGATCGCCATCCATAACTACGACCCAATCAGCGCGGGCGACATCCACTCCGGCGGTGATTGCATGATGCTGACCAAAATTCCGGGAGAAATTGATTCCCCTAACGCAGGAATCTCCTTTCGCAAGCTCTTGAATGATCTGCCAGTCATTTTGCGGGCTGCAATCGTTGACAAAAATAATTTCAAAACTTACGGCCAGTTTTTCAAGACTTGCTTGAAGACGTCGAGTTAATTCCCGTAGGCACTCCGCGCATTTATAAGTTGGAATGACCACAGAAATCGATGGAGATGAGAATTTATCAGTTAATTCAGACACTACGCAGGCCTCTTACTTTAGAATTTACCGGCAAAAACGAATAGTTTCTCTCAAGAAAAACTAATTTTAAGAGAAAAGCAGCAAACTGAAAAAAAATTCCAAAAGAAGCTTTTTGACAGAGGGTTTTAACACATTTTTTTCATGCATCTCCTGACTTCGAAGTTAGTTAATTATCAGTTAACATGCTAAAATTTGACACTTTAGCAAGCTGGCTGGTAATTTTAGCTCAAATTAAAGGCTAAATGCAGAAAACCTTGGTAAAACAAAAAAACAAATTCCTCCTAATTTTGTATTTCTCTGTTCATGCGGATTTCAAGGTGATTTATTCAGTAATTTTGCTACACTGTCTAAAGTTTCATATTAACGCAATTTTCTGTGACAAATCAAGAGTTTATCTTTGTGCAAAAGTCTTGTATCATATCAATAATTCCAGGAATTTGCATTGGCATAACCTTGAAAGCAGCTACAAAGAGTAAATTCATATTAACATCGGCAATTAATCACGCAATTCAATAAAACTTCGCGAAAATGTATTTTGTCCAAATTTTCTGCACTTGTGTTGATGTAGTTTTAGAAGTCACCTATTTTTGCTCTTTTCGCTGCTTTGAAAGTGAAATTTATTCAAATGATGAAGTCTTACCATTACGGCTTCTACAGAAAATTCGTTTCCATTTTGAGACAGAACTCTTTATGGCTGAGCCTGGCTTTTTTGATCCCATATTTTCAGCTTTTTCAGGGAATGTGTGTTGCCGATCTAGGCTTTTCGCTATCCCTATACAAATATTTCTTCGACAAAGTAGAATTTATGGGAACAAGCAATATGACCTGGCTTACAAATTTTGTGGGCGCTTGTTGGTACAATTTGTTTTCGGATAAAGTAATTGCATTTCGCCTTTTGTTCGCACTTTTCATTAATGCTTGTACATTTGTGGGACTTTTTGCGTTGAAAGACATCAAATTAAAATACAAAGTTTTCGGAATTTTTTTATGCGTTTTGTGGCTTAATAAAGCTTGCTTAACCTGGTTTTATTACGACCATCTTTCTTCCTTTTTATGCTTGGTTTCAGCTTTTTCATTAATCCAGTATTTTCGGTCCAAGCAAAATTTGTTGATATATCTCGCCGGCTTCTTTACGGGGTTAGCATTTTTTGCCAGGCCTCCGATTATTTGTTCGGCCTTGATGTGCCTGGTTTTTTTATTTCCCCCTGACGATTCTTTTTCACTAAAAAACTTTTCTATTCAATTATTTAGATACTTTTCAGGAATAGCGGTTGGAATTGCACTATGTTCTGTTTTAATAGTACTGTTTCATCATGAGGAATCACTTCTTCGTTCGTTCCAAGCTATTGAAAATATTAAACCTGGTTCGTCATATATTTATTCTCCTGATAATCTTCTTTTGGGATTTACCTATATTAATAGTGTGGCCCTGCTGTCCGGAATCATTTTTGTGGCGCTTTTCTGCTTGTGGTTGAGATTCGGTGCGATTTTTTCCAAAACATTATTGTTTCCATTTACGATTTTCTTCTTTCTGTTTTTGTCTTTCAACACGCCGTATTGGTGGTACTACTTTTTTCCAGGAATACTATTTCTTCAATTTTTCGAAGCAATTATTAAGGAAAAATCCTCTCGCTATCTTTCGATTATCTCTATAATTTTGATTGTTGCACCTAATTTTTGCTCAAACCCGGGTCAGGGTACCAGAAACTCAATATATGGAATGTGGTTTGCGATTCCTTTGTTGATTTCACACCTGTTTGAAAAGAAAATCTTCCTTTTAAAGCCTTTGAAAGTTTATAGGGCACAATTCCTTATGGGTTTGATTCTTTATTCTATTTGGCTTTTTTCTTATGGGGTTATTGATGATGAACATTTCAGGTCCAGAATGCTATCCCCGCTCAAAGACCCAAAATTGCAGTTTACTTTTACAACTCCTGAAAGAGCAAAACTAGTTGACGAACTGATTGATAGAGTTAATTCGCTGAATGATTATCCCTATGCAATTTGTTTCGATCGAATCCCGATTGTTCACTACCTGACAGATAAATTGCCATATCTGAACTCTGTTTGGCCTAATTTCCAACCTATTGGGGTAATTGAAAACAACCTTTGGCTTGGAAAAAGTAGAGGCCTTCCGCTTCCCATGATTGTACATTCCAATTTTGACACTCAACGAATTTGGCCGGAAATTGAGTATCCTTCAAACTTTCAGAGTCAATTTGGGCAATTAATGTTCAACTTTATGAAGGAAAATAAATACAAGAAGATCTGGGAAAATCAGATGTTCGCGATTTTTTTGCCGGGCGGAAAATAAACTCAAACAATCATCCTATTCGTGCTTTATGACATTTTAGGTTTGGAACTTTGGTCTAAAATTTGGAGATAGTTTCACATAGCAAATTTAAGTTTTGGAAACTCTTTTTCTGAAGAACCACAATAAATAAACACCCATCAATAACCATCCCAGGTTTCTCCCGAAAGGTTGGGTTCGGCATATAGTAATATTTTGAGCACCGGGCTTTACGAAAAATCCAGTTTGTCCGCACTCCCCCTCGGGGAAGCTCACTAAAACTTCATCGTTGACTTGTACGATTAAATTGGAATCCCAATGCTGTGAAAAAACCGCCAATTGCGATTCGCTGACAGAAAAATTAAAAACTGACCTCTCAGAATCGAATTTAAGTGGAAAAACTTTTTTGTTTGATTTAATTAAAGTTAATTCACATTTCTTGGAACTCTTAAATGGAAGATTTTCCGCATTGCAGGCTTTTGGCAAATATTCGTGCGGATACCCTTCGTAAGAACTCTTTTCCAATTCAAAATCTGAAATCAAATTTTGTTTCCGACTCCAGTTGTACCATTGAAAAATTAGTGAAACAAAAAAAATCCAAACTAAAGTGGCTGAAATGAGCTTTTTAAGAAACCCCTCAATCGTTGTTTTTTCAAAGAGTGCAAAAAAATGTGGAAGCGAAATAATCGCCATTGGCAAACATACTCGCCATGGATATTGGAGTACTTTAAGTCCAGGAAAAACATTCCAGAAGAACATGCTTTCACGAATCGTTAAAACTAACAAAAATAACATCGGAAGCAAGAGTCCATAATAATCCTGCTTTTTCAGATTTATTTTTTTGGAAAATAAAGCGGAAATTAGCACGAAGTTAACTGGAAGAAAAGCAATCATTGAGAATCTAAAAAACCTTTTGAGTGTCTCAAAAGGTGCATCCAAAAAGAGATCGGGGTCGTTGAGAAAATCAAATCTGTTCCAAGGTAAAAGGTTTTCAAGGAACTCAAAATGAATGTTTTCTCTTCCAAGCATTGCTGGAATTGCATACGGAGCTGCAAACAAGCCAGCCATCATAGCGATTAGAAAAACGTCGCCGACTCTTCGGAGATTTTTGAAGGTAGAAAGGTTGGGAAGCTGCGCGATCAATACAATGTAAAATGAGAGCATGGCGGCTGGAAGATGGGTCCAGGCGATTAGTCCGAGTATTAGCGATGCTCTTTTAACATTGATTTCAGCTTCAGAAAAAAAGCAGGCAAGCAACCATGGAAGAAACATTGTTGCGCAGTAATACTGAAAGAAGAAAACTATATAAAAATGCAATAACTGAAACGGCAGAATTGCAAAAAAGAATGCTCCGAGAGCTTGTGTTAATTCTGATGAACAGAAGTTTTTGAGTAACCTTTTAAAACCAATGGTTCCAAGTCCAAGAAAAAAAACAGTAGTACACTTAAGAGCTGAAAACACGTGCAAGCCGATTGCCTGAAAAAACGAGGTGAAATAATATACTAAAGGTGCATAAAATGTGAAAGCTGGAGTTCCCAGACCGTTAAAGGGTGCTGAATGCCATGTGGGCCACAAATACCCTTCTTTAATGGATGAATAAAAACTTTCAGAAAACAAAAGATGGAAATAAGAATCAACCGGAGTTGGAAAGCCATTTGGATCTTTGAAAAAAACAAACGATGTTAATCCCACTCCCAGATATGGGAGAAGCCACAGAATTAATCGATTGAAGGTCTTAATTTAATTTTCCCCCGGATCTAAGTGATTAGGACATTAGGTGGTTATGGGTGTTTCGACGATTGTTACATTCGAGTTTCTGGCTTTCTTCTAGCTGTGAGTAAATTTTAGCCTTTCCTATTTAAAAAAATCAAATCAAGCTACAAATTATATCAATCCCACTAAATACTAAAGTAACTTTTCAGACGGTTTATGAGTGGAGCCAAATTATTTCATGGGAAAAATCAAGAATCTGATCAAATTCCTCAACGGAGTAGGCAAAATCCACCTCACCTTCTGTTGAAAGGCTTTTCCTTTAGTCGCTAGCTTTTGTTTTTAGTGCTTTTCGCCCTAATTTATTTTGATCAAACTTTCATAAAATATCGTGCTCACGCTCATTTACAGCGCCAGAGGTTTGATTGAACCTATAGATTTGCGTGCTTAATTTTAATTATTAGTATTATCCAACGGATGCATTTATCTTTGATTTAAGAAAGAAAGGGATCTTTTCGTTTTGCAAGCTTTAAAAACTCACTCAAAACTGCTGTGAGAAAAGCAAATACGGCAAAAATATTGAAAATCATAGCAATTTTAAGATAAGCCGGTTGATAGGACAGCTTTATTTTATGCTCCCCCGGAATTAGGGGAATTCCTCTGAAGGCATAGTTTGCCGGAATCACACGGTATTTCATTTTTGGATTTCCAGGATCGGTATAATCGGGGTTCGCAGTTTCCGCGACCCAGTTGGGAGTGTAAGAATCAGTAATAAGAAGAATTGCAGGTTTTTCAACTTTAACATTCAGGAAAATCTCATCGGTTGAAATGTTCTTTATTTCAACTTTTTCAGTAGTTTCGGCAACTGCTACAGAGTTTGATGCAATGGAATCTAGTTCTGGGAGGTCTTCTTCAATGAGAACAGATTTGAGGGGGTTAAAATCCCTCTTGGAAAATTCAGCGAAGATTTCTTCCCTATTTTTCATTGTTTTCCAATTGTGTAAAATGAGGGCTCTGGGTAAAACGTTGGAAATTTCTCTAATGTGCAGAGTGGGAGAAGCGCTTTGAACGAAATATTTGCAGCTTGCAAGTCTCAAAAGTGGACTGCAAAGAAAATAATAACCTGTGGTTCTCGAATCCGGGTCTAAGTCTTGAGAGAACGCCAAAAATTCAGAATACCTTTTCGGGGAAAAAGGGTCATCTCCGTTTACGTCCAGAACGTTCCATGTCATGGCCTTGACGGGATTGGGAAGTGCAAACCGATATTCATTGCCTTTTTCGGAGACAAAATTTTTCAATTCAATGTTCTTTTCAAGAGAAATATCGAAAAATTCAAGAGTGGGGCCGGCAAAAATGCAAATCTCCAGTATTACAAGAAGTGCAAGCCTTTTGGAAAAAGATTCGTTTTCTGAATTTGATTTCAAAAGAAATAAAGCGCCTGAAAATATTATTAAAGCCCTGAAAAACACTTCAAGGCTGGCATACATTCCGGATAAACTAATAAAAGCAAGTAATTGAACCTTGGATACCAGAAAATAAAGGCTGGCTTTTCTTGAAAGAATTGAGTTAACGAAAGTCGGCCAGATTCCTGTCTCCGGATCCCTGGAAGAAATATAGATAAAAAGACCAAATGAAAAACAAATTATACCCAGCAGAAAAAGAATTGCGGCAAATTTGTGCCTTTTTATGGAATCTTCAGATAAAAAATCCATACCAATTGAGGCAAATGAACAAAGAAAGAAAACCGCAAAAAAACCGAATTTGGAGCAACCCCTGAATGATGAAAAACCTGGTAGCCAGTTAGAAAGGAATTCATAAATCGGGGTATTATCTCCAAGTGCCAAAAGTAGTGCAAATAATCCGCTTAAAATCATGGCAACTTTTCGTTCATCCGGCTTTTTCCAGCAAAAGATTCCAAATAAAGCAAGACAAAAACCAGATACTCCAAAATGAAGATTCACTTCCCAGGGCAGCCAGGATCCCCAATACAGGAGAGCTCCGTTTATATGTCCGAAAATCCATGGAAAAATGAAGGTTAATAAGTTCTCCGGTGGAAGGCTGAATGTAAAGGCTAACTGAAACTTCGAGCCGCCTCGTGCGCTTTCCAGTAGAGCGTTAAATCCTGCGACCAGTTGAAAAGAGCAAATTAGAACTGCTCCAAAATAAAATATAAAATATACTTTTAGTATGTTAAAAATATTCCTTCCGGAAAAGGCACGGATCAAAGCATAGAATCCCAATATCAGGGCATTGTAATAAACATATTGCATATGTCCGGATAGAATTTGCATTGAAATTGCAAAAATTCCCAAAAGACAATAACTTCTTTCTCTTTTCTGAAGAGCCCATTCAAAAGCCAAAAAAACAAGAGGCATCCATGACATTGTACAAATATTCGAAAGATGTCCGGCAAAGATGCGACAAAAGACACTTCCCGAAAACATGAACAAAAAAGCGGCTACGGTGCTTCCAAGGTCACTGCAACCAAGACTTCGATTCCAAAAATATGTAAAAAAGCCAATTAGCAAAATATGAAAAAGAATTATGAAATTTATGGCTTTATGAACCGGCAGAAAAAAATGAACCCAGTTGGGAGGGTATAAAAGTGCGGATTGAAATCCTCCAAAATAGGGAGCTCCACAAAAAATATGGGGATTCCATAGAGGCAGATGTCCTTTTGCTAATTCACTAAACCCAAAATCCCGCCAATCAAGGAACTGCTTTCTAATATCATTGTCTCTGGCAGAAAGAATGGTTTCCCCGCTACTTAGGAAAAATTTAGCAAATACTGACAGAAAACATAGTATAAGAAAAAATTTGAATTTTTTATCCATTTTTTGGGTTCTTAAAATTCTGAATTGGCCGGAACATTTACAAGTTCTTCATAAAGGCGCTGAATTTCAACGTTCTCCAGAAACCATGCGGTCATTTTTTTCATTCCCTCTTCAAAAGAGAATTTGGGTTTCCATTTCAGCGTCTCAAGCGCTTTCTTATTGTTGGCAATCCAAATGTTTGTGTCCCATGCCCTTGAATTCATTGCATTCCATTGTGGGGTTGCCGTAATGCAAAAGTGTTTTTTTGCAAATGCAACGACATCCCTCATTTTTGTTTGAATCCCAGTGCCAATGTTGAAAATGCTGCCCGGTTCGACTTTATCAAATTCGGCAGCTATTACAAATGCATCAGTTACATCATCAACGTAAACAAAATCTCGGGATACTTCCGGGTCTACAAGAGGGGGGAACACCCCCTTTAGTGCCTTAAGAATGAGCACCGGCATCAGGCGCTTTGGCTGTTCGAATGGGCCAAAAGCTGAATAGAGACGCAAGGTTACAGTTCTGGCCTTTTTCGTCACTCCGATATGCCGACAATAATTGGTGGCGCCAGCTTTTGCAATGGCATAGCAACTGTTTGGTTCCAGAAGTTCTGTTTCGCTTGGGGGATGATCCTTGAGCCCATACTCTGATGACGTGCCGGCATTTAAAAATGCCTCAAAACCATTTTCCATACTTGCATCAAGGAGGTTTATTGTTCCCAGAAGGTTTGTTTCTATAATTTTCTTTCGATCAACTTGCCACGAAGACCCACCAAAGGCTGCCAAATGGAATATCCAATCCGGCCGAATTTTATTTAAAGTTTTTTGAAGGGAATCTCTTTCTAAGAGGGAAATTTCGTGCAGTACTATATCGCTGGCAATGTCCTTTATTCTCCAACGAGGAGAGTCACGTCGCAAAAGAAGGTGGATAGAATGGCCGTCTTTCAGTAAACGACGGGTAAGATTCGCGCCAATAAATCCTGTTGCTCCAGTTAAAACTACAGTTTTCATAAATAGATTCCTAGAAGGCATTAGGTTGTTTTGGTACGAAGCCACCACAACGAACGTTTGAGCAAACCGGCATAAATTCAGGGTGACTTTTACGGGAAAAATTGGTTGATTGCTATGACTTACTATGCTTCAACCATATTCGAACTTGAATTAAAAGTCAAATCGAATATCCGCATCTTATTATACCAAGCTGTGGGTTTACAAACGTTGAGTTATAATTTCAGCTTCGTTTGAAACAGAAATTTGTAACGAAATTTCTGAAGCAAATAAATTTACTATTAGGACTTCTTCGGAGGATTAATGATACTTTCGACGATAAAAGGCGGACGGTGTTTGACCTCATCGTAAATATGAGCCAGATATGAACCTATGATGCTGAAACAGAGGAGCTGAATTCCCCCCATGAATAAAATCAGGACGATTAAAGTTGTGAAACCGGTGGGGGTACCTCCAGGAAATAAAAGTCGGGATGTTATCTGAAAAATAATTCCAATAAATGATAACCCTACGGTTAAAAATGCAAGCCATGAAATAAAATCAAGTGGTACAAAAGAAAAAGAAAATATTGCCTTGCGGGCCCATCCAAGATTGGCTATCATTGAGTTGGTCGTTTTGCCGAACATACGTTCCGGTCGAAAATATGGGACCCCGCATTGCCGAAAACCGACCCAAGCCCTAAGTCCACGTAGCATGCGATTGTTTTCGGGTAAACTATTAATGGCATTGACAACTTTTCTGTCTATTAAAGAAAACTCTCCGGCATCAAGAGGTACTGGAACATATGATGCGGCGCGGAAAATGCGATAAAATGCTTTATAGGCAAATTGCATGAATGATGTAGCTTCACGTTTCTCACGAATTCCGTATACAACGTCATAGCCCTCCTGCCATTTTTGAAAAAAAGACTCTATTACTTCGGGGGGGTCTTGTAGGTCTCCGTCAAGTAAAATGACGGCATCTCCTGTTGCCACAATCATTCCGCTTGTAAAAGCACTTTGCGAGCCGAAATTTCGTGTGTGATTAATTACTGTTACGTGATAGTCATTCTGTGCAAGTTCGCGTAGGACTTCAAGCGCATTGTCCGGGCTACAATCGTTGACAAAAATAATTTCGTAGTCAACTTCAATTTTTTTAAACACTGCGGTTAAGCGTTCATGCATGAATGGAACAGCCTGAGCGTCTCGATAGCAGGCTATTACCGCGCTTAGTTTTTTCTTTGTTTTGATTCCAGTGGAAAAAGAAATGGAAATTGATAGAGGATTGGGAATTGGTATATTCATAAATTATCGAGATGTTGCCAGGCAGGCTTGAACGATTAGTTCCGGTGACAAGTTGTGGATGGAATGCATGAAATCTTGACTTCCTGTTCTACCATCTGGTTGTCGGGTGACTCCGCATCGTTTAAGTTTGCAGGAAATTCCATTTTCAGCGATGATCTCTGAGACAAGAGACCCAAGGCCACCGGTAATATAGTGAGCTTCTATTGTAACGACTGCGGAAAACTGTTTTAAAAGGCCGATAAGTGCTTGTTTTGGGGGTGGGGAGAAAACTGAAACTACGCCGACTGTCGAGGAAATTCCTTCTTTTTCAAGTGTCTCTGCTATCGAAGGCACGGATGAAGAAATGCTGCCGGTCGTCAGCAAAAGAAGGTCTTTTCCTTTTCGAATAATTGGAATGTTGTCCAGGGCAAAACTCCCATTCAGTCCTGAAACAATTTTTTTATCGTCCTTCCCAATACGGAAATAAACACTTCCAGGGAAGTCATTCATCGTCCGGAAACAGGTGATTGTTTGCTGTGAATCGGCAGGGGCCACGACTGCGATCTCTGGTTGTATCCGCATGACACCGATGTCCTCCAGGCCATAATGGGAAATTCCGTTTGTACTGTATTCGAATCCGCCGCCAACTCCAACAATTCGAACGGGGAGCCGGTGGTAAATAGGGCCATTTCGGATAAATTCGTAAGGTCGGAGAACTACAAAAGGAGTAATCGAATAAACATAGGGGATAAAACCTGAATCTGCAAGTCCGGTTGCAATTCCCAACATATTTTGTTCGGCAACTCCAACATTAAAAAAGCGGTCGGGGAATTTTTCGACAAAAGGCTCTAAAGCCAAATATCCTAGATCTCCAGTTAGTAGAACAATTTTGGAGTTTTCGCTTGCTAATCCGCAAAGAGTTTTAACGAAAGCGCTTCTCATATGTTTCCCTCTAGTTCTTTCATTGCCTGAAAAAACTCATTCTCTGAAAGAGGCCAATAGTGCCACTTAATTTGGTTTTCCATGAATGAAACGCCTTTCCCAAAAGTGGTTTGTGCTAAGAGAACGTGTGGAGGTCCGGATTCATAAGCAAGCTGTCGAAGTTTGAAAGTAAGTTGCCGTTCATCGTGGCCATCAACTATGTGTGTGTCCCAATCGAAGGCTTGCCATCGGGGATGCATGGGAGAAAGGTTGAGTACATCCTTTGTTTTGCCGAAGGCTTGCTGTCCGTTGATGTCTACAACGCAGACAAGATTTGACAGTTTATGATGAGCAGCGAACATGATGGCTTCCCAAATTGAGCCTTCATTGCATTCGGCATCACTTATCAGAACAAAGACTCGCCGTTTGGAATTTTGCATTTTTGCTGCAAGAGCGGCTCCAACTCCAAAGCTGAGACCCTGTCCAAGTGAGCCTGTTGAAAAATCGACACCGTCAAGAAAATGTTCGGGATGAGTTCCAAGCACAGTGTTATTCCCACAATAACTATTAAGTTGTTCGACTGATATGCGTTCTTGTAGAAAAAGAGTGGAATAAAGCGCTAGAGCTGCATGCCCCTTGGATAATATAAACCGATCTCTACCAGGATTCTTTTGTTCTGAGGGAGGAAGAATATTGAAAAAAAGAGAAGCAAAAATATCTGCAACCGAGAGAGCTGATCCGATATGTCCCACGTGAGCTCGCATCGATTGCTGGATAATGATTCGACGAAGAGCTAGGCCTCTCAGCTCAAATTGTTCCATTAACAGTAACCTCTCGATTTTCCTTTATTTTGTAGCAAAATTTAGCAGACCGCAAAAATTGTGTCAAGCTTTAAATGGCGTTTACAGCGATTCTCGCTTTGGGCGCTGAAGCGAAGTTTTGAACCGTTCCGTTTGAGTGTTGCTACTAATCGCAAACCATGAAGCGCTCGACTTTACTAAGAAAGGTTTATTGTTTTCAACAAATTAAGCGTAACTTCTTGCAAAGCTGTGCCTCAGGCTAAATGGGTATTTGCTGTCGTGTTTGCCCAGTTTCAAAATGATCAGAGAGAAAGTCGGAATATAAGGAGAATAACCGGATTTTATTTGGAAAATAATATTTTCTCAAGAAATAAAAAATATTTTCTTGACTTTTTCGAGGGGGGGGGAGGTTAACTTAAAAAAAGTGTAATGTATAAATTTTCTGGAAGGTTTCTGTGAAACGCTTCCAAAAGTCCCCCGAAGGGCCGTAAGTTTATTCTTGTGTACTTACTTTAAGTACGTTTTCCATGAGAGGAGAATTTTGATGAATTTGCGACGATTGGTATTTTTTTTGGTGGTTTGTTTTTTTAATATTTGTTCTTTCTCTGATAAACCTGTTTTCTGCCAAGAAATACCAACTAAAACGCCGCTTTCATCATTTCCCCCGGGCTATGTTCTTGTCGACGCGATTTGTCTCGGCACTTTATCAGGTTGGTTGGCCATGGATATGGGCTATGGAACCACGGTTTTGCGTTCAGAAGTTGTTTCTCCGTTTGACGGTTCAACGGCGATAAAACAAGAAAGGGTCAGCTACGGTCCCATGGATGGTGGTTGGTCAGGTTTTTCTCGGAATTATCAACTTGGCTACAACTGCCCTCAAGGTACAAAAATAGCTTTATTTACTGTGTTACATGCCCCACCGGCAGGCGGGAACGCTGCAGCGTTGGTTTCAATTTCCTTTCGAAAAAGTGATACCCAAGTGGGGTTTATAAAAGGTGGTGTTGGATTGTGGGGGCCACTTATCCCGCTTGATTTTCAAGTTGCCAATGATTTTTCCGGTATTCTTGAAATTGAAGCAAATAATCTGACTGAACCATTTGATAATTTTACTATTACTTTTGAAAATCAAGCCAGTATTGGTGATAGTTCCACTATTTTTGATGAAATCAGAATTCTGCCATTCAACGCCCCTGGTCAAACCCTTCAATTCAGTGAATCACCGACTTTTATTTTAATCGGCAAGGATGACCAAAGGTATGGTTCTTCGCGCGAAGACATCAGACCCCGCAACTGTGACTTTTAAAGTTGGTGACGTTACATTGGCGCAAGTTCCTACTGAAAACATAGATGGTAGTAACATTGCAAAATACACTTGGTGGGGAGCAGGTTCAGATGGCCAATATCTACCGGATGGCTCTTACCCAATTTCAGCTTCGGTTGGCGGTAACACTGAAAATTTAACCGCCCTTATAAAGCATATTCCTACACTCGTAATCGGCTTCAGACTACCTCCGAACGGGATTTTCTCAAAAGACCCAACAAGTTCAATTTTCCCCGGTGAACCTCAATGTGTTGAGTGTGTTTCTTCTTTAGGCGATGATATGACCAATTCCCAGAAAGGCTACGTTTCAGGTGTTCTGGTCGATGACCCGGTTAACATTGTCTCGGGCAACTATTCGCTCCCCCAAATCGATTTACGCCTTAGATCCAGAATTCCGTTAATCGTATCTCGAATATATAATTCTCTCGATATGAGCTCGGGACCCTTTGGCCGTGGCTGGAGCAGACCTTTCTTTGTGAATTTGAATATTGGTGTCTCAACTGCTTCCTTAAAACTTTCCGATGGTTCAAAAGTTCTATTTAAAATACAGGGCAGTTCGTTTTTTTCGGATTCCGATTCCGGTTTGAAATTGGCGTTTTCGCCTGATTCTAACTTCTGGACTGTCGCAAATCCCAAAGGCTCCGAATGGACATTTGATACTTCAGGAAAAATTATTCGCATGGCCCGTGTCTGTTGTGGCAAGGGTGCAGCAGATGCGACATTGATAGATTATGATTCTAAGGGTCGTTTGAGCAAGATCACAAACCCTGAAGGCCAATGCCTTAATTTTACCACAAATACAAGTGGCAAAATTACTTCTGTTAAAGATTCTGACGGAAGAACCATTACATACCAATATGATGATAAAGGCAATCTTATTGGCAATCTTCTTGAGCACTTGTAGAGAACTCAGATGGTTAATATTGCCTCTCGCAGAGTTCCAATTAATGACGGTTACGAAACTTGTGAAAGAACTTATGCTGAATTACGAATTTATGGGGATGATCTTAATCCTGATAACATTGCCGAATTGATAGGATTAGAGTCGACTAGTTCTCAAAAGAAGGGAATGGAAAGAATAAATTCTCTTGGCAGAAAATATATTTTCAAACTAGGCGGCTGGTTCCTTTCTTCGGAAAAATATGTTCAATCAAAGGATGTTAGAAGACATCTTGATTGGCTGCTTGAGCGATTGGCTCCAGTCAAGAATCGCTTATTTGAAATACAAGAGGCAGTCGGAATAACTATGAATGTAAACTGTATTTGGTGGTCAGCTTTTGGCGATGGTGGTCCAACTTTATGGCCTGAGCAAATGCAGACTCTTGCTGAACTTAACCTTGAATTAGTTTTTGATATTTCTTTCTACGGAGAAAGTGAAGAATCTTGTGAAAATGGTATGACTAAGACGGAGTCTGGCGCTGAATCAACCTGATGGGTTCCCAATGTCAGGTGGGGTATAAGAAGATGTGGGGAAGTCTCTCACGGGAGAGGCTATTTTAAACCGATTTCTGTTTTTGGAAAGAAAAAACTTTTGCAGTAAGGATATTGACCGGTGCAGGTGGATCGTGAGTTTGAGAGAAAGAAGGATTTTGGATGTTTCCCGATGTCCCGCCAATGATCCGCTTCACCAGACTTGTGTTGCTCGCAGGTGAGCTCATCATTGCTGTAAAGTAGCTTAGTTCAACGAATCGTTAGTTTGGCTTTTTGCAGGAGGAAAAAAGAAGTATGGATACACCAGATCAGAACGATAACTTTATCATAACCTTTATTTCTAAAGCTTTTGATTTGATGTGAAGTACAAAGACGAAGCTTTTGGGTTGATGTGGTTACTAAGATGCCCTCATTGAATATAAGTTCGGTGCTGGACGTGCGGCTGATATTGTCAAACAGGTAAAAAATCTTGAGCAGATTGTTAACCGAACGGTTGTAGTTTTTGGAGAGAACCTATCTCAACAGACCCTCCAACGGGCTGGTCCCAAAATCATTATAACAAACATCATTGACACTCTTGTTGATGTAATCAAATGAAAAGCTTATACCTCAATCTGTCATTTGGATATTTCCGCAGAAATTTTCCTTAGAGGCTCTAGGCGACAGGGCAAACGCTTACTTTTTGTTGATCTGATGCGATTAATCTATTCAATGCCGTTTCATAAATCATATTTTTCTGCTAATATTTTTTTTAAAAAATGAGCTTTTTATACGAAATTCCCGGTAAAGTAGCTTCAACAGGAAACCTCGTAAAAGGTTGATTAACAGCGAAAAAAGTGTATGTTTGACCTGCTCTAGGCGATCTTCTCTTGACAAAGTGGAAGTTGCAGCGATTCTATTGTGATGGAATCAAGGAGTTGCAAATTCGCGGTGAGAAGGCTTTAGGTTGATAGGACAATCCTTCATCTGTTTTTTTTGTTTCCAACAGTGGGAATGTAATACTGTTTCTGAAAAAATGTTATTTGGGGAAGGTTGCGCTACCCCGATTCATTCGGTGCAACGCTTTTCAGAGTGTTTCGATAATTCCAGGGTAATCAGAGATGTGGGATTTTTGCGACATGCTTGGATGGTTTTTGCTGAACGGTGAGATAGTCAAATGGATCAACCGACATTTCCATTGTTGTCATAATTAATTAACTGAATTTGATGCCAAAAAAAAATAGAAAAAAAAAGAAAAAAAGAATATTGACAGTGGGAAGTAAAAGTGGTAAACTCGATTTTACCCTCGAGGCTTGTCCTAAAGGGTACCGCGAAAGCGGAGTGATATTTGAGAATAAGATCGAGAGAATGA
>JADFXM010000098.1 GCA_015233565.1 Candidatus Rifleibacteriota bacterium
AGAAAGATTTTTATACTATTTTTCTGATAATAGAGCCCGGAATTTTTAAAAAAGAACCAGAAAAAAGAAAAATATAATTTAAACCTCTTTTCGGAAGAGCTTTAAACACTAAATGGATAATTCCTGGTATTAAAGCCTCACTTTTGGAATAAATTTAACTTTAATACGTTCTAGCATGCATTATTATTTATCATGGGTTATTCCGAATAGCAAAAATCTGTCTAATATAATACGCTCAGCGTATCCCAGATTAGACAGATTCCACTCATGACTGCGATTTCCATTCCTGTGCGAACTGATGTTCGGGGGAACGTGACGAGTCGTCTTCCTCAGACTACCGATTTTAAGGATTCCTGCTTCTCAAAATGCCTTTCAAATGCCAGTTCAACCAAACGATTTACCAGATCGGGATATGAAATTCCACTGGCTTCCCAAAGTTTGGGGTACATGCTGATACTTGTAAAGCCAGGAATGGTGTTCAATTCATTAATATAAATTTTATCAGTTTTCTTTTCGAGAAAGAAATCAACTCGTGCCATTCCCGCTCCGTCTATTGCTCGGAAAGCATTTACTGCATAGCCCTGGATCTCTTTCATTTTCTCCGGAGACAATCGCGCAGGAATAATCAGCTCAGAACGATTTTCAATATATTTCGCATTATAATCATAAAACTCATGACAAGGAATGACTTCACCTGGAACTGAAGCAATCGGATTATCATTCCCCAATACTGAAACTTCCAGCTCTCGCCCGTCAACGAATGCTTCAATCAGGATTTTCCGATCGAACTTTCCTGCAAGATCCATTGCCTGAATTAATTCAGTCCGATCGTGGGCTTTGCTTACCCCTACTGAGGAACCGGAATTCACAGGTTTGATAAAACAAGGATAACTGAATATCCCTTCAATTTTCTCGATAATTTCATCTGGAGAAGTTTTCCATTCTTTTCGAAGGACTTCCAGGAAAGTGCCTACGGGAAGCCCTGCATCCCGGAACAATCTTTTTGCTGAGGTTTTATCCATTCCAATGGATGAAGCCATTACCCCACAGCCAACGTAAGGGATATCCGCCAATTCAAGAAGCCCTTGAAGTGTTCCGTCTTCGCCATATGTTCCGTGGACTACCGGGAAAACAACGTCCAGTTTTACCTTCTCAGGGGATTCATTACTATTTAACAGAACCATCCCCTTATGAGTAGGATCACCAACAATTGCTTGACGTGAATTCATCGTAAGCCTGGCTTTCTCTTCGGGGCCGGCAAGCATCAGCTTGGGATCAGCTCCAACCAGCCAGGATCCCTGTTTGGTAATCCCGATAGGTATTACTTCAAATTTATCTGCATCCAGAGCTTTCATTATCGACTGGGCTGATATTAGGGATACCTCATGTTCACCCGAGCGTCCACCAAATATTACACCAACTTGAATTTTGCCCGTTGAAGTCATATCTGATCTCCTTAAAGTTCATAATTCGTTGCCAGATTCTTACAATTTCTGATTAGCAGAAAACCCATTATAAGAAAAAGACTGAAATACAAAAGCTTACTAAAAAACATCGACAGAATGCATTTTTTTGAATAGGGATAAATTCTATAACAACTTTCTTTAAAGCACCACCCTGAAGAATGAAAATGGTATAATTAAGCGTTAAATTTGTCTAGTGTGGCTGAATATGCGTTTGAACCTAAACCGGGATTATTGGAAACTGAAATTTGGTGAAAGAGTCCAAAAGATTCCTGTAAATGCTGGATTCTCTTGCCCAAATCGCGATGGAACTTTGTCTGATAAAGGTTGTACATATTGTTTGAACGAAGCTTTTTCTCCATTTTATTGTGATTCAAAAAAATCGGTTGAACAGCAAATATCCGAAGGAATCTCTTTTTTTCGGAAAAAATACAAAGTAAAAAAATTTGTTGTTTACTTTCAGACATTTTCAGCAACTTATGCTCCTTTAGAACATCTGAAACTTGTTTTTTCGTCGGTCAGGAAATTTGATGAAATTATTGGTTTCATTGTTGCGACAAGACCGGATTGCCTTAGTCCCGAAAAGTTGGACTTGCTAGCAGAATTGGGTAAGACTCAATTTGTGGGAATTGAATTTGGAATTGAAAGTTGCAAAAATTTAACTTTGAATCGAATTAATCGGGGACATACATTTGAACAAACTATCCAGGCAATAGATCTGGCTTCTCGATATAATTTTCATATCGGTGCCCACATTATTTTGGGCTTACCAGGAGAAAGACGCGATGACCATATGCTTGCCGCGGATTTGATTTCCCAATTGCCGCTTCATTCCTTGAAAATACATCATCTGCAAATCCTGAAGGGCACCCTTATAGCTGAAGAATTCCGTGATCACTCCGAGGATTTTTTCCACTACTCAATGGATGATTACGTTGATTTGCTATGCGATTTAGTTGAGCGCTTGAACCCAAAAATCATGATCGACCGCCTGAGCACACAGTCTCCACCTCATCTGCTAATCAGTCCGAAATGGGGAGGTCTCAAAAATGCTGATATCACGGCTTCTTTGGAAAAATGCCTCGAAAGGCGCAACACTTTTCAGGGAATTATGTATCCGGCAATATTAAAACGTTAGAAGCTGTCGAAAAATTCCTCTTATGTTTATCTAAAAACTGGGGTGAAACTCCCCATTGATTCGAAAAGCGCCGGAGAAATAAATTGGGAACCTTGGGCCTTATCATGGAAATCGGCATCCCAAGTGATATTTGTAAATTTTCGAAAAGAAAAACAATCAGGCATGTTTGATGCAATATATTTTATTGTTCCAATTCCAAACAATTGAACAATAAATCACAAGGAGGAATAATCTGTTTTTATCTGGAGAAAGGAATAGAATTTGAATGTCCAGATTAAACCAAAGAGGATGCCAGAACCCAGTTACAAACTAAGTGCTTGCTAAATTAATCTTTAGAAGTTGTTGAAAAATCTCGGTAAATCTTATTCGGTACAAAGCGGCTCGCTGTTGATGCGAGAAAGCGGGGCGAAAAATTGGGTGGGTACCCAAAAAGTGAATTTTCGGGGATTTTTCGATAGTCTCTTTAGAAAACGGGGAATTTTGAGTCGATCATGATTTGTAGAAAAAGATTTTCTAAACTTGGCTAGTATGCTCAAGTATAGCTTGATGCCAAGTTGCGTTCAAATTGACTCTGAATTAGTCTGTACCCCGCTTCATGCGGTAATCAACAGAATTGAGAGAATTTATCTTTGTTAAACAATTGTGGCTTCGGTACCTTCGGTAAAAATTACAGATTCTAGAAGCACGGATAAGTATCATCTTGAACGCAACTTAGTATGAGTTTATCAGGGAGAGGGTTTTGGTAAAGTGGCAACTGCAAAAACCTTAAGATTTAAGGTTTTTGTAGAACATTTATCATCGTTTGGAAATATACAATATTATCACACATTTCCACTGCTGGAGGAAACGAAAAAATGGTTAAAATTAATTCTTATATTGCAAAAGTTCTTGAAACCCTGGAAAAGAAATATTCAGGGGAGACCGAATTCGTTCAGGCTGCAACAGCAGTATTTCAATCCCTTTCTCAAATTATTGAACAAAATCCAGTATATAAAGATAAGAAAATTCTTGAAAGAATTGTTGAACCGGAAAGGGTGCTTATTTTCCGTATTCCCTGGCGGAACGAAAGGGGAGAGTTACAGATAAATATGGGCTATAGCGTTGGTTTCAACAGCGTGCTGGGTCCTTACAAAGGGGGTTTACGATTTCACCCTTTGGTTAATTTAAGCATTTTGAAGTTTCTGGGATTTGAGCAAATCTTCCAGAATGCTTTGGCTGGCCTTTTACTTGGCGGGGGAACTGGTGGAAGCGACTTCAATCCTTGCGGCAAATCAGAAGATGAAATTGAAACTTTTTGCCAGGTTTTTATGACAAGTCTTTTTCGTTACATTGGGTCTGAAACGGATGTTCCTGCAGGAGATATTGGGGTGGGTGAACGTGAAATTGCCTGGCTGCTTGGAGTGTATTGCAGGCTGAAAAACCATTTCGAGGGAGGGGCTGCCAATAAATGGGGTGAATGGGAAAGCTCACACCTTTGCCCCGAAGTGACCGGATATAGCGTTAGTTATTTCGCCGAAGAAATGCTTAATACACAAAAACAAACGATAAATGGAAAAAAAGTTGCCGTTTCAGGTTTTGGAAACGTAGCTTGGGGAGTGGTTAAAAAAGTTTCAGAAATTGGTGGAAAAGTTATCACTTTGTCTGGGCCTGATGGCTTCATTTTAGACAAAGATGGGATTCAAGGTGAAAAAATTGACTATATGTTAGAAATGAGAAATGGCGGAAATGGCAGAGTTAAAACTTTTGCAGACAGATTTAAAGTCCCTTTTTTTTCTCACGAACGTCCTTGGTCTGTTCCGGTCGATATTGCTTTCCCGTGTGCTTGTGAAAATGAACTCAATGAAAAAGACGCTGAGGCTCTGATAAAAAATGGATGTCTGGCTATCACCGAAGGAGCTAATATGGCAGTTACAGCGAAAGCAGCAGAACTTTTAAGGGACAACAAGATTTTTCATGCTCCTGGCAAAGCAACAAATGCGGGAAAAGTGGCTTTTTCCAGACTTGAAGTGATGCAGAATAACGCAAAAACAACCTTGAAGAGACAAGAAGTAGATGGAAAATTATGTCAGATTGTGAAAAATATTCATCGAAATTGTCTTTCAGCTGCAGAAAAAGCAGGAACTCCCGGTGATTATGTCAATGGGGCAAATGTTGCTGGATTTATGAGAGTTTCCCAGGTTATGATTGATCAGGGCCTGGTCTGAAGGTTTATAAAAGCAAGTTCCTGGAGAACGATTTCCCATTTAGCTTCAGATGCAGCCTTACGAGAAGTTCGGTTATATTTGTG
Source organism: Candidatus Rifleibacteriota bacterium (assembly GCA_015233565.1). Lineage (GTDB taxonomy): Bacteria > Muiribacteriota > Ozemobacteria > Ozemobacterales > Ozemobacteraceae > JADFXM01. Next base: position 4,889 of record JADFXM010000098.1, read on the forward strand.
GAAAATTAATAGCACTAGGAAATGTAATTTATTAGAGGTTCTTGCAAAATTAGCAAATTCAAATTTGCGAAAAATATCACAATGATCATCAAACCGGAATTTCTTTTTGTCCGATGTGCAAATTTTATACAATATTGCAAGAAGCTCATTAGAAAAACTTACTGCAAATTGGTAATAAATTAATGTTTATTCAACCTTTTTTTAAGTCCGAACTCTTTATGTTTCACGATTTGAAGCATCACTAAAACGGAACGTTTCTGGACTTCGCTTCAGCATTCAAATGGAAAATTGCTGGTTCTTGGATAGCGAAAAAGAATAAAAATAATTGACTAATAAACCTGTATCAACGCAAGTGCAGAAAATTTGGGAAATACAATTTTTCGCGGATTTATTTTTTGAATTGTGTGGTTAGTGCCAATGTCAATATGAATTCACTCTTTGTTGCTGGTTCCTGGAGATTCAGCTTGAATAATCACTTAAAATATAGTAATTTGAGTGTGCAAGACAAATTGTTCCTTTTCAGATTTACTCAAAAACACTGCGATTTTCCTGGTTTTGGAATTGTATTTTTTCCACATTCGTGGAAAGCTAGTAATCATTACTGTTTTAGTTTTTTTACCATTTTTTTTCTTAAATCTATGGTTTTCTGTTTTTTTAACTGAAATGTTCATTAATCCAAAATCTTGTTTTCTGAAGCATTTCATTTCGTGGGTGGTTTTGCCTTCCTATAGCCGAATGCGATATATGTGAGAAGCGAATCTGGTAAAGTATGCAAGTTTAAAACTAGCTTTCCAATTTATCTCAACTCCCAAAACAAATAATAAAATGACAATAACGAGCAATACAAATAAAACAACATACAAAATACTTGTAGTAGATGATTGTAAGCCTATTCTTGAAGTAATTCAAGAAAATTTGCGTAACGCTTCATACATCGTTTTCACTGAATCGGAAGTCGAAAAAGCCATTGAGTTTCTTGCGGAAAATAAAGTTGATTTGCTGATTACTGATTTGAGAATGCCCAATTTAAGCGGGCTTGAATTAATCAAGCATGTGCGGGAAAATTTTTCTGATATGGAAGTAATCCTGATCACTGGCTATCCATCGATTCAAAGTGCTATTTCGGCAGTGAAAGAAGGAGCTGAAGTGTATCTTGTTAAACCTTTTTCCACTGATGAATTACTTTCATCAGTGAACCTGGTGCTCGAAAAACTTGAACGACGAAGAAGAGCACACAATATTGAAATACCAGCTGGTAGCTATGGAATAATTGGGGAATCCGATGCGATGAAAAAGGTTTTTAAGCTGATTCGAAAAGCTTCTGAGACTGATTTAAATCTGCTGATTTCAGGGGAAAGTGGTACAGGAAAGGAATTGATTGCTCGGGCAATTCATAATAACAGTCGGCGCAGGTCTGCCCCTTTTGTACCGGTAAATTGTACGGCTATTCCCGAGAACCTTATAGAAAGTGAACTGTTTGGATACGCAAAGGGAGCTTTTACTGGCGCTGGGGAAACCAGAGAGGGCTTCTTTCAACTTGCCGAAGGTGGTTCAATATTTCTCGACGAGATTGGAGATGCCAGCCTTGCGTTGCAGTGCAGACTATTGAGAGTGCTTCAATCAAAAGAAGTTGTAATGGTTGGCTCTAATCGCGTGCAGAATGTAGACATACGGATACTTGCTGCGACTCATCAGAATTTGCCAAATCTGGTTTCCAAAGGACTTTTTCGTGAAGATCTTTATTATCGCCTGAATGTGCTGGAGATAAAAGTGCAGCCGCTTCGGGAGAGAGGAGAGGATATTTTTCTCCTGTTGAATTTTTTCCTGGCTCGTTTGAAAAAAGGGAGCAATTTATCCTCAATAAATTTTTCCGATGAAGCTCTCCAGACTTTGAAAAGATACAATTGGCCAGGAAATGTGAGAGAGCTGGAAAACTTTATTCAAAGATTGGCGTTTTTATATGACGGCGAGGAAATAAAGAGCTCCAGCTTGCCTGTACATATGAAATCAATGATTTCAGGTGGAACGGGTTTGAATAAAACCTTAGCGGAGGTTGAAGACGAGTATATTAAAAAGATTCTGGACAGCGTTTCCGGAAGCAAAACACACGCAGCAAGAATTCTTGGGATTGATAGAAAAACTTTACGCGAAAAACTCAAGCGTATCCTAAAATAGTGAGGTATTTTAACACTGCAATCCAAAGTTTTCCCTCGAACAGCTATGAACAGATATCTTTGCCTCGAACGATTTGCTGACGATGGACTGGAACTTGTTCGGCGGCAGTCTTTTCGTGAGGATACGCTAAAAAGGGTTCCCAGCTACTCTTTGCATTTGGGAACGTCCACCAGGGCGGATCGATCTCAAGAGAAAGCACACCGATTCGCCAGTGATTTAATTGAATTATGCGGAGCTGTCAGGGAACTTTGTTCGTCGGGGCTATTTTTTCATTGAAGAAAATTTCACACGAAGGATATGATAATGCGATTGGGAATTGATCTTGGCGGGACAAAAACCGAAATTATTGTACTGGACGAGAGCGGGAAAGAAATTTATCGAAAACGGGTCAATACTGATTCCGGAAGCTATGAGGGAATAACTTCAACAATTGCGGGTTTGATCCATGAATCAGAAACTGTGCTTGGACAAACAGGTAAAATTGGTATTGGCATTCCCGGTACAATTTCTTCGAAGACCGGGTGCGTCAAAAACGCTAATACCAACGCCCTGAATGGTCATCCATTGGATCTTGATCTGAGCTGTATTCTCAATCGTGAAGTTCGCGTTATGAACGATGCAAACTGTCTGGCACTTTCAGAAGCGGTAGATGGCGCTGGTGCTGGATATCGTGTTGTGTTTGCGGCAATTCTTGGAACTGGTTGCGGTGCAGGCATTGCAATTGATGGAAAGCCCTGGGCCGGGCCGAACCTGGTTGCTGGTGAGTGGGGGCACAACCCTCTCCCCTGGATGAAACCGGAGGAATACCCTGGACCTGAATGCTGGTGCGGGCAATCTTCATGCATAGAAAAATGGATTTCGGGAAAGGGATTTGAGGAAGATTATGTTCGGATGACTCCTGGATTGAACTTGGAAAAATGTCCCGGTCTCACCGGTGAACAAGTTGTTTCAATGGCACGCCAAGGAGATAGTTTTGCCCGATTAACACTGGAGAGATACGCAGACCGCCTTGCCCGTTCCCTTGCCCATATCATAAATATCCTTGACCCTGACATAATAGTTCTTGGAGGTGGGATGAGCAACGTTTCGGAGCTCTATGAAATGGTTCCAAAAAAGTTATCCTCATATGTTTTCGGTGGTGAAGCCGAGACAAAGCTTGTCCGAAGTAAACATGGCGATTCGAGTGGTGTTCGTGGTGCAGCCTGGCTCTGGCCGAAATAGTATAGTCCAACATATTCCGTAATAGGGGAAGCTGTGAAAAATTAGAGTTATTCGTGAAAGTACAACACTTGAGAAGCCCGCCAATAATAGTTAGTGATATTTCACACTTGGATTTTTTCCGATTTTTGGTCTTTTTTCACAATTTCGGGGTATACGTGTCATTCAAGTAAATTTACCTCTATTGCGATTGTTTCCAGTTGACTATTTTAAGAGGATAGCCTGTTTTTTGAATGCATTTATAGTGACGTTCGTTTCCGAGAGAAAGAACTAAATCGTTTTCGATTGTAATGAGACTGTCGGAAAAGTCCGTTACATTGAATTCGGTACAAAACGACATTGATTTGATGCGCGAAAGCGGAGGGAAAAAACGGGTTGCTAAATGAAATGTTTTCCGACAGTCTGAATTGCGGCGATAATCGGATCGGCTCTCCAATCGGTTGACCGATTTTTTCCAGATCAGCATAAATTCTTCCAGCTATTTCTGAACTTTTAGTGGTCATTGTTAACACTTCAACCACGTTCAGGTTCTGCAGGAAAACCTGAATTTTCTCCTCCCGGTTCATTTTATGGAAACCTTTCACTATTTCGAGAACTGTAATAGATGAAATAGTATAATGTTTGAAAATTTGAAAATACTGCTGCGCAAAACTCTCAACCTAAGGGTCTTTTTTTACAGGATTTCAGAGAAAATATCGGTGCCCAGCAGAGTTTTTTTCATCATTCCGATTGTTAAATAGCATTTCAATCTCTTTTGAAACTTTTTAGCTTTTGGGTTTCATTTAAATTTCAAGTTGGTGTAAAATCAAACTCTACTGAGAGATTCAACTTTTCGTAATTATAATGAAAGAAACTGAAACAATCGAGTTCAAAAAAAGCTTTGCCGAGTTAAAAGCAGGGTTGGTTTCCGTTGCGGCCATTTTAAACAAGCATGGGAAAGGCGAGTTGTGGTTTGGAATTCGCAATGACGGCAATGCGGTTGGAGTGGATGCAAGTGAAAAAAGTTTGCGAGAAATTTCGCAGGCAATTGCTGCCCATATAGAACCCAAAATATTTCCGCAAGTAACTATTGAAACAATTAGCGGCGTGAATTGTGTCAGGATATCTTTCAGGGGGAAGGAAACTCCATATTATGCTTTTGGCCGAGCATATATGCGAGTTGCCGATGAAGATCGACAACTGACCGCAAAAGAACTGGAGAACCTGATTCTTTCAAAAAATCGGGATTTCCTCCGTTGGGACAAAGAAGTTTCCACAGTCCTTCCATCGAAGATTGATGAAAAAAAGCTGAAGCATTTCGTTGAACATGCGGGACTGGTTTGGGATACGAAGATGAATGTACTGGAAAAGCTTGGCTTGATCAAGGATGGGTTTCTGGTCAATGCTGCCCTTTTGTTCTTTTCCAAGATTCCTCCTATGCAATTGCGGTGCGCGGTCTTCGCGTCGACAGACAGTGCTACGATTATTGATCGACACGATTTTGACGGGGACATTCTTGAACTCATCGAAGAAGCTCAGAAATACATTTTGAAAAATATCCACATCGGAATGCGATTGAAAGGTCTTTACCGTGAAGATGTTCCGGAAATTTCCGTCGATGCGATGCGGGAAGCGATAATTAATGCTTTTTGTCATCGTGATTATCGTGATCCTGATTATGTTCAGATTGCCATCTTCAAAGATAGGGTGGAAATTCGAAACCCAGGAGGATTATTTGACGGGATGACCATAGAGAAGATGTTACAAGGGAATATTTCCAAACGTCGCAATCCTTTGATCGCAGATCTATTGCGACGAATCCAGATGGTCGAGGCGTGGGGACGTGGAATGCCGCTTATTCTGAAAAATGCTCCGGATGCTAAATTTCGTGAAATTGCCAAAATTTTCATTGCCACCTTTGACCGCCCATCCTTTGCTTTTGATGAGCAAGAAGCGCTTTCAGTGAATTGGAAGAAAAACAATGAAACAAGCCAGAAAAGTTCCCAGAAAAGTTCCCAGAAAAGTTCCCAGAAAATTTTGGATCTCATTCGGGAAAATCCTTTGATTACCATTGAACGCTTAAGTATCGCCATTGGTATCAGCGATAGGGCAGTAAAAAAGCATTTGGCCAATTTGAAAGAGCAGGGCTATATCTGCCGGAAAGGTGCAGATAAAGGTGGTTCCTGGGAATTGGTAAAATGATACAAGTTTTTTTATTTTATTCAAAGACAAAGAAGTAATTTAAACACACTACTGTCCCGTTAAGAACTCTGATAAACACAGTTGTTTGGGCATATTTGTAACCTTTTTTGAAGGTACAGGTTCTTTAAACACTTGTAAAATGGGCTTTTTTTCGAAAAGTGTGACACTCAAAATCTGTAAAATTGTGTAAAGGCTTTGTTCGATTTTCAACTCCTTTTTGACGATGGCCACCAAAATGTAAACTGATATTGCAATCCAAACCTGAGTTTTTACAGCATTCTCGGAAGTGCCGTAAAAAGCCTTGATACGCAGGTGTTGCTTGATCCTTTTGAAAAACAATTCTACTCGCCATCGACGTTTGTAGAGTTGTGCTATTGTCAAAGCAGGAAGGGTGAAATTGTTGGTCAGAAAGGTCAATCTTTTATTGTTTTTTGCATCGAAATACTTGATGCGACGAAGGGGTTGGGGATAATCTTTGCTGGAATTTAAACCCTTCAAGATTACGGTTTGATCGCATCGCAAACCGGTTGATTTGTCTACTATGTGTGAATAGCGGCGTTTTAACTGTGAATTCTTCTTGGTTCGCGTGACAAAAAAGGCTAATGACTGATGGATTGCGTAAAGTCGAGCGAAATCCAGATATCCTCGATCCATAATATAGAATGCACCAGATTCAATGGCCAGTTCATCGAGAATGTTTACGTCGTGAACCTTGCCTGGAGTGATAATAACAACCGTGGGAAAATTTCCGCGCAAATTTAGAAGAGTATGGAGTTTGATTGCCGTCTTTTTCCGTCGAAATTTTGCCCAGGGGAAAAGAGACAGGCATAAATCAATGGTTGTGGAATCCAATGCATATGCAACCTGCTTCAGATCGACCCCGAAGTCTTCTTCATCATATAACTTTTGGGCTTGTCCGATAAGAATCTGTGCAAAATCGCCAAAGATCCTCCAGTCTCTATTTTCGTTGGCTTTGGCTAAAGTGTTTCGAGAAACTTTCCCTCTAATACCCGCATGGTAGAGTTTGGTTTTCTGAGCACGTAAGCATGTCTCAATATCCCGAAGGCTTTCTCGGTAAGTCAACTGGGCAAAAATCATAGTGACCAACTGGTCGAAACAACTAAAATTCCGAAGTCGATAATCCCCTCGATACCTTTGAATACATTGGTCGAACTTGTATTTAGGAAACCAGTCCAGCAATTGCGAAAAAATAATTCGTCCTTCGAGTTCCCCCTATTTCAATTTTAGGAGGAATTATACGAAAATTGAGCATTTCTGTTTGAAGTCGAAAAAAAGAATTTTATTTGAAAACATCTGTTTGTATGCTAGTCTACACGAATTGAAAAAAAGTTAACGGGACAGTAGTGATTTAAACAATTAAATTGGGGGAATATTTTTTACACAGATTCAGACGAAAAAAAACAACTGTTGAAACAACCGAAACCCTCTTATAGAGCTGGTTTTAAGATTTGGAGCTGATCGGGCTCGAAAAGCCCCTGAGAAATGGCATTCAGGCAAGATTGTTTGGGCGACTAAAAACCAAGATATACCCAAATCTATACCCAAAGCATTTTTTTCAGCTTGGAAAGCTAATTTAAAGGGAAAAATACTCGATATTTATTCCATATCCAAAAATCTCTTACGGAAATATTATTTTGTCATTTATCGACAACTTTTTTTCCTAACTCTGCTTCAATTTCTTCCACCGTGGGAAGGCTTGATTGCAACTCCTCGGGGAGGGATTGGGTGATCTGACGTTCCCATTGTGCAACACCGATTGGTTTTTGGAAGCCTGCGAGTGCGTATTCCACGATCATTTGATTTTTTTCCTTGACCAATAAAAGACCAATTGATGGCTTGTCTTCTTTGTGGCGCAGTTGGTCATCCACTATGTTCAGATACATATTGAGTTTGCCCACGTATTCAGCTTCAAATCGGCCTGTTTTGAGTTCCACAACTACGAAACAACGTAGTTTCAAATGATAATAAAGAAGATCGAGAAAGAATTCCTGGGCGCCAACCTCTAAACACACTTGTCTGCCTACAAAAGCAAACCCTTGTCCAAGTTCAAGAAGAAATTTCTGAATGTGATCAATGAGTTTTTGTTCTAATTCGGCTTCTCTGCGTGGATCATCGGTTCCAAGAAAATCAAAAACATAAGGGTCTTTGAAAATCTGTGCAGCCATGTCGGAATCGACAGGAGGTAAAACAGCTTTAAAGTTATGAATTGTCTTGCCTTCACGCTCATACAAACGTGTTTCTATTTGATGAACCAACATATCTTTTCCGAAACCCTGTTCCAACGTCTTGTTTGCGTACCAAAACCTTTTGCTTGGCTCCTGAAGCTTATCTAATAAAGTAATATTACTCCTCCAGGGAATTAGTGCAACGACCCGTTGCACAATTTCACGATCAGGCCAAGCTTCAGCAAATTTGCGCATGTACTTTAGATTTCGTGGAGAAAACCCACTCATTTCAGGAAAGGCGTTTTTCAGGTCTTGCGAAAGCCGGTCAATTATTTTGGCTCCCCAACCTTCCTGCTTTTGTCGTTCCAGAATGGATTTGCCAATATCCCAATAGAGGAGTGTCATTGCAGAATTTGCAGATAAAACAACTTTTATGCGATCGCAAATGATGCGTTCTTTCAAGCTAATTAAATACTCAGCATAGCCGTCAGGCATTTCAAAGATAGCATTATTGGAATCTTTTATTTTTTTCGGAAAGGACTTTTCTTGTTTCGTAACAAGCGTTTTTCCGTCTTTGTTTTTGGCCATAATCAACCATTAACTCCAAAGAAATTTCTTTTCTTAAAAGAAAAAAATGTTTTCTTTCAGCTATTTGATTATAGAGTCAAAATTTTACAATTGCAAATTATGCCTTTGCCCATGGATCCAAGACAAAGCGAAAAAAGCTTTGCTTCGAAGGTAAAGGAAACCACATTTAGAAGGTGACAAATGGAATTAATTTATTAGCCAGAAAATGCCGAAAACCCGCTCGTAGAGCGGGTTTCAAGGTTTGGAGCTGATCGGGCTCGAAAAGCGCCTGGTAAGTGGCATTCGGGCAAGATTGTTTGAGTGACTAAAAACCGAGATATACCCAAATCTATACCCAAAGCATTGCTTCCATCATTAACAGTGGGTTTCAAGGGATAAAAAAGAAAATTTATTAGTAATTCCATTTTTGTTGAATAGTTTTGTTCGTTTAATAATAACGTATGGTAAAACAAATCAAATGTATGGTATAGTAGAACATTATGAATTTATTAATGGAACTGTTCTGTTCAAAAACACGCGCAGAGATTTTCCGTGTCTTGTTTGGACTTCATTCCAGCGAACTCCATCTGCGTGAAATCCAACGTCGAACAGGATTCTCGCTCGGCGCCATTCAACAAGACGTGGGGAAACTTGAAAAACTGGGTTTGCTTGTTCGAAGGCGCGATGGAAACAGAGTATATTACTCTGCAAACGTGAAGCATCCTATTCATCCCGAAATCCGTAACATCGTGCTTAAAACCGTTGGTTTAGCTGATATTTTGAGTGAATCTCTTAAATCAGAGGATATCCAGATTGCTTTTATTTTTGGATCAATTGCAACCCAGAACTTTTCAGCTGAAAGCGATATAGATTTAATGATTATTGGAAAAACAAGTTTTCGAAAAGTTTCACAACTTCTGGCCGAAAAAGGGCAACTTCTTGGCAGGGAAATAAATTCTCATGTACTAAGCCCTGACGAATTTCGGAAACGCCTTCAGAAAAAGGAACATTTAGTAACCTCGATTTTGGAATCAAAGAAAATTTTTGTCCATGGATCAGAACATGACCTTGAAGCAATGGTTCGATAATTCCTGGCTGAAAATGCATACTACCAGCCTTCAGGAAATTGAAAATCTTCTTGCCATTGCTCATCGGGATTTGGCAGATGCCAGCGTTGAAGACCTTTCGGATGATTGGCGGTTTGGCATTGCTTACAATGCCGCTTTGAAAATTTGCACTATTCTTCTTTATTGTGAAGGATATCGTCCAGCGCAGAATCTTGCGCATTACAGAACTTTACAAGCGTTGCCTTTGATACTCGGCGAAAAATGGCGCAAGGACGCAGCTTATCTCGATGCCTGCCGAAACAAAAGAAATGTTGTCGAATATGATTATACCGGCGGAGCTACCAAAGCTGACGCTGAAGAATTGATGGAGTTTACAAGACAACTCGAAAAAGAAGTTATGAAATGGATTAAAAACAGCCATCCAAATTTACTTCCCAAAAGAGGAAGAAAAATATAGCCCTCCAACATTTTTCACTCGATTTTGCTGAAATTTACTAACTCAACTGAAGGAAGGTAGCGGTTTTCGTATCGCCCGAACACCGGAAAACCCGCTCGTAGAGCGTATTTCAAGATTTGGAGCTGATCGGGCTCGAAAAGCGCCTGATAAGTGACATTCAGGCAAGATTGTTTGAGCGACTAAAAAACTAGATATACCCAAATCTATACCCAAAGCATTCTTTTCAGCATCTGAAGCTGTTTGCCTGAGCAAAATTCCATTAATAAATGATATTTCAAATTTTTTGAAAAGCTTTTTTGCTTTTGGGAATTATTTCGGAAAGAGCTGTGTGCGCTTGGTAAGATATCCTTGGTAGTTTGGGCAACTGATCGTTGCTGAAAGAATTAAAGATCTTGCTAATTTGGAAAAACTTTACATTTCTGGAAATTTAAGCGCAAGTCATGGCTGGGTCTCAAAAGTTTCGTTTCAGATGAACCATTACGAATTTTACCTCTATTGCGATTGTTTCCAGTTGACTATTTTAAGAGGGTAGCCTGCTTTTTGAATGCGTTTATAGTGACGTTCGTTTCCGGTAGAAAGAATTAAATCATTTTCGATTGCAATTGCGGCGATAATCGGATCGGCTCTTCCAATCGGTTGACCGCTTTTTTCCAGATCAGCATAAATTCTTCCAGCTATTTCTGAACTTTTAGTGGTCATTGTTAACGCTTCAACTACTTTGCATTTTCCGGTGGAAACTGACCACCTATTCCGGCGGAAACTGGCCACTTTTTGAAATTTTTCCGGAAATGGTGGCCAGATTGCCGGAACCCTTTTCAGAAGCGAATAACGACAAATTGGCTTCAGCCATGTATCATTTTCCTTCCCAAAGGAGGAAATGAAAATGGCCGGAAAGGGTATAACTATGAGAAAAGCAAAAGAAATTCTCAGATTAAAGCTGGTTAACCAGTTAAGTTTTCGAAAAATTGCCAGAGCTTGCAAAATTTCGAAAACTACTGTGAAAGATTACGTTGAACGCGCAGAAAAAGCGAATCTTTACATTGAGCAAATCCAAACTCTTGCTGAAGATGAAATCCAGCAACCTCTTTTCCCAGAATCGAAAGAACTTCTGTCCACCAGACCTTTGCCAGATTGGGAAGAAATTTACAATATGTTGACGACATTGATATTTCCTCTGAAATCCCAAACATTCGAATTACTCATAACCCTGAAAGAAAACAGCGGACTAAATCGGAAGCGACTCGCCGGGTTCCAATACACCCAACCTTAATCGGCATAGGCTTCCTTGAGTTTGTCAAAATGATGAGAAATGGTGGCGCACAAAGATTATTTCCTATGCTGTCACAGGCATTCCGCTAAAACGAATTGAAAATTTGAATTTTTGAGAAATGCTAAAACTACAAGATAGAGATTGTACCTCTACAAAACCTGGTGTATACTTTTTAAAAATTTTAGACCAGGAGATTACGG
>JADFXM010000099.1 GCA_015233565.1 Candidatus Rifleibacteriota bacterium
ATCCTTTTTTTCTGCCAATATTTTCTTCAAAAAATGGGAGTTTTTTTCGAAATTCCCGGAAAAGAAGCTTCAGCAGGAAATCTCGTGAAAGATTGATTAACAGAGAAAAAAGTGCACGTTTGCCCTGGAACTTCCAGTTTCAAATGGAATAATTTAACGGACTTTGGTAAAATACTGCAGAACTGGGCGAAATTGAGTTCATAAATGCATGAAAACTTTGGAGAATTGCTCAAATGAAAGAAAATGGAAATTCGAAACTGGTATATACAAGTGAAGAGGGTAGAATTTGCCCGGATTGTGAGAAGCCGGTGGATTCATGTATTTGTAAGAAGGCAAAGCAGCAACAGCAATCTGGAGATGGAATTATCAGAATACGTCGTGAAACCAAGGGGCGAAATGGAAAAACAGTAACTACTGTTTCCGGAATAACTGGAAATATTGAGGCTATTAAGGAACTTTCAGCAAAAATAAAAAAAGCCTGTGGTGCTGGCGGAATGTTAAAAGACGGAATCATCGAAATCCAGGGTGATCATCGTGAATTCATTGAAAATTTCCTTAAGAAACTTGGATACAAAACGAAGTTGGCAGGTGGGTAAATTATGAGTGAAAATCTGAAATTGAATTTCTTTATGATGGGGCTGCGAAATCCAGGTCAAGTGTTATTTCTTTGCAAAAACTCTGTATATTTTCCTTTAAAACGGAAACTTCAAATTCAAAAATTTTTGGGCCGTTGATTTCTGCAAACGTGATTTTGAGTTGATCATTTGGAATAACCACATCGGCTTCTTCTTTGGAAGAGAGACGGAAATAAATTTCCGAAAGATCTGCCGGATTTACTTTTCCTTCTGCGGAAATTTTGTTTCTGGGATTAACAATTTTTACTTGGACCTCATCTGGTTTTTTGCTCAATAAATTTCCGATACTTTCACTATGGAGAAGAATGCAAAAATTATGGATTGCAGTGTGAAAATCAGGTTGGAAGAATTCGGCCAAACTCCATGAATGCATCTTATTAATATCGAATGAGACGTTTAAGGTATTACTCTGAATTTCTTTTTCATTAACACTGTGGGAAACCGCAACCAGAACTTCTCCTGTTTGTTTGTCATACACTTCTATCAATAGCAAATCTTCCGGGAATACATTTTCAAGAAGATTTCCGTGAAATACAAAGGAATCATTGCTCAGGCTTGCCTTAGAAAGCGGGCTTTCGGAAACTTTTTTGGTTCGAATATCTTTGATCCTCAGCCAAAGAAAACTCTGGTCGTTTTTTCCAATTTCGTTTGATTGTTTTTCATCAAAAACCACTTGTATATTCAATGGAAGTTGGTTCGGGCTTTCGAAGGTGTATTTCAAAGGAATTTGAAGATCATGTGTTCTAACAGCCTGCTCTTTTTTTTCCTCGCCAAGGGTTTCTTCGAAACTATCAGGTTCAATTTTTGCTTTAATCTCATTTAGCCTTTCACTTGCCTGAAAATAAGCTGGATTTATCCTGAGAGCTGTTTCAAATTCCGCAAGAGCTTCGGCTTTTTTTCCAAGAAGCAAAGAAAAATTTCCCAGTTTGAAATGTATATCAGCAAAATTTGGAAATTTCCGTGCCATTTCTAAATGCATATCAACAAGCGTATTTATTTTGCTGAAATATGCGTTCAACTTTCTTATCATTTCAGAAGTGTCAAAATAATTTATCCTGGTTTCCTGAACTTTTTGGAAACAATCAAATGATTCATACAGTTTCTGGGTAACAAAATAAAAATGCCCGAGCAGAAAAAAGACACGGATGTTTTTGGGATGGATTGCTCTTAATGTTTCTATTGCTTTTTCGATTTTCCCCGATTCCTTTAGACTAATTGAAAGATTGATTTTAACCTCAAGGTAATCCGGGTTAATTTCTAGTGCTCTTTTGAAACATGAACACGCTTCAGGATGTTTTTGGTGAAGAGCCAAAATTTTTCCCTGATCGCTGTGCAAATCTGGATATAGCGGATTTTTTTTTATTTTTTTACTTAGAATTTCTGTTGCTTTGGCAAAAAAACTTGAATCGGCGCACAGCATGGAGAGATAGCCAATCGCTAAATGATTTTCAGGGTCAATATATACGGCTTTCTGGAATACTTCAATTGCTTGGGGATAGTTGATCTCCGCTGTCAAAATTTCTCCCAGAAGTTGAAGAGCTTGAGAAGAATTAGGACACATTTCAACTAGAGTATATGCTTGTTGCCGGCCTTCCTCAAGGAAGCCATATATAATGTTGAAATGAATAAATTTGAAAAGTGAAGAAATGTAATCTTCCTCGATAGTTAGACTACTTTCGCCCTGAATATTTGAACTGGAAATCATTAAGCTGCCATCGGGTGCAACTATTTGTACCTGCTCAGGAAAAAGAAAACGATAAAGTATGTTCTTATCTTTGGATTTGTTTTTTATCTCAAAATTTTCTTTCAGGAATGATTTTCCAAATTGCCTTACGAATTCGCAATATCCAGACTCGGGAGCCAGACGATAGATACTTTTTCCAAATTCTGCCATGAAATTTGGGAATTCAGGTAGTGCGCCTATCAATCTATATTTGAAAATCCTGGAATATTTTTCAGGATCAAAATTTTCTTGAGTTCGTGAAGCGAAGAGATGAATTTTTTCTTCGGCAATATTCAATCTGTAAATAGCTTGAAAATATCGCGAGTTAGATTTAAGTTTGAGGACAGTGCTCAAATCAAGTAGGAAAATAATGTGGTCAGAAAGATCAAAAATATTTAGCAGTATGTCGTTTACTTGAGAATCGGTATCAATTATGATGTAATCAAAATGAGGTTTGCAGGCGTTAATTACATCCAGAATTTCTTTGGTGCTTATTCGTTCACCGTCAATGTAATTACTTGGACCTGGAACACTATAAAGTTGTGGAGAGCTTTTAGCTAATATTTTTTCGAGTTCGTCAAATGAAATGGGAGCTTTTAAACCGAATTGAAAATCTAGAATTGATCGCGGGGAAGAAACCCCCATGTAAAAAGTTCCTTCCGCAAAAAGAAAATCCATGTCAAAAAAAAGGGTTCTTTTGAGAAGTTCCTGTTCAAATAGATGAGCCATCGTGGATGCGAAAATACTTTTTCCTGCTCCATTTCTTGGAGAAGCAACGGACAGTATCTTGCAGGAATGTTCCTTCGGTTTCACCGCCGTCTGCATGGATTTCATATTGGCGTCTTTTAGCCTTTTACTCATGGAACCGAAAATTTTGAAACTGATATTGGGTTTTTCCTTAAGAAGAATTTCAAAGTCTTCCTCTTTTATTACCATGAGGGTTGATTGTTGCAGAGATCTGGCGCTGGCAGAACGCGTGGACTGCGGATCAAAAAGAGCCATTTCTCCAAAAAAATCGCCATTCTTAAGAACCGCCAAAGTTTTCTTTTCCTTTAAAAAGGACAAAATAAATATTTCAACCTGGCCATTTTCTATGATATAAAAATCTCTTGAAAAATCTCCCTGAGAAAAAATTATTTCATCTTTTCCAAAGGAAATTTTCTTTGCAATCTGAGCAACTTCCGACAGTTCTTTGTCTGTTAATCCTTGGAAAAAATCAATTTTGTCCAGCATTGAACCCTCGACTTTAATATCCTAACAACAGCATTAAAACACGGTTTTAAACAATAACCTTCCATGGAAAAACGCACACATTTGTTTAAATAATAGAACTTAATAGGGGAAAAAAAAATAGTGATAAATAACCACATTTATCACTATTTTTTAATAAGACGCTAAATCATTCTCCAACGGAGAGAGGCTTGGGTAAAATCAGGAAATTGAACTTACACTTTCTCTAGTACTTCCTTGTTTTCCAAAAGGATCACTTCTGGTTTGTTTTCGAAGTTGATTTCGTTTTTTCTATAGACAAGAATTGTTTCTGCTTGTGATTTTAAAATCGCTACAAGATATTTCGTCCACAAAAGTTCAAATGAAAATTGAGAAATTGGAGAAAAATCACTGGCTCGCTTTCTTGTCATATTGGCTTTTCTTAGTATTTCCGGAGGCAAGGATTCTGACCCAATTGGATGTAAAATTAAGGAAACTTTTTCGATGGTACCCAATTTTTCCCAAAGGGCCTCAATTTCTCCCCAAGAATTTTCAGCAAGTTTCATTTTATTAAAAGGTTTATAATTAAGCTTTAATGGTTCGCAAACACCAGGGATAAGGGAATCAAGGGGAAGTATGGATTCAATAACTGAAATCAGGCTACTATTGACAGCCCCCTGAAATCCGGCGGCCCGGTCAAATTGAAGTAGCAGGGAAGATGGGATTTCAAGTAATTCAGTTTCTTGCGACTTCAGAAAATATTTGGCAAGTTCTCTTTCTAAATAAAAAATTGTGTCGAGTTTAATTTCACCTCGATCGATTTCGGCAAAATAGTTTTGAAGCATGTCGATTACCCATAAAATTCTTCTTTCTTCAAACTGCGCTGCCTGTAAAATATTGACCTTTCGAAGATCCCACCAAACCAGAAAATTGGAAATTGTAATCGCCGCTTGAATTGCAATTCGCGCTGGATGCAAAGGGGGGAGCAATTCTGGAGCTTGAATTACCCTTTCAAAGTCGTATTTTTGAAACCATTGCAGGTCAACTGTACCACCGAATTTAATTACAAAATCGTCTTCAAACTTGAAATGGGCTGGCATTCTATTTCTCCCTTTGTTTAAAAATCATCTCTACTGTTCAGGAACCAGGTGTGCATTTCTCCCTTTCCTTTGACATCAATAACACCACGTTTTTCCAACACGAACGGTTTACTTAATTGCTGCCGAGTAAAGTCGGTTACTTGGATCCGTCCTGGAATTCCGTGGGATTCCATCCGGCTGGCAGTGTTTACCACATCTCCCCAAAGGTCATAGAGAAATTTTCGTTTGCCAATTACGCCAGCCACGACTGGGCCGGTGTCCATTCCGATCCGTATCTGCAATTTGTAACGACTTTGTTCGTTGAAGGAGTTCAGAGCTTCGATCATGTCCAGGGCCATATTAGCAGCACAAATTGCGTGATCTTCCACAGGGACAGGCAGCCCTGCGGCGGCCATGTAAGCATCCCCAATCGTCTTTATTTTCTCAAGGCCACGGTTATCAGCGATGCTGTCGAATCGGGTGAAGATATCATTAAGGACCCCCACCAGGATTTCGGGGTTCACTCCGGCAGAAAATTTTGAGAACTCAACAATGTCAGCGAATAACACCGAAACCCCATTGAAGCTATCAGCGATAATTTCTGTGAAGCTATCGGCCGTGAAATCCGGGCGTCCTTTCAACCTTTCGGCAATGGAATGAGGTAGAACGTTGAGCAGCAGTCGTTCTGCAATCTTCTGTTCTGCAACCACTCTATCACAGAGTTGTTTTGTTTCAAGGTGCAACAACCGTACTTCGAGCATGTTGTATACTCGAATCAATATTTCAGAAAGATCGAACGGTTTCGTAACGAAATCCTTTGCCCCAGATTTCAGTGCACGCAGCTTGTGATCAGGTTGGGCAGTAATAACAAGGACAGGAAGGTAACCGCCCTTTTCGATTTCTTTTAGTTTCTCCATAACCTGGAACCCATCCATTCCGGGCATCTGAAGATCGAGTAGGATTAAGTCGAAGGAGTTCTTGAGGTGAAGTTCGCAAACTTTGCCAGGGTTTGTCGTGGATGTAATGGAGGTGTACCCACCGTTACGCAGCATTCGCCCGAGTAAAAGGATATTAGATTCCTGATCGTCAACAATCAGAATTTTGCCGTGAAAAATGTCAGAGGAATTTATCATGAAGATTGAGCCACCTTATTTTTCTGGATAGGTTTTTTTTCTGTAAATTCCAGGGTCACATTCAGTGCGTCCATGAACTCATTGACCTTTATGGGTTTGGTGATATAGCGGAAAAAACCTGCTTTCAAGCCTTTCTCGATGTCTCCTGGCATGGCATTGGCACTTATCGCGATAACGGGGATATGCGCCGTGGTCGGCTCTGAACGCAAAATTTTCAGGGTTTCGAAACCACTGATGCCAGGAAGATTGATGTCCATTAAAATCACATCGGGATGTGAAGTAGAAGCAATCTTGATGCCGTCTTTTCCGGTCACAGCCGTCAACAGGCGAATGCCTGGGTGGCGTGCGATAATTTGCTGAACCAATTTCAGGTTAGCCAGGTTGTCTTCTACATAGAGCAGTGTGTGTAGCAGTAAATCAGGCTGCTCCTGTGGTGGGGAAGCAGTTGGGGATTCGGCATTTTCAAATTCAAGCTGTGGAGCTGCAGATGAGCTTAATTCAAACCAGAATTCGCTTCCCATGCCGACGGTGCTGTCGACTCCGATGACACCCTCCATCAATTCGACCAGTCGCTTGGCGACTACGAGGCCAATACCTGTGCCTTCTACCCCGCCAGCTTCTTGCCCCAGGCGATTGAACGGTTGGAATAGCTGCGCCTGTTGTTCCGGAGATAATCCTGCGCCAGTGTCTCTAATGCTTATACGAATTCGTTCCGGCGTGCTTTTGGTGCATTTCGCTTCGACCGTTCCATGGTGACTGTTGTATTTAATCGCGTTGGAAAGCAGGTTTATGAGAATCTGTTTCAATCGGGTCCGATCGGCAAGGACAAAATAGGTCGCGTCTATCTGAGGAAAGACCAGCTTAATACCATTTTGTTGGGCTTGAGGTTCGATCATGCTCTGACATTCCATCATGATTTCGGCCAGGGACACCGGTTCTTTGGACAGGGGAATTCTTCTTGACTCAACCTTTGCGAGATCGAGGATTTCATCGATCAACCTCAAAAGATGCCATCCAGCCGAAAGAATCTGGGATATGCTCTCTTTCTGGATGGGGGTTGGGGGAGGGGAATCTGATTCCATCAGTTGCGCAAATCCGAGGATCGCATTTAAGGGGCTGCGAAGCTCATGACTCATACTGGAAAGGAAATCCGACTTGGCGAGGTTGGCTTTCTCGGCCACAGATCTGGCGCACTCCAGCTCGATGTTTTTTTCCTCTAATATCTGATCCAGACGTTTGCGCTCGGTGACATCGCGTGCAGCGGCGAACACTCCCTGAAGTCTCCTGTCTCGATCGTAGAAAGTGGTTGCATTTATGGACACCACCGTTTGTCTTCCATCCCTGGAGCAGGAAGTGAGCTCATAATTGGTTACCTTTTTTTCGTTCAGTACCAACTTAATACTTGCTTCTGCCCGCTCTGGATCGGTGAAATTGCTCTTGAAGGGAGCCCCGATTAATTCGTCGCGAGTGCAACCTGTAAGCGCCTCCATCTGCTTGTTGACGTCTGTGATGATACCGGATGGATCCGTGGTCATCAGCGCATCAATGTTGGATTCAAAGAGGGAGCGAGTGTAGAACTGATGGTCGCGTAGACGCTGTGCAAGCTGCTTTTGTTCTGCTTCCACTTGCTTGCGTGCAGTATTATCGGTGCCGATCAGCAAATAACCGATGATTGTTCCTTGAGCATCGCGTAGAGCCGTGACCGACACTATTGCCGGGAAGCGGCTGCCATCTTTACGGATATAAGTTAATTCATAAATGTCCTCGATTCCACGTGAGGCCTTGAAAACCAACGCCTCGAAACCGGGCGTAATTGGCGTTGAAAGCTCAGCGCTCAATGCTTTGGCACGTGCGATTACTTCCTGTGGATCGGAAATGTCAGCCGGGGTAATTTTGTTCATGACGTCAGTGGCAGCATAACCCAGCATTCGCTCTGCGCCTACATTGAAAATTTGAATGACACCCTTCTCATCGGTGGCTATACTCGAAAAGTTGGCGCTATTGAAAATCGCACTTTGTAAAGCCCCAGCTTTCAGAAGTGCCTCTTCCGCCTCTTGCCGAGCGCTGTTGTCCGTTCCGATTAATAAATACCCAATGATGGCACCTTGTTTGTCGCGAAGGGCTGTGACCGAAACGACCGCCGGGAAACGGCTGCCATCCTTGCGGATGTAGGTCAATTCGTAGATGTCTTCAATTCCACGTGAGGCCTTGAAAACCAATGCCTCGAAACCGGGGGTGATCGAAGTGGAAAACTCAGCGCTCAATGTCTTTGCACGTATGATCAGTTCCTGGGAATCGGAAATGTCGGCGGGCGTAATCTTATTCAGGACATCTTCAGCCGCGTAACCCAGCATACGTTCTGCACCAACGTTGAAGATCTGAATGACTCCCTTCTCATCGGTAGCGATACTCGAAAAATTGGCACTATTAAGAATCGCGTTTTGCAATGTCCCGGTTATTAGCAAGGCTTCTTGGCGTCGAATTTCGCAGATGCCCTCCGTTGTAAGAAAATCTGAATCAGTGTTGTTATTTTTCAAATTGCCCCTCTGACCTCTCTTTCATCGGGTGTGTAGAGCCGCCAAGTGCCTTTGTCGAGCTGGTAGTCTTGTCTCTATGAGTAAACTGCTTCTGAACTTCTCCGATTACTTTTTTGCAAAAGATGAGAAATTCAATTCCTTTACCTGTTCAGGAAAATAATACAACCCTTGGAAACAAACCCAACTTCTGACCTATCACTAAGAAGCTGAAATAACCAACCCTCTCGCATAAAAAGTTCACATTCTCTATTGTTTCTTTGAAAAGAAAGACAGAAATTTGCTTCTGCACAAACTGACTATACACAATCTTTTTCAGGGTGTCAAACAAATTTCCAAATCAATTTCCTCCCAATTTTTCGGACAAACATTTTTCATAATACTTTGTGGCTTTTTGTTCACCCGTTATCAATAAACCTGGAAGATGTGGGTTTGAAAAAAATATAGCGGGAAATTTTTATCCACAGAAAACAGAAAACACAGAATGCCCAAAAATAAAAAAAACTCTGAAAAAAAGTTTTTGGGAAAAATTTTGAGATTGAATCGAACATTCCGAAATTTGTACAGGCACCCAGATCAACGATAAAATAGAGAAGAGATTGGAGTTTAATTGTTGCAAACACGCCAGTGGCAGAAGAAAAATCTTTACCTTGAGAAACAACCATTTTCAGAAATACAAAACTAAAACTAAAAACCATTAAAGTAACAAAAGCCGACAGAAGAACTTGGAGCCACTCCGAATTTTCCGGAAACATAAAGAAAAAACGGTGAAGAAGATATCCAGAAAGAAAAAAAAGAAACGGAGCAAAAATAAACCACAAGAAAAAATGTTTTAATGATGAAAAAAGTGAAACGCCAATATTTAAAATCTCCGCCCATGTTAACTTTTCATACTGTGGGTCTTGATCCTTTTCCTCTGATTTCACCATTTCTTCCTTTCAAAATGAAATTTAATCTCACTATTTTACGGCAAAAACGGATATTTCTTACAATTATGCATCAGTTTTAGGAAAAAGGAAAACATTTTTATGAAAGTTTCCTTCATGAAAATGCAGGAAATCTAGTAAAGCATGTTCATCTGCCCTTTTCTCGTTATTAATTTTTTGGATGGTTGGTATTTTTTTGATAATCTTCTTACTTAATAGTTTTCTTCAAGAAGGAAAAGTAAAAGAGGGTGGGGGACTTGATTAACTTTGAAAGGGATTCGTAAAATTCCGGAATGTTCTGTTAATCGACATTTACGAGCCAATTTAATCGACGGAACATTATTGGCGAAAACCAAATAAATCAGGGTTTTCTTATACGGAAGTAGGTTGTAAATAAATTTCGAGAGCAAATTGCTCCCTAACCCTGATTGCCTAAAGCCTGGGTCAGTTTCAATATAAATTTCCACAGTATTTTTTGTCAGATGAATTGGTTTTATAAAACAAACCGGTTTCTCGGATAAATAGACAAAAGAGGTTTTGTTTATTAAATCCGGCAAGTTATACAAAAATTGGCTTTTTTCGAAGTTTGGTGCTTTATCAATTGCGGAGAAAAAAGAATTTTTTGGGAAAAAATCTGAATTCTGGGGAAGCCTGAAATAAAGGCCTCTGCTCCCTGAATTTTGAATCAGTGAAAATGCTCCTTTTTCAGTGATTTTTTCATTTGGAAACTGCTCGTTATCTGTGGTCTTTTGATGGTCAAAAATAAATCTGATTATTTGATTTTCGTCGGCAAAATCGTAAAATAATGGTTTAGTTTTTGGAAGTATCAAAGATTCCCTTTCAATCAATAACTGGAATTCCTCATCAGGAGGAAAGGAATTTAACAGTTTCAAGGACCGTGAAACTTCTCCATAGGCATGTGCAACATTCCAATCACCCGAATTTTTTTCAGAAAAGGTAAGAATCCAGCCCGATTCAGAATTCTCCGGGTCATGCAATACTGAAATCCGCTTTTTTTCAGGAAATTTGGAATTGTGAATTTCCTCATTAAAAAGTAGTTCATTTTTTAAAATAAATTGCGGAAGTCTGATTTTGTTTTGAATAAAATTCTTCATTATCTTTGCAGTTAATATTGCCTCTGGTAATTAATTTCAATTTTTAGATTCTTGCAAAATTTGTAAATTCAAGTTTGCGAACAATATCACAATGGTCATCAAATCTGAATTTCTTTTTACCCGATGTGCAAATTTTTTATACAATATTGCAAGAAGCTCTATTTTCAATCAATTTTTGCGATTAAAATGAAATTAGACTGTCGTGTTTTAATTCATCGCAATTAGATTTTTAGACGTCTATTTTAAACAACTGCTGATAATTTTACAAATTGACTCTTTCCAGAAAATAAAAGCGTTAGAAGCTGTCGAAAAACTCGGTACATTTTATTCGGTTCAAATCGACTCGCTGTTAATACAAGAAAGCGGAGCAAAAAAATGGGTAGATACCCAAAAAAGTGAATTTTAGGGGATTTTTCGAAAGTCTCGATAGAAGCTGTCGAAAAACTCGGTAAATTTTATTCGCTACAAATCGGCTCGCTGGTGATGCAAAAAAGCGGGGCGAAAATTTGAATCGGTGCATAAAACATGAAAAATAGGGCAATTTTCAACAGACTAGTTAACGCTCTTCCTTAATTATGGCTACGTAATTTTGTATAGCAAATTTTCTTTGTTGATTCTTGTTCATAAAAAAGCTAATATTTCCCCAAATATAATTGAGGTGAAAATATGAATGCATTGAATATTTTAGGATCTTCGTGGTTCCGCTATATGGTTCCTTTGACCTTATTTTTTTTGACCTCGCTAACTTGCATCTCAGCTCCCAATTATCGAACTCTGACCCTGGATAATGGGTTAAATGTTTTTGTAAAAGAAGTTCCATCTGCTCCAGTGGTGGCCATTAACACATGGATTCACCTCGGTTCCAGAAATGAGGTGAGTGGAGAAGAAGGTTATTCACACTTGATTGAACACATGCTTTTTAAAGGTACAAAAACCAGAGAAGTTGGGAAAATTGATAAAGAGATAAAAAAACTTGGAGCAACCAATAATGCTTTTACTTCAAACGATTTTACGTGTATTCACGTTTTGGGAGCGAAAGAGCATTTTGAAAAACTCCTAGAACTTCAGACAGACGCAGTCTTTCACAGTATCTTTGATCCGACTGAATTTGACAAGGAGTTGAAAGTAGTTACTGAAGAGCTCAGAATGGATAATGATGATCCTGAATCCAGGATTTTCAATTTAACCCAGGGCACGGCATTCACGGTGCATTCTTATCGACATCCAGTCGTTGGGTATAAAGAGTCATTAGCTTCAGCAACCCGGGAAAAGGTATTTGAGTTCTACAAAAAGTATTATGTTCCCGGAAATATGTGGATGGTAGTTGTTGGAGACGTTGAAGCGGATAAAGTTATAGACAGTATAAAAAATGCAATGGATGGAATTGCCAGTGCACCAATTCCGGAAACTATTGTAAAAGGTGAACCGGCTCAGGAACAACGGCGTGAAGCAAAAATTTTTGGAGATATTCAACAGGTTTACGTAAATATTGCCTGGCATGCCCCAGGAATTTCAAACCAGGACAACTATGCAATGGATGTGATTTCAGTCCTCATGGGAAGGGGAAAATCTTCACGACTATACCACACCCTGGTTGAAAAAGAAGGTTTGGCCAGTGATTTAAGGACACTATATTTCACTTCTGAGGATCCATCATTGTTTTACGTTTGTGCACAATGTCGACCTTCTCAAAAACAACAATTGATCGATCGGATTATTTCTCTTTTTGAAGATTTGAAAGAAGATCAAGACAGAACTTCTGAAAAGTCAAACCCGGGAAAAAGAGGAGATGCATCGTTAATAGACGAAATGGAAAAAGCGAAACAACAACTTATTGCTTCAACCATTTTTGATAAAGAAACTGCCGAATCGCAAGCTCAGAATTATGGGCAATATGCCATTTTGGGGAAACTTTCCGAAGCAGATACGTATATTTCCAAAATTAAATCCGTGAAATTTGATGATTTGAAAAGAATTGCAAAAACTTATTTTGTAAATTCTTCGCTTTCAGTTGTAACTTACGAACCTTCAGCAGTAGAAAGAGTTTCCAAGCCTGAGATGATGACTCTGGAAAACGACTTGAAGATGATTTTGTATCCTACCCATTCAACTCCCCTCATCGGAATGACAATCCAAATTGATGCCGGTGGATTCAAAGAAGGAAAAAATGATGCAGGAATAGCTAATTTGACAGCATCAACTCTGCTGAAGGGAACTGATGAAAAAACTTCTGAAGAAATAGCGCAAGCCTTCGAATCAATGGGAACGAGTGTTTCCTGCAAAGCCCAGAAAAGTTTTACTACAATCAAGATGAAATGTCTTTCCGACAAGTTTATTCCTTCACTTGATTTATTGGTCGATTGTTTGTCAAATCCTTCCTTTCCTGAAAAAGAGATCGATAAAGAAAAAGAAAAAGCTCTTGAAGGAATAAAAGAACAGGATGATGATCTTTTCTATTATACTTACTTCAAAGGACTTGAAGAACTGTTCCCCGATTCCCCTTTGAGTTATTCTCCTCTTGGACAAGCTAAAACAATTAAAACTATCAAACACAATGAAGTGAAAGATTTTTTCAAAAAAAATTATGTTGCTTCAAACATGGTTGTTTCGATTGTGGGTGATTTTTATCTGGAGGATGTAAAAGACCACCTAATTAAACATTTTGGTGGTATCGAACAAGGGAAAGCATCTGAAAATCAAAAAAAGTCATCTGAAATTAAGGAAATCAAAATACCTAATTTTGACAAACCAATGGAAGTGGTTAACAAGAAAAATCGCGAACAATCTCAAACTGTAGTTTTTTTTCCAACTTTTCCAAGAAATAATCCGCAAACTCCAGCGATGGATATAATTAAGAGTATCTTATCCGGAAGCATGTATTCACGATTGTTCATTAATCTGCGGGATAAAGAGTCTTTAGCTTATTCAGTTTGGGCAACACAAGTGGGAACGAGAAATACGGGTTATTTTTTCGCCACAATAAGTACAAATGCCTCCACCTGGGATCGAGCCAAAACTAGATTGATCGAAGAATTAAAAATATTCAGGGACAAGGGTTTCACGCCAGAGGAATTTGAAGATGCAAAATCTTATGTAGTTGGGCAATACGCATTGAACATGGTTGACAACCTTTCAATTGCTGAGACCTTGTCGACTGATGAATTTTTTGGCCAAGGCTTTGATTATTATTTAAAATATCCCGATTTAATTAAGAAACTTTCGATAGGCGAAGTAAAAGAAACAGCCGAAAAATATTTTATTCCTGAAAAAGCAACAATTGTGGCAATAACCAAACCGTAAATAAGCGTTGACAGCTATGTAAACATAAATAGGAAATTATTAGAAATTAAAAACCGCCATTTAATGGCGGTTTTTATTTTTTAATTGGAATTAGTATAAATTTTATATTTTCACCTGGAATTGAAGCTTAAACTGCTTGAGCGGCAGCAAGAGCAGCTCTATTTTTCATGGCTTCGATAAGAACAGGACCAAGTTGAGTTACATCCCCAGCGCCAAGAGTGAATACCACATCACCTTCTTCAAGAGTCTGCATCAGGTGGAAAAGGGCATCATTTGCTGATTTGATCATCTTGACTTTTCTGCGTTGCGCGACGGGCATGTGATCCAGGATCATTTTACTGGATACTCCCTCGATTGCCTGTTCGGAGGCTGGGTAAATATCTGTGATGAAAAGCTTGTCACAATCATCGAAACATCGCCCGAATTCACTGCAAAGGAGTTGAGTTCTTGAATATCGGTGAGGTTGAAAAACAACCATTACTCTTTTAGCAGACAGAGATTTCGCAGCTGCAAGAGTGGCCTTGATTTCATTTGGATGGTGGCCATAATCATCAATAACAGTTACACCTTCCCAATTTCCCTTTACTTCGAATCTTCTTCCAGCACCATGGAATTTCAATAAAGCTTTTTGGATTTGATCCAGAGAGAGTCCGATGTCCAGGCCAAAAGCTATAGCTGGAAGGGAATTCAGAACATTATGTTTCCCTGCAAGATTGAGACTGATTGTGCCTTTTTCTACCCCTCCAATTTTTAGTTTAAAAGTGGACCCATAGGGGTGAAGAAGAACTTGTTCAGCCATAATATCAGAAGGATTTTCGATTCCATAGGTAAGAATTCGGCGATCTTCAGGCAGAGCAATGTTTCTAGCAATTGGATCATCCTGGCAAAGATAGATGGTGCCTTGCGAGGAAATATGCCCGGCGAAGATTTCAAAAGCTTTTACAATTGCCTCAAGGCTTGAATAATGATCCATGTGGTCATTATCAATATTTGTGATCACAACGCTATGTGGAAAATATTTCAAAAAAGTTGCATCGCTTTCATCGGCTTCAGCAACCAAAAACTCTGATCTTCCGGTTCTGGCATTTCCAAACTCAAGTGATTCAACGTTTCCCCCGACTATGCAGGTTGGATCTTTCCCTGCTTCGGTTAAAATAGTCGAAATCATTGAAGTTACTGTTGTTTTGCCATGGCAACCAGCAACTGCCAGTCCCACGGGGGAATCAAGGAACAATTCTGCAAGAAGGTCGGAACGATGGTATATTGGCAAACCCCTTTTTTGAGCTTCGATTATTTCGACATTCTTATGATCAATAGCTGTGGAAAGAACAACACGTTGAACATTTTGTGGAAGATTTGATGAATCGTGCCCAATTGAAATCCTTGCCCCTAGTTTGGCCAATTTCTTTGTAAGGGAATTTTCTCTTAGATCTGAGCCTGAAACGGGAAAACCTTTTTCAAGGTAAATCCGAGCTAACCCGCTCATGCCGATTCCACCAATTCCAACGAAGTGAACCCCATTTTCCTGGTTCATGTCTGCGGCTTCTGCCTCCTTGCTTTGTCTGAAAAATTTCAACTTCCTCGTTAGCCATCGGCGCGACTCAAATGAAACTTGAGAAAAATTTTGAGGATTTCTCGTAAACTCTGGCAGAAACAGCTTTAAACCACTTATTATCATCCGACTTTACCTTTATTCTGATTAAATTTTATTTCTTCTTCCATAAAGGATGACGCGAAAAAATATCACAAACTTGACAGTAATGCAAATGTTTTTCGTACCATTCCAAAATTTAAAGAAAAAAAACGTGATTGCTTTTCACAGAAAAGCCTTGCAATCAACAAAAAAAGAGTCAGCACGACTTGTACATTTTCTTAATTTATCTTTTTAATAAAAAAAACTGTAACCGTTCACTTACCCATGCAAAAAACGGCAGGAGTAAATTTCTTTCATGATGTTTCGATTACCTCTAACCACTTGGAGTTGGCAGCAAAGAAGGTGGGGTAACCCCAACCCGAAAGCATCTC
>JADFXM010000009.1 GCA_015233565.1 Candidatus Rifleibacteriota bacterium
AATGTTGGGGATTACTGTCCATAGAAACCGGATGTGAAGAAGGCATAGAAAATTCCTCCAAAAAAAAGTTTGAACGAATTTTATTCCGTTTTTTCGGAAATTTTTAGCACTTTTGCCGAAAGGACACAGTTCATTGCGTAAAATTAGCAAAAAAAAATTTACCCCGGTCGAAAATACATGACTGGGGCAAATTTTTTAAAACAGTCAGCTATGAGTTTTACTTTGTATCGAATTCTCTTTTCACTTCACGCTTTGATTGCCAATGCGACCAGATAAGAGACATGGCAGCGATAAATACTGCAAGAAACCAGAATCCGTCATGTTCCTTAAATCCAAACGTAGGATTCAGAAGATATTTTTCCTCCACCGCAAATCGTTTGACTGAATCCACGACATGCCTGTCATAACCCAAAAGCAATGGAACGGCAAGGATGGAAACCATGTTCATGACTTTCAAAAGTGGGTTTATTGCCGGGCCCGCAGTATCTTTCAGAGGATCGCCAACGGTGTCACCGGTGACTGAGGCCTTATGTTTTTCGCTTCCTTTACCAGTGTTTTTCACAGCATCTCTGGGCTCATCTTCAACCATTTTCTTAGCATTATCCCAGGCGCCACCGGCATTGCACATCAAGGACGCGAATAGCTGTCCAACAACAATTGAACCTCCCAGGAATCCAGCTAATGCGACAGGGCCGAGCAAAAAGCCAACCAAAATCGGTGAAAACACCGCTAACAAAGCCGGACCGACAAGCTCTTTCTGAGCGGCAGCCGTACAAATATTAACTACGCGTCCGTATTCCGGTTTAACCGTTCCCTCCATAACACCAGGGCGATGAAATTGCATGCGGCATTCATTAACAATCAAAAAGGCCGCCCGTCCGACAGCTCTGATCGTCATAGAAGAGAAAAGAAGCGGCACCGAGCCTCCCAGTAACATTCCAATCAAAAGACTTGGATTGGAAATGGTAAGCAATGCGGCAACTTTATCAAACATTCCCATCGGGAGAACCTTGGTTTCACCACCACCTCCGGAACCAATTACGGTGATAAAACTGGCGAACAGTGATACGGCAGCTATGACTGCTGAACCGATTGCCACACCTTTGGTTACGGCTTTGGTTGTGTTTCCGACTGCATCAAGATCAGACAGGACCTGGCGAGCTTCCTTGTATTTTTCCGCTCCCATCTCCTTTTCGTCGTAACCCATTTCACCGATTCCGTTTGCGTTGTCAGCAACAGGGCCGAAAACATCCATGGAAATAGTATTTCCAGTCATAGTCAACATCCCAATACCGCACATCGCAACCCCATATGCAATGCAAATAGCATTCGTTCCGGAATAAACTATAACGGAAGAAAATATTGCCACGCTTAAAACAATGGCAGTTGCAACCGCTGATTCGCATCCAAGAGCAAAACCCTCGATGATATTAGTCGCATGGCCGGTAGTACAAGTTTTCACCATTTCTTTTACCGGTGAGAATTCTGTTCCTGTGTAATACTCCGTTACCCGATTAAGTACAACGCATAGTATTATTCCTATCAAACATGTATAAGCTGGACGCATATCCAGGACCCAGCCATCTCGCGTAAGCATGTTAAAATTGGCCCAGTGCGGAACTTGAGACAACCATGGGCGCATAGGATCAGGAGCGAAATAGAGGTAAAAAGCGCCAAGAAGAATGAAGCCAAAAACGGAGATAACCGAACCGGCATAAAATCCAATGTTTATGCTGCTCATTGCATCGGCAACATGTCCTTTATCACCGGCCCTGACAAGGTAGGTCGAAATGATGGAGGCAAAAACTCCAATTGCTCTAACGAGAATTGGAAACATGACTCCTTTATGTCCGAAAGCGACGTAACCCAGAATCATTGCGGCAACAATAGTTACTTCATATGACTCAAAAATATCCGCCGCCATTCCAGCGCAATCTCCGACGTTATCGCCAACGTTATCAGCGATAGTAGCAGCGTTTCGGGGATCATCTTCCGGAATATCTTTTTCAATCTTACCGACCAAGTCAGCTCCAACATCAGCTGCTTTGGTGTAAATTCCGCCCCCGACTCTCATAAAGAGTGCCAAAAGGGTACCACCAAAACCGAATCCAAGGAGGGCTTCATATGCATGTTCCCCATAGATCATGAAGATCAGTGTGCCACCCAGTAGCCCAAGGCCATCGGTGAGCATCCCTGTAATTGTTCCGGTTCGATATCCGAGAATGAGAGCTTTTCCAAATCCCACTGTGGCGGCAGCCGCAACACGCAGGTTGCCGAGAGTGGCAAGCGACATTCCCACATAACCAACGGTTCCGGAAAAAAGTGCCCCTAAAAGGAAAGCGCCAGCACGTCCCCATGCAAAGGGGTCCCGAAAGCCCATTGATGAAGTCATTGCTTTCGCAAGAAATAGCACTATAACCAAAAGGAAAATAAGTAATCCGACAATTGTTAGTTGTCTCTTCAAATATGCAATCGCGCCTTCCCGAACAGCTTCAGCAACAGCTTGCATTTTTGCGGTGCCCGTTTCTGCTTGTCTTACCTGGCACATTAAAAAGTATGCATACAGAAGCCCAGACAAAGCTACGAATACAACAATCAGAAGTGCATAACGTTCGCCAGTTGAATATTTCGGAGAATAATAAAATTCGAAATAGCTAAATCCTGCTTCAGAAGCAGGTTTATTTAAAACTGTTTCAATCGGAACAGCTTCTTTTGTTCCTGCCACATTTGGAAGAGGAATTACTGTTGCACCCTCGACTGGGGGGGTTACCTGATTCGATTCCGGCACATTAGGAGCTGAATCAGATGTCATCGGAACATTGGGAGCTGCTGCCGGCAAAGGAGTCACATTTTGAGCACCCGAATTCGCCACCGCAGAACTAGGAGCTATATCACCCGCCGCAGGCACGCTAGGAGCTGGAGCCGGAAGATTCGTTCCATTCGGAGTTACCGCACTTGGCCCTGGAACATTCGTTCCAGCCGAATTAAGAGTGGGGTCACTTGGAGTTAACAAATTTGGAGCTGCTGCAGGAGAAGGAGCTCCATTTAGGGTGTCCGGAACACCCGCATTCGTCACCGGGGGCACCGGAGCCGGAACAGTCTGAACTAGCGATCCAGTCGAAGGTTCAGGAGTTTTCCCGGCTGGCACATTTATACCTGCAGGATTGTTCGAAGTTAACTGTGTCTCGTTTGTTGCAGCTTGCAAATAACCCTTCACATCCTGAAAAAAGAAAAGGAAACTAACAAATATCATGAGAACGGTCGTAGAAATAAATCTATGGCGTATTAAACTGCCTTTTAGATTAGATAAAAACATGAAATTCCTCCATTAACATTATATTTCCTCAGCTCTGTCTTTCTGATTGTAAAATTCCCCCTTTTAAAAAAAAATATAATCCCTTTTTCACGATTAAAAAATATAGTTATTGAATGGATTATCGGCTATTAACAATAAAATCTTACCGGCAATAATCAAACCGGTCTTCCAGCATCAATTGCCCGAGAGGCCTCGATTATTGAAAAAATTCATTTTGAACTTTCAAAAGCTGTGGGGTTTCACATTTCTTTTGGGAACAGCTTCCGAAAGCAGTTTTGCACCCTCATTTTTTTTTGGGTTCTTCACGAGCGTCTTTCAAGCAATTTTCCTGAAATTGCCACGAACAAAAATAAAAGTAATGTGTAGAAGTAAAATAGTAGCCATCCCATGGAAGGTCTGGCTACCATCCTGTATTTCCTAAATTAGAATCCAAAACATCCAAAATAATAAAATTATTGGATTATTGAATTAGGGCTGCTTAACCTCAACAAGAGTAATAGATGTAGTAGTTTTCATCGGTTTTTCCATATTGGAAAGGGTCTTAACCATTGAACCCGGTACATCATCAGAGCTCCATATTTTGGAGACAACACTTCCTTCTCCTACTTTTACTTCAGTTTCGACGACATGGCATTTATATTTTCCACCTGCGATCGATAATTCTTCGTCACTCTCCTTGGGTTTGGCAGCCTCGGCAGTTGCAGGAGCGACTTTGTCGACCTTTGCCAAATATTCCATCTTAGTCTTGGGCATATCCACTGGTTTTCCCATTACAGCCATCGATCCGGACATTTCAACCACCACTTTTTCAGGAGTGAGCTCGGCTAAGGTATAAACAATATCACTTTCGGTTTTGTTGCCAGCTACATCGCTTTCCTGCTTGTATTTCACGCTTGTCCCGATTTTGAATTTCGCCCATTTTTGGTACATTGGATTATCGACCTTGTCCTGTGCGAACAATGCACAAGTCATAGAAAACATAAAGAAAAACACGATCATTGCAGCAATTCGTTTCATTAGTGCCTCCAAAAAAATTTAATTTATCCGCGACACGTAACATAATCCAATTTTTTTTTTTTTTCAAGAATGAGCTTTTTCCAGCACTGTATAAATTTTACACACAAATTCAAAGAAAATTCAGCATTAACAAATATTGTGAAATATCTCCTCTTCCCCCAAAAAATCGGTAAAAATCAAATATCCAACATCATTTAATTTTTTCCCATCCGCATTCTTTTATGCAATTTTTTCCGTAAATTTGCCAAAGTCCCAATTTTTTTTTAAACTTTTTCAACGATTTTTTTTGTTTTTTCGTTATGAGATAGTACCCAATAAATATCAGCTCTTGATAAATTTGGAAAGAATTATGGGAAAATAACAAGGAGGAACTGTTTAATGCGTTTTATCCGTTGTACTCTGCTTTTTCTTTTGATTGCGCTTTGTTCTTTTGCGCAAACTACTGCTGGACCTAATTTTGGTTTGTTAAATCTTGATAGTCCTGCGGTTTCTCTTGCTGAAAAACCGCAATGGATTGATGCCACCCCGATTTTTCACGACATGGCTGTTGAAGGCGCCAATAAATTTCATAAATTTACTGGAACCCTGAAAAAAGATGGCACTCCCATAGGTGGCGAGGAAAGCTTCTGGGCAATGAACATTGCCTCCAAGCAATTCGAGAAAGTCACTGCCGTTCTTCGCAAAATTGGCAAAAATTGCTATATTTACGTGGAAAAAGGGCAGCAAGTTGAAGATTCAACTCTCGATGCAATCGCTCAGAAATTCGATGATGTTATTTACGCTAAAGACACCACGAATTTTGGAAGTGAACCCAAGCCCGGAGT
Organism: Candidatus Rifleibacteriota bacterium; assembly: GCA_015233565.1. Lineage (GTDB taxonomy): Bacteria > Muiribacteriota > Ozemobacteria > Ozemobacterales > Ozemobacteraceae > JADFXM01. The sequence continues at coordinate 5,158 of JADFXM010000009.1, forward strand.
CGACGGCGATGACAGAATCACTCTTCTGATGATGGACATCAAAGATGGCTGGGAACCTGGAAAAGGTTATGTAGGCGGATATTTTTTCCCCTTCAATGAATATTCCACAAAAGAATTCCCCCAAAGCAATGAACGCGAGATGGTTTATCTCGATATGAATCCTTCCAATCCCAAAGATCCTGAATATCTTGGAGTTGTTGCACATGAATTCCAGCATCTTATCCATTGGAATCATGATCCCAGAGAAGACAAATGGGTCAACGAAGGAATGTCTCAAATCGCATTTCACGTTTGCGGATATCCGCATCCCAGCCAGATTATGGCGTTTGCGGAAAATCCCAATCATACCCTCGCCGCATGGAAAAACACCATTGACGATTACGGCGCAGTCTATTTGTTCTTCTACTATTTGACAACAAAGTATATTCCATCATCCGGAATTCTTACCAAAGAAATTGTCGCCGACCAAGGCAAAAGCATTGCAGGTGTAAATTCCGCAATTACCAAACTTGGAATTCCAACTGAATACGCAAAAGTCTTCAGCGATTGGATCGTAGCGAACATAGTTTCCGATCCTTCCATCAATGGTGGAAAATATGGCTACGACAGCACTTTACCAGTCAAGCTCAGCACCCATGCCGTTTTCCCAACCGCCACTCCTGTTACCGCTACCGGAAGCCTTCTTCCTTGGGCGGCAGAATATTATCAGGTGACCAATGAATCATTTTGGAAACCTGCAAATCCGACTTTAGCCGATCCCATCGAAGTTGCGATGCCAGATCTCGGTGCCGTTGTATGGTGCCTCGACGATGGAAAAATTCCTCCACAGACAATGTGGCCAGCAAAAACACGCCTCGTTAGCGACGGAAAACTTCTTTTGACCAAACTTGGCCAAGGTGAAACTTTCCGCGTAGGGCCCTTCACATCATTTCCTGCTTCCAAATTAAACATTTCTGTCTACAACTCGGCTTTCATTCCAATTGATCATGGCCAAGTAAGAATTAACAAAGATTCCGCAGGAATTGCCCCAATTCATGGCAAGCTCACTTTCGCTTTCAAAGGAAAGAAAAAAGGCACTTACGAGATTAAGCTCGTCACCGAAGGAACCACCACCAATGTCACTCCAATCACCCTTGATGCCAACAATGCCGGAACTTGTGATGTAAACGCTTTCGGAACCGATGTAAAACGCGCGATCGTTATTGTCGGAAACGCCGGCGAAAAAGATTTTGATTACGAATTGACAACTACTCTTGCCCCAACCCAGCTGAATATCACTCAAATCGCAGCTGGTTTGAAAAGAGGGAATGAACTGATTGAGACCCTCAAGCCAATGGTGGCAAAGAACAACGAACTTCTTGGAAATCTCTACACTTCAGCTATTCAGGAATACAGCGACCTTCTTAAAGAGGGCGTTGTGAAACTTGATCCAACTTCAAATCCAGAAGCTTCAGTTGAATATCAAACACTTTCCAAGTTACCGAAGAATGCCGGATTGGTTCCATTGGTTAAAATCCTCTCCGAAAAAGCTTCTTTCGGTTCACAACATGGCCAAGCCTGGACGAAGGAAACCAAAGATTGTCTTGACACTCTTATTTCCGAAAATGCCAGCGAAGTTCTTTCTAATGAAGAATCAGCTCTGCCAACCACAGTCAGAGACGACAACAATGATACTGCTCATACCAATATCATTTATTTGACCAACAAGAAAAAAGAGTTGATTGAACTTTTGACTCATCTCAAGATCGACCCGAAGTTTCTTGAAGGTCAGATTATTCAGATGTACAAGCTCTTATCGCTTCAATTGAACCTGCCCAATATTCCTCTTCCAAATGGTTTAGGATTAGCGGACTATAAAGAAGAAACAGCAAAAACCTATATTGCCAGTCTTCTTCAAGATGCAAGTGCTACTACCGATATTCAGAAAGAGTCTCTTAAGAGATTAACCGTCGCTGAAGAACTTACTGAAAGATTGTACAATGACAATCTTACAATGGCGGAAGACTTCGGTCTTTGCCTTTATGAAACCGCAAGATTGGTTCTGTGTGCAAGAGAAACTCTTCTTTCCGTTGCTTCCGGACTTTCAAATGTCCCAGGCGCCGGTCCGCTGGTTAAAAAAGTCGTTAATGCGATCATCGGAAAAGCCCTTGGAATCGTAGTCAGAATCACCAATCTTACCGCTGTAAAGTTAAAACCACCCTATAATACCATTGTTCCAATCGCAGTCCAACTTGGTGCACAGGTTGCTGCAAAAGCTCTCCATGTTCACATGGCAGAGAAAGACTCCTGGATCAAGCCCTGGGCAGCTAAAACTGTTGCCAAGTATGCATTGACCGCTTGTCCAAAAATCGGTTACGTAGCCAAAACCCAGGAATCAGTTGACGCTGGAGTACCATTAGCTACCGCTAATAACTTCAACGGCACCTATGATGATGCAGTCAAAGCAGTATTAGACGACGGAAACCCGGTTGCATCCACTTCAATTTATGAAGCGTTCATTACAAACATTAACGCCGTTCATGATCTCACCACCAAAGAAGTGGAATATTCCAAGATCGCCAAAGCCGTTGCTGAAATAGCAGCTTATGCAACTCTCATTGATCCGACCAACATCAGCAAAGTAGTTGGAGTGTTGGCTACCGCAGTCTCCGGTGGAGCACTCGGCCACGGAATGGTCAACTCCATGAGCAATTTCTACAAAACTCCTGAAATGCTCGCCAATGGCGTTCAAAAAGCTTTCCACCCAGGACAAGCGATTATTTCAACTGATTCCTCGATCAAGCGGGTTCCGCTTGGCCGTGGACAGAGCAGATCTTCATTGCCCGACTTGGATACCTTCTATTCCAACTACCAGGATTTGATCACTCAAGCTCAATCAGCTTTCCAATCCGGAAAAGTAAAAATTCTTGCTGACTTGACCGACAATTTGATTGCTTTCGAAGAAGCAGTTGAAGCCAACGAGAGAATGGTCTCCAGCGAATGCGAAGCCGCCCTTGCCGGAACCAAAACTGAAAATGAACTTGATGCCCTGACTGAACTCGGAGTCGAAAGCGACATGGCCCGCATGGATGTTCTGAGCGCCCTTATTCCAACAGTAATGGGCTCCATGCCCGATGGATCATTCACCGCAAAAACCAACAATGCCTCTCAACTGATGAAAAAGAGAATGAGCTGGATCAGCAAAATTCTCGGAAGATCTGACGGAAGCGTTACTCCCAAGATCTCGATCCCGCAAACCAAGGTTGTAAGAACACCCCTCGGATGGCGTGTTACATCGGTTGTTTCATTGGTCTCCCCGCACGCAAGCGAAATCACTTTCACTCTTTACGGTGCACCAGATACCACTATCATCTCAGCACCCTCTAAAAAGCTGATTATCCCGGATCAACCAGTAACAGTTGAATGGCTAATTTCCGGAAGCGATCAAGCAGTAGGAATGCCGATCACAATCTCCTGCGAAGCGAATGACAACATTCCCGCTATCGACTTTACCGTTCTGCCCTAGTACTAATACAGAATACTTAAGCAAAAAACAGCATACTTAAGTAGTAAGAAAGACTCGTGTCGCAAGACGCGAGTCTTTTGTTTTAGGGGATATAATGGTATAATTTTTTTAACACTTACTATTTTTTTGGGAGCGTGAAAATGAGAAACCCGAAAACCGCTGAAAAAAAAGCTGATTTTACTTACGCCGACTACTGCAAGTGGCCAGACGATGAACGCTGGGAGATAATCGAAGGTGAAGCCTACGATATGACTCCTGCACCCAACACTTCCCACCAATCAATTCTTGGAGACCTTTATCTTCAATTCGGTAATTTTTTCCGTGACAAAGAATGCCGTGTTTTCATTGCACCCTTTGATGTTAGACTTCCACAAAACAATGAAGAAGAAGATGGCAAAATCAGATCTGTAGTCCAACCTGATCTGGTCGTAGTATGCGATCCTGAAAAAATTGATGAAAAGGGAGTCCGAGGCGCTCCGGATCTGGCAATAGAGGTGGTTTCTCCTTCGAGTGTTTCAAAAGACACTATTAAGAAGCGGCGATTGTATGAAAAACACGGCGTAAAAGAATTCTGGTTGGTCCACCCGGTTGACCGACTCGTTAGCATTTATTATTTTGGAAAGGATGGTTCATATGGCCAACCGAAGTGCTTTGATTCTGGTTCGGTCATTAAAGTGAAATCATTCGCCGGCTTGGAGATCGACTTAAAGAAAGTTTTCCCGCGAATTGAAAATGTTGTCCGGGAAAGTCCGCGAAAATATCTCGGTAGACAAAATTAACCTTTTCGAGCTGGTTGTCAGTGAAACTGACATGATTCTTGGACATTTTAAATCAGATGATACAATTGAAGATGTCATTCTTGATATATGGTTGGTTCTGATCTACAAGGAAAAGCTCTTCATCACATGTGTGGTATCCGATTCACAACGTGAACCGCGATTCAAAACGTTATTCATGGGAATACAATCATCAGGACGCGGAGGAACGATGTTGGGCAATGAATAGGAAATATCCGTGAGAACCAGCGTGAGAACCGCGTTGGATTCCAAAACCAAACGCAGCTCGACCGGTTTTTGGGGAAGGACAGAATAATCCAATGTCCATTCGTGGCCGCCGATTTCCAGTGGAACCCCGTTCATTTTGCCGGAAAGGGTTGAAGCTTTTGAGAAACCATGAATTAGCAATCGATTCGCGCCTCTCGGGGAGGATAGCCTGACACCCAATACCCGCCTCGAATCCGTGCCGATGGACTGATCGAGGAGTTCGGCAATCGGCGCCGGAAGAGGATCTGAAAGTGAGCCCGAAATTGGCGCTGGAATTGACCCCTGCAAAATAGCGGGAGTGCAACAAGGCATTGAAACAGGCAGGGAGCAAAGCATGGAACCCTGCGGGGCCGGACTTTGCCAAAACAAGCGTTCTGGCAACTCCGGAAGTGCCTTTAAAACAGGTTCCAACGTGAAAAATTGCCTTGTCCAGGATCCGAGTTCAGCTTCCACACTGCACCAGTGCGCCTCGCCATTATCAGCGTTCAAATGATATAAAAGCTGGGACATTCGTGGACAATCTTTTGATGGGGCCGAAAGGGCGATTCCCCAAAGTAAAAAGATTATTCCTGAAATCACAAAAACTCCGCTTAACAAGCGTTTTAAAGCCAATAGGGACCGATCAATCAGCGGAAGAAGCAAGCCAACACCAAGAATTGCGCAAATAGCTATAATCGGCAAGCTGAAAGCCAAGAGAGCTTCGGCTAATCCCGAAAGCAAAGGAACTCCAAACGCAAGAACAGGCATGCTTAAAAACAGGAAGAATACTGAACCGAAGAAAAACACCGGGGAAAATAGCCTTTTTTTAAAGTTGAAATTACAAACAGTAAAACCTACCTGGAAAGTTTCTGCGTGATTCTCTCTCACCCAATCCTCTTTCCCGGAATGCATCAGCAAGTAGGTTTTGCCTGAAAACTTTCCGGTAAGCATATTACTGCCAAAGCCCCCCAGAAGTGCTGCGAAGAGTGGCCATTGCCAAAAAAAAGCACCCGCCGGCAAGAACAATGTTTGCAGCACCATTCCAACTGTCCAGAAAAACAAAACGCTTCTTTCCAGATTCCGGAGAAGGATTCTGCGTCTGATCGCACCGTAGGTCACTATTACAGCTGCTGCCGAAAGAAAGCACCCCGACAAGACAAAACAACCATTAGCGTAAAACATGTATGGCCCACGGCAGAGCCATCCCACGCCCAGGACAAAAGTGGCTACAAATACCCCGGCAAATATAAGCAAACCAAATGCTGCAAATCCACGCAACCTCTGAAGCGGCGAGAAAAGTAAAAATTCGAAAATGTACTTGCTCCGAAAGCAGCACTGGGAAATAAATGTGGATTTTATCCCATTTGTTTTCTCAAATCTTTTCCACCTTCTTTGGAATTGTGAAATAATTGATTTTGCGTAAAAATAAATTGCGTATTGAAGAGAATTTCGAAGATCACACCTTCTCCAACCGGACGCTAATTCTTCATAAATGCGTTCACGCCAGATGAAAAGAACAAACAGCGCCAGGTTCAAAATCGTAAGAACGACGCTCCAACTTTTCGAATAATAGAAAAGATGCGCACCGAAAAGCGAAAAGAAGATGGGTGCGGGTTTGGAATAATCAGCATTGAGCGAAATATTTCCAAAATGTCGCGCAAAAGCCAATGCGTAAGCACCGTGATGCTGCAAACTGCGCAAATCGAGGTGTTGGGGATTGTCATTAACCGAATGATAATAAGGAAATCGACCTATAAATGCAATGTTCATTCCCGGAATGAAATCGCGAAGCATGTGAAAATCGGTGGTGAAAGGCAATCGCCGAAACACTTCAAACATGAGCGAGGAAGTTCGAACCGGCGCCCTCGAACGGGCAATTTCCTCAACCAACCACGCTTTGGGCTCTCCAAGCTCGAACAAGTATGAGGGGCCACAAACTCCACGGGCTTCGAAATTCAACATACATCCGACTTCTTTGGCCCATGGATGCCCGGCGAATTTTTTGGCTCCCAGCAAACCGCATTCTTCACCATCGGTGAAAACACAAATAAGATCGTTGGTAAGTGCTGGTCCGGCTTTAATTGCACGTAAGGTTTCAAGAATTGCCGCAACCCCTGAAAGATTATCGGCAGCTCCAGGGCCATAGGGAACCGAATCGTAATGCGCCATCAGAAGGAATGCCTGATGATCTTTCGCCGAACCAATTTTACCGGTTCCGGGTAAGCGAACCATGATGTTACACGGATTAGCAATTGTCCATCCTCGGCTAACCGTTTGATCATCTGTTACTGCTTTAAGTCCCTGTGAATTGAGAAATTCCAGAAGTTTGAACCTGACATCATCATTGGCCGCGGTTCCTGCCCGATGAGGTTTTTGTGCCAGCAATCGAACGTATTCCATTGCACGTTCCGCTGAAAATTCCGACAACGGGGCATTACGCAAAAGGGCATCCGGAGGTTGATCTAGCCACCAAATCCAATACCCGATCAGAAAAAGGGAAATTAGCAGTAACCAGAGCAACACCCATTTCCAGCGCTTCTGTAGCAAATTATTCATTGTCGCAAATGAGGTCAGTCAACATTCCACCCTGTTTGGTAAACGAGAAGAGTTCCGCTTAAAACGACAGGCCGTTTAGCAATCGACCTTTGAGTCCGCTCACTGACCCGCAGCGAGTCCGTTATCTGCTGCAACTTTCTTGTACCAGTATGCACTTTTTTTGGGATATCGCTTCAGAGTTTTTCGATCGACGAACAGGAAACCGTATCTCTTTTTGAATCCGTTGATCCATGAGAAATTGTCCATTAGCGACCACATGTAATATCCTTTGACATCGACGTCTTCTGTAATAGCTTTGTAGATTGCCTCCAGGTGCAACTTCACGAAGTTGATTCTTTCCTGGTCATCAACGGTTCCATTTTCAAGAGTTTCATCTCTGCCGATTCCATTCTCAGTAACATAAATTGGTAGTCCGGGTCTTTGCAGATGAACGCTCTTCAGCAGCTGGTATAGGACTTCCGGGGCTATTTCCCAGGCCCATTCTGTGTATGTTCCCGTTGGGTTTTTGACAAATCTGAAAAGTCCTGCAATTGAAAAGAGACATGACTCGTTTTTATCACCAGTAATGTTCAGATGAAAAGCCGTCTCTTTGGCATCGGAAGTTGCATAGTGAGGGTAATAGTAATTCACTCCAACAAAATCGACCAGATCATTTCGGTTGAGCAGGGAAAAGTCAGAGTCCTCAAAATGAGGGAATAATCCCTCTTTGTTGTACAAGTTAGTCGCTTCTTTAGGGAAGCCACCCGTAAGAACAGGTTGGGAAAACCACTTATTCAGAACTGCGTCTGCAAGAGCGGCTGCTTCAACATCTTCGAAACTCTGGGAAGCAGGAAAAACTGGAGAAAGATTGAGAGCAATTCCAATTTTCCCATTAAGTTTGAGAGCACGAAAAGTTTGTACAACCCTGGCATGAGCTGATAAAAAATTCGCTGAAACCTGCAAAGCTGCCCGATAATCAGTTTTGCACGGTGGATGAAGTCCCGTCACGTAGCCATTTAGTGTTGTCCAGGCCGGCTCGTTCAAAGTAGACCAAAGTTTGATTCTATCGCCGTAAAGAGAGAAACATTTCTCGGCGTAGTTTACAAAAGCTTCTATCGTTTCAGGATTTTCCCAGCCTCCTTTATCTGCAAGGGCTAGAGGAAGATCCCAATGGTACAAAGTCACATTCGGTTCAATTCCATTTTTCAGGAGTTCATCAAAAAGTTCATCATAGAAGGCGGCCCCTTTGGCATTGAAAGTGCCAGCTCCTTCCGGAAACAGTCTTGGCCAGGAGATCGAAAGACGGTAGCCATTGTGTCCGAGCTCCTTTACCAGCCTGGCGTCTTCCCGGAACCCCTTGTAATGATCACAAGCAATTTCAGGACTTTCCCGCTGATAGATTCTTTCAGGATGTTCTTTGCAGAAGGAATCCCAGACTGAGGGTCCTTTCCCGTCAGCAGTGGGGCTTCCTTCAATTTGAATCGCAGAAGTCGCAGCTCCCCAGATAAACCCTTTTGGAAAACTTAGCTTTTCCATACAATTACCTCAGTTTCTCAATCCTGAAATATTCTAACGAGCCTGTCGAAAAATTCCCTAATTCGCATATTTTAATGTAACCACCCAATTTTTTTACCCCGCTTTTACGCATCAACAGCTAGTTGTTTTGTACCGAATAAAATGTAACGAGACTATTCGACAGCTTCTAACAGGCGAATTGAAAACGAACCTTGATCAGTTCCAGCGAAAGATATGCATTGCATTTGGAAAAAAATCAGTGGAGCGTTCCGAGAATAATGCTGCCATCCTTGAGGGCGGTTACTATTCTGGAATGGTTCTCCATCGAGACTGCAAGACATCCCCAACTGCGGCCTGGTTTTACGTCTGCGTCTTCAACGTAGTTAGCTCCGTGGATTACAATTCCACGTTGCCGAACATTGGAATTTGTTGAGGAGAGTCCGTCTAATCGGCAAGATTGGCCGTGCTTTCCATTGTATTCTTCGGCAGTAAGGTAAAAACCCAAAGAGCTCGTTTTTGAATCCGGAACATTGCTGAAGAGGCTGGCGAACCCGGTATCTTGTGGATCGGAACCTTCTCCGTGAGCGACACGCACTGAAACCACCTCACCGGTTTTCATATTTATAATGTGAAACCTTGGGATCCTCGAAGCGATACTGTAATCAACAACCGATAAACAATCCTTGTTTCCGATGAGATCTTTGTTAAAATCAAAGTATACGATAGCTTTTTCTCGCAACGCCTTTGGGATGGCATGATTCGGATCAACGAAAGCATAGCTGGCAACTATTTCACCGGCCTCTTGAGGAGTCAGGTTCGGTTCCTGAAATTGGGCTAAATGTGCAGCTTCATCCTTGGTCAACGGAGGGACTGGTTCGTCTCCTTCGTGAGTGGGATCATCCGGTAGACTTGTAATGGATTGTTCTGAATCGGCAAAAGCGGGAGTCGTTGTCCCCATAGTCAGAAGGCCAATAAAGGCCACGATCAAGATACTCAGTGAAAAAACACAGGTTGGCTTCCACGCCCAATTCTTCATTTTTGTTTCCCCCATACTCAGACACTAAGATACTAAGATACTTTTAGGTGGTTTTAATAATACAAATTCGATTTGGGGAGCAAAGGATTACCCCACGAATTTTCAGGAATCCATACTATCTCCGTTTCCAGAATAACAAACTCGATTTCGGATGTCAATCGAAAGGGCCAGAGAAACTGTGAAAAATCAGGGTTAATCATGAAAATACAACGCCAAAGCCTCTCGTCAACAATCGTTTGCGATATTTCGCACTTAGTAATTTTTCCTATTTTTTGTAATTTTTCACACCTTCCCTGAGCGCTTTCATCACGGCAAACGCTTACTTTTTGTTGATCTGATGCGATTAATCTTTTCAATGCCGTTTCATAAATCATATTTTTCTGCTAATATTTTTTTCAAAAAATGAGCTTTTTATACGAAATTCCCGGTAAAGTAGCTTCAACAGGAAACCTCGTAAAAGTTTGATTAACAGCGAAAAAAGTGTACGTTTGCCCTGGCGCTTTCATCCCTAAGGGAATTTTTTCCCGTTTTATGTTTTACTAGCTTATTATCACGGTATCAACCATAAGCAGGAATTTTAGATAATGAGTACAACAAATGCTCGATGGCGTCAGCGCTTTATTCAATTCGAAAAATGTTTCCTGTTACTACAAACAGCTTTGGAAAAAAAGCTCCTTCAATTGTTGAGCGGGCTGGAATAATACAATTTTTTGAGTTGTCTTTTGAGCTAGGATTGAAACTTTTGAAGGATTTTGACGAAGCCGAAGGCTTTACGGTCAATAGTCCTTGGGATTCCATAAAGAAGGCATTTCAGCTGTTCCCTGATATCATTTCGTATCGTTTCTATATCGAGAGAATCAATCTCTTTCTGGTACATTCCTCTAAAATTATCTCGAAAAACTTGTCGCCCAATCCCTTGTAATCGTATCGTGTTGAACCATAGGACAAAATGTCAGCCTGGATAAAGGTATCAAGTTTATGTTCCAACTCTTTTTCTGATATCTTAAGTTTGAGATCGTCCATGATTTCTTTTCTGGTTTTCTCTTGTTTGCCTTGTTTTGCGAGATAAAGAACAATCATTTTTCCATTTTTGTCATTGATTCTGCTAATCGCGTCAAACAAATATTCACTCCACATCTCCGCTATTTCCCCGGATTCTTTATCGGCTGTGCGCGTTTCAAAAAGAATAATCTCATTAATGCAGTCTTTATTGGAAAGGTCTTTTTGCTCGTAGTCAGTTTTGAAAATTTGGGAAATATAAAAAACGTCGCCTTCCGTAACTGACGCAATATATGCAGCCGACTCTTCGGTTACTGGCATACCAAAGATTTCTGATTGCTCATAAACGGCCTCCAGCACTTCTTTCATGGGGAGATTCTTTAGAATTTTGTGTCTGTAACGCCCCGTCATTTTATTGATTATCTGCAAGAGCCAGGTAATATAACCACACTGTTTCACCATTATTCCATTGCAAAAAAATGCCCATTTTCTCAAGGGGAAAAAACATAGAAACACCTGTTTCTTTATAAACCTTGATAAATTCAGCAATTTAATTTTTCTCAACGAATACTGATTATCTTACGTTTTAATTTGTACGTTGAATTAATTCACACCACAAGATTGGAAGTTTTATTTTAACGTAAGTATAGAGTAATGCAAATATTTGCCCATCTTGGAAGGAGTTTTTTATGGAGTATCGAGAAAATTGTTTTGATTTAAAGTTTCCGCTTTATCAGAGAATAAAGCTGGGAAAAGAATTGCGGGGACGAATTCGTCTATAATCCCAGTCTTGGAACACCCTGCACTGAATGAACTTCACTTCAGGCAGGGTTTTTCGTTTTTTATTGAGTTAACACAACTTTTAATTCTTCCTTGTAGCTGCTTTGGGTAATTCGGTAAACAGAAAATGTAAATTCAGATTTCCCTCCCTCGGGGATTTAAATTTGATACCATTTTTCGATTAATGAATCACCAAGTTGCTTTGGAAGGCATCTTCTGATTTATTTTTATGAATGTTGGTCTCAGGATAAAATCCAACCGAAAATTTTTCCAAAATCAGGAAAATATCTTTTGAAGCTATTTTCCGAGAAAATACAAACTATCGATACCAGGAATTCTGAAATTAGAATAAGTTTCTAAAGGCGTCGTTGGGGAGTATCCTGCCGCAGACTACGTCAGTAGATTTGAGCTTAATAAAATCTTGCTTTGTTCCCATCTGGGCACTGTAGGCCCTCCAAATTCAGGAAAAAAGCTTTCCCCGTAAAAGCCGCCGTGAATTTGTGCCGATTTCTTCAGCACGGTCATTTCGGTGCCTTCGCACCACAATAACCTAATGCTTTAGTCGACTGGAAATCGGAATACAGAGTTCGGCCACAGCTGGACGGTTCAAATTTATGTCATATCGATGGCTTGTAAGGACAAAAAAAAATGTGTATTATAGACAGTATGTGGATGGGTAGGGTGCAAAGAAAATCTATTAATTTGGTAAAAACCAGCGATGAGTCTGATAAGGCGCTTTATTGAAAAACAAACCGGATGCCTATTTTCAGGAAACTTTTCATCACAACGACCCGGGAAGCCCCCGAGATTGAGGCAATCATAGATGCCACGCAAAGTTCTGGAACTTATCAAGGATCTGGAGGCTGCCGGGTTCTTGAATCGAGGCGGGAAAGGTGATCATAGAAACTTTGTTCATCAGAAGGTTGCCAAACCAGTGACTATCTCCGGGCAACCTGGAGCAGATGCGAAACATTATCAGGAAAAAGCTGTGATGCTGGCAATTGAGGAGTCAAAGAGATGAAAAACAGTGCCCGGTATGTCAAGATTGTTGAATGGTCCGACGAAGACCAATGCTTCGTGGGTAGCTGCCCAGGATTGTTTTACGGGGGTTGCCATGGGGATGATGAACAATCTGTGTTCGCTGAATTGTGCGAGATTGTTGACGAGACGATCAAACTTTACGAGAAAGACGGTAAGCCATTGCCACCTCCCACCGCCGGAAGGGACTACGCCAATAAGATGCTCCTTGTTGCCTAACGAGATTGTCGAAAAATCCCCTATTTTTTATACTTTTGTGTACCTATTCGAATTTTTCGCCTCGTTTTCTAGCGTCAGAAGAGAGTCATCTTGTACCGAATAAAATATTCCGAGATTTTCCGACAGCTTCTAACAACAATACATCTGAGCTGTTTCTCCCTTAGATAATGCCGGTCGTTGTTCATCTCGAGATCGAGCTCCTTGGAGTCCGACCAACTCCGGACAAACCTGGACAACCAATTCAAACCTTCACGAATTTTCTTTATTTATTCCCCTAAGCCGAAGTTCCCGAGTGAAAACACCCTCTTGTTATGACCTGAAGCCAAAAAGAAGCCTTTTTTGCCTGCTTTTTCTGTCCATGTAAATTTGACGCCTGAAAATAGCATTTGAAGATGGTTTCAAGGGTTTTCCTACTGTCCAGTAAAAGCCGTCTGAAAAATGCCTTAAATTCGTTTACAGATCAGGATTTAAATAAATTTTGCGTCCGGAACTTCGGCCTAAGAAATCTTTTTGTTAATCTTTTGGGGTTAACTTCCGATAATTCGTAAAGAAAAGATTTATACGAAACATTGGAGGTTAGCAAATGAATGTAGGTTCTTTTGGATCGCCCGCAATTATGAACCGCGTGCCAATCCTTTCGAAAAGGACTTCGAGTGGATTCGGCGAGGAGCTGGGTTTCAAGATGAACGGAACTTCAACTCCCAAAACTGATATGTCCAACGAATTTTGGAATATCCTTTACAAACTTCCCAAAAAAGACCAAATGACAACAGCCGCGGCAGCTTTGATGGGGAAAATGAACACGAACAGCGACAATAGTAATTCAAGCTTCATAAAAGAATTCAAAGATCGTTTTTCTGCAGCAGAATTAAGTTCAATCAAGACTCTATTGAAAGAAAACCCCCAGATGAAGGGAAAATCCGAAAAAGAGGTTAATGATTTTTTAAAATATTTGGATGGAATGTGGAAAAACAATTCGCTTGAAGCCCAGGAAACTCCAACATTCGGAAAAGAAGGCATCCCATTCAGATCCCCGGAAACAATATTTTTCCAAACTTCCTTTTTGAACAAAAGGCCCACCGGAGTCACTCCGGTTCCAACTTTATAGGAATCAAATCCATGATTAATTTAATTCAATAATACGCATAGTTACTAAAATTTGCCGGAGTCGAAAAATCGAAGCTTATTTGGTGCGTGCTTTAAAATTTGATTTTCACAATTTTAGTCTTTCTACGTATCATTTATTTAATTGGAAACGTGAAGCCAATACTTTAATGAAACTGGGTGCAATGTGGTCGCAAAATTTTTTGAAATAATTAACCGACAGAAACCTGCATTTTTCTTATCCTTTTTCCTGATATTTGTTCCGGGAATCTGGTTAAGTCTTATCAAGCCTGCTGAATTTGAGGCTTTTGCAGTATTCCAGATCGATTGCCCCTTTACTAATGAGCTCAAAGATCGATTCAGCATGGATGCATCCGAAATGAAGGATGCAGTTTTTTCTAACGATCTGATCGTCAAAACTTCAGCTAATATCTCGAAAACACTCAAGAGAAATGTGGAAAAACATGAAATCCTTTCCACCCTGTTTCCAATAAGCCCATCAAGAGATGGCCATTATTTCCAGATGAAGTTTTGCGGTTTTGACGAACAATTTTTGAAAAGTGTTATTTCCGAATATATTCCTCAACTCCAGGATTCCATGGAAAAAAAGAGTGAAGAAAAAATTTCAGACTTTTTAGCAATTTTGGATACTGATTACAGTGAAATAAAGACAACATTGGAAAAATGTGGCAACCGAATGAATGAGCTGAGAAAAGAAAAGCAGATTTTCTCAGTTTCCACAGAAATCGAAAATGTCCTCAATTCAATTCGTGGAAAGCAAACTGAATTGGCGGAACTGGACTTTGGAAAGAACCGCGCACAATATCCCGAAACAAACAAAAGTCTTTCCCCCAAAAGCAGTGAACTCTTAAGCTGTTTAAGAAAGCAATTAGCTTCACTTGAAATTGAAGCAGTAAGACTTGCAACAATGTATCTACCTTCGCATCCGTTCCTTTATGAGGTGAATGAGAAAATCAGCTTTCTTAAAAAACGAATCCGCGAAGAAAGCCGAAAAGTTGTACAAGAAGTGGAATTAAGGAAGAAATTCATCAGATCGCAACTATCCATGGATGAAGAGAAGTTTTCTGATTTGTCTGATTTGAAAAAGAGATTTGAAGAAATTGAGGTGGAAAGAAAATCTCTTGAAAACGATCTTTCCAGTATTTCCAACTTACGAAAAGATGTTTTGTTACAAAAAAAGTTAGGAAAATTTAAACTGGTCTCTGTTTCCGCAGTAGACAGGAAAATGAATTTCTGGGAAAGCTTTCGTGTAAAACTCCCTTTAATTGTTTTGATTATCGCCTTTCTAGCAGGATGTGCCAGCGCTATTTTTGTCGACATCTCTGACCCTTCTCTAAAAAATCCTTCTGAAGCCATAGAAGGGTTGAAACTCCCACTGAAAGGGCTTCTTCCGAATTTGAATGTTAAAAAAGAAAAAAATGTCAAGAATTCGCCATTAGATCCTTTCCTTTGTGTTTTCCATAATCCAAAATCAAAAGAAGCGGAATGTTTCAAGGGACTCCGCTCTAATATTCTAAATGATTATTCCGAATTCCCTTTCAAAACATTGATGATTACTTCGCCTTCTGAAGCTATTGGAAAATCAACCATTTGCACAAACCTGGCACTTTCTTTTGCAAATGCTGGATTCAAGACCATTCTGGTCGACTGTGATTTCCGGCATCCTTCAATTCATAAAAAGTTTGGAATCGATAATTCAATTGGATTAACTAACATTTTAAATGGAATTTCGTTTGAGGAAGCAATAAGAACTACCGAAATTGAAAATTTGGCCCTTCTAACTTTGGGTCCTGTTCCGTTAAACCCATCAGAAATAATTTTGAATGAAGCTTTTGGAAAAATAGTTGAATTTTTGAAAACTCAATGCGATTTTGTTATATTTGATGGACCTCCATTAAATTTATCCTCGGAAGGTTTAGCAATGGCATCACGTGTCCAGAGAATTTATTTCCTGGTGACAATAGGTTTGACAGATAGGAATGAAAGTGAATTAGCCCTTGGATTCCTGAAAAAAGATGGAGGAAGGTCAATCGGTTTGGTTTGTTCGAGAGTTCCAGGCCATCAATTGGGAGCATTCTATTACGAAAACGGATAAAAAGAGTCCTTTCAACAACGCCGCCACCCGCAAAAGCTCAAATTTCGCAGCCATCGAAAGATGCCGATGGCCCACAACAACATCAATAAGTTCGTCATGCCCCGATTACCGGAACGATAAGAATTTTTCAATTACAGGAAAACTTCCCGTTTTCTTGCTGATATTTTTTTTATTTTTGGGCCCAGTGCAATCTGAAGCTCAGATTACCGGTACTTTAGCAACCCAACCCCTGGAAATATTCGTATCTACTGAACTTCCGCTGACTTCCTGGTCACTTGATATGATCAGAACTACTTTCGAAAAAACTCTCCAACGCAAAGTTTCAATTTTGCTCAAGGATAGTCTCAGAAACATTCTTTCTTATGATTTTGCCACTGAAACTCTCATTTTAGCTGACGATGTAAATGTTTCGAACATCTCTTCAAGGCAGAAAATTTCACCTGCCATTGAGTTTCCGATCATTTGGGTTTTGGTCTATCGAAAGGAAACCTTTTCCAAGCTCGCCACCTCAACACCTCAGAATCTCGAAGGATTTATTAATATTTTAAGAATCCTCAGAGCAAAAAATTCCGATTTTTTTCCGTGGTTTGAAGGACTTTTTAACAAAGTATCACTATACTGTATACAAACCGAGCTGAGCTTCCCAAATTCCGGCAAAAACAGCAAAGTCGTAGATAACAACTTAAGCGCCAATAAAAATGAAGTGGATTCATTTTTCCACCAAATTCTGGGAGAGAATTTGCTGAACCCGCTTTCCATTGAAGCGGATGAAAATCTGGCTTTCGAAGTTTTTGAAGCCGGAGATACTGCCTTCACGTCCATGTGGATCCCGGAATATGCAATTGATCACCCCGAATTATTATATTTGGATTGTCAAACAGATTGGATGGGATTTCCCGGAGCTACGAATTTTCTTCCAATCCCTCAATTGAAACTAAAGCTTTTTTCCATCGACAGTACAACCCATTTACCTTCCAAACTAGGATTGACTATTAATCGACCCTTTCAGTCGTCCCTTGCTTCTGAAAGATTTTGTCCTTATTCCGCAACCAATGCTCAGGAATGGGTCCGATCAGAATTTTCTAGCTTGTACAAAAAAATTGTAATGGGTGAGCCATAAAAGTGTATCTATCTCTCAGAATAAAAATTCTTTTTTTGCTTTTCGCACTAATCAGCGCCCTGGGACTGGTTTTCAGCGAAAGTGCAACCGATCTGATCAGCGAAAAAACCGAGGAAGTTTTCCAGGCAAACGTTTTCCACATTATCGAAGGGATCAAGGGGACCTGGAACAATGAGAAAAACAATCTTCTTCGCAATGCAACACTATATGCAGAATCAGATAAATTAATTTCGTACATAATGTATGGCCTTCACAACCTTTTGGGGCGTGAAATCAGGAGACTGGTCGCAAATGCAGGAAATTGCAATCTTCACTTGCACTTGAAATCCGGGTTGGTTATTTCCGAGAATGAGGAAATGCCAAAAAAAGAGAATCCGCTGGATCCAACAAATTCCCAGTTAAACCTTTCAAATATCGAATTGAAAAGTGATCAGAAATCCTTAAAAATCAGCGCCACTGTCCCGATTCAGAAACACGGGGAATTTATCGGACTTCTGACACTAGAGAAAGAAATGGGAGATAACGCCCTTACCGAAATAGCAAAACTTCTGCAAGTAAATCTTACGTTAACGGTGAAGGAGGTACTATTGTCCTCCTCTCTTCCACCAAACCTGAGAAAAGATTTCTTAGTAGCGTTCTACCGCGGTGGTGACACCAGCGGGAAACCATTTCTGCTTACTATGGGTGGACAAAGATATTATGCCGCCGGAATTGAGGTAGGACAAAATGATTTTTATGAACCGATCATAATTTATTTCCTGCTATCAAAAGAAAAATTTCTTTCACTAATTGAATCTGCAAGGGAGCAGAATATTAACCTTACGTTAGTTGCACTAACGATTGCTTATATTTTCGCCTTTATTTTTTCGGAAAAAGTGTTGATCAAAAGAATTCGAAAAATTAGAGACGGTTCCAATCTGATCGCGCAGGAAAATCTCGAATTCAGGCTTCCAAATACCTGGAAAGATGAGCTCGGAGATCTCGCACGATCGTTCAACGAAATGGCAGAGAAGTTATCGGGCAATAGGCAAAGATTGATTCACCAGAATGCAGAGCTACAAACTTATGTCCACCAACTTGAACAGATGAAATCGTACATTCAGGATATATTGGGAAGTTTGACCACCTGTGTAATTACCTGGAGTCTTGATTTAAAAATTGCTACAATCAACCCCTCTGCAGAAAAAGAGCTTTTTGAACTTTTCCCGAATTTTGAAGGGATGTCGCTTAGAAAGTTTTTAAAAACACTTGATAAAAAAAACCGTGCGGCCTTTTTCCAGGCATTGCGGGAGCTATTTGAGCAAAAAACCGCTCCTCTCCCTTTTGATCTCGAATTTGACCTTGGTCCTCACAGAGGATTCAAGGTAATGCAGGGGAATTTCAGTTTCCTGAGGGACAAGAATGCAGTTGCTAATGGAATAATTTTGACCCTGGAAAATATCACCCAAAGGAAAATAATAGAACAGCAGTTGTATCACGCTGATAAACTTAGCTCTATTGGACAACTTGCGGCCAGTGTAGCTCATGAGATAAAGAATCCTCTGGCTTCGATCAAAACTTTAGGACAACTTCTGCAGGAGGAAACCCCGCAAGAGGATAGTCGCCGGGAATACATCGATGTAATAGTCAGTGAAGTTAATAGATTGAATAGTGTAGTAGAGCAGCTTTTGAGATATGCCAAGCCGGAAGGGTCAAGTTTCAAACAAGCCAAGTTTTCTGAACTGATTAAACCTGTAATTTCATTGTTACATCATGAGTTGGAGCGCAATCAGATCAGCTTGAATTTAGAATATGAAGATTCTCTTGAAGTACATGTTGACGTGGAAAAGCTGAAACAGGTATTCTTAAACCTGATTTTTAATGGAATTCATGCCATGCCAAAAGGAGGTCGGGTAACCTTGAGGGCTTTCCATGATAAAACAAGCCCTTGGACTGTTTTTGAAGTCGAAGATACAGGGGCGGGAATGCCTCCTGAAGTCTTGGCAAGAGCATTTGAGCCATTCTTTACAACCAAACAGAGGGGAACCGGATTAGGACTGGCAATAGTGAAAAAGATTGTCGATTTGCACGGTGGAAAAATTGAATTAAAGAGCCAGGCAGATATAGGAACAGTATTTACAATTTATCTTCCCAAGGAAAGAAAGGGGTAGATTCAATGTTTAACTCGCACAATATATTAATTGTTGATGATGAAAAGTCAATTCTTTTTAGTTTAAAAGCAGCTCTATCAAAGGAAGGGCACAATGTCAAAACTGCCACTGAGCCTGGGGAAGCTCTTAAATTGCTTGAACCGGGTGCATTTCAGGTAATAATCTCAGATTACAACATGCCAGGAATGAATGGAATGGAATTTTTGCGGAAAGTAAAAGTCATTGACCCTGAAGTCGTTTTCATGATGATGACTGCATATGGCTCTGAAAAGCTTGCAATTGAGGCAATAAAAGATGGAGCCTATGATTATTTTTCCAAGCCTTTTGATATTGACGAAATGCGGGTTAAGGTTGCAAAAGCCTGTGAACGGTTTAATCTTGCGTGGCAAAAGAAAAGTCTCGAGGAGAGATTTTTAACTGAGCCTGACAAAGATCGCCTGATCGGAGATTCAGCCCAATCAAAGGCCGTAAAAGAGAGAATCGAACAAGTTGCGAAGAGCGACATTACAGTCCTTATACAGGGAGAATCAGGAACCGGCAAAGAGCTTGTTGCGGAGGCGATCCAAAGGCAGAGTGTCAGAGCTTCAGGACCATTCGTAAAACTCAATTGCGCTGCCCTTCCCGAAAACCTAATTGAGAGTGAGCTGTTCGGTTATGAAAGAGGAGCTTTTACCGGAGCAGGCGCAAGAAAACGTGGGAAATTTGAAGTTGCCAATGGAGGAACTATTTTTCTTGACGAAATTGGAGATATGGCGCTAAATACGCAGGCAAAGGTTCTTCGAGCAATTCAGGAACGCGAAGTTGAACGGCTTGGAGGCCATGAAACCATAAAAGTTGACGTAAGAATAATTGCTGCAACCCATAAAGATCTAAAAGGCCTGATCTCGGAAGGAAAATTCCGTGAAGATCTATTTTACAGAATCAATGTTGTAAGCGTTCAATTAGCACCATTGCGGGAAAGACCAGAAGATATATCCCTACTTGCTGATCATTTCCTCAAAGTTGCAGCAGAAAAGCTTGGTAGAAACTTCAAAGGAATTTCGCCACGCGCATCAACTGCCTTAAAAAATTTCAATTGGCCGGGAAATGTCAGGCAACTCCAGAATATTATCGAAGGTGCCTCTGTTTTTGCCCGTACGGACATAATTGAATTGGAAAATCTTCCTGAGGAAGTCAGATTGGGCTTTGTCCCGGAAACTCCTTCCGCAAACATGGACTGGATCGCCTCTCAAATAGACAAAGGAAAAAGTCTGGACGAAGTAGTCGCCGAAATCGAGAAGGAAATGATTATGCGTGTCCTGACAGCAACCCAAGGCAATCAATCACAGGCCTCAACCAAACTTGGCATAAAAAGAGGAACACTTCAATACAAAATGAAAACATACAACATTCTTTAAGGCAAACTACTTAAAAACCGCTGCCACAAAAGATAATATTACAGAATTTGCAAACCACGAATTACTGTTTTATACTTATCGCCTAAAACAATTTGCAAAGTTGTGCAAATTATTTTCTATATTTTTGGAGTAAGACATGCAAAACCTTTCTTTTTCTGAAACCGACGGGGTTTTGTGTTTTGATCTGAATTTACCCGGCGGAATTGTTTTATGGGAAGAATGGCTATCCGAAAACATTGCTCTGATGCCAGTTCTCCACGAAAAAAAGAAAGCCGAAGCATCGTTCATTTCATTCACATCAGGTCACATTTTATTTCAGGAACCAATTCAATCAGACTGCTTGGAGAGGCTCAGTAAAAAACCGGGTTATTGTATTTTTCCACATAATCTCGGCGAAGACCTCATGTGGGAAGGACTGATCTATAAACCCGAATATGTTGATATAACCGGAAAAGCATTTGAAGGAATAAGAAACGCTCTCAAAGGGTCTTTCGAAGATGCTCTACTGAATTACGAGCAGGCTCTGAATCAAAATCCTTTAATTTCCCGGGTAAACAATTTAAAAGGACTGTCTTTAAGATTTCTTGAGCAGTATGAAGGTGCTGAAAGAGCCTATAATCGCGAAATTGAAATTAATCAAACATTACCGGACCCCTATGGAAACCTTGGAATTCTTCATTTAAAAAACAACTGTGATAACCTGGCCCGGAGCTTGTTTGAACGAGCACTCGAACGTGATCCATTTCACCTGAATTCGCTTCTTCACTTTGGAAGAGTAATCCTAAAATTGGAAGAACCGACATCCAGGTTGCTTTCTTCAGTTAATTTCCGTCTTTCCGCTCTTTTTTCCGAAATTACTGCGGTCCAGGAGCATTTGCTTGGCTCGGCACAAAAATGCGGATTGACTTTCCCTGATTATATCCTGAAAATTCGTGCGGAAGCAGGGTTGCTCTCTGACCCAGAATTATTGAAAATTTTGCGGCGAATGGAATTGTTTCGCCTTAATGGGGCTATTTTTGCCGCCTTGCGCGGTTATGCCCACATTTTAGCCGGATTTTCATCTAATCCCGCAGTCAAGAATTTCCTTGAAAGTTTTATTGCGAAACGCCTCTACTCAATGGAAAGCAATCTTCCCGACTTTATTCAAAGAAAATTCGACGTCCTCAAAGGACAGTTATTTGCTCCCTACCCCGGAATAATAAAACTTTCCAGTAGCTATTCAGGCGAACCGGTTTTTCCTCAGACCCGTATGGAAGGGCCCCTCACTCCCATTGAGTTTTTGCAGATTTTTCTTGAAGAAATACTACGGGACGGAAAAATTTCCAAAAGCGAAAGAAAAATAATTGACCGATTGAAAAATTCCTTTGGAATTGAAGAAAAAAACATGGAGAGACTTTTCTCAAAAGTACGCTCAATTCTTGCGGCCTCGGCAAGCTGTGATGCTTTATGTGATGCTGACCCGGAAAAGCTTATTCAAAGGATTACTGCCGCTGTTTCCCGGGATGGCAAAATCGAGTCCACTGAGAAAAAACTCCTTGGACTAGCCCGCGAAATACTTGGGCTTCCAAACAGTGTTACCAAAGAATAATCATGGAGACAACCCCCATGGACCAAAATCCAAATAATATCGAAAGTGAAAGTATTTTTAAAAAAGGTGTAATAAAGCGAGTCATAGGATTCCTTGAACAGGAAAACTATCGATTTCATTCCCTTGAGAACGATAACCTTGAGTTGTTCCTGCAAGGAAAAAATTTGGTTATGCACGTGATGATTTACGTCCATAACCGCCATTTGATCGTAAAAATTCCAACTTACATAAAAGATTCCGGTTTGCGAAAAGCTGAAATTTTACTCGCACTTCTGAAAATGATGAACGATTATTATGACATCCGAATGGAATTATCAGAAGAATCAGATGGTTTATCCGCTTCTTGTAATCACATTCTTGAAGATGGCTTTTTAACAAAGAGCCAGTTTTTCCAATGTCTTACTGCCACCGCTTTTATAGTAGATGAAACCTATCCAAAGATCATGAAGATTCTCTTTGGAAATTCCGATAGAAAAGTTTTCCTGAATAAAGTGAAGACAAAAAACAATGAAGAGGCTGAAATTAAGAAAGATGAAAAAGATGGGATTCAAAAAGTTATTGAAGCTGGAAAAGGTTATCTGTTAAACTGATTAAGTAAAACAATAACTCACGAGAATTAAGATGCCGTTTAATCGGTAATGTTGCGAGGATAGCAATAAAACAGAACTTTAGTATTTTTGATGAAATTAAAGAAAAGGAACAGTGAGGAAATGTCAAAACCCATCCCGGATACGAGAAAGCAAAGTTTTATTTTTCGTTACAACCTTTTCAGAATTTCTCCAGGAAAAAAATGTTCCTTCACAAATTACAAAGAGAGCATATCTTACGGAATCCTTGTTTTGTTTATGTTGGGAGCTTTTCAACTAAATGCTTCACAGCCGCTCGTACCGGAGTGGTATCGATTCAGCGCCGAATTGGCGGAAATTCCCAGCCTGGGGTCCAAAGCTACCCTCAAAGCAACTCTTACCTCGCTCATTGGCAATATTTCCGGAATAGAGGTTAGGATCTCTCTTCCTGAAGGTTGGAAGTATTCCGAAAAGGTTCAAAAACTTGAAAACCTCTCCTCAGGGACTTCACACGTTTTCACTTTCGAAGCTGAGGCCTCTGTAGCAGCTCCTAACGGATCAATAATCTGCACTTGTGCTGGCTCAATTCCTAAAGCAGAGCTGACAAAAGTGGTACAAGACATGCCGTTTGTAAGTGCAGAATTGCTCCCTCGTGTGAGTCACCTTCCCGGAAGATTTGTAACAAATGATGAAATCGCTTTTTCTTTGTATCCCGAAGAAGGGTTTTACCCGCTTGGGCCAGATATGTGGCTTGGATACGATGACAGGTTGAAAAACCCAGCTTGGGAAAGAGGTCCGGTTTTTTATCGTGAATCAGTAATTTCTGCAGCTCAAGCAGGTCTAAACATTGAGATGTATTCCAAACTTGAGAAAAAACTATCGGAAGATCCATCATTTGGTAATTTATTGCGTTCCAAGGGGATAGACCCCAAAAACAAGCAACTTGACACACTCAGGGCATATTATGTAATAGCTCAGGAAGCCTACTTGAAAAAAGACTTGAAGGGGGTCGACGAGAATCTGAAAAGTTTTGATCGTCTTTCAGTCAACCTCCCTGAAGGAATGACGGCTGAAATAAAAATTGCAGCCAAGAATCTTCAGGCTTTAGCAATGTGGCACGCCGGAGAGAAAAAGAAAGCGGAGGAAATTCTTCGGGAAGCGTTTTATTCCAACCGCAAACTTCCTGTTCAACGCTATGTACTTAGAAACCTTGGGTTATTAGCCCAAGATCGTGGGGACACTTCAGTTGCCAGGGAGAGCTATAGAATCGGACTTACTTTGAAATCTGCATACTCCCTTTTAAAACGAGAATTTGAAAGGCTTGACCAGAGATAGCCATGGATCCGGTACAAACACTTCTTGCTGATTTAAAATCCACTGACCCGTTTATTCGTTTTTCCGTTCTTTCCAGAGTGGAAACCATGGAATGGAACCCCGAACAGATAAACTCATTTCAGGCTCTCTTACTTGCTGAAACAGATGAAGGAGTGATTTTCCATTTACAGAAGATTCTGGCACATATTGAACGCAAGCAGGGAGGAATTCAATTTGATGAAGAAAATGCCCTTTTTGAAATCGACCAAATTCTTTCCAATCCATCACGAGACAACCTTGCATTAGCCCTTCTGCTGGAATCGGTAAAAAAGACCCACGCGTCCGAGATTGCACAGCGGCTGAGAGAAGCGAACTGGCAAAGTTTTGCTCCGGAAGTGATTCCGTTTATTCTCGGATTTTTCAAGCGAAATGGCTCAGCAGCGGATGTTCCAATCATCGAAAAATTCTGTTCACACAAGGATCCAAGAATTGTTGCCGCAGCAATTGAAGTATTAGAAAAACTTTCAGAAGACAAACTCAAGGAATATATTGTACCCTTACTTTTGAATCCCATTCATGGAATCCGGTCAAGAGCCGTGCGACTCCTCTACCGCTGGGATCCCCAAGAAGCACTGAAGCACTTTGAATCCATGTTATTTTCCGAGGAATTGAGGGAAAGGCAAGCGGCTCTTTTTCACGCTTTCTTCTTTCCTTTCGAAGTGATAGAACCGTTGATGCTTAAATTTTTGGCCTTGGAAAATGACTCCGCCCTTGTGGAACGCGCCGGCTACCTTTTCAGAGCAAATCCAGCCCCCGAAGAGCCCATAAGATTGGTCGAAGTTGCCCTTGCAAGCGGAGGAGTGAGAAGAAAACTTATTGAAGAGATCCTCCTTGGAGTAATAGACTCCTTACGGCAAGTCGGCCTTCTGGATAAAGATCAGAAGGAATATCTTGTAGAACTAAAAAAGGAGATTGTACGGCGCAAAAACACTCAAATTGTTAATCAATCGGAGGAAGCGCTTACTTCTCAAGATTCCGTTGCAAGGAAAAGAGCTGCGATAAATCTTTCCGAACTTGCCAAAAGCGGCAATTCTGAGGCAATGCCGATTTTGCAAAAACACCTTGGAGTTGAATCCGACGGACAGATAAAAAACCTTATAGAGAGAGAAGTTAAACCCCCGGATAGCAAAAAAGTCCCGGAAAGTTTTGAAGGTTTTAGCTTGGAACAGCGTTTGGAATTCTTTTCCGCACTGGATTTAGCCGGGTTGAAGAAAATAAGACCACTTTTGAAAGATTTCCTTCGCGGAAAACTCTCAAATGAAGAGAAACTTGCTATTATCAGGGTGTTTGCCAGATCCGGGGAAAAAGCGGATTCTCAATTTCTTCAGTTCTTCATTAATGATCCAGTTCCGGAAATACTTTCCGCTGCAATTGAAGCCCTTGGGAAAATCGATCCCGATTATATTTTTCCCTATCTTCCCAAATTTATTCGGCATGCCTCGGATGAAGTCAGATTGGCTGCAATTCAAGCTTTTGCACTTTTCGACAAACGTCAGGCGATAAGTCTTGTTGAAAAAATGGCTGTTTCTCTACAGCCAAGGCAAAGGCAAATGGCCATATTTTGTGCATCGCACTTTGATTTTCCCTCGATTCACGACCTTTCAATTTCAATTTTAAAAAATGAATCCGACCAGGAAAATTTGAAACAAATTATTGCGTTGCTAAAAGCAAATCTGGACAATGATTTAGTTTATGAGGTGTTTGTCATCTTGAAAGGGTCATCCGGGAAAAAGGCGGAGATGTTAAACGAGCTTCTAAGACTTGCTTTTCAGAAACTTGCCCTGGAAAATCGAAATGCCATTTCGTATGATAAACAAATGGAGAACTTTGAGATAAAGTTCTCTGAAGAAACTGCCAGACAAAAGAAACCGCTCCCCTCCTACTCTCTCAAAAACATTCAGGATCTACGAAAAAAACAAGCCGCTGAGACAGGCTCGAATGAGAACACTTCTTTTATTCAATTTTGCATACTGGCCATCGGAACTGGAGTAATGCTTGTTGCCTTGATATGGTATGTTTTCCTTTCAGGGGAATCACCCTTAAAAAGAGCTGGTATAACCAAAAATGAATTTGACGGAAGTACCAGAAAAATTTCCGGATTAATCGTCTATCTTGACACTTATGGCAGGGGCTTTCTTGTCCAGGAAAACACTTCAAATAGCGATTATTTCGTCTTCTTCAGATCGCAGCCGTCCAAAACTTTTAAAAAAGGTGATCAATTCAATGGCGAAATCAAACCCTACAAAAGAGACAAAAAAACAATTCTTTCAGAACTGGTAAATTGGAACTGAGAAAGGGAATCAATAATGCATAAACACTTTCCATCCGGTTCCATCAAATCTTGAGATACTTCCTCCGACAGTTGCCACCCATATCATCCCATTGTTGGCAGTGACGGAATGAACACTGTCTTCATACAAACCATTTGAGCTGTTATAGGTTTTCCATTCTGTTCCGTCAAAGCAAGCAAGACCCGACGGGGTCCCTACCCAAACTTTTCCTTTGTCATCAATTGCAATATCTCTTACGACATTATTTGGGAGCCCATTCTGATCTGTGTA
Source organism: Candidatus Rifleibacteriota bacterium (assembly GCA_015233565.1). GTDB lineage: Bacteria > Muiribacteriota > Ozemobacteria > Ozemobacterales > Ozemobacteraceae > JADFXM01. The sequence goes on from JADFXM010000009.1 coordinate 31,783, forward strand.
GCGATTCCATTCAGTTCCATCCAAGTTGCAAGTCGATACGCCTTCATTTGTTCCGATCCATACTCGATTTCCAAGAGAATCGACAGCCAAACAAGTTACAAGATCAGAAATCAAGCCATCTTTTCTATTAGCATTGGTGTTTGAGTTTTTTGAGTTGAAGACTTTGGTATTTGCCCCATCGTAGACAACTACTCCGTCTCCGTAGGTTCCCACCCAAAGCTTGTCATTAGCTACTGCATAAGCCCTCAAGTAAGTATTCAAAACCGCATCTTTGCGGAAAAATTTAAGCCAGGTGCTTGAAGCATATGAAGTGCTGGGAAAAAAGAAAAGACTCAAAAGACTGATTAACACCAGAAAAACAAGCCATCTGGAACTTCCTTCCATAAAATATTTGCCTCCAATTTTTTTCTTCTATTACAGAGCCATCGGCAGAATATTATTGAAATTTGAGCCGGTAGGAATAAAAAAAAACATACTGAAAAAGGGGGGATTCCTTTTTCTCAAAAAATAAATATAATTAAAAAATGTAGTAGGGAGAAAAAATAAGTATGAAAAAAATAATCTTTTTGCACATGTTTTGCTTGATTTCATCTGTTATTTTTGCCGGTCCATTTGATGAAGGCAAAAACATATCACCGGATTCCACTTCTTCCGGAGCCATTCTGATTTCAAAAGTAGGCGATTTTCTTCCCGTATACGGGAGCACCCAAGAATTAATAGACTTTTATGCCAAACAATTTCCGAATGATCCCACTGCTGCTTTAAATAAAGCCAAATCCGATCTCGCCGGGCTTGGTACAGACAACAAAAATTTGCAGGAAGCAATAAAATACTGGCAGGCCAGGGCAGAAGTTCAAAATGCAAAGGGTGTCAATAAACTCGGAAAATTCATAAGTGTAACAACTTCCAAGCCAAGAACCAATGGAACAAGCACCACCGCTTCGGGAACAGCCGATGCCAACACATTGCGCGGTGCATTGCATGGTCTGGTTCCCCCTTCTCCACCCAAGGAACCAGATTTTTAATCCTTTGTCCAGCCTCTAATTCTGATAAGTCTTATTATCCCCGACCATAAATTAATGAAAAAGTTAAAACCTCGAAAATGTCAAAAAAGTATCTTTTGGGAAAACTTGCATTTTAAGTTCAGGGCAGAAATTTGGATCTACTCCGAAAAATAATTTGGGAAGTTTGTTTAAAACTGCATGATCTTATGTGTCATATAATCGGAGTATGGAACAAGGATTTCATGAGGCAAGCTCAAAACTGATTCCACGGCGGCCCAGTTTCCTTTTTGTGCAGAAAAAACAAAGCCGACAGGGATTTTGTTCCCTAATCGGCTGGTAAAATTACGTAAGTATTGAATAAAACTGACATTCAGGCTTTCAAAAATTTGATTTTGGCCGCGTATTCATCAGCATTGAGGCCAATTATCAGATGAAATAACCCTTTTGGAAATTTCATAATCGCACGCACTCCTGCCTCAGAAAGCGATTTTTCATCGCATTTTTCGGAAAATTTCAAAACCACGCGAATTCTGGTTTCTGCACAGGCTTCTAAGTAGGAAATATTCTCCGGGCCCCCGAGAGCAGCAAGAAGGGCTTTTGCTTTCCGAGGTATATCAGGATCAGATTCGATTTTCTCGATTTTCTTTTCCTCTAATACCAGTTTTCCGGTTTTGATTGTTTCCGGGGCCAATTCAGCTTCTGACCCAGCCGTTTTCAGATATTCATCCATGTCAGTTTTGAGATTTTCTGACTGCGTCCCAAAAATTGCTTGTATCCCGGTTCCAACAACAATCACCCCAGCTGCTCCCAGGGATTTTAAGCGTTCCGGAACAGCTTTATTGATGTCATGTAACTCAACCCTCAGTCTTGTAATGCATGAATCAAGGCTTTTGATATTACTTTTCCCGCCAAAGGCAAGAACAAGTTGTCTGGAAAATTCGCTCATTGCCTGATCACGAGAGTCAGAAACAGAGCCTTCCACTTCCCGGCCTGGAGTCTTTAAATCCCAGGCGAGTATGAAATGCCTGAACACAAAAAAGTAAATTGCAGCATAAATAGGCCCCAAAATTAGGAGAAGAAATGCATGCGAGCTTTTGGAATAAAGAACCAAAAAGTCGATTAATCCGTGTGAAAAAGTTGTTCCATGCTTAATTCCAAGAGTGACACATAAGAAATAGGCTGTAGAACAAAGAATCGCATGAAATCCATAAAGTACTGGCGCAACAAAAATAAACGCAAATTCAATTGGTTCTGTAATTCCAGTTAAAAAGGAAGTCAAAGCCGCTGATAACATTATTCCACCTGTTTTTGTGCGATTTTCGGGCTTTGCGCAAAGCCACATGGAAATTGCAGCCGCAGGAAGTCCCCACATTTTAAACAGGTAGCCACCGGCCAAATTTCCCGCAGTTGGGTCACCAGCCGCGAAACGATTCATCTCACCCTTTACAAGTGCTCCAGTTGATGGATCAAGATATTCACCCACTTCGAAGAAAAATGGAACATTCCAAATGTGATGTAATCCGAAGGGAAGCAAACAGCGTTCAACAAATCCATATATGCCAAATGCCATAGCGGGGTTTCCCGAAGAAGCCCATTTGGAAAACTCCTTGATTTTGAGTCCGATTGGGGGCCAGAAAAGGCTTAAACAACCGCCGATCAAGATGGCGGCAAAAGCAGTAAGAATCGGAACCAGCCGTTTTCCTGAAAAAAAGCCAAGATACGAGGGAAGTTGTACGCGATAATACTTGTTAAAAAGCCATGCTGCCACTGCCCCGATAATAATTCCGCCAAATACTCCGGTATCAATTGAAGGAATTCCCATGATCGGCTTCACTTCGTTTCCAAATGAAACGGCAATCACTCCCATTGTTGCAAGCATTACAGCGTATCCAACTACCCCGGCAAGCGCTGCCACGCCATCGTTTCCGGTCAGACCCAGGCTGACTCCAATAGCGAAAATCAACGGAAGGTTCCCAAAGATCGCTCCCCCCGCCTGGGCCATAATTTTCGAAATTATCGGAGGAATAGATGAAAAACTGGATGAACCGATTCCCAGAAGCAAGCCCGCTACAGGAAGAACTGAAACCGGAAGCATTAGTGACTTTCCAATTTTTTGAAGCAAGGCAAACAGACCTTTAAAGCTTAGTTCCATATGAGTCTCCGAGATTAAGATTGTTATATTGAAATTAAACCATTAGAAAAGCTCAGATTTCTTCCTTGTACAAATTTCTCACTTCTTCTGACGATTCAAGAGAAAGCGCTTTTTGTGCAAGAATTCGACATTCCTGCAAATCCAATCGCCTTATCAGAGCTTTAATGGAAGGGATAACCGGTACACTCACACTCAGTTCAGTTACCCCCAACCCAAGGAGGACAGCGACAGCACCAGGATCGCCCGCAATTCCGCCACAGACTCCGACTTTCTTTCCAAATTTTCGAGCAGATTCAACAGTTTGTGCGATGAGGCGCAGAACCGATGGGTTCAAAGCATCGACTTTTGCCGCCAGTTTGGGGTGTCCCCGGTCCATGGCAAGGGTGTATTGAGTCAAATCATTCGTTCCAATTGAAAAGAAAGCTGTTTCACGGGCAAAAAGATCTGACATCAGTGCTGCCGCAGGAACCTCAACCATAATTCCCGCTGGAATGGGCTTAATCTTAAGTTTATCCGCTTCTTCAAGTAAAATTCCATTTGCCTGACGCCACTCAGAAAGCATGGCTATCATCGGAAACATCACAAGCACTTTACCTTCAAGAGATGCCCGGAGAATTGCCCGGATCTGTGTTCGCAACAGTTCTGGACGATTCAAGCCAATTCGAATACCGCGTTCCCCTAAAAACGGGTTCTCTTCCTTCGGGATCGGGAGATAAGCAAGGGGTTTATCTCCTCCAACATCGAGAGTCCGGATAATCAGAGGACGCTCCTTACCCAATGCACGGGCAATAGATGAGTAAATTCGAGTTTGCTCTTCTTCGTCCGGAGGAACAGCACGATCCAGGAAAAGAAATTCCGAACGGAGGAGGCCAACTCCTTCCCCGCCAAGTTTAACTGCTTCTTCAGCTTCGGAAATGCCTCCAATGTTTGCAAAAACTTCGATGGGAACGCTATCTCGAGAGAGGGCAGGCTCAGCAGAATGCTGAAGTTCCTCGCCTCTTCTTCCAGCCATAATTTCTTTTCGCTTCAGAATCGAATCGACTTCACCAGGATCAGGGTTAATTCTGAGTGTTGCTTTTCCACCGTCTAAAATGCAAAGAGTTCCATCCTTGAGCTCAAGGGCCCGCGGTTCAATAGCTGCAAGAGCTGGAAGAGCAAGTGATCGGGCTAAAATGGCAACATGTGAGGTGGCGCCTCCTGCCACTGTGCAAAACCCCAGAACTTTCTTGCGGTCAAGATTTACTGTATCCGAGGGAGTTAAATCTTCAGCAATCAATATGCATTGATCAGGGAATTCAAGCGGTTTTTCGCTCTTTCCCGACAAAACCTGAAGCACCCGATTTCCAACGTCTTTCAGATCAGTTGCTCGTGCAGCCAACAATTCATTTGTCATGGCCGAAAGCCGTTCAGCATGTGATGAAAAGGCATTCTTCCAGGCGAACTCAGCACTCTTCCCTTTGGAAATTAAACTTTCTGAGATCTCTAATAAATCCGGATCTTCCAACATTTCTCTGTGTGCGGAAAAAATTTCAGCTTTTCCCGGATCTAAAGACCCCGAAAAGTTGTCCTGAAGAGCAGCCAATTGACTTTTTCCAATTTCGAGAGCTTCGGTTAGTCTTCGTTTTTCAACTGAGATGTCTTCGCCTTCTTCTTGGAAAGAAATCTCGCATCGCTTCAGCTGAAAGATGCGTCCAACCGCCAAGCCTTGTGAAGCGGAAACACCCTTTAAAACATTCGGATCACCGGATGTTTTCTTGTCTTCCTTTTCCGAACGAACCGGTTGGGAGTGAGGCGTCAATTCTTCACCAAGTCCCTCACGGAGTTTAGGAACAATGGTTTCCAGGGCACATTTTGCATCGCAACCAGCAGCTTCAAGGAAAATCTTATCGCCACTTTTCACATCCAAAGCAAGGATAGAGACGACACTTTTCGCATTTGCCATTCCCTTCCCACGTCTGAGATGAATATCCGATTTGAACCTTTTCGAAAGGCTTACAAGAGACGCTGCTGGGCGTGCATGAAGTCCCGAAGGATTCAATATTACAATAGCTTCGGAAACAATTGTTTGTGAAGCTTCTTCCGTTTTTTGGGTAGTACAAATTCCTCCCAGAGTGATCTGAAGAATTTCATTCTTTCCGGCTACCACAATTCCTGTGCAGGGTTTCATTTCTGCAACCTTGTCAGAATTGGTGATCACAATCTGAGTTAGCAGACTTTTTGCATTTGTAGCAAGATACTCGGGGTCAAAAGTGATCAAAAGGTCTCCGGTTTTAACCGAATCACCCATTTTCACATTACCCTTAAAACCTCTGCCTTTCAGATGAACCGTGTCCAACCCAATGTGCATCATTATTTCAAGCCCGCCAGGAGTAGAAATGGTAAGCGCGTGACCAGCCGAATGAATCTGGATTATTTTCCCATCGCAGGGAGCAATCAAATCGGAGGAGGTGGGATCAATCGAAATTCCATCTCCAACCAGTTTTTGCGAAAACACCGGATCGGGAACCTTTTCAATGGGCATTAAAACCCCCGAAAGCGGCGCTATAAGGCTTAAAACCGTCCCTTTTTTGGAAGAATCATTTTCTGTCATTTTTTTTCCGCCTAAATTAATATAACCTCAAAACTATCATCCATCTTGTCGGTGAGCTTGAAGTCAAGCTTCGTTTTCTGTGCTTCGTTTAAGGAAATCAACAATAGCGATTCTCAAGTTACTGTGTACACCGAAATTCAAATACGGAGCAAATTAATCTATGAAAAAACCTATTCTTCGGTGCTTCCACTCCGCTCAACAAGCAACTTCCACCCCATCCAACGACCTAATCATCAACGCTTTTTGTCTCCAATACTAAACTTTGCCGTATTTAAGGCTACCGATTCACACCCCAGCAATGATAGTGCATAGGGTCTGCATTAAATTATCCGTAAAGCAAATCTGGGACATTCCGGAGCACAGTATCCACACAGGAGACATCGCGAATGTTCGATGTTTAATTTCCCATTCACGATTTCTAATGCTCCGCTTTGACAAATATCAACACACTTGTTACATGCACTACACAACATGGTGTTGACAAATAATTTTCGTTCAAGTTTCGCAATTTTTTTCTCAAACTCTTCTTCAACCGATTTTCCCTCAAAAATTGCACAATTCATTATTACCTCATCAACCGAAGTCATGCCAGTACATACTGAATGAACATTTTTTTGAGAAATGATCCATTTCAACGCTTTCGAAGCTTCATTTTTGAGGTTGCCTCCTCCAAGCGGTTTCATGGCATAAATTCCTTTGCCATTCCGAGCTGCCAGGGAAACATTATCAATCATTTCGTCCCGTGAACCATCGAGATTCCCATATCCAGCCATGTTTATGATAGGGTGAATAATATCTATTTCAGGAATTTCAGCTGCAATTCGGGTCAACTGAACAGAGTGCGTGCTCAAACCTATAGCTTTAATGCGCCCCGCCCGCTTGGCTTCCAGTAGTTCACCCAGAGCTGGTTTCCGCTTTTCAAGGGCTTCCTGATCTTTGACAGCATGCATCAGGAAAATGTCAATCCGATCCAAATTCAGTGCTTGACACGCTTCTTCGATCGCCTGTTTCATAGAATCGCCGGTTTCAGCCGTAGACTTTGTTGAAATTACTGGAGGGTTGCCTTTCCAGGAGTTTAATGCAGCCTTAACCTGGGGATATGAGCCATACATTTGTGCAGTATCAATAAAACTTACACCCCTCTCCAATGCGGCAAGAATTACCGACGCACCTTCTTCAGCACTCAGATTTCTTTGAAATGGACTCATAGTCAGAGTTCCAAATGCCAGGCGGGAAACAAGAATTCCGGTTTTTCCCAATGTAATTTTTTCCATTTTTCACCTGTAAAATTAGTTTTCTGTTAGCAAAAAACTTTCACACATTTTTAGAAAATCCGCTCAAACACCCCTTTTATACGGATAGGTTTCAAGCAAATTTTCCAAGCATCAAAAACTTGGCTCTAAGAGCCGAATTAACTTAACTTTTCAGTCCCTCTTAACCTCTTTAAAACTGCACATGATGCTAATTACAACACGATTCAAATAAAATCACTTTGAGAGAAAGCAAATCACTATTTAATCAAGCTTTGAGCGACTTGGAGAAAAGTTTAAATGGAACAATAGAGTTAATATTTTTTCCTCCTGATTAAAATCGCTCTTGTTATAATACGAAAATTTTACTAAAAAAGAAACATGATGATTAATTCAACAGCAATTCTTGCTAAGTTGTCTCACAAAATATAGCTATTACTGATTTTTGGAACGAAGTTTATCGAAAAAATTAGTTTTTTGAACATTGCTCAAAATGGCTCTCAAAAATAATCGCAGGGGCTCACCAAGAATCGCTGTTAATTCAGAACAATTTCCTTAAACGGGAATTGAAAAAAGGTGAAATAATAATTTTGCGGTGAATTTCTTTCAAAACTGTATAAAATTCAAACATTCGAAAAAAAAGGAAATCAGCAATCATCATTAATGTGAAAATATTCCCAATCGATAATTTAACTATTCCAACTAATCCTCACATGACTTTACGTTGTACTTACTTGCTAATTTTTGAAAAACTATTATGATATAGATAGGGATAATAGGATTATTCAGAGATGAAAGAGAAAAGAAAATATAGTTTTTTCTGTGCCCATCATGGGGTAACTCTTATAGAAATCATGATGGCCACGCTGGTTATGGCCTTTGCCATAATCCCGATTGCTTCTTTGCTTGGAGTGGGTGCAAAAATGACATCCAAGGATTACAGGTTGATCGAGGCAACACAAATTCTTGAAAAAACGGGAAATTCTCTTTTCCTGCAACCTTTCAAAGAGATCCCCGTGGGAAACTATCAGTATTATGCGACTCCTCCGGTAATTTTAGGTGACATACCCGGCAAATTTGCCACTTACACAGTCTACATGACTTGTGAAATGAATTCGGTCTCATTCAACGCCAATATGATAAATGTCCAAGGGGCGGCTTTCCAGGAAAACGCACCCAAAATTACCGATTTCGACACAACTCCAAAAACGTTTGTATTTGATAATATGGTAAAGAAGATCATGGTTGAAGTTCGGTGGATAGAGCCAAATGGGCCGCAAAAGAGCCTATTTCTGGTTACTTATCGGGCTGATCTAAGTTAATTCAGGAAAATGGTGATAAAATTGTCTGAAACTATTGAAAAAAGGCAAAAAAAAAGTGGCAAGGAAGTAATGATGGCGCTTTCGTTAAGCAAGCTTCCGGTAAGAAACCAATTCCTGAAAAAAAGTGGAATGGCTTTAGTTGTTGTACTTGGTTTTGCAACCGCCCTTCTGATTTTTTGCTCATCGTACATTGATCAAGCCAGAAAAAAGACCATATTCAATCCCAAATTACTTACAACGATTCAGGCAAATTTTTTAGGCCAGGGAATAGCAGAGGTCGCTGCGTTAAAGGTGAAGAAGCTGCCAGGTCCACTTTATTATGCCGCAATTGCATCAAATTCAATAAAATACCTTGTTCCATATATCAATTACATCGGAGATACGGCCATTAATCCCAAAATTACCACCCCTTTCAACGGAAGCTGTTCAACACAGATAACCATGTTCGCTTCACAAATGTACAAGCAAATGAATTTCAAAATCGACGTAAAAGTTGACATCTCATATTTGTTTGGAACTCAGTTAGTAACAGATCAACGTATAATAACTTTGATACTTAATGGTACCAGAAGGCTTTCATCCTGAGGAGAAATTAATGAAAAGACGCGGCTTCACACTCATGGAAGTGGTAATATCTTCCGCAATTATGTTATCGCTTTTTACAAGCGTGATCTGGATATTCACCTCAAGTGGAAAGTCGATCAACAGCGGGAGTTGGCGAGTTAATCAGCAGAAAAACGTTCAAACCTTCATCGAAGAATGGGCCAAAGATCTTGAGGAAGCCTCTCCATACATCAGCACGCTTGGCTCCCAGGGAATAATGCTTCCTGACCCGGCCAATCCTACAACTCCAATTGCAGTTAATTCCAAAATCTATTCCACCACCGTCCCGAAGAAAGCAAAATTATTAACCGTTTGCGGAAGTGATTGGGTATGCCTGATGAGCTTTTGTATCACCCAGCCCTTTGTCGAAAAAAGCGCCACCATGGGCATCACTCTCGACACCCCAGGCGAATGGACAGGGATATCAGTCTGGGGAAACGGTCATCAGATACAATATATCCGAACTGATGATCCTTCCTATTTCTCGGCAACACCAAAAAATCTGCCATCAGGTATCACACCGCAATACCCCTCCTCAACTTTAGGTGGAGTCTCTTCCACAGGCAAATTCCACCCCTCCGGGAAAAGAATAAAAGCTTTTATCCCCTCGCAAAGTTTTGAAGAAATATCAATCACTGCAACAGGAACACCCATTAACTTACTGGAAATCCGCACAAAATGTGTCCGGTATGAAAATGCGCTCCCTGCCGTTCCTGAGCAAAGCTTTGAACAGGTTATCAATGCCAAGCTGGCTACAGGCTCATCGATTCAAACATTTTAAGGAGGTTTGCTAATGGAGGTGCGTTTTGAAGCCTAAATTATTTTTATTTATAGCCCTGCTATTGATGCTACAAGTCCCTTCGGCAGTTCACACTCAAACAAAATACGGATTTGTTGATTATCGCATGCTTCTTCTGGCTCACCCGGTAATGCAAAGATTCGACCCTGAAACCAGAAGATTCGCAGATTCTCCATCGGCGTTTGTTCTCAACAAAGATGCCACCAGAGCTTCTCTTGAACAAAAATTGAAGAAATTGACCAACCAGATGAAAGACCTGGACGAAGAAATAAAACCTTTCCTGAAAAACAACAAAAAAGTCACAAAAAAGTATGAAAAGTATTGGAGCAAGCGTAAAGCGCTCCAGGAAGAATTTGATTTAACCAAACTGTCACTTTCGCAGCTTAAAATCGATGGCAACTACAACGAAGGAAGAACGTCAATCTCCTCGCTCGTTCCGGTTATCGAACTATTGAATTCATCTATTACAGAGGCTTTGAACGCATTAAAGAAGAAATATGAATTGTCCGCAATTCTTGACATTTCTTCTTTTGTTAAACCTCAATCCAATACTGATGAATTGACCTTAATTAATTCAGAGGTTCCGAGTTATGAGAACCTTCAGCGAAAAATTTGGAATAGTGAAAAAATTACGAGGAACCAATTAGCAGATTGGATGAAAAAAATTGATCCGACAATCGTCAGATACGCACCTGATTACCCATTTCTGCCTATTCGGGCAGGGGCAGTTGATCTGGTTATTGAGGCCACCAATCTTATTCGTTCAAAAACAAAACCCACATTTAAGGGAGAAGAAGATGAAAATGAAGGTGATCGTAATGAGTAAGTTAAAAACAGTTTTTGGAGCAGCTTTTCTTTTTGTTTTACTATCTTTTGGAGTTTCTTTTGCTCAAAACCTGCCCCCCACGTTGACAGTTGATTATAAGCTTCTTTTCCTTCTGCACCCATTGATGGCCGAATTTGACTGGAGCCTGGGACGACATATAAAACCTGAAATAGATCTGACGCATACAGCCAAACTCGATAAGATTAACCTTGAGATGGGCGAAATAAACGTCCAAGCTAAAGCGGAATGTGCAAACATTCAAAAAGAAATCGACAAGTTGTTAGTACAAATCGAAAAAGCAGGAAAAACGGGAAATATTTCAATTGATTCAACTAACGCATCAGCCCCTCCCGGTCTTGAACAAACAATTGAGAAAACTCAGATTCAGAAAAAAGATCTGATTGCAAAAATTGAAGCTCTCAAAATTAAACGGGATCAAATAATGGATTCAGTGTTTGACCCAATGTATATCTCGCGAGACAGATCCCGTGAAATCCAAAAGAAAGCTTTAAAAGAAATTGATAAAATCCTTCAAAGAATCTCAAATGAGAATGGTGGCGCACTAATTATTGATAGTTCATTCATCCGAGACAGCGAACCTCCGAAATCATTTTATCCCTCCACAGAAGCTTGTACAAATCTCTTGAGTGTCGGGTTGCGACAAACTCTGCTTGATAAGGAGTTCAAAGTTGGGTTCCCACCTGATTCACCTTATTACAATGCCTCAGAAACAATGAAAAAATTTGCCAGTTCCATGAATCGACAAGAGGATTTTAAAATAGCTGTTTCGACAATTCTGGCGAAATACCCCGGAGTAAGAAACATCTTAGGAACTGAGGGGAGGTTTTTCCTGGTTGGCAATGAATCAAGTGATGTAACTTTAAAAGTGCTAGGCGAGATTCTTCAACAAAATCATGTAAAAGACACAATAGCAAGTTCAGTTATAGAATTGCTTCAGACCAGGGAATAACAAGTAACTTTTGCAAGTGGACAAATTTTCAACAAGGGAAAGAGAGTGAAAAAATTGCGCATAGATGAAAGGCAGGATCGCTTCGGCTCAGCTCAGCACGGGTGGTTCGACTTTGTTCATTTTGTTCGACACAAGTTCTCCGGCTTTACTCAGGCTGACTGCTTAGAGCGGGCGCCACATGAGTATCTGAGGCCGGCTGTCCGTATTTTTTTTGATTCACTTGCAATGATCGTTTCGAGTTTTCGACTTCAACATTCGGAAAAAATCAATCGGGGGGAGGGGTGGCAAATGGAAAAGAAAAACATCCTGGGGGTAGCATTTGTACTTCTTGTTATCTTCGCGCCTCAATTATTAGCCCTCGATCCCAAATATGAAAGGAACGGGGAAGCTTACCTCCTTATCGGAGATGGGGTCGCGGGAAAAAGAGGGGTTTATCGCCTTAACAACCCAAGCGGAGAACTAGCAGCCGCTTACTATGGAGGCGACAAGATCTCTTACGACCCTGGATCCTCGCGAGGAATAACAGTCAACCTCAACAGGCAGGTTTTCACTTTTACTCAGCACACCGATCCAAATTATATACTTGATCGAAATCGCATGTTGAGCCGTCTGATGAAGCCAGTCGGTGGCTGTACGCTCTATGGGGCGCATGTCGAGACAAGACAGCATTACCCTGTAAGTATTAACTCAGGATACCCATCTTTAAATGATTCTGATGGGGTACTTGACGGGGAAACAGCGCAGGGTGCAGGGCAACCGGTTTACACGACAAGCGGCCCCTGGGGAAATGGCAACGGCCCAAATAGTTACAGCCTGGCAAAATGGATATCCTGGAGCAACATGGGGAGATTCTTAAGTTCAACCGGAAACTTCGCTGACGACGGAAGCAATCCAGTCCATACCCAGAAAGACCCTCGCACCGGCTACACCGGCTGGGATTATTTTTCAACTTGTTGCTGGGCTAACAGTTATTGGTATCCCGGTGGCGCCAGATTCTGGCTTTATTGGGTACCAGTAGACGGGAATGGGTATGGTCAGGTTCCCAACGATTCATGGTGGCAAAGTCGTGATCCCGACCCAAGTGCAAGGCCCGGAAATATCTTTTATTGGGATCGCCTCTGGGAACAAAGAATCTGGTATGACCTCAAAAACTGGGATCAAACAAAAGACGGTTTCGGACCAACCGCTGTGCCAGGTAGCACTACCCCGAATCTTGATTACACTGCAAGAGAGTATTTAGTCAGATATCGAATCTCAGCATGCATTAATTGCGTTTGTGTCAACGGTGGTGGTGGAAATATTACAGAACCAACGCCCAAGTACATTTCCATTGCAATTTCCCCATTTGGGCGCACCTACCAGTATTCCAGATCCTATGGTGCGGCCGATGCTATTTTGCGGCTTAATGGTACAAATCTATCGCTCACCAATTCGAACATTAGAGGGGAACCAAATGATGTAACAACCAAGTGGGTAGGGATTTCTGAAAAATCCACCTCAGAGGATTTCATATATCTTTTAGGCAACCAAACTTTCAGGGAATGGATACCAGCTCTTCCCTCAACCTTTGATGCCGATGCAGTTTCTGTTTCCGACCAGTGGAATCTTCAGGGAGGAATAGTCTTCGCTTACGACGGCTACTCCGGGTATGCTTACCAAATTTTCCGTAGCGACAACAATGGCGGAAACTCCATGGCTGGGTACAAAGTTCTTAACCTGGGAGTTGGCTTAGATGATTTAAAATCTGACGGGTTTGGAAATGTCTATTTTTCAAAAACAGTCAAGACTCCGGCAGACACTTCAATAACACTTGCGAACGCAGTCAGTGTTCAAAAGGTCGGAAGTTCTTATCAAGGAAAAACTCAGGGAGTAATATATTTCAATCAATCGGTTGACAAAGTTGTTTTCAAAAGAGGTGTCGGAGATTCAAGTGATACGTCAATCGGAAAAGTAAATCTTGGAATAAATCAATTTTCTCAGCGCTTTAATGCAGCGGATTCAATTTGGCCAAACTTGACTCTGGCCACTCTTGCAGCCAGCAGTAACCTCGCAGGTTGGACCTGGTTCGACTCGGCTCCCGTTGCACCAAGCGTGAAAGTCAACAACCCCGACGCGGTTCAATTGGCAGTAATTAACGTAGGAACACCACCGCACGTTGAAAATGCCACCGGGCCAGGGCATATCGACATCGTAGGTCCAGCTTCTCAAAGTATGCTGCTAACCCAGAAATACGATCAGGGAGTGTATTCATTTACAGTTGAAAATGCCCCCAAGTGGCTTGGCGATGACAATATCATCCTTCCCGGCAAAGACGGCTGGACAAATGATGCCAACGGAAATGCTTTCACCGGAGGATTCTGCAGCTCGCTGGTGAATTCGAATACTGACGCAGCTTCAAGAGCAGGACAATCTAATGAAGTCTTGTATCATTGGTTAGTTTATAGAATTCAGGATGCAATTGGAGTGGCAACAAGAACTTTGTGTATCGAAAAAGTCGATTATCTCCGCAACCGTCTGAGTTATTACTTTACTCCAGGGGCTTACGAAATACATTGTTCCGCCAAATATAAATGGTATGACTACAACTCCTTGCCCTTCGGTTCCACAATTCAGGACCGGGCTACCTGCATCCGCCCCACCACTGGTTATGTTGATGCACTTGCAGCCAGTGACTTGTCGCCCTTTAACTCCGGACCAGCTTCCGTAACTGGCTTTGTAGGGCCAATTGACCCCTCCCACACTGCTGTTCAGGTTCTTTTGATAAAGGAAGGTCCTCCTCTTCCCACAAATGCAGTAAAAGTTTCTATGCAACAAGCTAAAGCCGTAGTAGGTTCCCCGACTTATAATTTCCCTACGAGCATTACACTAGCAGCGCCAATTGGGTCTATTCAATATTTCGTGGCGACTCAGTCAGAAAATAATTTATACCGAATCTACCCTGCATCAATATCCATCATCTGGGATTTAGCGGCCCTTAGATCTCAAATTTCCGATATCAACATGGTCCCCGGCTCCCTCGAATGGGTAAGCGACGCCCAATTCACCTGGATCTACACCGTTTTAATGCCGGATGGCAGCCCCGGCCCATCGTATACCATAACAAAAAGCCTTTCAAGCAATGTCAACGCCGAAATTTCACTGGCACTCAATATGCCCACTGATCCAACAGTTGGAACAATTACCTGCCAACTGAGCAGACTTTATCACTATATGCGCAACGTTTATACTTATGATCCGGACGTTAACCAAACAATATTACTTGACCCGATTGATATAGTCCCACCGGGTGGTTTGCAATTCCAATCCACCGCCAGAATGGTAGTACTCGAGAATCAACCCCCTCAAATTGTCCAGGTCAATGGAAGCCCGGTGCTTCCTAAGGATCCCATTTTGTTGGGTTATACATGGGGGTTGCCAAATACCGATATTTCCTGGCCGGGTTACACAAAACCCTCCAAGATTTCAATAATGGTACAAACCAACAACCCCTTTGGAAACTATACTACCACCCTGGGAATTCCCGAAGCAAAGCTCAATCGAAATGTC
This sequence comes from Candidatus Rifleibacteriota bacterium, assembly GCA_015233565.1. Taxonomy (GTDB): domain Bacteria; phylum Muiribacteriota; class Ozemobacteria; order Ozemobacterales; family Ozemobacteraceae; genus JADFXM01. The sequence continues at coordinate 46,845 of JADFXM010000009.1, forward strand.
AAAACTACTGCACAATTTTCCTTTGAAAGGAAAACAACAAAATCGCTTTATCCTGCCTCATCCTTAGATTCTCACTGGAATTGGTATTCCAGCCCTCCACCGAACATACTTGCTGATGGCGCCGTTAACTCCAGTTATAGACTTGTTCGAACTCCGCAACCATATACCCGAGGCGCCACTTATAGCTGGGCGTTGTACGAACTGGATCTGAACGATTTGGTAGACCTGCAGGATAACAGCAATCTTCTTGCAAGCGATGCCTGTAACCGATTTCCCTGGGATTTCGCAAACAACTCTGACAATTACCAAGCTGCTGGGCAACTTGGCACACCCCATCCTGGCTATGCATTGTTCTTAAATGCAACCGACAGCTCCGGATTGGGCACGAATCGTAGTTATCTTGGCAACATCTGGATCCGCGACAATCTTCCTCCCGTGCCCTTTGCAACAATTACTGATTACGCTAACAGCTTCCCCGCAGAATTAGTACCTTACAATATTGCTCAATGGGTCAGATTGTACAACAAATTCCCCTCCACTCCAATCAACTGGGCTGCTGATGCAAGCGGAGTATTCATGGCAAAAGGAACTCTTACTCCCGTCGCAGACTCCACAGTGGTTGGAATTCCATGGGGGCTTGGCTCAGAAATGACAATTGGTTATCACCCCCCCAAAATCCAGGAAGGAATGGAAGTATTTTTCACTTTGACCGGCACAGATAATATCAAGCTCGCTTCAAACACCGGTAACCCTGCTGATGATCCAAGAATCACTATAACCGGGCCCATTGCCGGAGCACTTTATCAACCCGACGCTACCAAGACTCCGCCTTCAATCTCATTTGATTCGATCAATACTCCTGCTAAACTCAGAGCCCTTCTTCCATACCCCGGGGTTTACAACTGTACAATCTCAGCATCCGATAATGCAAAAGATTTCAACAACAACCCCTCACCAAATACTCGCAAAATTGACTTTGCCATTGTTGTATCACCCGTAACCATGGACATAAGAATACTTGAACGGAGAAATGAAAAAGTGGCAACCGATACCAAGTGATACTGAGCCCCGCAAAGCTTTCAGCGATTCTCGGTGAATTGCTGCGATTGTCCCTATGAGCCATTTTGAGCAATGTTCAAAAAACTAATTATTCCGATAAGTTTCGTAACAAAAATCAGTACTTGATTTTACAGAGTTTTTGCGCAAAAAAATGGACCATGGACAAGTATACTCAAGAGATATGTTATTGGGTGATTTAATCGGGGGTTTGGAAAATTCGACGACGTTTTCCGGTAATCTCCAGATAATCCAGGAACCGCCCCTTTAAAGTTGACTATCTTTGTTCCAAACCTCAGCGCCGTCTTTAAAAAATAGAATGCTCTCAAATCCAAACGCTTCGAATTCCCTTTTTTCGTTCAGTGGAAAGGGAGCAGAAGCATTCGCTCCAAACATAATTACGAGCAAATCTTTCGGGTTGTTTCCAACTGTAATGGGGCCGCTGGCAAGTGTTATTTTTTTCATAATTTCGGAATAGTCTTCGAAAAAAAAGGCTCCTGGGATTCCAGGCGAGGAACGTTCATTCTTTTTTCGAATATCAATTAAAATAATAGAGTTCGACGCAACTTGTACAAGCCTACTGAGAGATTGAAATGAAATTACTCGTTCATCAGGGGCCTTTTCACCACTCTGCCTGAATTTTTCCAGCCCTTTCGATAAAGTCAAATTGTCCATAATTGAAACAGAAGCAATTGAAACTGGCATTCCCCTTTTGGAAGCTTCTTTGTAATACTCTTCGCGGCATGGTCCCCAGCAAAAAGTTGCAATGGTTGCCAAATCAGTTTTTATACATGAGACCGGAAAACTCTGAGTCGCCATTTTGGAGAGGAGTAATTGGTAGGAAAGACTGGCTGGCACTTCAGAATATGAAGTTCCATCTGGTTTTAGCGGGGGAGGAACTTTAAGATCATTATCGCACCATGCACCCGGGAAATTAAAAAAAAGAAGAAAAAGCAAGAAAAGAGTAGTGCGTTTTCCCTTATTCGTCTTCATTTTTTTCATGGCCAAAACTCTTTGGAACCGGTAGTAAGTTGTCATCTGAAACTGATGTATCTGTCTTATTCAGAAATTTGTGAGAATCTGATGCTAAACCGGAATTGGTAGTTCCGGAAGTGAGGCTCCCAGTCTTAGAAACTCCGGTTTTTGCTTCCTGAAAACTATTCAAAAAGAATTTTATCTTTCCGTCATGATCAAGCATTTTTTTTCCACCGAACATAAATTCCTTGTACTCGAACTTATCTGAATTAATCAGTTCATTCAGAGTATCGGACGGCATTACTCCAAAATCGCCGTCGACTGTTTTCAAAAGAACTGTATCAGGTCTTCCATTCTCTCCTTGCTGATAAAAAACTTTACCTTTGACCCATACGTCTTCATCAGAAAAATACGTTCCTGCAAATACGCACGAAAGGCTGCTAATCAGGAAGAAAATCGCAAATTTAAAGTTTACCCACAAATTGTTTTTCATAAAATTTGCTTCAATGTCGTTAATGCTGCCTATTCTTCGCCAATACATTTCATCGATTACTTCGAAAGTGAGTAAGAATCATTCAACTTATTAAGAGCATCCATAACCGCTGAAAAATCTTTTTCAAGCCTTAAAATAATTTCACTGAAATCCGGTTTTTCAGTACTTTTCACTGCTGTTTCGAGTTCTTTAACCGTTTCGAAAAGGCGGTTTGCAGAAATGCTACCTGCCACCCCTTTCAGGCTATGCGCCATTCTGGCTGCCTCCAGGAAGCTCTTATTTTCTATAGCTGTTCGAATTTTCTTATGCATATCCTGATAATCATTTCGAAAGTCTGTAAGACTTTCTTTGAAAAGTTCGGTATCACCTCTTACTCTTCTGAGTGCTTCAGTGACGTCAATCACTCCAAAAATGGGAGAAAATTCAGCATTAATTTTGCTTTTATCAATTTTATTTTTATCGCTCAGAGTTTGGATTTGAGTTGAGGGTATGGTTGAGGCCCCGCTTGAAGGGGCGTTAGGAGGCGTGATCGGGGGAACGCTACGATTGGAGGGTTGGGCTAAAGATTGCCCCAAAGCTGGTGTTGGGGGCACACCCTGAATTGCTATTGGGCTCAAACGTTGTCCTGTCGTTGACAGCAGAGACTGAGATGAAACCGGAGGAATGCTGGAACTCTGACCCAAATTTTGCCTGAGGTTGGGACTCTGGGTTGTGGGTGAGATTTGACTCACATTCAAGCCTGAAACCGGGCTGGGACGTTGTCCAGTAATTGACATTGCGGGTTGGGATGAAACTGCGGGCAATACTGGACTTGAACTTGGACCTGAGCTTAAATTTTGGGTCTGGCTTTGCGCTGGAGGCAAAGTGGCACTTGAAGATTGTGTTGGAGTAACGGTCTGACTTGCAACTGGGCTCAAACGCTGTCCTGTCGTTGATAACAAGGAAGGTGTAGAGATAGGAGCTACGATAGGAGTCGTAGTCGAAGTTGGGCTAAACTTGGAAACCGACTCCAATGATTTATCTTCACCAAAATCTTTTCCTGGCTCGACCCATTTTTTTAATATTGAAAAAAGGCTTGCTGGCTTGATCGGCTTCTGGAGATAATCAATCATTCCAGCTTCGAGACACTTCTTCTTCTCTTCGTCTGAATCTTCCGCAGTCATTGCAACTATAGGTAAATTCTTCACCTTTCCCCGAATTTTCCGGGTGGCTTCATAACCATCCATAACGGGCATCTGGACATCCATAAAAAGAATATCAAACTTGTTTCCTTTGTCCAGTGCCTTTTCAACACCCTTTTTGCCATCATCGGCAATTTCAACCATCATCCCAATTCCCTGAAGCAATCCTCGAGCAACTTTCTGGTTTACTTTGTTATCTTCAACTACCAGAGCTTTTCTGCCTAAATAGGCATTCTTTCCAACAAAATCATCTTTGGAACTAACTTCTACTGGCCTTGGTGAACTTTGATCACCTGCCAAAGATTTATCAGACGAAGGTTCAAGAGGTTTTCCATACAAAAAGGATTCCATTTTAGTCGGAGAAATAGCTTCCAATCTTGTCTCTGTTTTGCCCTCCGACCTGCTTTCGACCTTCGATTCGACCTTCTGCTCAGTCTTTAGTTCGACCTTGGGCTCAATTTGGGGAGTAGCCTTCAATTCTGGTTTGGGTTCAGTTTTTGGCTCAATCTTAGATTCCACTTTGGAATCAGGCTTGCTCTCAGGTTTACTTTCAACCTTCGGCTCGGTCTTTGGTTCACCCTTAGCTTCAATTTGGGGAGTAGCCTTCAATTCTGGTTTGGGTTCAGTTTTTGGCTCAATCTTAGATTCCACTTTGGAATCAGGCTTGCTCTCAGGTTTACTTTCAACTTTCGGCTCGGTCTTTGGTTCACCCTTAGCTTCAATTTGGGGAGTAGTCTTCACTTCTGATTTGGGTTCAGTTTTAGGTTCAACCTTGAGATCTGCGTTAGATTCGCCCTTTTCCTCAATTTCAGGCTTGGCTTTTGCTTCAACCAAAGTTTCGATCCAACCTTCCGGCTTTTCCGGTTCTAATTTAGATAAATTCAATAAATCGTTCGCAATTTTCTGAAGAGTATTCCCGGAATGAAGAATTATTTCCAAAAAATTGCGTTGTACGGGATCTTTCTGGGATTTTAGCGCCAGACAGCTTATCTCGATAATATTATTAATCGGGATTCTAATTTCGTCCCCTTTGGAAGCCAAAAAATCACTTTTAGCGCGACTAGCTTCTTCAGAGCGATTTAAATCACGAGTCTTCTGTTCGAGTTCCGTTAAAGCTGATTCAAGCATTCTAACTTGTTCTATCCATGCTCGTTTAGCTTGAAAAAATTCCTCAAAACATTGTCCCTGTGACTTGGTAGCAAGTTTATCTGAATTTAATTCCTTTTTTTCCATAATAATCTGAATTATACCATGAAAGTCCGCATGACACTAAAAGATTGTAATTTCAAGTGTATAAGCTAATTTTTGCGCATCCAGAAAAAAAGTATTCTCAAACTCCAGCTTCCCAAGAGTGCTCTCTGGCAAATCAAAGGAAGATTCAAACTCAGTATTTCTAAGCATTTTTTTGACACTGTAGCATCTCGACCGACAAGTTTTTTCCAGGCATTTGCTACAATTGAGTTTATTTATCCCTTCCTTCCAAATGGGCTACCTAAATAATTTATTTTATTACTTTGGTCGTTTCGACTCCGCTTCGACTTCGCTCAGCTCAAGCGCTCAACGACCGGCTCGTCAAGTTTTTCTTTCAGTAAATTTGCTACAGTGCCATTTTTTTCATTAAAATGGCCCTTAGAAGAATAGCACCTATCAGCCTTCTAAGTACTACACAAGTATAAAATAAAACTCAAGAAAAGATCACTCCATTTATAAACGGTAAAACAGCCATCTTCACGCTCAATGCCAAAGTTTTGAACAATTCAGCACTTTCATGGGAAACAGGCACTTTTCCAAACATGATAATTGCAAAAAGGTCTCCAGATGGGAACATTCCGCCAAACCCCAGAACCGATTTCACTTTATAAGGTACAACAAAATTGTCCTGGGCTGGAATAAATGGGCTTCCTAAAGCCGTGGGCACGTGAAACACATTATACGCTTTCTGCTCCAATTCCATTATCAAGTCAGGAGTCGGCTTCAAAATTTCACTTACCTTCAAGCCAAATTGATTGACAAGTTGGGATATCATGGGGAACTGTACAACAATCTTTTCACTCGGCAAAGGGATTGCCTTGTGCCCAGTTGAGTCTTTTCGAGAATTCCAGGCGGGGTTTTCGCCAACTGTCGCAAGCAAAGTCAAACACTTCATTTCCGGTGAGGCAGGGTGATTTCCAAGAATACCGCTGGCTGATTTCTGTAGTTCTGCAGGAAGATTCCCGTAGGAATGGGTTTTAAAAAAGCGAACTAAAGTAAAGGCTTTTTCCCCGGGGGCTGTTCCTAAAATCAAACTGTCAAAAAGGGAATGCACAATACGTTGGGCAGTCTCTTCCAGACTTTTTGCGCCCTGCCCAAGACGTCGCAATTTAGAGCCTAGTTCAATCATGTCACTCATTTTGAATTTGGAAAATTCATTCATTTCTTAAGTCCTTTCTGATGAACATCTCACTTTACAATCAGTCCTTTGAACAAATCAGCAAATCTGAAATCCTGCTTTCAGGTAGGACCGATTCCCGTATTTTTCGGATTTTTGTCTAAAAACATCGCCGGAAAATCTTCAAGGACAAACGCTACCACCCAAATAATTCCATCTCCAACGTTGCAATATGCGTCCCATGCAACAGCCTATTTTCGGAGAATTCCTCGCGCATATTTTACAAATTTTGCCATCAATACAAGGCAAAAAGAGTATACAATGACATAAAATTGATTTCAACAAAAACGGAAAATTCCGCTGGGAAACTACCTTTCAAACAGTCGTTTGAGGAATCTCAAAGTAGAAAGTCGCACCCTTATTCTCTTCACCTTCAGCCCAAATTGTTCCACCATGTTTTTGAATGATTCTCTTGACAGTGAATAAACCCAAACCATGCCCATCAAAATCCTTCTTGGAATGAAGCCTCTGTAGAGCTCCAAACAGATTTTTCGAATATTTCATTTCGAATCCGGCACCGTTATCCCTGACAAAAAAAGTAGTACTATTTTGTTTCTTCTCAGAACCAATCTGTATGATCCTTTTTTCTTTCTTTGATGTAAATTTCCAGGCATTATTGATTAAATTGTTCATCACAACCTTTATCAATTCTGAATCAGCAACAAGCTGCATCTGAGGGTGAATCACAATTTCAGAAACAGGCTGAGGAGAAACTTCTTTCAAACTTGTACAAATTTCCTCGGACATTTTTGTTAAATCTACCTTTTCCTGTCTAATTTCACTTGCAGAGACGAAAGAAAATCTTAGCAAATTTGTAACAAGTCCTTCCATTTGTACACAACAATTTGAGATTTTGGATAAAAAACTTTTGCCCTGTTCATCCACTTTTTCCCCGTAGTCTTCAAGCAGAATTTGAGAAAAACTCTGTATCCTTCTTAACGGAGCACGCAAATCATGGGAGACGGAATGGCTGAAAGATTCCAATTCCTTGTTCTTAGCCTCAAGTTCCAAATTTCGGGCTTCAAGCTCGCTTCGCAAGGTCTGAAGGTCAATTTGATTTTTTACACGTGCTTTCACTATTATAGGTTTAATTGGTTTTGTTATGTAATCTATTGCTCCTGCTTCCAACCCACGGGTCTCGTTAGCATCCTCATCCAATGCGGTAATAAAAATAACAGGAATGCTCTTAGTCGCTTCTATTTTCTTCAGCAGTGAACAAGTTTCGAAACCATCCATCCCTGGCATCATGCCATCCATGAGGATAAGAGCAGGTATATTTTTACAGGCTAGATCTATAGCTTCTTTTCCACTAGTCGCAAAAAAAACCTCATATTCTTCTTCCAATAAGTCGGCTAAAATTTCAATATTCGAGGGTAAATCGTCAACAATGAGGATTTTCGCCTTCATTTCATTTTTTCCTTCAATTCGAGCCAATTTTCAAAAAATCAGCAAACTTTTTTAATGCGCAAAGAGCAGCCTTATAATCAAACCTTCCGAGAGCAAATTCAATTGGTTCAATCCATCCCTCCGATTCAGTATTTTCAAATATTTCTTTGACCTTCTTAAAATGTTTTTTTGCGGAAAAACTGTTTTCTTGCAATGCAATTGTCAATGTCGAAAATAAATCGGAAAGAGCGGCCGTCCCTATTGTTATTTTCTTCGCGTCAAAAGGTTTAGAGGGTTTGGTTCGAGAAGCGGCTTTAGGATCATCAAGTTTGTCAATGGCGGAGATAACATCTGAAAAACGTTCCTCCAATTTTGAAAGTAGGGGTTTATAGTCTAAACTATCGGAATCATTCAAATTTTTCTCAAATTCCTTTAGGGTCTCAAAGAGCAAATTAGCTGAAATATTTCCTGATGCCCCTTTCAAAGTATGTACAATATTTCGGGCATTCCAAAAGTCCTTCATTTCAATAGAATTTCGGATGTCCGAAATCACATTTTCAAAATCCTTCCGGAAATCAGTAATAATCTTCAGGAAAAGGGAAGTGTTCCCTCTAATGCGTCTTAATCCTTCTTCAAGGTTAATGACCTCCCTCAGCGGGGCTAATATTGCTCCATGTGCGGAGCCCGTAGAAAGCATCTCCGATGGAGAACGAGACTTGGAATTCGGACTAGACACTTCAGTGCTAGGTTTAACCCATCTTTTCAAAACTGAAAATAAAGTTACCGGATTGATTGGTTTGGAGAGATAATCGCTCATGCCAATTCCAAGACACTTTTCTTTTTCTTCTTTTAAAGCGTGAGCAGATAAGCCAATTATCGGAAGGTCCTTCATTTCAGGTTTGGCTCTGATTAAGCGGGTAGCTTCATAGCCATCCATTACAGTCATCTGAATATCCATCAGTACAACATCAAAATCCATTCCTGGACCTTTACACCTGTTAACTGCCTCCAACCCATTTTCGACTACTTCCACATTCATTCCAATTTCCTCAAGAAATCCACGAACTACTTCCTGATTGATATGGTTATCTTCCACTACTAAAGCCCTTCTACCCCTAAAATAGTCTTCCTCGTCACCAAAACTGATCTGGAAACTTGATTTCGCTTTGCTTGTTATTTCCTCTCCAAAACTAGTCATGATAGTATCAAGAAGTACCGAAGGTTTAATCGGTTTGGTAAGAACGGCATCGACAATGCAATCATGTATTTGCTCTGAAAACTCTTCCTGTCCATAAGCTGTAACAAGAATAAGCTTTGGAAGTTCAATATCCCGAAATTCTTTTTTAATGGTTTTGATCGTTTCAATTCCATTCAGCCCAGGCATGTACCAATCCATCAGTATCAGTTTGTAGGGAGGCTCTTCAGGAAAAAGAAGAGTCTTCTTTAATTGGGCAATTGCTTCTTCACCGCTGGCAACAGTTGTAACCTTGAAAGAAAACGTCTCCAAAAGGGATTTTAAAATTTCGCGGCAGCTTTGATTATCATCGACAACCAAAGCACGCATTCCGAGTAGGTTTTCCGGAAACTTTTCCTGGGGATGAACTTTTTTGCCGGCGCACTTTAGATAAGCAGTAAAACCAAATTTGCTTCCTGCCCCTGGATGACTCTCAACAAATACCTCCCCACCCATTTTTTCAACCAGGGCTTTGACTATAGAAAGTCCCAGGCCAGTTCCGCCATATTTTCGGGTTGTGGAGCTATCAACTTGACTGAATATCTGAAAGAGGTGGGAAAGTTGCTCAGAATTCATTCCTATACCGGTGTCGGAAACGCAAAATCGAAGAGTCACTTTTCCGGTTCTTTGGTCTTCCTCAAGTAATTTGATCGAAATTATGATTTCCCCGGAATCCGTAAATTTTACAGCATTATTTGTGAGATTGATCAGGATCTGTCCTAGCCGGAGAGGATCTCCTACAAGTTGATTGGGAAGACATGGTTCAAGATCAAACAGAACCTCAAGCTTCTTTTTTCCAATCAGAGTTCCAAGGAGGTTTGCAACACCATCGAGGACTTCATCAAGGGAAAATTCAATCGATTCAAGCTCCAGTTTTCCAGCTTCGATTTTGGAAAAGTCCAAAAGATCGTTGATAATAGCCAATAAAGAATTTCCGGAAAACAGGATCTTTTCGAGATAATTTTTCTGCTTTGGGTTGACTTCAGTTTTGAGCGCCAGATATGTTAATCCGATGATACCATTCATTGGAGTTCGGATTTCGTGGCTAATGGTCGCCAAAAATTGGCTTTTGGTGCGATTAGCTATCTCAGCGGCCTCTTTTCCGATACGAAGCTCCGCTTCGGAAAGTGCCAATTTACGGGCTTCTCGTGATTTCTGCTCGTAGGCCTCAAGCAAATTTTCAAGTTTTCGAGATTGCTCAAGCCATGCTTCTTCATGAACTTCAAGGTATTCTTCGAGGCAGGTTATGCGGGATTTGAGAGTACTATTCTCAGCAAGCAAATCATTTTCGTTCATTTGAATTTTTACCGGTTTTCTATGTAATTTCAAGGAAAACAGCTGAATTGCTCAATTTTTCTTTCAGAAGCGAAATTATACAGCAAATTTAATGAATTTCATAGGGAATTTTGAAGCAAAATATTTTAAACTATTCGACTATTCGACTATTCGATTTGTGGACAATTCGGGAAAAACGGTTACATCGTGGGGGACAAAAGCAAGCTTGATTGCAAGCTTGATTGCAAGCTGGCTTCAACTCCGCTAAATGCCAATCCGACTCTACTTCGAAAAGCGCACCACTAGTGTTTCTACCAGGCACATCTCCAAGGAACCGGAGCTGTTTTTTAATTCACCCCACTTGAATCTCATCCCCTTTGAGTTCCTGCCATAAGTTTTTTCACCAAAGGGGAAATCAAAAACATTATAACCGCAACAACCGCAAGTGCAATAGAGCATTTCCAATAGAGGTTAAAGTACACACTTGCAGTATAAGCAACGTCGTCTATTTTTTCTTTTTCGACCGAAGCCAGACTGGTAAGAAACCCCGAAAAATAACCTCCGAGTGATGTTCCCAGGAACCAGGCACCCATCAAAAAAGACGAATAACGCTTCGGCGCCAAGGTACTAACAGCAGAAAGCCCCATGGGTAGTATATTCAGCTCTCCGAGCGTAAGGATTGCGATGGCTAGCACAACCCACCAGGCAGAGGCCTTTTCCCCGGTCCCTGAGATTCCATGGGCAACCCAGGCAAACAGTGCTGAACTCAAAACCGCAAAACACAAAGCAAAAAACATCTTCATGGGAATCGAGGGGTTCTTTCCTATGTCTGCCAGCTTCCCCCATAACCAGGTGAACATTCCTGCAAAAAGGATTACCGAAAGAGAATTCGGCACCAGCGAGAAAAAAGACGCCTCAAGCGAAAAGCCAAACAACACTTTATTAAAATCACGATCAACAAACAATGTCAGGGAATTGTACATTTGTTTAAAAAAAGACTGAAAACAAATTGCCGCAATTATTATAATCAAAATCGCAAAAATCGAATTCCGTTCCCTTTTGTCATCGCACGTTAAAGCCAAAATGAATATCCCGATAACAATCAGAATGCTCAGATAACTAATGAAAATTTTTGTTTGTCCTGGATTTTGGAATAAATAAACCATCAAAGAACCAAGAGCAATTGTTCCGACGATCAACCAGCCGAAGTTAGGAAAACCAAAGTGCTTTTCAAAAAGATTTTCACGTTTAAAACCGTCTACATCATTGTTATAATAAGGATAGCCAAGTTGAAACCCAATTAAGCCAAGAAACATTCCTGCCGAGGATAAGTAGAAACAATTATGCCAGCCATAAGTTTTTGCAACCCAGGCCATGAGAACCCCGGCCATCAGAGCGCCCACATTGATTCCCATGTAAAAAAGCGTATAGCCGCTGTCTCGATGTGTATCGCCATCGGAATAGAGCTTCCCAACCATTACTGAAACCGTGGCCTTCAGATATCCAGTTCCCAGGGCGACACAAGTCAGCCCGGCAAAAACAGCTACCAAAGCCTCTTTCCAAGCCAGGATAAGATTTCCAAGGAGAATCAATATTCCACCGAGAGTGACCGAGTAGCGAAGCCCCAATATCTTGTCAGCAACAAATCCGCCCAAAAGAGGTGACATGAACGTAAAGGCCATGTAAGCTCCCGATACAAGCGCAGCTTCATTATCCGGAAGGCCCAGCTTGGTGGTCAAGTAAAGTACCAAAACAGCTGATATGCCGTAAAAGCTGAACCGTTCCCACATTTCTGTAGCAAAAAGGAAGAAAAGTCCAGTTGGATATTTAGCTTTCAAATTGGTCATTTTGAAACGTTTCACACCAATAAATCTGCTGATTTTGCAAGGAATCTCTTCTGAATTTTTTTTATACTGCCAGCCTAGTCACTACTTCATCTTTGCCGATTAGTTCTAAGAGTCCAACTAGGTCTGGGCCGTGGCAGGTGCCGGTAAGCTTCACTCTCAATGGCATGTACAAGTTCTTTCCCTTCACACCGGTTGCTTTTCCGGCAGCTTTTATCGCTGCGTTAAAGCCATCGCGGGTCCACTCAGCGGCGGAGAATTGTTTCACCAATTCGGCAAGGTAAGGACCAATTTCAGGAGGAAGAAGAGTTTGTCTGGCTTCTTCATCGAGAGGTTCAGAGGTTCCTGCGAAAATGACTTTCGCTTCATTAATTGAATCGTTCAATGTTCCCAAATGGGAATGTATGAGAACTGTAAACTTCTTGATGAATGAAAGATCCTTCACTCGCGCTTCAGTCGGAAAAGCGCTTTCCAGCTTTTTCTGGAGCAGCTTTTCGAGCTCCTCAATAGGCAACGCCCTGATGTAGTTTCCGTTCATCCAGCGAAGCTTGGTTTGGTCAAAAACAGCTGGAGAGCTGGTTATTCGTTCGAGAGAAAACGACTTTGCCAACTCTGTAATTGTGTAAACTTCCCTGTCATTTCCTTCATTCCATCCTAAAAGAGCAAGATAATTAATCATTGCATCAGGAAGATAGCCATCTTCAGCGTATTGTCCAACCGAAGTTGCACCGTGTCTCTTGGAAAGTTTGGTTTTATCGGCACCAAGAATCAAAGAGACGTGTGCGAAAATTGGGAAAGGCTTACCAAGGGCCTCATAAAGGATCATTTGCCGATGGGTATTCGGGAGGTGTTCCTCCGCTCTGATTACATGGGTTATCTCCATATCAGCGTCATCGACCACAACGCAGAAGTTATACACCGGCATACCGTTTGATCTCAGGATGATGAAATCTCCCAGAGTTTCAGCCTTGAATTCAACATTTCCACGTATAACATCATTCAAAACGTAATCTTTTTGGGGAACCTTTACGCGCACCACTTTGGGGACATTCGCTGCGATCTTTTGCTGAATTTCAGCAGCGGACAGCTTCAAACAGGTTCCGTCATAATGCGGGGATCTGTGGGCTGCTTCTGCTTCCTGGCGTTTTTTTTCGAGGTCTTCTTCCGAACAAAAGCAATAATAAGCCGCCCCACTTTTCAGAAGAGTTTCAGCCGCTTCATGGTATTTAGAACGTCGCTCTGACTGGCGATACGGGCCGTGCGGACCGCCATTCAAGGGACCTTCATCGCAATTTAGGCCAAGCCATTGTAAGTCTCTCAATAGTCCCGCTTCAGCTTCGGGAGTGGACCTCTCAAGGTCAGTGTCTTCAACTCGGAGGATGAAAGTTCCTCCCTGACCACGGGCGAAAAGCCAATTAAATAGGGCTGTTCTGGCCCCGCCAACATGAAGATAGCCGGTTGGAGATGGTGCGAAGCGAACTCTGACCTTTGGATTCATGGTTATATTATATTTCCTCCCATTACAATCTGCTCGTTTCCGTTTGCCAATGCGTGCCCACAACGGCCAAAGGCCGCCACAGCAATACGCCCTTCACCTCTGACGATGGCAACTTTGAACCCGCCACCCAAGCCAGGATTGATGATGTTAAGCTGGCTGTAAATGTCTCTAACGGCGTTACTGACCGAAAACTTTTCGCGGGGGTCTTCTCTTATCACTGAACGCGCAATCGCAGCTACAATAGTTGCTTCGCGAAGTTTTATAGGAAGCTTTTCAGCAGTGGCTCCGACCTGGGTGATAGCAGCCCGAAAACCTGCGTTAGTAACCTTCTGAAGCCAATATTCTTCCTGCTCAGGGTCTTTGGTCATTGCCAGGAAAACAACAGCGCTCTCAGGAGTCAGCTTCTGCGTAGAATGGTCTTCAACCAAATCCTTCACAATGTCTTTGTAAGCAACCACGCCAACAACATTGTCGTTGTTATCAACCACCGGCAACGCCTCAAGTTCACTAAGTGAAAGTCTTGATGCCGCTTCCCTGACAGTTTCATTGGCATTGATTTTACTGAAGGATTTGATCATGAAATTCTTCACCTTCTCATCAATTTCCGTAACTGTTGCAAGTGTTGAAGGGGTTAGAAGCCCAACAAGTTTCTTGTTTTCATCCACAACTAGAACAGCTTCCGGCTGTCTTAAAATCATAATTTCCTTAAGATTAAAGACTGTTTGATTTTGTTCAACAGTCACCGGATTGGAATCCATAATTTCTTTCACTCTGATTCCCATGGTGTATCCTCCCTGTTACTTTGATTTTTCATTTGATTTTCCTCCAATCCTGGCGAAGATCATTCTACCTGCAGTGGTTTGAAGAATGTTTGAAACTTTGCATTGGACTTGTTTTCCGATGCTATCACCACCATCTTCAACAACCACCATGGTTCCATCAAGCAAGAATCCAACTCCTTGAATCTGATCTTTACCAGGTTTAAGAATATTGATTTCAACTTCATCTCCGACTAGTACCGGAGGTTTTAGCACATTTATAAAATCATTTAAATGCCAGACTCTCAGCCCTTGAAGTTCACCAACTTTTTTCAAATTGAAATCCTGCGTAAGAAGAACTCCCTTTTCCGACTTTGACAACTCGATCAGCTTTGAATCAACTTCTTCAACTTCGGGAAAATCCTTTTCGGAGATTTCAATTTTTGGGCCAAGCTCTTTTCTTAACCTGTTTAAAGTTAAAAGCGCTTGGCGCCCTTTGGACCGCTTAGAAGGGTCACTTGAGTCAGCAATCATCTGTAATTCATTCAAAACAAACTGCGGAATAATTATTTTCCCTTCGATCAGGCCTGAACTAATCAAGCCTAGAGCTCTGGCATCAATTATCGCGCTTGTATCCAATAATTTCGGGGGAACAGATACATTTTTGGAATTATCATCCTCAATTTGTTTGGATTGCCGATATCGTAAAACCACCGACATTCCAAGATAAGCCCCAAAAAGATTGAAAAACAGTGGAATTACAAGATTAAGCAAGGGAATTAGAGAATGAAAATATTTGTTATCAAAACGCATATCCCCTAATCCCTTGTAGAGGAAAAAATATACGTGAATAAAAAGCAAATTGGCCGCTACAAGCCCGAGGATGACCCCCAGGGCTCCCCAGCCAAGCTCAGATGAATTGATCGTTTCAAATTTTGATTCAATCCAAGTTTGAAGTTCCCGACCCAGCATTGAAAGAAACAGATAACCCATACAGCCGAGAAGAGCAGCCAGCTTAATTTCCGGATAATCGGTATCTAGGAGATTATCATACTGAGAAATGATGCCGTATCCGAGAGTTACACCGACAACCGTCCCGGTTATTACTAGAAGGAATCTAATTAATTGAAATAACATTTCATAATACCCTAAAGGGGAAGTTCAAGGATATCACGAAATTTTTTTTTGTGCAAACGACAAAAACTTCAAGGAAAGATGCATCAAAACTGGCTAATTTATCAGTCCTTAAAAAATTTCATTTTTTTTAATCGCGAACTCTCTGGTGTCGGTTTTGTAGGTTGCTAAACAAAACCTAGAACAAAATATTTCGAATCTCGATAAAAACGGATTTAGAATTTGAGTTTCACAAAGGATTGGCTGGGAAGGATTAATCGAAAAATCTGCACAAAACTCTCGCTAGCCCTTCCGGATGAATGGTAGCTTCGAGGTATTTCACGATACGTGAACTCCCGTTTATTTCACCGTGATGAACAGGTTCATCCCCGGTTTTCGGGTCGATCAGATTGAAATCAGGATTACAAGGAAGGAGCGGGATTCCATCAGCGTCCAGTTTGAAATACCTGGCCAATTCATTGCGGCGGCTAACCAGGCGCTCAACAGCAACTTTCTGGACAAATGCCGGCCAACCACAATCCATGAAGGCTCGTTCAATATCTTCGCGGGATAATTTTGCTATTCTCAATACCATCCATCGGGCATCAGCCCATGTGCAAATCTTCCAGGGGCGGGGAACAAAAAGCGGACGCAAATTGAAATTTAAACTGGTTGGCATGGGAAGAACCATTGATCTTTCAACGGAGTTGAGTTCCCCCCCGCTGACGAGGTTTCCAAGGGCGGTTCCTAGGTCGCTTTGAAACTCAACCAATCGGTCAAATTGCTGGGATTCAGGGTTAAAAAGAAGTCCTACCCGGCTGTTTTCATCTTTTACATCGCGATTCTTTATCCAACAATTCAAAATCATTGAAGAACGGCCAACCCTATCATCAAGAGCTCCCAATCGCGACATAGCAGACGCCCCAAGGCGTTTTATGGCAGGGTTGTAAAAGGACAACTGGCACTCTTTGAACTTCACAAAATAAGCACCGACATATTTCGGATCGAGCCCTTCCGTTTCCGCCATTGCTTCATTCACTATTCCAGAACCAAAGACTTTTCCATTCCCGTCGCAAATATTTTGCCCGGACAACAGATACCGGTAGGCATGGAACTTGAAAGTTGATTCCAATAACATTTTCGCCAACTGATCGAAAGTACGAACAGCATTCGGATCTTTGTCACTCGGGGCAGCCAAAACAAGAATTGTCTCACCGGGTCCTGAGTAAAACATTTGATCGGCATAAGTCGCGCCAAGATCTATGAAAAGACGTGACAGTGCAACTCCTACATGAACCTCATCTCCCCATTTAACCTTCCATTTCATTCCGAAGCGATCTTTTGCAGTTATTTTTGGAGAAGTCGCATCATTTTTAAGCTCATCAAAGAACAAAATCCTTCGTGCATAAGAAAAGTCAAATCGGGAAAGCTTTCCACCCTGCATTCGTACGAGGTTGGTCATCTCATCTATAAAAGCCTGGAAGTGGTCTCCCGGCTCAATTACTTTCAGGACATCACTATTAAACGCTGGCTGCAACCTGGAAATATCGAAGGCGGACATTCCTGCCAACTCTGCTACCGAAACGGGGCCAGATCCATCGGATCGAAATAACTTTCGTGATTCATATTGCGCCAAACGGTTTCCAATTGGTTGGGAGGGTATGATAACGTTTGGGACTGACAATCCCAGGCTGCCTGCGATTACATGCTCGGCAACTTGAAGCTTTGAACCGATTGAGGGATTAGCAACGCCCTTACCAAGGTCGGAAAGCAAGCTATAGTGAACTCGTTGTATCCGAAGAAAATCGCGAGCAAGTAACAAGTCGCCAGAACCTGCTCCCAGCGAAGTTTGCATTCGCTGGGCTTCCCCGATTGCCCAATTATAGACCGTAAGGTCGGCATCCTGGGTTATTTTTTGGGGTTTATCGGAATATTTTGCTTCAAGTTCGCTTTTCAATTGATTTTTTTCGGTGTCAAGAATTGAAATCAAGCAAGCCACATTTGAAGTTGAGAGGGTTAATTCCTGATAGTTGGGAATAGCCTCATCAGATGAAGCAATCACAGAAGACAAGTTTGAAAACAATATCATTATAATAACCAATTGCAAAACGGTCATTTGTCTTTTCAGCACAATTTTCCTCCCAAATTCGGATTAAATGGAATTTCTTATCATAATTATACAAAATAATTCAATGGTGTAGCAACTTCAGCTCACAGCCAGGGTAAAAGACAGCTTGATATTAAATCTTCGAAAGCTGAAATATGAAATTTTCCGGGAATATTTTGTTGACGAATTCTCGTTTTGTAAATATAAATAGATAAGGTATTCAGGAGCAACTGTAATAATTTGAGGTTACTTTAATGGGAAAAAGTTTAAAATTTACTCTGGTTCTTGTTTTTGGAATATTGATTTTTTCTTCAAGTACTCTTATCGCCTGGCCTTGGAGTGAAAATGAAAAAGTTGTTATTCCGAGTCAAGCCACAACTTCAAATCCTTCGCCAAGCGTTGAAACTTCCGCGGCAGTTGCCACCGAAACATCTTCCCCTTCCCCAAATTCCCTAGAAAATAAGTCTTTCTGGGATTTCATCTGGCATGCCAAAATGACAGATGCCCAAGTTCAAATAGGAGTTCCAGGAACCCCAATCAGTTTTCTGATTGTTCTTCCCTCCGACGGAGACCGAAAAAAAGTCCAGCTTCAGGTTCGCGGCGCAACGGAAGTATATTCGGCTAAAGCTACAGTAAATCCTGACGGTTCAACGCAATTCACCGTTGGAATCCCTGGAACCCCCGCCAGCATCTTGGTAAAAATTCCGGCAGATTTTGACCCAAACAAGATTCAAGTGCTCCTAGGCGGATCAGCCGGCCCATATTCAGGAAATGTAGAATTAACTTCAACCGGAGGAACAAAAGCTACAGCCGATTTTGGGTTTTCAATATATCTACCGGTATTCGGCGTAGCCGGGCCATCCGTTCGGGTGGGAGCCAAGGGCGATGCAAGCGATCCTTCCCACTATGTTCCAGAAGGTTATGCTATTATAACGTTTGCTTTGGGCATCCCGCTAACAGGTGTAAAACTTCACTCGCCTGGAATAGAAATTCCATTGGGTGATGTAAAATACATGTATGATGTCACCAGTTCAACTACCGCACAAATTTCAAATTTAGTTAATAGTGCCTGGACAGGCATAACCGGAACCTCCGGGAAATAGGATTGCATAAAATATTTCAACTTATAAATTGCCAACTTTCGGACTTTTTGGCCTAACAATTTTGGAATTCCATCTGAAAGACACTAATGAAACCCTAATAATTTCTCAAAAAAGAGAGGTGCTCAAATGGGAGAACTCAACAGGATGGGCAAACCCTTTCCAATTTGCTATAAATGGTGATTCTAAAAGAAATTCGAGGATGGGAAACAATTCCCGAATGCTAATTTCCCAAATTTACAAAATTTTAGGACTATCTTTACCGTTCCACTAAACCTCTTTACAACTGCGCAAGATACTAATTACAACACGATCCAAAGAAAGTCATTTTGAGAGGAAGCAAATCACTATTAAATCCAGTTTTGAGCGGCTTGGAGAGAAGCTTCAATGGAACAGTAGAGGTACATAATGAAAAAACATTCCCTGGGAGTATTGTTAGTTTTGGCAGCTGCCTTTATGTGGAGCTTTTCGGGAGTTGGAGTCAAGCGGCTTACCACTCTGGATTCCTTATCCATTACTGGCTTCAGAAGTATTTTTACTGTTCCGGTTCTGTTAATCACGATATTTCTTCTTTATCGGGACTTTAAAACATCGATCAACAGTTGTATTGAAGGCTGGAAGAAGCCCATAGTCTGGGGTTCGGCACTTTTTTATGCCGCAACCTTGATTTTTTTCATATCCTCAACAAAATACACAACCGCTGCCAATGCAATTTTTCTGCAGTATACAGCCCCGATTTATGCAGCACTTTTTTCAAAACCGATAACCGGTGAAAAATCCGGACTCTGGGATTGGACAGCAGCCCTAATCTGCATTTTCGGCATGGGATTTTTCTTTAGTGGAAGCCTTTCCACAGAAGGATTCTGGGGAAATATACTTGGGATAATTTCCGGAATAACTGCCGCTTTCAACGCAATGTTTTTGCGATTAATGAATAACAGGGAGACCGAGCGACATGGGGTCACTTCTGAAAAAGATTTTCAAAACGAAAAAAATGGGCTGGGGCTTACTCTTCCAGCTGTTTTATTAGGAAATTTCATTATAATTTGCGTTACCATGCCCTGGATGCTAAAGATAGGGGTTCCTCACCTTCGGGAATTTGCGATCTTAAGTGCACTTGGAATATTCCAACTTGGGATCCCGTATGTTTTCTTTATCACAGGAATGGCATGGGTAACAGCCGTTGAAGGCATAGTCATCGGAACACTTGAAGCAGTCTTAAATCCGATATGGACAGCTTTCGGGGCCGGCGAAATTCCGACCTCCAGATCTTTGCTTGGGGGAGCAATTATTCTCGTTTCCATAACAATTTATGGAATTTTCAAACCCAAAAAACCCTCCCCCTCGCAAACTTGCCCTAATTCTTCGATTTCTCACGAAATCAAAGCCTCGGAATGAAACTCGGACCAATAATCATAACGCACTTTTCGAACACTAAAAAGATCAATGCTCCCAGGGAAAATAGCTCCCTGACATGATTTCTGATTACATCTCCGGTTATTAAGTTTCGCTGCAACTGAAGTTCAGCACAATTCTGAGTTTGTCGAAGAATTTTCAGGTGGGGCTTTTCCGTTTTTCAGCTTCCGCTGTCAGCTTCCGATATCTGTTCTGAAAGAAACATTTTTTAATCTCAGCTTGGAAATAAGAGAATAGCAATTGCTCTTGGCCAAAGAAGTATTCTCTCCGACACCTGTTACAGTTAAAAGCCTTCCGCTGGAAAAACGAATTCCCTTTTTTTGCTCATCGTTTTCACAAGCTGAGAAAAAAACCAATCCATCCCTGATTTCGTCCAGCCCTTCAATTGTGGGTTCCGCAGATTCATCGACCGGATATCCCGTCCGTGCAAGAACCACCGAGACCGCGCTATTTTTTCCGAAAGCCACTTCTGACCCAGTGCTGTCAAGTCGCCCTCGGGCGCAATCGAAAAGAAGTTCTGCCAAATTTCCACGGAATCTGGGAAGGATGCTCTGAGTTTCAGGATCTCCCAATCTGGCGTTAAACTCAAGAACTCTCGGCCCCTTCATCGTCAACATCAATTGGATGGATAAAAATCCTCTGAAAATAAGGTTGTCAGCTTTCAGTCCTTCTACTGTAGGGCGAATGATTCTTTCTAAAATGACTTTCTCAAGTTCGGGTGTTACATCCAAACAGGGGCTTACCGAGCCCATTCCACCTGTGGTTGGACCGGTTTCACCATCTTCGGCTCTTCTGTAATCGCGTGAAGAACTGAAGGATACCCATTGGTTCCCATCTGTTAAAATTGAGAATGACGCTTCGATACCAAAAATTGCTTCCTGTAAAATCACTGGTGGCCCGTGAATTTTGAGAAATTTTTCCGCGGCAATAAGCGCTTCTTCGGAAGTTTGGGAAATAGAAACCCCTCGACCCCGTGAGAAACCATCACATTTAACCACTTTTACCCAAGGATTTTCTTTTATAAAATTTCGGGCTTCCCTGACATTTTTTACAATTTGGGTCAGAGGAGCTGGAATATTATGACGCGCAATAAATGCAGAAGAAAACGCTTTACTGGTTTCAATCCTTCCTGCGTCAGCGGCAGGGCCAATAACGGGGATTCCGGCAGTAACAAGTGCATCCACTGTGCCTGAGGAAACAAACCTTGAAGCTCCTACAAGCGCAAGATCCACTTTATTGGAAGCAAATTTCATCAATTCCAAATTATCTTTGAAAGGGATACAGGAAAAATCTCTCTGAATTTCGCTATTTCCAGGACAGGCATAAACTTTATGAACGGATGGCGACCGCGAAAGGGAATAGCAAAAAGCGTGTTCTCTTGCCCCAGAGCCAAGAACCAATACATTCATTGAATTACCCCTCACAAGCCGAAATATCCAAATTTCGCGCCAAAATGATAGACCATTATTTATTGAGAGTCAAGAAAACAAAATTAGAGAACATCATACCAGTAATTCCAAGAAAAATTGAAAATCAGCCTAAAGGGTTTATGTTTTCTCCAAATTAATCCCTTCTCTGAATAGACTAGAACTGGCTTATAGACTTGTTTACAATAATTTACATTTCTTAGTATTGAGCTTTAAAACTTGTAATGGAGGTGCTTTTGCAGCTCATTACTGCTGAAGTGCGGTGGAAAAGTTGGCGAAGCAGATTTTTTCTGTTATAATTAAGAAAATGGGATTTCCACAGGAGGTGTGGCATGAAGCGAATTGCGTGTAATACCCGTGTGTTCCTCCTTATCTCTCTGATTATGCTGATTTGTTTGCCAATCAGGCTTTCGGCAGGTAATAGCATAATTGACACCATTCACGATGCAGAAGAACAGGGTCAGGCAAAGGCTTTCCAGACTCCAAGTCCTTCAGTTGCAAAGCCGTTTACCAATAATCAGATTTTTAACTCTTTGTCTGCTTCTGACCTGCAAAACATAATAAATCAGATTATCAATGCCATTCATTCTGCCTCATCAGGAATTTCAAGCGGAAAAGTAACGATTGTAATTCCGCAACCCCCAGCAAAACCACCGACTTATACAGTACCAGTTGTTGTCAAACCACCAGTAACCCCAGTTGTTCCCCCAACCACCACGGTAAAACCTCCAGTTGTTACCACCCCACCGGTCACTGCTCCACCAGTAGATAACATCGCAGGACTGAAAGCCAAAATCAGTTCCAAATACGGAATCAACGCCCTCGACGGAGATGGCTCCAAATGGACTGAAGCCCAACTGACAATAGCTGACAAAGTTTTTGCTTCGCTTCCAAACGCTTTTGTAAAGTGCACCAAAACTGTCCAAAGAGATGCAGTATTTATGAGTCCCAACGTTCTTGGATATGTAAAAATGGGAATCCCAACAGTGCATCTACTCAACAGCAGCGTTTCCTATGATTTCCAAGGAACACTGGTTCATGAAATGACGCATTGCTTCCAGGCTTCCAATTCACAGATAGCCACCGCGTGGCAAAATAAATTCTGGCCATCAGGCCAGATGGCCGGGCCAAAACCGCCATCGGTAAGTTCTTATGGCAACACTCAACCGCTTGAAGATATGGCTGAATCTGTTAGAGTCTACTGGAATTCAGGTGCTACAATGAAGGCTCAACAGCCGGATAGATACAATTTCATTAAAAATAATGTTATGTCAGGGAGGGAATTTTAAAAATGTTGAAGTCCAGGTTGGTTTTCGTTCTTCTGACCATGCTCGTTGCTTTTTCCGTTCAAAGTGCTTTTTCTATGATTAGAACATTGCCTCTTCACGATTTAGTTCAGCAATCAGAGGTTATTGCCATTGCTATGGTCGAAAAAATCTCCGACCAAGGAATGGACAAAGACGGAATTAGCAACGTAAAAAATGTTCTGTTGTTATCCAAGCTTTTAAAAGGCACCTGGGATGTAAAAGAACCCATTGTCGTTATGACAAAGCAAGCTGGCAAACCCGGAAAAATCGGATGGCTCGAAGACCAAATTCAATTCCCTCCAAAAGGCAAGCAAGTTATACTTTTTCTGAAAAAAGCTCCTGATGGCAGCCTTCAAACTGTTAACCTTCTTCAGGGCGTTTGGCCCCTTGATGGCGAAAAACCACTCGGCATGGGCTTCGGGTTTACAATGGATCAATTAAAACAAGAAATTGAAAAAAAATGAAATAATTGGTTTTGAAAAAACCCGCTTTCCTGATCTTATAAGGGAAGCGGTTTTTTTTTGACATTTTAGAAAGCTCAACAGCGCAACCTACTCAAGTCAGCGAAAAAGAGTAAAAATACTTGACTTAGAAACCTTCATCAACGCAACTACAGGAAATTGAGAAAATAAAATAATTTTTCGCGGATTTTTTTTTGAATTGTATGGTTAATTGCCAATGTCAATATGAATTTACTCTTTGTTGCTGGCGCAACCTACTGAAGTTTTAACTCCTACTATAGGATTTGTGTTAGAATAAGATGTTTTTTTTCGATAAATAACCCAAGTTCGTGCTATTATGCTAGGCTAGTTGGAATTTTGTCCCAACAAAAAAGGTGGCAATAGAATGTTACAGAGTGAACAAAATTTGATTGAACTCTGCCGTGTATCGAACGAAAAAGCACTTGAACAACTACATTCAAACCCAAAAGGTTTGGATAGCCCATCCGTAAATCGAGCTCGCGACGAATTCGGCCCTAATGAAGTTGCCCAGCGGCAAAAACCTGGATTCATCAAGGAAATTGCCATCCGTTGCAAAAATCCATTAGTTATTCAGCTTCTGGTGATCTGCAGTATTTCCATATTAATGGGAGACCTTAGAGCAGCAACAGTCGTTGGGGGGATGGTTATTTTGAGCGTGATTTTAGGCTATTACCAGGAAGCTCGTTCAAATGAGGCTGCTGAAAAACTGCGACGAATGGTCCAAACAACGACCGCCGTAGTCAGGGACGGCAAAGATATAGAAGTTCAAATGTCCGAGATTGTCCCTGGTGACATCGTTATTTTGGATGCAGGTTCGATAATTCCAGCAGACCTTCGACTACTGACTACCAAGGATTTTTTTGTCGGGCAGTCGGCCCTTACCGGAGAGGCCATGCCTGTCGAGAAACAGGCTCAACCAGCTCAACTCATGCCGAAAAACCCGCTGGAACTGACCAATGCTTGTTTTCAAGGGTCTACAGTTATCAGCGGCTCGGCTCGAGGGGTAGCCGTAAACACTGGGCGCCGAACCTATTTCGGTTCAATATCAGAAAAACTGACTCTCCAGGATCCACAAACCAGCTTTGACCGAGGCATCGTAGGCTTCACCTGGCTAATGATACGATTCATGGTGGTGATGGTGTCTATAGTCTTTCTAATCGTTGGAATCACCAAGCATGATTGGGCTGAGGCGCTTCTATTTGCTTTATCTGTCGCGGTAGGATTAACTCCTGAGATGCTACCAATGATTGTAACCGTCAATTTATCAAAAGGCGCGCTGGCGATGTCCGAAAAAAAGGTCATTGTCAAGAAACTCAATTCCATTCAAAATTTTGGGGCTATTGATGTTCTGTGTACTGACAAAACAGGGACGATCACACAAGACAAAATCATCCTCGAAAAATATGTCGATGTCGCAAACCGATCAAGTGAAGACGTTCTCCGATATGCTTACATGAACAGCCATTACCAAACCGGCCTCCGGAATCTTCTGGACCGCGCAATCCTGGACCACGAAGAACTGGACGTAGAGAAAACCTGCCGTAAAGTCGATGAAATCCCCTTCGATTTTCAGCGAAAACGGATGTCGGTCATAATCGAATACGAGGGCAGCCATGTTCTAATTTGCAAAGGTGCCGTTGAATCCGTCTACAAAGCTTGTATCAGCTACCAAGTTGATGACGAGATTCATCCCCTCATCGATGTTATCAAAAACGATATTATGGAAGAGTATGAAGCGTTGAGCGCAGACGGTTACAGGGTTTTAGCAATTGCCTATCGTGAATTTCCCTGTGACAAACAAGTATTTTCGGTTGCTGACGAAGCCGGTCTTGTCATCCTTGGATACATCGCCTTCCTGGATCCACCGAAAGATTCAGCCAAACCTGCTCTGGATACCCTTCGGGGAATGGGCGTAGGAGTAAAAGTTCTGACGGGAGACAACCCTCTTGTCACCCGCAAAGTCTGTCAGGAAGTAGGCCTGGACGTAACCAAGATCATCACCGGCGACGACTTAATGGACCTTTCAGAAGAGAAGATCCAGGAAGTCGCCGAAACTGGAACTGTCTTTGCCGCCCTTTCTCCTTCTCAGAAACAGCAGCTCGTCGAAGCCCTTCAGAAACGAGGACATGTGGTTGGTTACATGGGCGATGGCATCAATGATGCCCCAGCCATGAAGGTTGCCGATGTTGGCATCTCTGTGGATTCCGCAGTGGATGTAGCCAAGGAAGCAGCAGACATCATCCTCTTGGAGAAAAGCCTCCAGGTGCTGGAAGACGGCATTATTGAAGGTCGCAAAGTCTTCGGTAACATTATTAAATACATACGGATGGGTGCCAGCTCCAACTTCGGAAACATGTTCAGTGTTGTGGGAGGTAGCTATTTTCTTCCATTTCTCCCAATGGCTCCCATTCAAGTTCTTGTGAACAACCTTCTCTACGACTTTTCTCAGATCGGCATTCCAACTGACACTGTTGATCCGGAATACCTTTTATCACCGCGAAAATGGAATATAGAGAACATTCGGCGATTCATGACCTTTATCGGCCCGATGAGTTCTATCTTCGATTATGCAACATATTTTCTCATGCTCTATTTCTTTAACTGCAATCTGTTCACAGCACCCGGTGCCACTTCCGAAATGAAGACTTATTATGAAAGCCTGTTTCATACGGGTTGGTTCGTAGAGTCGCTGTTGACGCAGGTCTTGATCGTCCATATAATCCGAACCCAACGAATTCCTTTTTTCCAAAGCAATCCCAGTCCCGGGTTGCTTCTGTCCACCATAGTGGTCATGATGATCGGAGCAGTGTTGCCTTATACACCTGTTGCCACTATGATAGGCTTGGTGCCACTCCCATTGTCCTTCTGGGTGTGGATCATTGGATTTTTGTTCACCTATTCGATGCTGACGCATCTGGTAAAAACATGGTTTTTTAAAAAATATGGGGCTGATTGAAGCCTGACCAGGAAGGAAGACATTTATGAGAACCCTGTTAAACGCATTACAAGAAGGTCGCCTGGTAGAACTGCCCGAAGGGACCAAAGAAGAATGCCTGCAGTTTCTAAGCAGACTTATTGAGGCCAGCCCCGACCTTCACGCTTCCAGCGCGGTCGAAGAGGCAGTTTTGACCAGGGAAAAAACTAAAAATTCCGGAATCGGTCATGGCTGGGCTTGCCCGGTTGCTCGAACCTCTCACGAAGGCGAATTGTTGTGCGCAGTGGGGTGGAGTCCAAGTGGAATCGATTACGGGGAACCAAACAAAGAACGGGTGCATATAATCGTTTTATATTACGTTCCTGACTCTCGTAGAAACGAATACCTGAAGGAAATTTCCGGCCTTGACCAGGCCATCAACAAGTTCCCCGATTTGCAAAACTTGCCTGCATTGCAAGACATCGCAGCTGCACGAAACAAGCTGCTGGATTTGATCACCGCCAGCGTAGAAAGCGTCTTACCTGACGCCAAGGCACGCATGATTCGCCTGGAAACAAAAGTCATTAGCGCCGCGGCGGAACTTGCCCCCAGACCTATGGTTTTCGTCGAACCCTCCAAGATCTTTCCGGTTTCTATTATCGTGGTTCCAGGAACCCGTTCAACAGTCCTAGCTCACGAACCTGACCTAATCAACCAACTTGATACCCAGCCAAACATGGGCGAACAGCTGGCCAAGACCAACCGTCTGGAATTCGGGAACTACCTCATACTGGTTCGATCATCAACCACCTTCCATCCTGATCGCGTGCTTTACGACTGCCTCGCCATCAATACTCTTCCACCTGCCAGCTCCAGTAGCAAATTACCCGCGTAGGATCATTCAAATCAGCTCATAAGCTGTGAAATATTTGATTTCTCTAAAAATTGCCCCCCTGTTGATAAGCCTTTCAGGGGATAATTTGCCGAATCAGCAAATATTCCACACCTTCCCTGGAAAGAAGACCTTTTACGAATTGTTCACAAGGTTATTTTGAGGATTTTTTCCAAGCAACGCAAAAACGCGCGTAGGTTCTGACTTTCCCTTAACGGTCACTTCTCCCATAAATTCGGTTTGATAAGATCCATGGGCTTTTTGGAGGGTTGCTTCACTCACTATTATTATCCGTTTCAGGGATTTGCTCTGACTTTCAAGACGGGAAGCAAGATTAACGCCATCCCCGATAACCGTGTAATTTAATCTGTTTCGCGAACCCATATTCCCGGCAACGATGACATCTGTATTGATACCGATGCCAATGTGAATTGGAGGTGAACCTTTTTCCATCAGTTCCTGATTGAAGCGATCCAACTCCTCAAGCATGGCAAGTGCGGACTTAAGAGCCCGGTCCGGATCATCATCGTGACGAATCGGAACCCCAAAAATAGCCATGATGGAATCACCGATAAATTTATCTACGACTCCACCATTAATTTCAATGATGTCATTCATTCGGGTCAGATATTGGTTCAGCAGTTGGAGAACATCTGCAGGGGCACGACCTTCACAAAGAGTGGTAAAATCACGAATATCGGAAAATAAGATGGTTGCTTCCTTTTCTTCCCCGCCCAATTTTAATTCTTTAGATTTCAGTAGTTCATCGGCAATGGCCGATGAAACCACTTTTCCAAGCAAATCATGTATCCGTTCCCGTTCTGCCAATCCATCGGTCATCCGATTAAACGATTTAGCCAATTCACCGATTTCATCTTCAAGATCTATGGTTACATGTTGATCATAAATTCCTTTTTCCACTACGCGGGTTTTTTCCACCATCTCTTTCAAAGGTTTGGAGACATCCCGCGAAATCAAAACGACTCCCCAAGTTGTCATCAGCAAACCAGCGAAGGTTATTCCCAATAGAATTCTCTGAAGTTTGAAAAATGGTTGGAGTGCCTGTTCGAGAGAATTCTGAACCATCAGCCAGATTCCAGCTTTCTCGTCAAGCAGTTTCGTAAGAACCAAGAAACGTTCGTTATTTACCAGCACAGTAACGATGCCTTTCTTAGTTGTCATCTCAGGCAGGCAGTCAGCAAACAATTTCCGTTCAGTCTCTGCCAAGGTAGTCGCAAGAATTATTGCCTGAGTGGCTACAGGAGTTTGCAGGATAGACATGTCCGGGACCATTAGCTGTCGAAAATCCCTCAAAAACCGGTCATCCACACGAAAGCCAATGCAAAACCATGCAAGTGGTTCCGGGGCAAGCATGGGAACAATAATTACACTGTATAGCTGGTTGTTCATAGCAATGAAAGCGGTCTGTGGCTCTCCACTTTCTTCGGTTCGACTAATCAAATCAAGATAAGGGAAGGGATGATCCACCCAATTCGACTTACTGGTGTCAACCAAAACCTTGTGCCCTTCTTCAATGGACATCATCATCATGAGATCAGCGTTAATTCTTCGCTTGAGGCTTTCCATCCCGGATGAAACTGTTTCCAGGTCATTGGTGGAGAAGGCTTGTTGGAAAGCATAATCCTTTGATAGAATGGAGGCATCCTTACTATGGTTTTCAAGACGGATAGAGATTAGTTTTGCCAGAACATTAGCGCTGAGAGTCAAGTCTGTTTCAATCTTGTTTCGGGCGTTACTTTCATGAACCCTGCTCAAAACCAGAAAAGACGAAAAACCGACAATCAAAAACAAGCTGACGAAAATGAAAAACAGCCTGGATTGTAGACGTTTAAATCGAAATAGTCTCATGGGTATGTGCCGGCTTCATATCCTCCTTCGTTTCTTGTCGGAGCTATTTCTTTTTTCAGCTCGATCGAAACGGTGAAAACCCGACTGTTTTTTTCATCAAGTTCAACCGATTGTGGCAAGCCAGTACCAAGAATTTTTTTCAAACGAGGATGCCAGAATTCCACTTGGTATTTTCCGGGAGGAAGGCAATCTAATTTTATTCGTCCATCAGGTCCGGATTTTGCAAAATAAGGGGTATCAACAACATAGATGAACGCTTTCATCCAATCGTGGATATTACAACCCAAAACGACTACTCCAGGTTTATCAAAAACAATCGGCTTAGGCGTTGATTCCTTGTAAAGCGGAATATCAAATCGCTTGGGTTTTGAAAACGAGTAAACATGATGTTGAACGGAATCCAGATTGGGAAATTCCACTTCCCCACCGACCTGAATGACCGTGACCAGAGGGAGGAATTCCTTTCCTTTCTGAATTATCTGTGATGGCCCGGATGCTGGAGATTTCGGGACAACGACTCCCGGTTTCAAAGCAACGACTGCATTTTCAACTGGTTTTCCCCCGCCATCCTTAACGGTTATTGTAAAATCATTTGCGCACAGTGGCACGGTCATTGAAAGAACGATCAATAAGTAAAAAATACGATTTTTCATTTTTTTAGTCCATTTTTCTTAAAACTCGAGCAAATAGATGATTTTTCCAATCTTGTCGGGATATGACCAGTCATTTTTTTCGGTTTTGATGGTATCAAAAACCAGATTCCATGAGGAGTTTGGGGTCGCAGAGAAAACAAGTCCCACAGACCATTTATTTGTATGGGCATCTGGAATCCTAATCATGGTCTTTTCAAGCCAATTCCAGGTTCCCCAATTTTTCAGGTAAACCAATGGCTCAAAGTTGTAATACCCCTCCCACGAATGGATTGCTACATCTCCGTTTCGCATCTGGAAACCGCCCGTCAGTGACCATCTGGAATCAAGAGCGTATTGCCCACGAATGCCTGCACTTAGCCCATTGAGGTCAAGAACATCTGTGAACCGTCCGCGACTCGCATCAAAAGTAAATCCTCCGGTGAGAGTCGTTCGCATGTTAATTCTCTTTCCATATTCCAGGGCAAAATCCATCAGGTTTCGGTCATAAATAGATTCATTTCCGAAACGAGCTTGCCCAAATCCGGCTTGTAACTTCCACCAGGGGGCCATCCATCCCAATCCTTGCTTTTGCCGGTAAGACACCTTCATATTCCAAAGAAATTGGTCGTAGGTGGAAAATCGTCTAAAATCCCGGTTTTTGAGATCCAGAGAAACGGTCCATCGTTTTCCACGATCTACTTCCTTGCCTGCACTGAAGTTCAGTCCACTTTCAAAAGCCCAGTCTTTTTCTCGCCAGATTTTCTGGACTTCCATCGTGATATTATCTTCCTGGCTGTATCCAAGGGTTAAGGTTTTGGAGATTTCCCATGCATTCGCGGGAACAAAAATAGCCAAGCAAAACCAACAACTAATCAGATATCTCTTCATAACAGGTCAACCTTTTTTCAAATTGCCCAGTATCTGACTTGATCTTTGAAAAATCAAATCCTCTCGATCAGAATTTTTTTTTAACAAGAAGGGCTTGCGGTTCTAACGCAAAGTTCTTTGCAGAAACTGGAAAGACCCATATTCATGTTAATTTGCTTCTATATCTGTCAAATATACACGATCATTTTGGGGGTGTCAAACAAAAACCTTGGTCAAACCATAGTGCCAAAAAGGGGATTTTACCTAAAACTTTGAGAATTTTGAGTATCTACGATAAACTTTCCGGGTTAGGTGAAGACAGCTTATCATTAAATGTTTAGGATTACCAAGATTTTCTTCTTAATTCTCCGACTACAAATAAAGATTCACTACCAATAAATTATCAAAATGTGATGGAATACTTAATTTAGATTTTAGCCCCTCTGCACAAAAAAAGAACTCCCGGCTATAAAATCTGAAACCGGGAGCAAATTTTACTCAGGAAAAATTCACTTTAGGTAACCAAACAATCCATCGTTTTCTCCATTAGGACCTGCCGTGAAGAAGAGTTTTCCTGCATCGGAAGCAACCGGGGAAAACTCTATTGCCCAGAGGCCCTCGATCACATTTGCATTTCCAAGTGTGTTAGTCAGGGGGCCGAGGAAACTTCCGTTTCCATCGAACGCATTGATCTTTCCATCACCGAAGTTTCCGACAAGAAGAGCGGACGGAAACCCTGCAAAATCTGCAGGAGCCATTGTCATTCCCCATGGAGAGTTCAAACTGCCCTGAGAGGCAAACCTTTTCTCAAGGGTCCCATCCATTGTGAATATATCAATGTAACCATTTCCAGGTCCAGATTCATCATCTGTCAGAGATGGCTTTTGTTTGGCATAAGAAATATACAATTTACCATTAATATTCTTTATGTTGAACGGTGCTAAACCAACTGGAATGGCCGAATCGACAAACGGTTTGACACTTTTGGTATAGTCGAATGGACTACCGAAAACCTGGGTGAAGTTCTTGTCGAAAATATCGACGGTCCCAGAGCTAAAGTTTGCACAATACAGAAAATTTGCGCCCGAAGGCCCTGCAGCAAGAGCAACCCCTTTGTAGACCCCGGATGTGGTGGTCATGATTTTTGCATTAGTCGAATCCGTAAGAGCACTGTTCCAAGCCGAAATGGTCCCATCCTCGGCAACGAAGATAAACTTTGCTGGTGCATTAGTGCCTGGAATAACGAAGTCGGTCGTTGAATTGAAAACCTGACCCGAAGGAGCACCGGTGGTTGGTCCGCCTGGGCCAGGAATTCCAACAGGTGCGAGAGTCTGCGTCCCATCAGATTTGTAGACGGTGGAAACAGAGGCGTGGTTTGCAGAAATCCAGAAGATGCCATTTGGATTGATCGCGATTCCCCACCCGTTTAGAAAGAGGGGGTCAATTCGTGCTGCCGAAAAACCACTCCGATTGGCGACAAGATTAGTCTGCGAATAACTAACAGCTGTCGTAAATGTCCTCGACATAAGCAGGGTTGAGGGAAGATGAACGTTAGGATTAGCCGCCAGACGGAGGGAGGCAGATTCGAAAGTAAGAGTGTATCGTGTCCCGGATTTGAAAAATTTTCCCTGGGTGCTATTTGACAACAGAGTAGCAGTCAGAAAACTGTAGGACGGCTTCGCTCCAGCTGGAACGTTGGTTTGAGTAAGCGAGAGAACTGCTCCAAGATCTGTTTGTATCAGGGTCACCTCGTTTCCATTGCTGCTTTTAGCTAAAATCCGGAAGTCGCTGGTTGCGTTGTCGATAATCGAATCGAAGGTTATCCGGATGGTAGTGGAGGCGCTGGGAACTCCTACGGCATCGGCCAAGGGAAGGTAATTCCCAGACCAGGCAAGATAATCTATTCCAGTCACTCCGAGAGACTTTTCCGAGGTAATTGGATTGGAAGGTGCTACAATGCCCACCCCATCTGTAATCTGGATAGCATAGGTTCCGTCAGTCAAGTTGGTAGTGACGTTGACGGTCATTGACAGAGTCTTGGTCGAAACCCCAGTGGTTGTGGTGTCGAGAGTTACTGTTACCGTAACCGGAGCCTTGGTTCCAACCTGAATGACAAGGGGAACTGAGCCCCCACCCTTCGTAAGGAGAGTGGAAAACGACGCGGTATTTACGTCAACGGTTTTCTGGAAAGTCATGAACCCTCCCGATGTGCTTACGTAATCAAGGGAAACGCCATTCATCCAGACTTGGATATCGGTTGATATCAGGGCCGAACGAACGTTCTGGCTCAACACTCCTACCGGAATATTGGCTTTAAGAACTACGCTAGAGGCATTCGTCCCCTGGGTGCCTGGCCCCACGTTGTTATCATCTCCCCCTCCGAACATACCACAACCAACTGCGAAAAAAACTAGAAGACCCAATAGATAGACCGGAAAAAGCTTTTTCATTCAAAAGAACCTCCGTTTCAATTTCCAACATTGAGTGTTATCCCAATTTTGGGATCTTTCTGCACCAAAAATGCACCTTATTAGAAAATAACGAAATAGTCAACCCTTCATTTGCGGGGATTTAAAATCAATGACAATCTCAAAGGGTGCTTATATTTTAATCATTTTTTTTTGGTTAGACTCTACATTTTCTCCTAATATTCGTAAATATGGAATCCTTAATTGTCATTGAGAAAATAGTTATAAACTGCTATTTACCCTGGCATTTTTCGTTGCTACATTGGTAATAATCATTGGTAGCTACGATTCGAATTGGAAATAGCCAAAATGATTAAAGAAAATTTTGAGATTAAAATAACAAAGAGGATTAAGGAGAGTTTTGTGAAAAGAAATGGAAGAACTGAATTTGTAGAAGTTGAGCCTGCCGTCCATCTCCACACCCGGGATTGGGGAAAAGGCAAAACTGTCGTATTCATTCCTGGATGGCCACTTAATCACGAAATGTTTGAATATCAGTTTACTCATTTGGCCCAGAAGGGTTACCGCTGTGTAGGAATTACCCTTCGAGGGTTTGGCCAATCGTCAGAGCCTTGGGGGGAATACAACTACGATGTGTTTGCTGATGACATCAAGAAAGTCCTGGGAATACTCGATTTGAATGAAGTCACCCTGGCCGGCCATTCAATGGGTGGTGCCATCTCTCTGCATTACATGGCCCGTCACAAAAATGAGAGAGTAGCTAAATTGGCCCTTTTCGGAGCCGCAGCGCCCTGTTTCACTAAAAGACCTGATTTCCCGTATGGACATGAGCCAAAAGCCATTGATGAGTTAATCGCGGAGTGCCACACCAATAGAGCCAAACTTGTCGAAGATTTCGGAAGGATCTTTTTTCGAAGTGAAAATGCTATCGGTTCAAAGTTGGGCTACTGGTTCCAAAACATGGGAATGGAAGCCTCTCCTCATGCTACCGCAGCCTGTCTGATCGCCCTGCGGGATTCAGATTTGAGAGAAGATATGGCAAAAGTCAAAGTTCCCACGGTGATTTTCCACTCCAAACATGACAAAATTTGTCCTTTTCAGCTGGGAGAAGCTTTGTCAGCAGGTATTAAAGGGGCGAAATTGGTTCCTTTCGAAAACAGCGGACACGGCCTTTTCTTCGAAGAGAAAGATAAGTTCAACAAGGAACTGATGGATTTCATCGGATAAAAACACTATGAACAATTTGTTTCATTTCAATATATCTTAATTAAAGCCTGTTTGAAAACAAAAGAGGTTAAAATGCAACCGACACACAAGGTTATCCAGGAATTGATAGATCTCATTAAAGAAAATCATTGGGAAGGTAAGTTTAATGAGGCCATCGCAAACGCCCAAAAGAAAAATGTGCCACAAATCAAACATATCAAGTGTCTTCAAGACTACTTGACATCAATTAACGCATTATTACACTGGATTCCCACTGAAGATGAGCCTGGTAGAGAAGTTTATACCCGTCTGGGAGAATTCTATTTCATACTCTTTCAGCATCCTGTTTTAGAGTTGCAAGATGCAATTAAACCGCACGATCAAGCGTCGCAACTGAAACCACTCTCTGCATGGATGGTGAAATACGCCAAGGCAATTGGTGAATTTCTTGACACACCAGAATCTTTAACCCCTGAATCGATAGAAACGTTTTATAAATCACCCGGCTACAATATGAGCGATTATATTCGGCCACACGGAGATTGGAAAACCTTCAATCAATTCTTTGCCAGGAACTACAAACCCGGCAAACGACCAGTGGCTGCCCTATGTGACCCGCATGTAATAGTATCCCCCGCCGATTCCATTTTTGCGGGACAATGGGAAATTAGAACAGACTCACAAGTCACAGTCAAGAATTTGCACTGGAAAGTACAAGAACTGATGGAAGGAAGTCCCTATAAAGATCGCTTCATAAACGGTTTGTTCATGCACAGTTTTCTCAGTCCTGCAGATTACCATCGCCAACACACTCCAGTAAGTGGAAAAGTTTTGGAAGCACGAGTTATTCCGGGACAAGTATATTTGGAGATACAAGCTGTCCCAATAAAAGATGATCAGGATGGCAACTATTGCCTGAAAAGTGTGCGAAAGCTCGACATTCCAGATGTTGCGGGTTATCAGTTTGCCCAAGCTCGGGGTCTGGTGGTACTTGAAACAGCCATCGGCCTGGTAGCGGTGCTTCCCATAGGAATGGGTCAGGTCTCTTCAGTGATTATCACTGGCGAGGTGGGTGTAACCTTACGTAAGGGCGAAGAAATATCTTACTTTCAATTCGGCGGCTCAGACATTATTGTTCTCTTTGAAGCAAGTAGCAACGTCAGCTTTACGGCACAACAAGGTGTCCACTACAAGCAAGGGACTAAAATTGCACAAGCGTATCCGGTTGTATAGAAGCATTCAAACGGTAGTTAGGGAAAGTGCCTCGTTAACTTCTTTTGACGAAATTTTCCTTTGCTCCCCGTCTTAGAAAAAAATGAAGTGAAATAGGAGAATTTATGTTCAAAAAAAGTTCGTTGGTATTTTTTTCTTTAGGGTTGATATTTCTATTTTTGTTGCAACCTGGATGGGGAGCCCAAGATGTTGGAAAAGCGCTAGAGGAAGCAATGAAACTTCGGGAGACTGACAATGTTGAGGAAGTCACCAAACTTTTTCAATATGCGGTGGAACAAACAACAAACCCCCACCAAAAGGCTTCCATCTTGTCCTTACTGGCAGATTTCCTGATGGAAAAGCAAGAATGGGAAAAGGCTAATGAAGTAAACAAAAGAATCTTAATCGAGGGACCGGATATCTTCAAGCCTGTAGCATATTACGAATCTGCGCAAGCCTTTCTTATGTTGAACCAGCCAGAAAAGGCTAAGGCAATATGCCAAGAACTCAAGGCAAAATTCCCTGACAATAGCATGGAAGACTTCGCCAACTACATGAAAACAATCAACTCAGAAAGTGTTCACGCAAAGCTTGCAAGTTTCCTAAAAGAAACCCCCTCGCAAAAACTGGAACAAACTATTCTGATTTCCGAACCTACCCATCCAAAATCTGTTGAATCAATTTTAGAAACGGCAACCTCTGAAGAAAAGCTCTTAAAACCTCTGCTCGACCAAGAAGTTTATGCGACAGGTGAACAAGCGTGTAGAAAACAAAAAAAAGAGAGCAGGTTTGCAATAGGAGCACAAGGCTGGCACACTAATCTCTCGGGAAACATCCACGCAAAAGGAATGGACCTTGATTTTGGCAATGAAACAAATATAGGTGAACAAACCAGTTTGACCCTTAACGGTACCTGGAAATTATCGGAAAAAGACCAGCTCCGATTCAATTACACCCATTTCGATCACAATGGAACCATTGGAAAAATGGTAACCTTTAATCAGCTTCTTTTCAACTCTGGGGCATCAATAGATGGAAATACGAGGTTTTTCGATTTGGGATTTTCAAGGCTTTTGAATGGAAAAGAATGTTGCTCATGGAAATTCCTTTATGGGGTGGAGTTCAGCCGAATGTTCGTGCGCCTGGCTCAACCAATGCCAGCCGGAACAAGAGCAGCAGAACTTACGACCAACTTTGAAATTCCATACCTGGGAATTGAGGGGAACACCAAATTGTCGAAAAATTTGAAACTGAATGGCTCCGTGAAACTTAGTGCAATTAATCAAAGCAACACCGAAGCCAAATTAGCCGACTTGGAGATGTCTTTCCTGTTCGGGCGTGATTACACCCAGGAGCCCGGTGAATTTGAATGGTATGGCCTCTTAGGCTACCGCCTTTTCAAATTGCATGGTGAAATTGAAAACGATACGGCTAACATTCGTTATTCCGGGCCCATATTTGGGATAGAAATCAAGTTTTAGAAGCCCTTCGCCAGGAGAATTTGCACCTGCATTCAAGAGTGCCCGACAGACTGCTCAAAGAAATTCCTGACCCAGGAAGAATTCGAATGGTGCCTTTTGAGGAAAAAAACGTAACAATAAAGCAAATTTATCTGTAAAAAGGCCTTTCTAGTTTCCGAGATAATTCTCCGAAATGCTGATTAATTCATGCATGGGTCAGGAGGTCTGAAATTGGTGATCACGAGAGAGGAGCGCCACTGAAACACTTTCCTATAATCGAGACCTTGTTTCTTCTTTTGGCGATTTATTTTTTTCCTTCAGCCACTGTTCTGGGTGGAGTTAATCAAATGGAACAGTTCGAAAAAACTCTGAAAAGTCAGATTCAGAAAGTCCTTTTTGAGCAATTCATAAGATATGACAAACAAAAAAACATCGTGTCTTTTTCCCCCACACTCATAAAAATGGCCACCGATAAGGCAAAAAATAGTTTCGGATCGAATCTTCAGACCTTGGATCTCAAATCAGAAGGAAAAGCTCTGAATTTCTCACTTCTCTTTAAGAACGGAACACATATTTCAGCCAGCATTGAACCAGAAGCCCTGGAATTAGGCCCTGAAGAAATAGTTATCGTTGGCAAGCTCCCCCACGGGCTTAATATCGAAGGAATCAACATTCGAAAGACGGTTTCGGGTTTCTTCGATAATCTCTTTGGAACGTCTCCTGCAGCTTCTTTAGCTTCCGCAACTGCTTTACGAGCATCTTCTTCTTTAAACGTCACTGACATTCTCAAAAACTTTTCTGTCGAAGGAAATACCTTTCGGCTGAAACGTCCCTTGAAATTATCAATTCTGGGACGAGCCCTTTCCTCAACTATGGTGAATAACTCTGATAGGACAATCAATTCAAGAAGTTCAATGAATCAACGGCTGGCTCTGAGCATGGAAGAAGGGTGGCTGAATTTGAATCTCGGTGATTTCAATTTCGAAAAGGTTTTTCTTCAATTCGCCAGTGAAGCTTTGGCAAAACATCTTCTGAGAAAGGAACCAAATGAATAAATGAACATCAATAGTCTTCACACTATCATTTTCTTGGGGCTTTTTTTCGGAGTAATCCTGTTTTTCGGCATTTTTCAAATTGCCCTGGCTCAGGAAAAATCCACGACCACCCTCGAACCTCCGGCTAATACCCCCGTTCAGGGAAACTAAAAAGAGAACGAGAAAAAACTTATTTTTGAAAAGGATAATAACAAAATGAAGATCTTCATTTGTAAAGTCTGTGGTCATTTGGTCTTCAACGAACTTACTGGAAAATGTCCTGTGTGCGGGGCTGAAGAAAAAGGCTTTGAGCAGATGATCAATTTTTCCAGGAATCGCAAGCCAAGAGCCCGGAAGTTGAAGTTAAGCATGTTCCATCCGTTTTGATAAACAAATCCTGCGGTTTGATTCCTGAAAAGGGTTGTACGGATGTTATCGTTCGCGTGGGCAAGATTCTTCATCCCATGGAAGAAAAACATTTCATCCAGTTCATCGTGTGCTTTCGGCAAAAAAGCAAGATTTTGAATTAAAAACGTGGTATCTCTTTTTGGAAAATAAAAACAGGTAAAAAAAAGACGCAGTTTTTAGTTCATCGATTGTTACCAGAATGACCGTTACCTGGGACGAGCCGGATTCACCCCGGGCCTTGAACCTGCTGCATGTTTTCATCTAAAGAACCCGGAGGGAAAAATCACAATTACCGAGCACTGCAATTTACATGGTTACTGGAAAGTGGATTGCAAGCTTTGAACACGAAGCATTTCAAAAGAAAACCGATCGACGAAATCATTTCCTACATATGAATTCAAACTTCCTAATTTAGAAGGAACTCATTTTCACAATTTAGAAGAATTTTCAGCATAAATAAATATTTTTTCTGTGAAAAGTGCTAATTGGATTTCCAACCGGAAACTCAAAATTTCTGATCAATTCATAGACGCATCAGGAGATCTGTAATTATAGCTGTGTCGCTTTCAGAAAAAGGATGTTATTTTCAAGATGGACGTGCTTGTGGAGATCTTCCTCAAACTCCTTAAGTTTCTGGTAAGTCAGCACGAAAGTATTGCAAACATTGTCCGGAATTGCATAGTCCTTGGAGAGACGGCGGATGGTGTGAATCGCTTCACCAATATCCTCGTGCTCGAGACTAAGACTAATAACTGAGTTCTTGATTATTTCTCTGTCTTTTGGATTTGGTGTCATTCCTTCCTTTGCAGTCCCAGCAGCCCGTTTAATGGCCGGGAAGAGGGTCTCCTCCTCCCCTTTCTGCATATGGATCATCAAATCGACTTCGACCTTGTCAAAAATCTTGCTGATCTCCTTTACCTCGGGATGAAGCTCACCATGAACAGCAGCAATTTTTCTTATGTATGCCGACAGCTGGTTGATGTTATCTTTGAGATAGGAATGGTGGATATTGATAATGTAGTCAGCCAGAAATGGCAGCTCCCAAGAGGCATGATTCTTAGCTCGCTCAAGCGCTTCTATTCTCACCGCTTCGAGTTCGTCTGATATCACCGTGAAATCAATTCTTTTGTTCTTACAGGTTTCAGCGAGAGACACTTTTCCCCCGCAACAGAAGTCTATTTCGTGCCTCTCAAAAACCCTGGCCGTTCGGTAATCGTCGGCTACAATCTCGCCAATGGTTTTATTTGAGGCATTCCTAGTTTGTGCCGGTGATGGTTTTGCCATTGTCTTCTCCTGAAAGCAGTATTTTTCCCCGCCTACCCCCGAAGCCCAGTTGCGGATGTTTTTTTTGTTTGTCAATTATTGTTTTCCCGAAAACAACAGAAGACATTCTCACTCATTTTGGCAAAAAGCAACAATGGTTGTTTTAAACTATATTATTGGGTAGAACTATGGATTTTTGTTCCCCCTTTTTACCGATAAAATGAGCCATCCATGAGAATAAGAAACTTTCTCTGGCAGAAAATTTTGAATGGAGAATCAGCATGAATGGGAAAACAGACATTGTAAAGGGACGAATCAAGGAAGCGGTGGGTGCGCTGACTGACAACGACAAGCTTCGCAAAGAAGGAAAGAAGGATCAGGCGATTGGTCAGATCAAGCAAACCGTCGAAAAAGTCGTCGATAAGGTTGCAGAAGAAATCAGCAAGTGACCTTTCCGAATTTCACGGTTCAGAGAGGAGTTTAGTCTCTTCAAAAGAATCTGAGGGGGAATTCCCCGCAAGAACAAAAAGGATTGAAAATAAAGAATGAAACGAAATACATTTTATCGATGAACTTTTGCACTGATTTCGGTGGCAATCTTCTTTACCAGCATGGCTGCGTTCGCCTCGGAAGCCGATGACAAGATCTAAAGAGCGTTCGAGAATTCTTTCATATGCAAAACCTATCTTAAGGACGATTCGATCAAGATCGAGGTCAAGGAAGGTGCCGCAACCTTGTCTGGAACTGTTGAGTGGAGCCAAATTATTTGATGGGAAAAACCAAGAATCTGAGCAAATTATTCAAGGGAGTAGGCAAAACCCACGTCATCTTCTGTCGAAAGGCTTTTCCTTTAGTCGCTAGCTTTTGTTTTTGGTGCTTTTTTCCCTAATTTATTTTGATCAAACTCCCGTAAATTAGCGTGTTCACGCTCACTGTTGCCGATGAATCCCATAAATCATTGGCTCAGGAGGTTTTAACGAATCTTCCTAGAGTCATCCACGTGGAGAATCAACTAGTGACCAAAGGCGAAGTTGCCATCGAAAATGTGGATTATTGAATCGGCAAAAAGGTGAGTCTTACCCTATAGAACCAAACTCCTAACCCGCCACATTTCACTGCGTGATTTACTTTTAAAAATTGGTATTATTTGAAT
The DNA here is from genome assembly GCA_015233565.1 of Candidatus Rifleibacteriota bacterium. Classification (GTDB taxonomy): domain Bacteria; phylum Muiribacteriota; class Ozemobacteria; order Ozemobacterales; family Ozemobacteraceae; genus JADFXM01. The sequence goes on from JADFXM010000009.1 coordinate 87,264, forward strand.
GATTGTTTCAAAAGGAGAGTTGAGAAAACTGCCTGTAACCGAACAGAAATAATCGTAAGCTGTTTCAAAAAAAAGAAGAAAGCCGGAAGGTTTGCCCTTCGGCCCCAAAGTGTCCTTCGAAGTCAACGCGACTTGCACACACCTAGTCCTTAGTCACAGATGAGTTAGATGTTGATCGCGAAGGTCGTTTCGACTCCGCTCAACGACCGGACCGCTGACAGAGCGCAGTCGAAGCCGCCGTATAAAGCCGCAGATTATTTGAGTAGATACTATAATTCAATTGTGACAGAGGACTAGCATTTCGAGAAATTATCAGGTACCCAGAATTTTCCCAAAATCGCACTGTCATTTCAACCAATACAGAGTTTGCAAGATAGTGACGATATCTTATACAACCAATTTATTTTCCAACAAATCATGTATACCCAGACTAGCCCTTAGCCACATACGAATTCATAGTATTCACTTTCTCAAAGATTCACTGTAATTAATGATAGATGAATTTTGGATTCCCTGAATTCAACTGTGACCGTAGACTAGAACAGGGAACTACAAAATATCTTTCAGCAAAATCCATTTATTTCTATTGTACTGTTCTCACTTCACAAATGCTTTTTTCGAGTCTTAAAAAAAAAAATTAATAGAGCTGAATGCTTTCAAAACAACTACTTTTACTAAATTTTTAACGAAATGTGTTATACTCCTGGCGTTATTGCAGCAATTCCCAGTGAGTCGCTGCGATTGTTTTTGAGAGCCATTTTGAGCAATGTTCAAAAAGCTAATTATTCAGATAAATTTCGTAGCAAAAATCTTTAATAGCTATATTTTGCGAGAAAACTCACCAAGAATTGCTGGCGTTATTGTGACAGCTTTACAATCAGAACGCTTGCGTTTGCGTTGGTCTCCGTGCCACCAGCCAATGTTTGCAGAGTTACCGCAGCGGCCGACGTGTGATTTCTCAGCGTGAGAGTATCGCCTATAGCCAGAGTCACTATTGTTTGTCCGTTGTTTTGCTGCGTTCCAGCTCCAGATCCATAGATAATCCCGGGAATCAAAGTCCCATTCTTAAACAGCGAGAATTGGCTTGGTTCAACAGTCGAAAATATCCAGCTCACTTCATAAGTGCCAGCTTCATCGAAAACGATCCCCGATGCCCCAAGGCCATGTGTAATATTACCAGCTATTACACCATTGGTACTGAAAGTCACATCGGTATCTAAAGCAACAGTTTGAGCGCCAAGGTTGTAGATATATGCGTAGGTGGGAGACATGGCACCAGTCGGGCCCGTTGCACCAGTGGCCCCGGTCGTTCCAGTTGCGCCTGTTGCGCCTGTTGCACCCGTTGCACCTGTTGCACCCGTTGCACCCGTTGCACCAGTGGCCCCGGTCGTTCCCGCTGCGCCTGTTACGCCCGTTGCACCAGTGGCCCCGGTCGTTCCCGCTGCGCCTGTTGCGCCCGTAGCTCCAGTGACTCCGTTCAAGCCATTCGCGCCGATGGGGCCAGAAGGACCGATGGCACCGTTTTGGCCCATTATCTGCCAGGTCGTTCCGTCCCAAATGTATGCTTTGCCATCACTTGAGTTATAATAAGCCCAATTGAGCTGGGGATTAACAGGATTTGCACTCAAGGTTCCCTTCCAGGTGATGCTCACGCCACTGGTACCAGGCGCACCCGCTGCCCCGGTTGCACCTGTGGCACCTACGGCACCAGTGGTGCCATCCTTGATCATGACCTGCCAGGCGATGCCATCCCAAATGTATGCCTTGCCATCAGTTGAGTTATAGTATGCCCAATTGAGCTGTGGATTAACAGGGTTTGCACTCAAGGTCCCCTTCCAAGTGATGCTCACACCGCTTAGACCAGTTGCACCCGCCGCCCCTGTTGTACCAGTAGCGCCAATGGGCCCTGAAGCTCCGATAGCACCATCGTTTACCATAATTTGCCATGCTGCTCCATCCCAGATGTAGGTTGTGCCGTTGTTTGAGTTATAGTAGGCCCAATTGAGCTGTGGATTAACGGGATTTGCACTCAGGGTCCCCTTCCAAGTGAGGCTCACCCCACTGACACCAGGTGCACCCGCGGCACCGGTTGCACCTGTAGCACCTACAGCACCGGTGGTGCCATCCTTGATCATGACCTGCCAGGTTGTGCCGTCCCAAATGTATGCCTTGCCATCGGTTGAGTTATAGTAAGCCCAATTGAGCTGTGGATTAACAGGATTTGCACTCAGGGTTCCTTTCCAGATGATGCTCACACCGCTGAGGCCGGTTGCACCAGCTGCTCCTGCTGCGCCAGTAGCCCCAATGGGACCAGCAGCGCCGATCGCGCCATCATTTACCATGATCTGCCAGGATGTTCCGTCCCAAACGTAGGCAGTACCGGTGATTGAGTTATAGTAAGCCCAATTAAGTTGGGGATTGAGAGGAGCCGCACTCAGGGTTCCCTTCCAGGTAATGCTCACACCACTGCCGCCAGTTGCACCCACTGCACCTGTTGCACCTACAGCACCGGTGGAACCGTTTTTGACCATGAGTTGCCAGGCCGTGCCGTCCCAGATGTATGCCTCGCCGCTGGCTGAGTTATAGTAAGCCCAATTAATCTGCGGGTTAGCCGGAGCTGCATTCAGAGCTCCTTTCCAAATGATGCTCACACCGCTGAGACCGGTTGCACCGCTTGCTCCTGCTGTTCCCGTAGTCCCAATAGGACCAGCTGCGCCGATTGCGCCATCGTTTACCATAATCTGCCAGGTTGCTCCATCCCAGATGTAGGTAGTACCGGTGGTTGGATTATAATAAGCCCAATTGAGTTGTGGGCTGGCAGGAGCTGCATTCTGGGTCCCCTTCCAGGTGATGCTCACCCCACTAATGCCAGTCGCACCAGCTGCACCTGTGGCTCCAACTGCACCGGTAGCACCATCCTGAATCATAACCTGCCAGGTAGTGCCATTCCAAATATATGCTTTGCCGTCAGTTGAGTTATAGTAAGCCCAATTAAGTTGAGGGCTAACAGGATTTGCATTCAGGGTTCCTTTCCAGATGATACTTACACCATTGAGACCGCTTGCACCACTTGCTCCTGCTATACCGGTAGCCCCGATTGGACCGGCAGCGCCAATAGCGCCATCGTTTACCATAATACGCCAGGCTGCCCCATCCCAGATGTAAGTAATACCAGTAGTTGAGTTATAATAAGCCCAATTGAGCTGTGGGTTGGTAGGAGCCACGCCCAGGGTTCCCTTCCAGGTGATGCTTACGCCACTGGTACCAGCCGTGCCCACTGCACCAGTTGCGCCGGCTGCCCCAGTTGCGCCTTCCTGGGTCAGTATCTGCCAGGAAACCCCATTCCAGATGTATGCCCTTCCATCATTTACATTGTAATAGGCCCAGTTGGCCTGGGGAGAAATTGGAGCCACAGGCAGCACACCTTTCCAAATAATAAAACCTTGAGAGGCGCTGAGTATCATTTTGACTGGAGCCATGATGGTCACCTGGGCCGGTTTCACAGAAACCGGGGTTACTAGCTGCTGCAATAAACCGTTACCCATGATTGCCACAGTGTAGGTTCCTGCCGGAACACCCGTGATTGTGAATTTTCCTTTTTCATCAGTGAATGCCGAATAAGATGTTCCGGTTACAAACGCGGTTATGCCCGTCACCGGGGAATATCCGGCCGGGACCAAGACCGAGCCAATGATGTCACTTGTAGCAGTCAGGTATAACACAAGATCGGTTGGTGAGGCCGCTGCATTTACGCTCCCCACCTGGACATTCCGTAGAATACTGCTGAAATTTTTATCCTTTATAGCAATCAGATTAAATGTCCCGTGCCGAACTCCCGTGAAGATAAATGAACCGCTGGCAACGGTAGTAGTAGCATAGATATTCCCGTCGATGCTTCCAACCCCCGAAGTTTGAGCGTTTAAGCTTGCGGGGGGGGGAATGATCGCCCCATCAGCCACCAGATAGACCGTGATTTTGCTAAGGTCGCCCTGTCCGGCTACTCGTCCATGGACGATAGAAGTGGTACCATCGCTCCCCAAAAAACCCTGCGGAGAACCAACCGGATTGGCACCACCCCCAATACATCCCATCAAACAAGCAGCGAGGATGAGCATCATTACCACTAATGTCCTTTTCATGGAAAACCCCTTAAATTCAAAATTTCCGACAGCCAGAATGCCTTCGGCGAGGAAATAATCTCTTAACTTGCAGGAACCACAATCCCAGTGAATCTTTGTTCTTTGTATCCATCACGGGTGGCAATCAGAGTGTATGTCCCCGGTGGAACATCCAGAAACTCGAACCAGCCCTGACTGTCCGTGATCGTAGATCTGCCCGTCCCGAAAATCACCACTGATGCGCCGTTGATTGGAGCATCGGTGGACTGATCCCGGACTTTCCCGGAAATAGTTCGGGGAGAGCCGGACGGAACATCTGAAACGACCGTGACCTGATGTGTTGCCTTTCCGGAACCTCCGGATGAGTTAGTCGCTGCGCAGGTGAAATCGAATGTCCCCGTTGCCGAGGGAGCCGTCCAAACTGTCTTTCCCAATTTGGTCGTTGAAAACAGCCCTTGTGCTGGGTTCACTGACCAATCGAATACAAAGCTGAGGTTCCCATTCGGGTCAACGGGAACGGCTTCCAACACAATCGTGCCGTTGACCAGAACGGTATTACTCCCGATGATGGAAAGGGCAATCTTTCCGATTCCACTTCCCTCCCCCAAGCCTAAATCATTTGGAAAATTGCCATAAGCGTTACTGCGACCATTCTGAATACAACCAGCGCAGAAAGGAAGTGCCGTAAGAACGACCACCAAACAGGAAAGTAAAACGAATTTATTCACACGAGACCTCCCGTAAAAAATCTTTTTTTCAGAAAAAATCCATTTTATATTTGATCCCTCATTTGTATATGTAAATGTAGAATAGGAAAATCCATTGTTTCACCCAATTAACTAGTTAAAATTAACTATTTTCACACAGCAAATTCGCTGAAACAATTTTGGAAAAGCAAGCAGAAGAGACAATCTTAGTGAAAAAGAAAGAGTTTTCGATCTTCTCTCTTAAATCTCTGTTTTAAAGCAGGTTTTAAAGAATTCGGATCAGCTACTTTCATACAGTGTCCTATTTTCCATTTCTTTTGTCAGTGGAATCAATTTCCCGGAAAACATGAAAGCGATCTTTAGTAACACTAGTATAAGAGTCACCTTTTTTGTAGTTCGGGTTGTCCGAAAGATGGTTATTATTAACTGGTTTTTAAGGTAGAACTAAGGATTTTCTTTGTTCTACGGTTGCTGTTATATAAGTTATAAGGTCATTTTGTTAAGAGTTCCAAGTGTTCAACAATTTTTTGACAAATTTACAAAGGAGGAAAGAATATGCCCATTAACCCTGTAGATCCAACCGAAGCAGCTAGAGCTGTTTCACAGACCGATGCCCAGGCCCCATCCCACACAACCCAAACTCAAACCGCCAACAAAAATTCGGCTTCAGAAAAGGCCAAACCTGCCGGAACAGATAGCGTTCAGATAACCAATGCCTCAAGGGCGGCTGCGCAGGAGGCAACAGAGACTCCAGCTCAAACCGAGTTGGAAGCTAGCCAAGGTGATTCTCAGGCTCAGGCCTTACTCGATAGTCAAGCAGCCACAAAAGCTGCAAATCAAACTCAACTTGAGAAAGAAGCTTCAACCAAAGCCGCAACCAAAACTCAACTTGAGAAAGAAGCTGCCACTATTGCCGCAAACCAAGCTCAATTTGAAAAAGATGCTTCCAATAAGACTATTTCCGATAAAGCTCTTTCCGATAAAGCTCTTTCCGATAAAGCTCTTTCCGATCAAGTTATTTCCGATAAGGCTATTGCCGATAAGGTCGCTTCCCAAGCCCAACTTCAAACGGGGAATTCCACTCCCGAAAAGACCCCCCCTGCTGCACCACAGACCATTGCAACAAACAACCTTCCTCAAACGGCAGTACAGGAAACAAGGGAAACCATTCCTCAAACAACCAAAGAAGCCGATCTCGGCGATCGTCAAGCTCAAGCAAAACTCGATAAGGAAGCTGCTGCTAAGGAAAAAGCGAAATCATCGCCATTGCTTAACCTTTGAGAACTATGTTAAGCTTCCGCATTAACCACTGCAAATCTTTATTTTTTCCAAAGCAAGTATTAAATAATTTTGCAAGAACCTCAAAGACAATTTGATTCAAGCAGCCAACCACCTACGAAAACCGGCTTCAATGGGAAACACGGCAAGAAGTTCAGATATCCTGATGCGGAAGCATTTTATAATGGCACTTTTTGGGCGTGAAAAACTTGAAATTAAAACAAATTTTTCACAAAAAAATGCATTTTCCAATTCCGGTCAAATCCTGCAGAACCCTTATCAATTCATATATGGGCAAGGGAATCCGAAGTTAGATAGTTCTGCCTCTTAGTGTTTCCTCCCGTAGCAGGGTATTCGCAACAAACCAACGCGTCGATCCCAGCAAAATTGGTAAGGGAGGATGTAAATTGAAACGGTTGCCTAAAGTTTTTTACAACTTTATTTTGATTTGCGGTATTTAGATCTGGCTTCCAAGGAGATTTCATATGGTAAATCCAATTTCAGGAAATCTGATTAATCCTTTCCCAGCATCAGAAACCAACCAGCTTATGCCAACTTCAACTTCTCAGAACTCCGACATTTTTAGGAACAGTGATCCAGCTGATCCACTAAACGGGTTGAACATGGATCAGTGGAACATTCCTTTTGCAGACAAGCAGAAAATCCAATTTGCACGCTTTCTATATGGATTGAACTACCAGACTTTTAATTCGATGAGCGCCTCACAAGGACAACAAGTCCCCGCAGAAGGTTTTACTCCTCAGGATACTTACAACTTTCTTCAAAATTATTTTAGCAAAAATCCAACTTTTTCACCAACAACTTCCACTTCTCCAAGCAGCACTTCTCAACAAACCGGCACATCAACCAGCACCACAGATGTTCCATCCCAAACAACATCCAGCACACAGAATACGCTAACCCAACTGCAGGAATATTTTTCCCCGGAAAATACCGCGCAAAGAATTCTCGATGTAGCAACAAGCTTCTTCAACGTGAGTCAAATTGAGCAAAATCAAGGAAATACAGAAGCATCCCGACAAAATTTTGCCAACTTAATTGGAACTGCAATAGACGAAGGATTCAAACAAGCTGGGTACAAATCAAATCAATGGCCCGATGCGGTTCAAAGTGGGGTCGACAAAACCCATTCTCTTGTGAGCTCAGGGCTTGATTCTTTCGTTAAAAATGGTATCGATGCACAAACTGCGAATTCAGTTTCCCCCACAGAAAAAATAGCGGCATACCGTCAGGAAGCTGCTCTATATTTCGATCAGTTCAAAAAGGCTTTCGAACCGGGTGATTACACCGCCCAAGGGGTTATTCAGGCCTTCTCGCAGGACACATATTCCAAGATGGGGTAACACATTCTTTATAGTAATCAGCGAAAAAGAGCAAAAATGCTTGTCCTATAAACCTGCATCAATGCAAGTGCAGAAAATTTGGAAAAAATAATTTTTCGCGGATTTTTTTTTGAATTGTATGGTTAATTGCCAATGTCAATACGAATTTACTCTTTGTTGCTGTATAGTAATGGACTTTTTCGGCCTCAGAGTAGTATGTTCGATTCTGAAGCCAATTTTAAGTCAAAATGTGTACTTTTTTTTCGGAAGAAACAGAAAATGATTGAAATTTATGCCGCACACGTTTCTTGAAGTTATAGTTTTTAGATTAAGAAAGAGGTGAAAACATGAATCTTGAAAAAATGACAATAAAAACTCAGGAAGCGTTGCAACTTGCCCAAACAATCGCTTTAAAAAACGGAAACACCGAAATTGATCCGGAACATGTTCTTTCGGCGCTTTTCGAAGAATCGGATGGTTTTCTTCCAAGGTTGTTCAACAAGATGAATGTACCATTGGAAGACTTCAAGGATCGACTAGCCGATGAAATTCGCAAAAAACCGAGAGTTGCAGGCCCTGGTGTTGCTCCTGGAGAGGTAATGGTAAGCCGGAATTTTTCCCATCTGCTCATAAGAGCCGAAGAAGAGATGAAAAACCTGAAGGATGAATATCTTTCCATCGAACATCTTGTAATTGCCATGATTGATGACACAAAAAGTCCCATTCTGGGAAGAGTGTTTTCGCAATTCAAAATCAATCGCGACCGTTTCCTTGGAGCCCTGTTGGAAGTCCGTGGAAACCAGAGAATTGTATCCCCAAATCCTGAACAGACATTCGAAGCCCTTGAAAAATACGGCCGTGATCTGGTAAAAGAAGCCAGATTAGGAAAACTGGACCCTGTAATTGGGCGTGATGCAGAAATCAGGCGTGTAATAAGAATTCTTTCTCGAAAAACAAAAAATAATCCGGTCCTTACCGGGGAACCCGGAGTAGGTAAAACTGCCATCGTTGAAGGCCTTGCACAGAGAATTCTTCGTGGCGACGTCCCCGAAGGACTTAAGGATAAGACAATATTTGCGCTTGATCTTGGCGCACTCATTGCTGGCGCAAAATACCGTGGAGAATTCGAAGAAAGGTTAAAGGCGGTTCTTGCGGAAATTAAAAGCAGCGACGGAAGAATCATCCTTTTCATTGATGAACTCCACAACATTGTTGGTGCCGGTAAAGCTGAAGGTTCAATGGATGCGGGAAACATGCTGAAACCTATGCTTGCCAGAGGTGAACTGCATTGCATTGGGGCAACAACTCTGGATGAATATCGGAAGCATCTTGAAAAAGATGCCGCCTTGGAAAGGCGGTTTCAGCCGGTTCTAGTTGATCAGCCTGATATTCCAGACACTATTTCCATTCTACGGGGCTTGAAGGAAAGATTTGAAGTCCATCATGGGGTAAAGATCCATGATAATGCTATAATTGCGGCAGCAACACTTTCCCAAAGATATATTTCTGACCGATTTCTTCCCGATAAGGCAATTGACCTGATTGATGAGGCATGTGCGACAATCAGAACTGAAATTGATTCGATGCCGGCAGAGCTCGATGAAGTAACAAGAAAAATTATGCAACTTCAGATCGAAGAAGCCGCTTTGTCAAAAGAAAAGGATGAAGCAAGTCTCCGCAGGTTGGAAGAACTGAAAAAGGAGCTTGCAGAAATTAAGAATCGCGCTGATTCAATGAAAACACAGTGGGAAAGTGAAAGGGAAACAATTAAAAAGGTTCAGAATCTTCGCGAAGAAATAGAAGCAATTCACAGAGGAATCGAAGGCGCGGAAAGAGATTATAACCTGAACTTGGCAGCTGAACTAAAGCACGGGAAACTTCCGGAAATAAAAAAACGACTATTACAACTCGAAGAAGAGCTAAAAAGAAAACAAAGCACGGGAAGATTAGTCCGGGAAGTGGTTACAGATGATGAAATCGCAGAAATAGTTTCCAGGTGGACAGGTATTCCGGTCACCAGATTGGTTGAAGGTGAAAGGGAAAAATTTCTGAAATTGGAGGGCGTTCTTCATAAACGCGTTGTTGGCCAGGATGAAGCCGTAAGCCTTGTTGTAGATGCTGTTTTGCGATCCAAAGCTGGAATCAAAGATCCTAAGCGTCCCATAGGGTCCTTCATTTTTCTCGGGCCCACCGGTGTTGGAAAGACTGAGCTTGCAAAAACCCTTGCGGAGTCTTTATTCGATAGTGAAAGTAACATGGTCAGGATCGATATGAGCGAGTATTTGGAAAAACACACTGTATCGAGATTGATTGGGGCACCTCCCGGTTATATCGGCTTTGACGAAGGGGGACAGCTCACTGAAGCAGTGAGACGAAAACCTTATTCAGTAGTGCTTTTTGATGAAATAGAAAAAGCACATCCCGATGTTTTCAATGTTATGCTGCAAATCCTGGATGATGGAAGACTTACAGATTCCAAGGGTCGAACAGTCGACTTCAAGAATGTTGTCGTAATTATGACCAGCAACATTGGCTCACACTTTCTAATAGAAGGTGTTGAGAAAGGAGAAATTAAACCGGAAGTTCGGGAAAAAGTCTTGTTTGACCTTAAAAACGCTTTCAAGCCGGAGTTTTTGAATCGAATTGATGAGATCATTTTTTTCAAACCACTCAGCCTGCACGAACTTTCCGGAATACTTGATCTGATTCTGAACGAGCTTGGCAAACGCTTGGGTGAGCGGAAAATTTCACTTGATCTGACCGAGGAAGCCAAGAGTTGGTTGATTAAAAAAGGTTACAGTTCGGTTTACGGGGCCAGACCGCTCAAACGAACAGTTCAGAAAGAACTTGAAACCAGATTGGCGAGAGAAATTCTTGCGAACAATGTTTACGAAGGGACTACAGTAAAGATAGATCTCAAGGACGGAAATCTCGATTTCTCAGTTGTACCAGTTGAGCGAAACCACGAAAATTCTTCATGCTGAGAAGGTGTGAATAAAATTTTTCTTTGATCATGCGAATTTTGCTTTCAACCGCTATCGCAACTGCTTGTTTAACGTTTGAATACATTCAAGGCTGAACAACCAAATTCGATAGATTGTTCAGCCTTGATCCTATCTCCGGATGTTATTTGGCATAGTGTTTTCGAACCTTCGCCGCGATCTCAGGATCTGTCATTTTGTCGCTTGTTTCAATCCCAACAACACGTTCCCCGAGATTATTTTCTTCAAGACGCTCTTTCAGCTCGCTTTTGGTAGTACCCGGGCCAAATATCAAAATAGACTCCGCATCACGAATGCTTTCAATAACCTTATCATAATAAATATGAAGATGCCCCGTTAAAGCTCTCTGACGGCTATCATCCGCTGGGACCTGATGGGAATCGTAGGAACCCTTTAGAGGTGAATCACCAGTACGACGAGCTTGTTTTTCCACTTCGGAATTTATCACTCCGATCTCTTCCCCTTTTTCTTTAAGAGAAACTACAACAGCTTTTTTCTGGTCAATCCAAAGACCCACTTTTGCTCTCATTGCTGTCTCCTTTTTTTGCAAATTTAACTCAAATAATAGTTTCCGGATGGTTCAACATAACTAAAACAGGTTCAAATAATTTTTCAAGGTTGCTTTGTATCATTTGAAACAACATTCATTATAGAAAAATTGAAAATAAAACGGCCAAGCAAAATTTACAGAAAGGATTTTCAAATGTGATGAAAGCATTTCTTTTAATTGTGCCCGGAATAAAGTCCCAGCAACCTTTCAATCTAATGTCACTCATCGACTGCAATTTGATTTTTCACACTTGTAACTCCACGAATGTCGCTAACAAGCTTAGTGACCAGGGCTTTTTGAGTTGCACTTTTTGAACTTCCGGTCAAGGTGACTTCACCATCATGCGTTTCGATTTTTGTGTTAATAGAACGGGTTGAACGATGAGTCAACAATGCCATCTTGACCAGGGCTGTGATGGACGGATCATCAATTTTCTCGTCTGAAGCGGTTTGCACCACCCCTTTCTGAGTTTGCCCAACCGTCATTTCAACCTTAACGTCTTTCACGCCCTCAACATCTTTTGCGTATTCACTGACCAGTTGCTTCTGGGCGTCATCTAAAGCTTCGCCCTTCAGTGTCACTATTCCATCTTTCACATCGACAACAGTATTGCCACCGTTGCTGTTGCGATGAAACTGCAGAGTTAGTTTCACTTTTTGGCTGATTCCTTTATCCGGATTTTCGGCCACCACTTCGGCTATGGTTTGAAGTTGATTAACTACACTGAGAACTCCTGGTAAATTTCCAGCAGTATCCTGAGCCAATGCTTTGTGAAATTCTTCGGATACAGCTCCGGTCAATGTAACAACACCATCTTTGACCTCAGCTCTTATTGCATCGCCCTTGAGATAAGTTTGATAAACGTAACTCCGCACAAACAATGACTGGATTTTGTCATCATCCGATGATGCAAACAGAGGCACGATTGTAATCAACATCGTGACCGCAATCACCGCAAACGCAAAAAGATACATTGCTTTCAGGTTCATTTTACTACCTCGCTTAATTAGTTATTGTGGCATACCCCCCTTAGGGTATGTCCGTTTTCTGAATTGTTTTAGTTAATTTACTCTTTGTCGCGGTGCCCTCCTTTCTTCTGACTTCAGATTCTTAATAATTCGTCCTCTCAAGCCTTCCCACTTTGTCTCCCAGCCTCTAATATTTCTCTTACGCGGTATTTAAAGTTTCTCTTTATTGCGCTACAGTTTGGACAGACCAATGAATCACTCTGATTTTCCAATATCCTGTTGGAATGAGTTTTGTCGAACGAATCAGTTTTTGATGACCAAACATAAGTGCAAATAGGGCAAACTGATTTTTTCAAAGAACCCTTTTCGTTTTTTTCGGGTGAAGGATTGGAAACACTACTTTTGCTTCCATTTGCACTGCTCTCGAGTGATTTTTTTTTATGCTTCTTTAAAAGCCGAAGAAGTTTGTCGTCCAACTCACTTTTTCCTATAAAATCATCAATATGCTTGCCTAAAAATTTCTTCTGAAAATTTTCAGTGTTAAACATAGACACGATAATTATTTTAGAATTTGGTGATACTTTTTTTATGAGCTTTGAGGTTTTTATTCCGTTCATTTTAGGAAGCTGCAGTTCCAAAAGAACTATGTCAGGTTGTTCACTTGAGGCTTTCTTCACTGCGGACGTTTCCGAATCCGCTTCCAGGATCAGAAAACTTAAATCAGCCCGCTCCAGAAATGTTTTTAAGGTCTTTCTGAATTCAGCATGATCGTCAACAATGAGAATTTTTTTCTTCATAAGTATGCTAATTATCACCCATATTAAAAGGCTTTGAAATCGTATGAAACCATGGTAAAAATGGTGACAAAGAACTATTTTTCAACTTTTCCAATCAAAAAATGCAAGTTTAAGTCCAACCCGGCTTGCAAGTTTCAACTTGACTGACAAGAAAACAAAAAAGGATCCATTAACTGTTACTTTCTTTTGCATAATCTCCCTCACCACCAGTGAAGATGATGAACGATTTCTCTATTACCCTTCGAGAAAGTGTCCTAGGGCCTTTAGCGGATGTAACCGATCACAGACAATTTTCAGGATGGCCAGCAGCGGAACGGCTAATATTGCCCCTGGCACCCCCCACATCCAGAACCAAAACACCAACGATAAGATTATCAACACTGGATTCAGAGTGAATCGCCGCGCAAGAAGAATTGGGGTCAGAGTTTCGCCTTCAAGGATGTGGACAAACAAATAGAGGGCCGAGGGTAACAAAGACCACCATAAGCTGTCAAAACTCAGCATTCCGACCAACACGAAGATGCAGGTTCCAAAAAGCGGACCCAAAACTGGAATGTAGTTTAAAAGAAAGGCGGTGGTTCCCCATAATAAGGGATCCCCTAACCCGCAAAAATACATTGAGACAGCTGTTGCAACCCCCACAACAAGATTCATGGCGGTGATCGTAATCAGATAAGCGGATATGTCCTCCTGGATTTGCTGGGAGATATCTACAGCTTGCCGTTTGTCTTTGAATTTGGGCAAAATTTCTACAATTCGTCGCAGGAAGATATCACCGGATACCAAAAGGAAGAAAAGCACCAGGACGGTGGTGAACAATCCATCGAGAACAGCACGTGTTCCGGCAAACAGGGCACTTGTCAGACCAAGATCGTGACGAACGGCCATGTTAGAGCCCTTTGGCCCTGGAGCATCAGCAACTTGCTCAGCTTGTTGGATGGCCATTTGCAAAGCATGGATCGGGTCTTTTAAAACTACCAAGTGGGCTTCCAGTCTTGGTATCCCTTGTGGAAGCATCTTAGCCCAAATCGAGGCAGGGACAGACAAGGCAACCACTAAACCCACAAGTGTTCCAATAATCAGGAAGATGGCAAGTAGCGCTCCGATGACTCGAGGGACATGCACACTCTTTAAAAGATTGACAGCAGGTTGTAGAAGAAGATTCAAGACTAAAGCCAACACAACTGGAAAGATGATGGAGCTTGCTACGTAAAGCGCTCCAAAGACACCCAAAGCGAAAATACCACCGAGAAAAAAAGTCTGTGGATTTGACGGCAGTGGCATCTCCACCTCCTCGGGGGCCTCAACAAAGGCGTCATTACTTTCCTGCGGAGGAGTTTCCTGGCCTAACGACAAAGGAAGATGGCCCGGTGGAACTGAAATTTGACCCATATCGATTCTCCCTTTTTTAAAGATTCCAGATCACGAAATCCGAACTTTGCACAAATTCGGGGGTTTGCGAAAAAAATTCCTGAATTGCCTTGCTATACAATCCCACAAAATAATAACGTAACTATTAAGACGATTTACAGCGCCAGAGACTTGATCAAACTTAAAAATTTGCGTGATTACTTTTATTTATTGTTATAACGCCAGGATAAGCTGTCCCCTGGGGTGTCAGCTTCATCTGTTTGATGGCCGATGCCGGGACACCTGGCGCAAGCTACGGTACGAAACGCAGCTTATCCTGGCGATGGCCGGCCGAAGAGGCGACCATCAAGCTGCCTCTCAATTGATTCTTAATCAATTGGTAATCTTTCGATACTCCTTCTTCAATTAAGATATTAAAAAGTACAATTCCGCATTCAAGCTAGGGCGGGGTTCTTCGCTGATAGCTTGATGGAGGAGATGCAAAAAGCAGAGCATTAAAAAAATTTGGCTGGTGACTCATTTGTAACCCTAATATGTGGAAACAGGAAATCCCGAATTTCCCCTCAATTAATAGTAAAAACCTACTAGCTACGATCTTATTTGAGCCCCGTGTAGCCGATCATCACTTTATACTGCTGAGTGTGAGCACGATATTTTTTGAAGTCTGGTCAAAATAAATTAGGGCGAAAAGCACTAAAAACAAAAGCTAGCGACTAAAGGAAAAGCCTTTCGACAGAAGATGATGTGGATTTTGCCTACTCCCTCGAGGAATTTGATCAGATTCTTGATTTTTCCCATGAAATAATTTGGCTTCACTCACTGCCCTGAAGGCCAATTGAAATAATTACGATTGCTCAAAAGATGTGAAAAATTAGAATAATTCGTCAAGGTACAACACACGAAATCGTCTCTGATAAACAATTGTGACATTTTTCACTTCCATGCTCAGCAAATATTTCGCACCTTCTCACCTGAAAATAGGTCAAAGCGCTTCTCAATGTTATGTCCCTCAAAACAAGGAGAAATGCTGAATCCAATGATAATTTGCCAGCAATAAATAGTTATTTCTGACTAATTTTTTGGGAATAACATAGGATTTTTCTTTTCCTTTTGAACTTATATAGTTGACTAATGGAAAATATTGTTGCGCAATTAGCGGTTCAAAGAAAGATACGAAAGCAAAATCCACCTGTATTTTCTTTCCCGATCAGTTTAAATCATCGAAATTCCCAGGCAGCTTTGCAACAAAGAATAGCTTTAATTTAATTATTGAAAAGGAGGAGGTCAAAATGGGTCTTAGTTGTCGTGTCTTTGAGATATACCAAACTCAAGAAAATGCCGAAGAATTCAGTGTTGTCGGCATTCTGGAATCACACGTTGAAGCGGAAAAAGCAGTCAAGTTGCTTCAAGAATCCGGAATTGAGCTCAAAAAATGCTCCATTGTTGGGAAGGAAAATATTTCCGGAGAACATGTCATCGGATACTACTGCGCTGGGGATCGCATCTCTTATTGGGGAAAAATGGGAGCCTTCTGGGGAGGTCTTTGGGGTTTACTTGGTGGTTCAGGTTATTTTCTGATTCCAGGGATAGGACCAGTCTTGGTGGGTGGAACCTTTGTTTCAGCAATGGTCGGCGCTTTGGAAGGAGCTATGGTGGCGGGCGGGTTAAGTATTCTGGGTGCCGGATTGTATAATATCGGAATCCCAGCAACTTCAATTGTTGATTACGAGACCGCAATAAAAGGTGATCGCTTTCTTGTGATCGTTCATGGAAATTCCCAAGAAGTTGCAGAAGCAAAAATGATACTGGAATTAGCAGCGAAACAAGAAAAAAGTGAGTTAGCATAGGCCTTTTTCTCAAATAAAACACTTCATTCATCAACCCCATTAATATTGAAGGAGGTGAAACTATATTGATAAATGTTTAAAACCTAACCAACAATGTTTTCACAGAAAGAAATGATTTGAGAAGAATGTAAAAGTTTGCTTTCCACTAAACTGATTAACAATTGAAGCGGAAGTAAACAACGAAAAAAACAAAAACCCGGGAGGAAAAAAAATGCATCAAAAAAGTTATGTTGTTGCGATTTACAAAAAACATGATGAAGCTGAAGAAGCGATCAAAGAGCTTCAAAAGTCAGGGGTCAATATGAAACAATGTTCCATCGTGGGCCAATGTTTTCATACTGAAGAAGAAGTTGTTGGTTTCTACAATGCCGGAGATCGCATGACTTATTGGGGGAAACAAGGAGCTTTCTGGGGTGGAATGTGGGGTTTATTAGTTGGATCCGGATTTTTTTGGATTCCAGGCGTAGGAACCGTTTTGGCAGGAGGAGCGCTTGTTTCCTGCATCGTGGGTGCACTTGAAGGAGCCGCAGTCGTGGGAAGTCTCAACGTCCTCGGTGCAGGTTTGTACAGCATCGGAATTCCAACAGATAGCATTCTCAGATATGAGACCGCTATCAAAGGAAAAAAGTTTGTGGTCATTTTTCACGGTAGTGCTGGAGAAACTGCAAAAGCGAGAGAGGTCCTTAATTCGACACCTACAGAAACTCTGGAGATGTCGGAAAAAGAGAAGGAAGCGATTAGCGCATAATGCACAATTTCGCATTCCCGCAATCCGAGAAAGCTGCATCAATTGGCCTGATCAGGGCAAAATTAGTCACTTCTAACTATTTTTATAGGGAAATTAAATGATTTCCCACTTGTTGGGTTATTGTTAAATATGAATTGTCCAAACTTTCCCAATCAGAAATGACGGGGATTTAAACTAGTTGCTGGTACAGCGGCAAAGATCAATCAAGATTAAAAAATTTTCAGGAGGATCAAAATGAAAAAGAACGTGTTTGGAATCCTAGCGATTGTGGTGGTTTTGTTTTCCTTTTCACTGGTGTGTGATGTGGTGTGGGCCCTCAAGAACGTCTGCCCGGAATGCTGTAAGATGGTCAAAGATCAGGATCTGACCCAATGCCCATTTTGCGGGAAGGTCATGAACAAATGTCTGATATGCGGCCAAATAAATCCGATCAAAAACGACCATTGTGCCAGTTGCAGTGCCAGTCTGGCTGAATCTCGGGTTTCGAGAACTATCAGCCGAGATATTAGGGAAGAACTGAAGCTTGGCGAATCCGATCGTTCAAAGATCGAGGTTGAACTTCAACAAATCGAACAAAAAGTATTGGAAACTGGAATTACACCCGAACTAGTTGCAAGACAAGTTGAACTATTGACCCTTATGGGTTGGTGGTCCTTAGCGAACACCACGGCTAACACATTTTCACAGCAATTTCCAAAGGCTGAGCAAAACGCTCGGATGTCAATCTGTCGAGTCATCGCTCTTAGAAATCTGGGTTTTCTAGCTCTTCAAGAAAACCACAACGAAATTGCTATTGGGTATCTAAAAACTGCGCTGTCCATCGATCCGAAGGACTCAAAAGCTCAGAATCTACTTGAAATGGCTGGCGGAACAAAGTAATCCTCCACCAAAATAGGCTGCATCGGGTGTTGTCATTCTAATTATCCGAAAAAAATCGGTGTAGTTAAATTGAAATTTCTATTACAGCCAAGCAATTCAAAGGAGACCGAAATGAATTTTCTCTCGAAACGCTTTTATTGGAAATGTATCGCAGCAATCCTTATCTTTTCGATAGCTCATTGTCCTTTCCTGGAAGCTGCGAAAATAACTATTCCCAAAGGAACTTTAATACGAATCCGCTTGGGAGAAACATTGTCTACTGAAACAGCCAAGGAAGGGAAAACGCTTATTTTTTCCGTAGAGACTGCTGTCCGAGTAGGAAATAGAAAGGTTATAGAAAAGGGAGCAGATGTTCGGGCATACCTCTCCGAAATTCGCCATCCCCAACGTTTTGGGCGAAACGCAAGTTTAAAAATAAAATTTCTTACGGTAACCAGCATAAAAGGCAGAGAAGTTCCCGTCGTAGTTGGAGAACATGCGGCAAAAACAAATGAGCAAATGGGAATGGCTGCTGGAGCTGCTGTTGGCGGCGCCCTTATTTTTGGTCCTATTGGACTCCTTGCAGGATTATTCGTTAAAGGGAAGAATATCTATATTCCAAGGGGTACAATACTGCATGTTGAGGTTGCAGAGGATACATTGTTCTAAACCCAGCTCCTTTATCTAGGAACAAATTTTCGAGTTCCTAAAAAGTTTTGAAAAGCAGAGTTACGCATATTTGGGAGATCAATTTTTTGACAATGTTCCAGATCCTTGAGTTGCTTGAACTCAGTTTTTGTTGATGCTGGCTGAATAGCTAGCGCCAGGCGAATTGTACTAACTTTCAGATCGCCATTCATGGCGATCTGAAAGAAGCCCGGTTTCCATGTTTGTTCTTTCGATTCGCCTGTTTTCAGTTTTTGATGGGTGCTTGTGCTCAGCTCTCGGTAAACGATCTACTCACTTTCAGCGAAATCCGGCTTACTTTAAGAGTGTCCGGGTAAATGCGCGTTTCTTTCTGATAAAGCGCAATAGTCAACTAACATTAAAGGAAGGTTCTTATCATGAGAGGATTTAAGGCTTGGCCAATCTACTTACTGTATATTTTGATTATGGGTTTTCTATTAATTACGGGCTGTAACGGTTGTAAAGAGGACAGCGGACAATTTCCGGAAACCGGTCCATTGGCAGGCCCACCTTCGGTGACTTTAACAGATCCAGCTGCCGGTGACACGAACGTTCCCATCAACAAGAAAATAGTTGTAAATTTCAACGCAGATATGGATCCTTCATCGATCGGAACAACAACCTTTATGGTGTCTTCATCTGGAGGAACACCTGTTTCAGGAACGGTGACCTATGTTGGCGGGAATGCAATCTTCGCGCCTACTAGCAATCTCGCACCCAACACAACCTTTACGTGTACGATTACCACTGGGGGCAGGAGTTTGGGGGGCAGTCCACTGGCGGCAAATTACTCATGGAGTTTCCTAACTAGTGCATCGCCAGACACCACCGCGCCCACCATTGTTTCCACAGATCCTGAGAATCATGCCACAAGTGTTCCTATTAACACGAAAATCACGGTACCCTTTAGCAAAGCCATGGATCCGCTAACAATAAATTCATCAACCTTTTTTGTAACCGAAGGCGGAACCCCAAGCGCTAACACGCTGAAAAATCCTAAAGCATCCACCGTGGCAGCGATCAGCGGAACACCTGTTCCAGGAACGGTGACATGTATTGGCCGGATTGTAGTTTTTACACCTGCACACAATCTTAGTCTCAGTACCGTCTATACCGTTACGATTACCACTGGAGCTAAGGATCTAGCTGGAAACGCACTGGCAGCAAACTTTAGTTTTAGCTTCACAGGAGTGGCGGCTGACGTCATTCCCCCGACTGTGGTTTTTTCAGATCCTGCTAATGGTGAGCAAAACGTCGCTCTCAACAAGAATATATCCCTAACCTTCAACAAGGAGATGGACCCTTTAACAATTAATCCATTAACCTTTCTAGTCTCAGGTGTACCAGGAGCTGTCACCTATGATGTGGTAAGCAAAATTGCAACATTTAAACCAACAAACCCTCTGGCAGCCAACACAACCTTCACTGTCACGGTTACTGGTGGGGCCAAAGATCTAGCTGGCAATATATTGCCGACAAACTTCACATTGAACTTCACAACCGGAACAGCTCTGGACACCACAGCACCAACTGTTTCTTCCACAAATCCTGCTAATGGTGCTACAAATGTGGCAACCAACATAAGAATTTCCGTACCCTTCAGTAAAGGCATGAACCCTTTAACAATAAATCCAACAACTTTTATCTTAACGGGGCCTGACGGTACAACTGTTTCAGGAACAGTAACCTATTCCGGGTTGGTTGCGATTTTTGCACCCACAAGCAATCTGACAGGCAACACTCTCTATTCTGCCAAAATTACCACTGGAGTTACAGACCTGGCAGGAAACGCATTGGCAGCAAATTATACCTGGAGCTTCACAACTGGTAATGCTCCAGACATTACCCCGCCCACCATTCTTGCGGCTTCAACAGTACCGGCAAATGGTGCCACAAATGTTCCTGTGAACATAAAAGTTTCCGTGCCTTTCAGCGAAGGAATGAATCCTTTAACAATAAACCAAACAACTTTTACCTTAACTGAAGGTGGAGCACAAAATGCCAACAGAGTGGAAAAGTCAACAGAATTTGCCACGACAGGGACCAGCGTAGCAGGGACAGTTACCTATATTGGCGTAACTGCAGTTTTTTCACCAGCAAACCTTCTCAAATTTAACGCAACTTATACTGCTATGATTACTACAGGGGCCAAGGATTTGGCAGGCAACGCACTGGCAACTAATTTTGTATGGACCTTTTCAACCGGCAATGCCCCGGACACCACGCCACCCACTGTGGTTTCCACGAATCCTGCCAGTAGTGCCACAAGTGTAGCTATCAACAAGATAATCTCCGCTAACTTCAGCGAAGCCATGAACCCTTTAACGATAAGTCCAACAACTTTTACAATAACAGGACCTGGCGGAACCCCCGTTTCAGGAGCAGTTACCTATGTTGGCTTGTCTGCCTTTTTTACACCCACAAACAGCCTGACATTCAATGCTACTTATACGGCGACAATTAAAGCCGGAGCCACAGACCTGGCTGGCAATGTACTGGGGACTAATTACACATGGGGTTTTTCAACAGGTGTAGCTCCCGACACTACTCCGCCCACTGTGGCTTCTACGGATCCAGTTAATAATGCCGCAGCTGTAGCTGTCAATAAGAAAATCGCTGTAACCTTCAGCGAAACATTGGCATCTTCAACTATTAATACAACAACCTTCACCCTGACAAAGCTTGGCGGAGCAGCCGTTTCAGGAACGGTAACTTATGTTGGCCTGGTTGCTAACTTTACACCATCAGCAAATCTCGAATTCAACTCTACTTATACCGCCAGAATCACTACCGGAGTCCAAGACCTTGCCGGAAATCCTATGGCAACAGACTTCACCTGGACTTTCGGAACCGGCATCGCCCCGGATACCACACCTCCTACCGTGGGCTCCACTGATCCTGCAAACAATGCCGCAGGTGTAGTAGTCACTAAAATAATCTCCGCAACTTTCAGTGAAACCATGGACACTTCAACGATTAATCCAACGACCTTTACCCTGACAAAGCTTGGCGGAGCAGCTGTTACAGGAACGGTGAGCTTTACTGGCCTGGTTGCTAACTTTACACCATCAGCAAGTCTCGAATTCAACTCTACTTATACTGCCAGAATTACCACTGGTGCCAAAGACCTGGCAGGAAATCCCATGACAGCAGATTCTGCTTGGACCTTCTCAACCGGAATCGCCCCAGACATCACTCCACCCACTGTTTCTTCTACTGACCCTGGAAATGGGGGGGTAAATGTAGCTGTCAACAAAAAACTCGCTGTAACCTTCAGTGAAGCCATGGACACTTCAACGATTAACCCAACAACCTTCACTCTTACAAAGCTTGGCGGAACATCTGTTACAGGAACAGTGAGCTATGCTGGCCTGGTTGCTAACTTTACACCATCAGCAAATCTCGAATTCAACGCAACATATACTGCCAAAATTACCACCGGAGCCAAAGACCTGGCAGGAAATGCAATTGGTGGGGAATACACCTGGAGCTTCACAACCGTAGCTCCTCCCACACCACCTACCGTGGCGTCAACAGATCCTGCCAGTGCTGCTACAAATGTAGCCACTAACAAAAAAATTGCCATAACCTTCAGCGAAGTAATGGACTCTGCAACAATTACCCCAACAACTTTTACCGTAACAAAGCTTGACGGAACAGTTGTTCCGGGAACAGTAAACTATGTTGGCCTTGTTGCTAACTTCACACCGACAGCTAATCTCGAATTCAACGCTACTTATACTGCCAGAATTACCACTGCAGCCAAAAACTTGCCCGGAACTCCATTAGCCGCTGATTATGCGTGGAACTTTACTACAGGTGCGGTTCCCGACACTACGCCGCCTACCGTGGCTTCAACAGACCCCGCTAGTGCCGCCACAAATGTTGCCACCAACAAGAAAATCGCCATCACCTTCAGCGAAGGAATGGACAATTCAACGATTAATCCAACAACTTTCACTCTAACCAAGCTTGACGGAACACCTGTTTCAGGAACAGTGAACTTTGTTGGCCTTGTTGCTAACTTTATCCCATCAGCCAATCTAGCCTTCAACTCCACTTATACTGCCAGAATCAACACCGGAGCAAAGGATCTTGCGGGAAATGCAATAGCCGCTGATTACGCGTGGAACTTTACTACTGGCGCAGTTCCTGACACTACGCCGCCTACCGTGGCTTCAACAGATCCCGCTAGTGCCGCAACAAACGTAGCCACCAACAAGAAAATCGCCATCACCTTCAGCGAAGGAATGGACAATACAACCATTAATCCAACAAACATTACTCTAACAAAGCTTGACGGAACACCTGTTTTAGGAACGGTGGATTATATCGGCCTGATTGCAACCTTTACGCCAGCGAGCAATCTCTCATTCAACTCTACTTATACTGTCCGAATTACAACTGGAGCAAAAGACCTAGCCGGAAATCCAATGGCAGCTGATTACGCCTGGAGCTTTTCAACCTCTGCACTTCCCACTGTGAGTTCCACAAATCCTGCCAGTTCCGCCACCGATGTTCCTATCAACCAGAAGATCGCCGTAACCTTCGCTAAAGGAATGAACTCTGCAACTATTGATCCAACGACCTTTACCTTAGTTAAACTTGATGGAACACCTGTTTTGGGAACAGTGGCCTGTGATGGTTTGATTGCAACCTTTACCCCATCGAGCAGTCTCTCGTTCAACTCAACTTATACTGCCAGAATTACCACTGGAGCCAAAGACCCTGGTGGAAATTCATTGGCTGCTGATTACGCGTGGAGCTTTTCAACCCCGATACTTCCCACTGTAAGTGCCACAAATCCTGCCAGCTCCGCCACTGATGTTCCCATCAACCAGAAGATCGTCGTAACCTTCGGCAAAGCAATGAACCCTGCAACTATTGCAACAACGACCTTTACCTTAGTTAAGTTTGATGGAACACCTGCTTCGGGAACGGTGAGCTGTAACGGTCTGATAGCAACCTTCACACCATCGATCAGTCTCGATGCAAACTCCACCTATACTGCAAGGATTACCACTGGAGCCAAAGACCTTGGTGGAAATTCATTGGCTGCTGACTATGCTTGGAGTTTTTCAACTCCTACACTTCCAAGAGTGACTAACAACACTCCTGCTAGTTTCGCTACAGATGTTCCTGTCAACCAGAAACTCGCCGTAACCTTCAGTAAAGGAATGAACTCTGCAACTATAGATCCAACAACCTTTGCAGTAGTTAGCTTTGACGGAACGCCTATTTCCGGAACAGTGGCCTATGACTCGGTAACCCAAATTGCCACATGGACCCCAAATGCAAGTTTTGCCCCTTCCGCTACTTTTACTGCCATAATTACCACTGGAGTAAAAGACCTGGCAGGGAATTCTATGGCTGCAAGCTACTCGTGGAGCTTTACAACCGGCTTACGGACATTAGCCCAACCAGTTGCACTTGGAAACATTGCTCCATTTGGAAATTTTGGCGGGGGCGCCGGAATGACTAATCAGGGAATTCTCACTGTAGTTAACGGAGATATCGGTACTACAGGTGCGGCAACCCTCATTACCGGATTCCACGATTCAGGCGGGAATGTTTATACGGAAACCACTCTCAATAAAGGAAAAGTAACCGGTCTGATATACACCGCAACTACTCCTCCTGGCTCTAACCCAGGCGAAAAAGCAACTCAGGCTGCAATCGATTTGCAAAACGCATTCGACAACCTGTCTCCCGCTAAACTTCCCGGAGGAATTGATGTCTCAACATTTGGTGGCGGCGCCGGTGAACTTGGCAATCGTACCCTCCTCCCCGGCATCTACAAATCTGCGCCAGGCTCATTTGAAATAATAAATGGGGACCTTACCCTTGACGCTCAGGGCGATCCAAATGCTGTCTGGGTCTTTCAGATGGCATCAACCCTCACAGTAGGCGGGCCAGGGGCTGCACACCCTCAAAGCGTTAAACTGAAAAATGGTGCTCAAGCCAAAAACGTCTATTGGCAGGTTGGAAGTGCTGCGACTATAAATGCTGCCGGTGGCGGCACCATGGTGGGAACAATAATTGCTGATGCAGGAGTCACGTTCTCGACTGCTGGTAACGTTGATATAGTGACACTTGAAGGCAGAGCGCTGGGAATAAATGCCTCTGTTACAGTCGTGAACACCGTAATTAATGTGCCCCAATAATTATTCAGGAACTGGCCCTCGAAAGAGGGCCATCAAAAAAAGGGTTAGCCCTTACAAAGGGCTGGCCCTTTGTTTGAAAACACCTCGGCAATATAACGAATGTATCCTTGCATTAATCTTACTTCCTACAACTAATTTTTACACCAGTTCCAATTAACTCGTCTGTAAGGCAATTTAACTCTACTGTTCCATTTTAACTTCTCTGAAGCCGCTCAAAGCTTAATTTAATAGGGATTTGCTTGTTCTCAAAGCGATTTTCTTTGAATCGTGTTGTAATTAGCATCATGTGCAGTTTTAAATAGGTTAAGTGGGGCTATAAATTTAATACTTCCGTTCTGATTCATGGTGAATTCCGTTTTCTGGGAAGGACGCTTCAATCATTCCAAGTTTTTCCAAGTAAAGGAACTGATTCTACTTGATTTTCGAAAAAATCAAACTTCTCTGGGATGCGAAAGTATTTTTTTAATTGGCATTATACCGATTTTCAAACCTACTCTGAAGAAAGGACTTCAAAATGTTAGATACAATCGCAGTTGTTTTGATCTTAGGTTGGCTGTTAGGGATGGTTTCGTCCTACACGATCAACGGATTTATTCACGTCCTGCTTGTCATAGCCATTATCGTGATTCTGATTCGTGTTATCGGCGGTAGAAAACCACTTTGAGTTCAATTTGAAATAAAAGAATTCTCATTTTAGAAAAAGAACGATTCCTGGACGCAGTACAAAAACAAAGAAATTTAATTGACATTTTGATCAATTATGAAGGATCTGATCATGAAAGGAAATTCTGTGCGAAACTTTTTTTATCTTGTATTCTCGCTCTTTTTTTTTCTATTTCCCCTAGCAACATTCGGGTATGGACACTACACCGTCTATTCAGGAGTTCCAGCGGATGTCTACATCGATAACGAGTATAATGCATCTATCTCAGCCACCCAAAGCCTGAAGCTCATTCTTCGCGGGCCACAATCGTATATCATTGGCGTGCGGAACCAGGAGACCGGAGAGACTTATAAAGAACAAGTCAATGTTGGAAGCAATTTGAATGAGCACCGCACAATTCGGGCTTTTCAGAATTTCCAAGGGTCAAATAACGAAGTCATGGTTTACTCCCAAATTCCAGCCGAAGTATACATTGATAATGTTTTCAAAGCATCAGTCGATTCCACTCAACCCATGGCAATCAACTTGCCAGGGCCTCGGTTGTATGTCTTTGAGATACGTGCAAAAGAGTCGAAGCTGATTTTCAGAGAGGAAGTCAACATTGATTCCAACTCCGCCACAATGCAAGAAATTCGGGCCTTCTCGGAAAGCCAGTCTCCCATGTCCTCATCTCAGTTAAACTCATCTCATCAACCCTTGCAGTTCACAACCGTGGTTCCGGTTCCCACGCCACAAGGAGGAATTTCACGCGAAGAGATGGCCTCTGAGATTCAAAAAGCAACAACCCAGGCCAAAGCAGAAGCTCTTTCGGAAGAAGCTGGACGCAGAAAACGAGCCGAACAGCGAGCTTTAACCAGCAAAGGAATCGCCCATGTTGTGGGAGTTGAAGCAAATCCCGGCTTGTCTAATTCGGTAAAAAACATGGAGCGAATCCAACTATTGATGCAGGCGTTACCTGCTTTTGGCAAATAGCGAAGGAATTTCGATTACATATGAGCTTTAGAGAGAGCGAGAGAATAAACATTTTAAAACTTTCAGCAATCATGCTAATTATTGCAGGTATTCTCGGGTTAGTGTACGGCGGTTTCAACACGAATCAGATAATCACTGAAGCCAGGTTGGGCCCGATTGAGCTGTCGATCAGACAAAAGAAGACAATCGAAATACCCGCATGGGCCAGCGTAGGAGCGATACTAGTTGGGGGGTTGCTCCTGCTTTGAAGAAAAAGAAATTTTGTTCGATTAGGAGAAATTGAGAATGCAGAGAAATACTAAGTGAAATTACTAAGTCGTGAGCAGATGAGTCAGCACGGAAGAGCGCTTGCGGACTCGCATAGAGTCACTAATAAGCGTGTCCCGGAGCAACTTCTAGCCAGACTAAACGCCAATGAAGGCATACTAGTTGAAACCTGCAATCTCCTGGTTTCGGCGGTAAAAGCCAGTCACCGGATTTCTCCAGCCGGGGAATGGCTATTGGATAATTTCTACCTGATAAAAGAGCAGATTCGAACAGCCAAAAAGCACTTGCCAAAAGATTTCAGCAGGGAACTCCCAAGCTTGGAAAGTGGCCCATCCAGAGGGTTTCCGCGTGTGTATGACATTGCTTTGGAGGCAATCGCACACTGCGATGGGCGGGTGGATCAGAAAAGCCTCAGCAGTTTTATTACAGCTTATCAGCAAGTTACAGCCCTGAAATTGGGGGAATTGTGGGCGATACCTATCATGTTACGCCTGGCTTTGATCGAGAATCTTAGAAGGGTTGGAGCTCGGGTTGCCGCCGACAGGGTCGATCGAAACCTGGCCTGCTCATGGGCAAACAAAATGACAGCCATTGCCGAGAAGGATCCTAAGAGTTTGATCATGTTAATCGCAGACATGGCACGCTCAAATCCACCCCTTTCGAGTTCTTTCGTTGCAGAACTTGCACGCTGCTTACAGGGAAAGGGACCTGCCCTGGCAATGCCCCTCACTTGGGTCGAGCAATCCCTCTTCGATTCGGGTTTGACCATTGAGCAGTCAGTTCAATCTGAAACTCAACAACAAGCTTCCGACCAGGTCTCCATAAGCAATAGCATCGGCAGTCTCCGACTCTTAGGGGCGATTGACTGGCAAGAGTTCGTGGAGACAAAAAGCGTTGTCGAGCAGGTATTGCGTGAGGACCCTTCCGGAGTCTACGCCAAGATGGATTTTGCCACACGTGATCGATATCGACACGTAGTTGAGAAAATTGCTAAAAACAGTGCCCTATCTGAGGAAGAAGTTACGAAAGGTGTAATTCATTTGGCACGCGAGGGTGCTGAAACAACCGGAAGCGACGATCGATCTGCGCATGTCGGATTCTATTTAATCGATAAAGGGTTACCGCAGTTGGAACACCTCGCACAAATGCGTCTATCCAATTCAGAGACTTTGCTGAGACTAACTTCCAGGTATTCTTTCTTTTTGTATATTGGTTCGACACTATCGATTACAGCTATCCTAACTTGGATACTACTTACTAAGGCACATGCTGACCGGATTCAAAGTTGGCTTCTTACATTTATGGGGGTCCTACTGATTCTATGTACCCATCATCTTGCACTTGCATTGGTGAATTGGCTGACGACCTTGTTAGTTACTCCCCATCCATTACCACGCATGGACTTCTCCTCCGGAATTCCAGCGGAATTTCGCACCTTGGTAGTAATACCAACCATGCTTACAAGCGCTAATAGCATTGAAAATCTGGTAGAAGCACTCGAAGTCAGGTTCCTTGCAAATCGTGACGATAACCTGCACTTTGGCCTATTGACAGATTTAACTGACGCCCCGACGGAAAACATTCCCGAGGACAGACCCCTCTTGCAACTGGTTCAGAGGAAAATCGAAGAGCTGAACGAGAAGTATCGGATTTCCAAGGGTGACAGCTTCTTCCTCTTCCATCGGCCACGGCTATGGAACCCCCAGGAACAGATCTGGATGGGTTACGAGCGCAAAAGAGGAAAGCTTGCAGATTTGAATTCTTTTCTACGTAAGGATTCAAAGAGCCGCTTTTCGCTAGTTGTCGGAAAAACAGCACTGTTAGTGAACGTAAAATATGTAATTACCCTGGACACCGATACAGGGCTCCCTCGCGACTCCGCCTGGAAGTCTGTAGCTACCATGGCACACCCACTGAATCGTCCACTATATGACAAAAAAACGCAGCAGATTAGTGAGGGGTATAGCATCCTCCAACCGCGCGTAGCTGTGAGCTTGTCGGGCTCGAATCGTTCATTGTATGCCAAACTATATGGAAGTGATCCTGGCGTTGATCCTTATACTCGTGTTGTTTCCGATATATATCAGGATGTATTCGGGGAGGGTTCTTTCAATGGGAAAGGAATCTACGATGTCGACGCGTTCGACCTTGCTCTACATGGGCGGTTTCCTGAGAACAAAATTCTTAGCCACGATCTAGTAGAAGGCTGTTATGCTCGTTCCGGGTTGCTTTCCGATGTACTGATATACGAGGAATATCCATTCCGCTATGCCGAGGACGTAAATCGACGGTATCGATGGATTCGAGGAGATTGGCAAATTGCACGCTGGCTGTTGCCGCATGTTCCGGTCCTCGATGGTAGTTATGAGAAAAATCATCTTTCAAGACTATCCCGATGGAAAATTTTTGATAACCTACGTCGCAGCCTTGTGCCTATGGCATTCACAGAATTGTTTCTGCTTTCATGGACCACCTTTTCATCCGTTTTGTTCTGGACTTTGTCAGTGATAGGGATTTTCCTGGTGCAGTCCATGGTTGCATCGGTTCTTGAAATGTACCGAAAGCCGCTGGATGTTTCACTGGGCCAGCATCTCTTTGCATCAGCGCGTTCGGCAGGACGAAACTTCACCCAGGCAGCATTTACACTAACTTGTCTTCCCTATGAAGCTTATTTCAGTCTTGATGCAATTATACGTACCACATGGCGTTTGTTGATTACTCAAAAAGGGCTTCTCGAGTGGAATCCTTCGGGAAATCCAGACCGTTGCACAAGCCTTCTGGGTTCATACCGAACCATGTGGTTCGCTCCATGTTTTGCCTTGACCGCAATTTGTCAGCTCGCACTTTCAAGACCGGGCTCCTTACTTTTTGCCTGGCCCATACTGGGTCTTTGGTTTGTCTCGCCAGCTATCGCATGGTGGATCAGCCAACCATTCGCTCCCTCCGAAGCACAACTTAACCCTGATCAAGCTCTTTTTCTCCGTAAAATAGCCCGAAGAACCTGGGCATTTTTTGAAACATTCGTCGGCCCTGAGGATAATTGGCTACCGCCTGACAACTATCAGGAGAATCGCCCTGTTCCAATTGCGCATCGGACATCGCCGACCAATATGGGCCTTTCGCTTCTTGCAAATCTTTCTGCATATGATTTCGGCTATATCCCCGCCGGACAAGTCATCGAACGAACAACAAACGCAATTCAGACAATGCAGTCTTTGGAGCGCTATCAGGGGCATTTCTACAACTGGTATGACACCCAGTCATTGAAGGCACTTCCTCCTCTTTACATCTCTTCGGTAGACAGCGGAAATCTCGCAGCTCACCTGCTAACATTGCGCTCAGGTTTTCTAACGCTTCCCAACCACAAAATATTGAATCCAAGAATTTTTGAAGGGTTAAATGACATTCTTGGTGTTTTTATGGAAACTTCGACTGGAGGTGCCTCAAGCACCATACTTGCAGGGTTCAAAAACGAACTTGCATCCGCAATTGCTTCAAAACCGGCCACCCTCTCTGCTGCATGGCTTTGCATCGAAAAACTCACGGCTTCAGCCAAACAAATGGTCGGTTCCCTGAGCATCAATACTGAAAGCGAAGAAAGATGGTGGGCAGAAGTCATGGCCCGCCAATGCCGTAACGCGCTGACTGAGTTAACCTTTCTGGCCCCATGGGCAACGCTTCCAGGCGTTCCTGAAAAATTCAATGATTTTAAGGTCATCGGAGAAATCCCAACTCTTTCCGAACTTTCCGAACTCGATCAAAAGTTGCCCCCCGCAATCAGTCATCCACAAGCAGCACATGCGACTCCCGAGGAAGTTGATTGGCTTATAAAGCTTCGAAATCTCATAAGTGAAGCAAGCAAGCGAGCTCAAGAGCGAATTCGTGGAATTGAAAAACTTTCCCGACAATTAAACGAAATGGCACACATGGAGTATGACTTCCTTTACGACAAGGCACGCCATTTGCTCGCAATTGGGTACAACGTCGGGGAGAGCCGCCGGGATTCGAGCTTTTACGATCTTCTGGCTTCAGAGGCAAGATTGGCAACTTTTGTTGCAATTGCCCAGGGGCAACTGCCACAGGAATGCTGGTTCTCGCTCGGGCGACTTCTAACCAATGTCGGAGGGAACCCAGTCCTCCTCTCTTGGGACGGCTCAATGTTCGAGTATCTCATGCCGATTTTGGTAATGCCCAAATACGAAAACACTCTGCTTGATCAAACCTACAAGGCAGCTGTGGACAGGCAAATTGACTATGGAACGCGCCGTGGGGTTCCATGGGGTATTTCTGAATCCGGCTATAATATGGTCGACGTTCATCTTAACTACCAATATCGCGCATTTGGGATACCCAGTCTGGGTCTCAAACGCGGATTAGCTGAAGAACTTGTCATTGCACCTTACGCCTCCGCGCTGGCGCTGATGGTTGCCCCTAAACCAGCATGTTTGAATCTTCAGCGACTTTTCGGACTGGGTTTTGCTGGAAGATACGGTTTTTTTGAAGCCATAGACTACTCTCCTTCACGTCAAACGCACGGGCAATCGGGCGCAGTGGTCCGCTCCTTTATGGGGCATCACCAAGGCATGAGTCTTCTGGCTCTTGCTTATATTCTTTTGGATTGCCCAATGCAGCAGCGATTTGAGTCTGATCCAATTTTCCAGGCAACTGCACTTTTGCTTCAGGAGCGTATTCCCAAAGCCACAACTTTCTTTTCGCACACCACAGAACTTTCAGATTTACACACGACTCCCACCGGCCTGGAAGCTCCAGTGCGCACTTTCAGCGGCCCAGACACACCGATCCCCGAAGTTCAGTTGTTATCAAATCACCGATACCATGTTATGGTAACAAACTCAGGAGGCGGTTACAGCCGCTGGAAAGACATCGCCGTTACCCGATGGCGAGAAGACACTACCACCGATAACTGGGGAACTTTCTGCTATCTTCGCGATATTGAAAGCGGCGAATTCTGGTCAAATACTTATCAACCGACTTTGAAGCAACCAAAAATCTATGAGGTAATTTTTTCCGAAGGCCGTGCAGAGTTCCGCCGCTGCGAAAATGATATAGACATGCATACCGAAATCGCAGTGTCACCGGAAGATGATATAGAGCTACGTCGAATTACTATCACAAACCGTTCTCGTCGAAGAAGAGTAATTGAAATGACGAGCTATGCCGAAGTTGTTTTAACACCACCTGCAGCTGATGAGGCACATCCAGCTTTCAGCAAACTCTTTGTTCAAAGCGAAATTTTGCACAAACGTCAGGCGATTCTCTGCTCCCGCAGACCGCGATCCAAGGGCGAGCCAGTGCCATGGATGTTTCATCTGATGGCAGTACATAGGGCAAAAACCGGAGAAGTTTCTTATGAAACTGATCGCATGCGGTTCATTGGTCGTGGAAACACTCTTTCTCTCCCACAAGCAATGAAGAGTACGGCTCCACTGTCGGGAACCGACGGTTCTGTGCTTGACCCGATTGTAGCGATTCGCTACCGGGTCATCCTTGAACCGGGAAAAAACGCCACAATAGACATGGTCTGCGGCCTTGCCGAAACAAGGGATGTTGCCTTAAATCTTATAGAAAAATATAAAGATCGGCGTCTTGCTGACCGCGTTTTTGATTTGGCCTGGACACACAGTCAGGCAATTCTGCAACAGCTTAATATCACCGAAGCCGACGCACAACTCTACGGACGTCTGGCTGGTTCCGTTATCTATGCAAATGCAGCGTTTCGTGCTGACCCTGGCATCCTTATTAAGAATAATCGTGGACAATCAGGCCTCTGGGGTTACTCCATTTCAGGAGATTTGCCCATTGTGTTACTTCAGATCAAAGATCCATCCAATATCAAGCTTGTTCGTCAACTCGTTCAGGCTCACGCATACTGGCGTTTAAAAGGGTTAGTGATTGATTTGGTTATCTGGAACGAAGATCACGCCGGTTACCGTCAACTTTTGCAAGACCAAATCATGGGGCTCATTGCGGCAGGGATTGAAGTCAACGTGACTGGTCGCCCGGGAGGAATCTTTGTAAGGCTCGCAGAGCAAATATCAAACGAAGACAGAATTCTTTTTCAATCTGTTTCCCGCGCTATCATCATAGACAGTCGAGGCGGGTTGGCGGAGCAACTCTCGAGACGAACCGCAGCCGAAGTGACTTTACCACAACTTAATCCCACACGGTCGCACTTTCCCGAATCAAAAGCGGTTGTTGCATTGCCTCGTCATGATCTGAACTTTTTCAATGGGATCGGAGGGTTTACTCCTGACGGAAAAGAATATGTCATTACAACAGCTAAAGATCAGGTAACACCTGCGCCATGGGTGAACGTGCTGGCGAATCCGAACTTTGGGACCATCATCTCGGAAAGCGGTATAGCCTACACATGGAGCGAAAATGCGCACGAGTTCCGCCTCAGTCCATGGAACAACGATCCGGTAGGCAATTCAAGCGGTGAAGCTTTTTACCTTCGTGATGAGGAACGCGGCCATTTGTGGTCGCCAATGCCGTTACCCTGTCAAGGAGAAATGCCTTACGTCACCCGTCATGGGTTTGGCTACAGCGTCTTCGAACATATGGAACGCGGCATCCGCTCAGAAACCTGGACTTACGTTTCACTGGAGGCACCAGTCAAGTTCACCGTTCTCAAAGTCCGAAATGAGTCGGGGCGAAGCCGCCGGCTTTCTGTTACTGGCTATGTTGAATGGGTGCTCGGAGAGCAGCGACCAAAATGTGCCATGCATGTGATTACCAAGATCAACCCAACCAGCGGCGCGTTGTTTGCAGTGAACTCTTACAACCCTGAGTTTTCCAACCGAACCGCCTTTTTCGATGTGGATGATTCGACTCGAACAGTGAGCGGCGATCGAACTGAGTTTATCGGGCGCAACGGAACGCTCCGGAATCCGGCTGCTCTTAAGCGAATCAAGCTTTCCAACAAAGTCGGAGCAGCACTTGATCCCTGTGGCGCGATACAGGTTCAATTCGATCTGGCAGAAGGCCAGGAACGTGAGATCGTATTCAGACTTGGCACAGGAAGAGATCAGGATGATGCAGTAAACTTGGTTTTTCGCTTCCGAGGTTCTACAGCCGCACGAAATGAACTTGAAATGATTTGGCAATATTGGAAAACCACACACGGCGCAGTACAAGTGGAAACACCCGATATAGCAGTGAACATCATGGCTAATGGCTGGCTTTTATACCAGACTCTTGCCTGCCGATTCTGGGCACGAAGCGGTTATTATCAATCAGGAGGGGCATTTGGTTTCCGCGATCAGTTACAGGATGCAATGGCACTCATTCACACCCAGCCGCTCCTCGTACGCAAACACATTCTCCTTTGCGCAACCCGCCAGTTTAAAGAGGGAGATGTTCAGCATTGGTGGCATCCTCCTTTCGGCAGGGGTGTACGCACACATTGTTCGGACGATTTTCTCTGGTTGGTTCTGGCAACCTGTCGTTACGTGCTGAGCACCGGAGATACGGGTGTGTTAAGGGAATCCTTAAACTTCCTGGAAGGCCGTCCGGTAAACGGCGACGAGGACTCCTATTTTGACCTGCCGACTAACTCAGTAGTCGTGGCAAGTTTGTATGATCACTGCGTCCGGGCAATTGTCAAAGGCCTGAATTTCGGTGAGCATGGTCTGCCGCTTATCGGTTCCGGCGATTGGAATGATGGAATGAATCTCGTGGGAGAACACGGAAAGGGGGAAAGCGTTTGGCTAGCATTTTTCCTTTATGATGTGCTTAAGCAGTTCAGTGAGGTTGCTCGCAAGGCTCTCGATTTACCCTTTGCCGAACGCTGCCTTCAGGAGGCAAACACACTGCGTGAAAATATCGAAAAGAATGGCTGGGACGGCGAGTGGTATCGTCGCGCATACTTCGACGATGGAACTCCGCTTGGATCGGCAAGCAACCCGGAATGCTCTATTGATTCCATTGCTCAAAGCTGGTCCGTTCTTTCCGGTGCTGGAAGTGCAAAACGATCACAAGCGGCGATGGAAGCCTTGGATAAACAACTTATTGACAGGGAACACTCACTTGTCCGGCTTCTTTATCCGCCTCTGGACAAATCAGAGTTAAATCCAGGTTACATAAAAGGATATGTTCCGGGAGTAAGAGAGAACGGCGGGCAGTATACTCATGGAGCAATCTGGGCAACCATGGCGTTCGCTGCATTAGGCGACCGCTCTCGCGCATGGAAACTACTCGCCATGATCAATCCAATAAATCATGCCAAGTCCATAGAAGAAGCCAATATTTATAAAGTCGAACCCTATGTCGTCGCTGCAGATGTCTACGGGTTG
Source organism: Candidatus Rifleibacteriota bacterium (assembly GCA_015233565.1). Lineage (GTDB taxonomy): Bacteria > Muiribacteriota > Ozemobacteria > Ozemobacterales > Ozemobacteraceae > JADFXM01. The sequence continues at coordinate 121,920 of JADFXM010000009.1, forward strand.
CCTCCTCATATAGGTCGCGGCGGCTGGACGTGGTATACAGGTTCTGCTGCATGGATGTACCGTTTGATTGTAGAATCACTCTTTGGCCTAAAGCTGGATGTAGACAAACTTAAGATTTCACCGTGCCTCCCTGTAAAAGGTTGGGAAACAGTCAAGATTCACTACCGATATCGAGAGACCTTCTATCACATCACTATAAGACAAATCCATGATTCTGGCAGCGATATGCAAATTGAAGTAGATGGGTTAGACCAACAAGAGAAAACAATCCCTCTTGTCAACGACCGTAAGGAACACAAAGTTGAGATACGAACATCAGCAACAACAACCTGATCGCCATTTTTCTCCTTATTTTCTTATGGCCTTAAAACATTAATTTGAAAGGAAGGTATCATTTATCAGCTCAATCAGAAAATTCATTTTTTTTTATCTCTCTAGCATGTGCCAGATAATGTTTGTCCGAGAGTCGTGGTACATGCTGAAAGCGTTGCAAAATGAAAGTTTTCTCACTAAACTTTAAGTCTCTCAGCCAAGCGTCTTTTTAGGGAACTTTTTATTTAAATTTGCTGCTACTGTGTCTTTTTTTCTAGTAATATTACCCTTACAAGGTCTAACCAGGAGCACGCAGCAGTCAGTGAGTTAGCTGTATTATTGAATGCTTCTTGTTGTTGCCAATTTTTTTAATATAAGCTAATATATAATTGTGAAATGTGTGATTTATTTTTTCTTAAACTAGGATAAAGAGAAAGGAGTTGAGCAAAAGAACGATAATAATTAAAGATAAATATCAAATAAAAATTAACTAAAAAAGTAAAATAAAAAAAAAGTTAATTGAGAGGTGAATTATGAGAAAGAGAGAAGAAATCCCGATAATGGGCAATTTGCTCCTAGACCGGGCGGAAAACTGTTTGACTAGAAAATTTGGTATCACTAGTTCCTATCCAAGGGAAGAAACAAAAAAACTTCTGCATGAATTGAAAGTTCACCAAATCGAACTTGAAATTCAAAATGAGGAGCTTTGTCGGGCCCAGGAAGAGCTTGAAAAATCAAAAGCCAAATACTTTGACCTGTTTGACCAGGCTCCAGTAGGATATTTTACCCTCTCTGAAGAGGGACAAATCCTTGAAGCTAATGTCACAGCTGCACATCTTCTTGGAATTGAAAAACAAATGCTCGTACAAAATCCTCTTTCCAGCTTTATAACCCCCGAGTCCCAGGATACGTTTTACTCGCACCGTAGAAGTGTGATTAAAAGGGGCACCCAGCAAAGCTGCGAATTGCAACTCCAAAAAAAGAATGGTAATCCGTTCTATGTTCATCTTGAGAGTAAACCCATTTTTGACAGCCAAAAAAACATCAAACTTATTCGAACATCGGTCGTTGACATCCATGAAAAAAAACAAGCCACCGATGCCCTCAAGGAGACTGCACAACAAAATCAATTGCTTTTGAATTTACTTCCCCATCCGGCAATGCTAATCGATGAAAATCGGAAAATTCTTGCAGCCAATCACTTAGCCCTGACGAGTGGTGCCAGAGTCGGCGGATATTGGTTATCTGAGACAAAGCGAAGAAAAAAACCTGCGAAGAAAAAGGAAAATTTTGAAATCCCTGGGAAACTGTTTTTCAGTGGAACCCAAAATCTTCCCGTTCAAGATGTCTCAATACTGCAGGAACATTTGGAATATGCCTTCGTTGAAGGTTTATTTTCTATCAATGGCGGTGGGCAAACTCAAAGAAACTTGGTTACCATCGTTGAAGATTCCCATTCCGCAGTTACCATCCTGGATTTAAATGGGAACATTAAAGCCTGGAACAAGATGGCAGAAAAGACATACGGGTATACGGCATCTGAAGCGCTGAAAATGTCGGTTTTTGACATGGTTCCTCAACAACTGGAAGCGGAAACCCATACCCTGTTGGACGATACAAAAGCCGGAGTTTTGATACAACCTTTCGAAACAAGACGGGTTGCAAAAGATGGATGCATTGTGGATATTCGGTTAACAGTCACTAGATTAATCCAAAACGATAAAATTGTGGCCCTTGCGACCACTGAAAATGATATTACCGAATATAACCGATGGTTGGCTTCCATAAAAGAATTGCCCCAACGCATCATCCTGGCGCAAGAAGAAGAACGCAGGCGCATTTCCCAGGAAATCCATTCGGATTTTGGCCAATCCTTAATGGCATTAAAGATGTTTGTTTGTATGTCGGCTTCCGATTTTATTAAAAGCAATATTCAGATGAAAATATTCTTTGAACAAGTAAAGAATCAACTGAATCATATTATTGAGAAAGCCAGAGATTTATCCCATGAGTTAGCTCCCCCTAGTTTGAAATATATCGGGTTGGTGGAAGCCATAAAAAAGTTGGTTGAATCCATGAAATTCGATAAAAACCTGAAGATTCATTTCTTTCACAAAAACATGGGCGAAGCAAATTTTGAGGCCAAGGATATAATAATTTATCGAATTGTCCAGGAAGCCTTGAATAACATTTTCAAACATGCCAAAGCCACTGATGTAAGGATAAAAGCCATCTGCCGCAATTCGATGTTTTCCCTGGAGATAAGCGATAACGGCACTGGTTTTACCTCTACTAAAACCCCCCGATCAAGGGGGTTAGGCCTGGATCTCATGAAAGAGCAAGCTGTGCTCCTTCACGGATCATTGAACATAGAGTCTCAAGAAGGAAAAGGAACTACAATTAAAATTGCAATGCCGGTCAAAGAGGGGAGAAAACAAACATGGAATGCAGAATCATCTTAGCCGATGACCACAGTATTTTTCGGGAAGGTATGAAAAGCCTGTTGAGTAAAAATTCCGGACTGAAGATTGTCGGCGAGGTCAACAATGGAATGGAATTACTCGAGTTGTTAAAAACTGTTGAATGTGACTTGGCAATAGTAGATGTAGCAATGCCTGAAATGGATGGCTTAACAGCTCTTAAGGAATTGAAGAGCAAATACCCCGCAATCAAAGTCCTCATTGTATCAATGTTAAATGATTGCGCACATTTTGGGCATGCAAAATCCCTTGGCGCATCAGGCTACCTGGCTAAAGACGACACGGGTGAAGAGCTTATTCGAGCAATTGAAAGAATCCTCAGAGGAAAAATGTATGTTTCTCCGTCTGTCACCACATTGCTAGCTGAACGTCAGGTTCATAATATAGAGAATGAAAAATCTCCGTCAATTGAGATTTTAACGAAAAGAGAGAAACAAGTATTAGGTTTGATTGCCAGGGGATTAACCAACAAAAACATTGCCGCTGATTTAATGATCAGCATTCATACCGTCGAAAATCATCGCGCTCATCTTCTGGAAAAATTAGCCACAAAAAATACCGCTTCATTAGTCAAATACGCGATCGAAAAAGGGTTACTCTAAAAAGATAGTTTATAATCACCATTTTTTTCGTGGTTTCAGAGGATTTCAATTCCGCTAAAAATTGGCAATAATTGGTCATGACGCGGAAGAATAAAATTCTCATTGTTGACGATCATGATGGATTCAGGAGAACCTTAAGAATATTTCTGGAATGGCAAAAGTTGGATCTTTGGGTTTTAGAAGCTAACTCAGAGAGAGCAGGAGTTCAGAAAGCCTTGAAAGAACAACCCGAAATTGTTCTTTTGGAACTTCGGCTTCCAAAAATGAACGGAATAAAAGCCTCCAAGCTCGTAAAAAAGGTATCACCAAATTCAAAAATCATCGTCGTGTCTGTGTTTGACACCGAAAATTTTCAGAAAAGATTTCTGGGAGAACATATTTCTGATTTTATTGGAAAGAATGAATTTGACTTTCGACTTTTTCGGGTTCTCAGAAAGCATCTGAAAAATTAGGAGAAAGAATGGCCAAATCGGCTGATGATGGAAGCAAAACAATCACTATGAAAGTCCTTGTCTATAAGAGGCCGAATTTCCTAACGTTGAAGGGCAAGCCCAAACCCACAATCATAAATTCTACTGATGCTGTTCTTCAGATCACAACAGACACAATTTGTGAAACGGGCTTGCACATTCTACCTGAAATAATAAAAGCATCTGACACTTTCGCGAATGCTGCAAAGAAGAAAACCTTGAAGGTAGTAATCAAGAACATGGGCATTCACTGATGAGCCAATTTTCCAAGTTGAAAATTGAATCAACGGGGAATGGCCCGGTAAAACTTGGATTTATCGGATCCGTAAGGGATGTCCTTGCAGCATATTTACCTAAAACACTCTCAAATAACACATTTTTTGCGAAAGACTACTTATACGGTTTCGAATTGGCTTCCACAATGGACAAATATTCACTTGGTGAGGCACTTCTCGTCAATGGAACCTGTTATTCCACTTCATCGGATAAAACTTCACCTGAATACAATAACGTGATCCATGGCAGAGAGTTTTTAACCGGTGGGTTGTTTATTTTTCCCCATGGAGTTGAGCCAACCCATAAAGCCACTTTCAAGAGCAATGAATCCACACTAACTCTTATGGATTTATATACAGAACTCTATGAAAAAATAAAAAAACCGGTTGCCTTTGCGGGAATTGGTGAATGTGCCAATTTCCATGCCACAGCAATTGGAAAACCACCTATCGATGGGAAAACCATTTTTGATCATAAGGAAGAATATTTCCCCAACCCGGAAATAAAAAAAAACAATGTGACAGTTTTTGTGACAGGCGCGCTAACCAACTATAACGATTCAGACCTGAGCGAGATAAACAAACAACTTGAGGTGGTTCTCTATAAAAACCCTTTTGATTCCGGCGCGATTCTTAGCAATCATGCTCATGTGCTCACTCTAAACCAACCGATACGCAAGATTGAAGATATCAGTCCGGATCTGGTTGATGGGGCATTACACCTCTTAGCAGACGGAACAAATTTCAGTTATCTTCAAGCAGATATTTACACAATAAGCTGCCTGGTTAATTACCAAAATGAATAGGTGAAAGAAAAAGGAGATTTGAAATGGGAAAACCCCAAAAAGCAGCTCAATTGCTTGTTGAGTGTCTTGAAAAACACGGAGTAAACTATATTTTTGGCATTCCCGGCGCTAAGATTGATGGAGTGTTTGATGCTCTGCTAGACTCTTCCATCAAAGTCATTGTTTGTCGTCACGAACAAAATGCAGCGTTTATGGCAGGGGCTTACGGACGTCTGACAGGAGAACCCGGTGTCGTGCTGGTGACCTCAGGGCCTGGAGTATCCAACCTGGCTACAGGTCTATTAACCGCAACGACGGAAGGTGATCCTGTTATTGCCCTGGGGGGCAGTGTTTCCCGAAGCACCAAACTCCGGGATACCCATCAAAACGTGGATAACCTCAAATTAATGGAAGCAGTAACCAAATTAGGGATGGAAGTAATTATGGCAGAAAATGTCCCTGAAATTGTTGAAAACGCTTTTCGAATTGCAACGAGGCCTAGGTGTGGTGCGGTATTTATCAGTTTACCTCAGGATATCCTGATGGAGATGACTAATATAGAAGCCAATGCACCAGTTCCACCCACGACCTGGAGCGTAGCACCAGATACCGTTTTGGGATGCGCCGCACAATACATAAACGATGCTCGTCTGCCAGTGATGTTACTCGGTTTGGAAGCCAGTCGACCTGAGAATTCTGCTGCGCTGTGCATGCTATTAGAAGAAACCCCTATTGCTACTGTAGAAACCTATCAAGCTGCCGGTGCCGTCTCCAGGAACCTAATGGACGGGTTTATGGGACGCGTAGGGTTGTTTAAAAACCAACCTGCTGACACTTTGCTTGATGCTGCCGATGTGGTAATAGCCATCGGATATGATGGCGTCGAATATGAACCCAGCGTATGGAATCCAAATAGAACAAAAAAAATTGTTCATATCGATTATCACAAGGCAAATATTCATACCGCCTATTTACCTAACCTGGAATTAACCGGTGATATTGCCAATAATATCCTATCGCTTATGCCAAAACTTAGAAAACGCACGAAGTTGTTTGACCTCCCCCTTGTCAATGATCTTCATCAACAACTTAAATTAAAGCTGGAAAGTGGTGCCCTTTACAGCGGGCGAGTAATGCATCCGTTGCGTTTTATATATGATCTTCGCAAATCGATCAATGATAATGTCACTGTCATCAGTGACGTTGGCTCACACTACATATGGCTGGCACGTTTCTTCGAATCTTTCAGCCCTCGCCATTTGTTGTTCAGCAATGGCCAGCAAACTCTGGGAGTTGCGCTTCCCTGGGCTATGGCCTGCACTCTGGCTAGGCCAGGAAAAAAAGTAGTTTCAATTTCAGGTGACGGAGGCTTTCTTTTTTCAGCCATGGAGCTGGAAACCGCCGTACGAGAAAAAATGGACTTGGTGCATTTTGTGTGGTGCGATGGGGCCTACAATATGGTTCTGGAACAGCAAAAGATGAAATATAATCGTGAAAGCGCGGTTCAATTCGGTTATGTAGATATCGTAAAATATGCTGAGAGCTTTGGTGCAAAAGGTTTCAAGATCAACCACAGCGATGAATTTACCCCTATTTTATCCGAAGCATTGAACCTGAAAGGTCCAGTCATTGTTGAAGTGCCCATCGATTATTCAGACAATGCTGAATTATTCAAAGTAAAAATCGAAAACATAGGCCACTAAATATCACAAATCTTAATAAAGGAATCAAAAAATCGTGTGGGATCCGGTAGCTGGGGGGTAGAAGCTGGTCACTGAACGGAGTCGAAGTGATCCGAGGGGCTTATGAATTTGTTAATTTGGCTCCTTATTTGAAATTCGGCATACTAAATTTTGGGAAATAGTGAATTTCAAAAAAAACTCAACTGGCCGAATGACCTGATTTTGAAAAATCTAAATTATGGAGAGTATTAATATTCTTCCCCGTCTATTAAAAATTGGAGTTTTTCTCGGCATTCTTGGCATTGGCACCTTCTTGTATATCCAAACGAGTAGCAACGCCAAAGTGAACTATATTACCGTAGCTGTTCAACGTGGTGATGTGGAAAGCACTGTCATCGCAAGAGGCGTCCTGCAACCTATCAAATATGTTGATGTTGGTGCCCAAACTTCTGGCCAGCTCAAATCCTTGAAAGTCCAATGCGGTGATCAGGTGACCCTGGGACAATTGCTCGCGGAAATCGACCCAATTCTCGCAACCACGGCTCTAGTGGCTGCGGAAGCGGCACTTGAAGGTTTGATTGCCCAGCGGGAGGGAAAACTGGCGCAACTTGTACTAGCCCAAACTCAGGGGGATCGCAACGAGGACCTGGTAAAAAAGAACCTTATTGCCATCCAGGATAAAGATATAACACACTCCATAAACGCTGTGGCTGTCGCCGACGTCAAAGTAATCTCCGCACAGATCAAACAGGCTGAGGCGGCTGTTGACACAGCCAAAGCCGCGTTGGGCTACACCAAAATCACAGCTCCGATTGCTGGTGAAGTAGTGTCCATTAATCTGCTCGAAGGGCAAACGCTTAACGACAAGCAACAGGCACCGACCATTCTCCGTATTGCCGACTTGGCAACCATGACGGTTTGTGCCCAGGTCTCAGAAGCAGACATCGGACTTGTAAAGCCCGGGCAAGACGTTTATTTCACTGTACTCGGCCAGTCCGATGTGCGGTGGGACGGAAAAATCCGACAAATTCTTCCAACCCCGGAACTAATCAATAATGTTGTCTTTTATGATGTGTTGTTCGATATTCCCAATACGGAACAAAAGTTGAAAATTCAGATGACTGCACAAGTTTTCATAGTGCTTGCCAAAACGAAAAACGCTCTGGTCATACCCACTTCAGTTGTAGGAAACGCCGATGAAGGGGCAGAAATAACAGTGCGCCTTCTGCAACCCGATGGTAGTTCGGCATCGCGAACTATTAAAATTGGCATAAAGAGCGAGCTCATGGCCGAAGTTACAAATGGTCTCAAAGAAAAAGAACAAATCATACTACGGGAGGCCAAAACCAAGACCAACACGCAAAGTGTGTTTAGCGCGACTAAGGGACACTGATGACACCACCCTTTCTCCAATTGAGCGCCATCGGCCGCACCTACACAGCAGGAAGTGAACCTCTGACTGTTCTGAGGGAAATAAGCCTGGAAATAAATAGTGGTGAATTTGTCGCTATCATGGGGGCGTCCGGTTCCGGCAAGTCAACTCTCATGAATATCATCGGTTGTCTGGACAAACCCTCGATCGGTTCTTATCGCGTCCTAGGCCGCGAGGTGGCAACTCTCGACAGCGATGGATTGGCGCAATTGCGACGCGATACTTTTGGATTTATTTTCCAGCGCTACAATTTGATGTCCGATCTGAGTGCAGTTGAAAATGCTGAAGCCCCTGCTATTTACGCAGGCATACCTAAATCAGTGCGAACAAACCGAGCTAGCGAATTGTTACAAGAACTAGGATTAGGCGAGCGACTGCACCACCACCCCAACGAATTATCCGGTGGTCAGCAACAGCGTGTCAGCATCGCTCGGGCCCTCATGAACAATGGATTGGTGATCCTTGCAGATGAACCCACCGGAGCCCTGGATAGCAGTGGGGGAAAAGAGGTCATGGCCATCCTGGAGAAACTGCATCAACAGGGACACACCATAATCCTCGTAACACACGACAGCAATATCGCAGCGTATGCACACCGCCTTGTTCGCATCGTGGATGGTTGCATTACATCAGACGAACAACAGAAAGCAGGAACGGCTACCTCACAAGGGAAAGAAAAATCGGGAGAGGACGTTAAACCGAGCATACCTGCGCTTGGAGAAGCCCTTAAGATTGCAGTGCGTTCTTTGATGAATAACCGCTTGCGTGCCGGGTTAACCATGCTGGGCATTATCATCGGCGTCGCTTCAGTCGTCGCTATGATGGCAGCTGGCAACGGTGCCAAGGCAGCGGTAGATGAACGGATGCAGGCCATGGGCACCAACCTTCTGACAGTTGAGCGGGGAGTGCCTGCTGTCCGTTCTTCCGGCGAATTGATAACTACTTTCCTCCCCGAAGATATCCCCTCAATTATCAGCATCCCAGGCGTGGAAATGGCAATTCCGGAAACGGAGGGCTCTACTCTCCTGCGCTTCGACAACCAGGACTTACTGGTAACCACGGTTGGAACTGGGGAAGAGTTTCCTCGGGTGCACGACTGGCCAGCGGAATTAGGCACGTTTTTCTCGGCTGAACATGTGAAGCGTCAGGCCCAGGTGGTGGTAATTGGCCAGACTATTATGAAAACGCTGTTTTCCGGCAGAGAAACAGGGCTGGGGGAATACATAATCATTGGGAATGCTCCTTTTCTTGTAGTTGGCGTTTTGAGCAGCAAAGGAACGACAGCGCGAGGTGACGATCTGGATAACTCCGTCTGGATGCCTTACACAACAGCTGGTGCCCGAATATTTGGACAGCGTTTCTTTAAGCGTTTCGTAGTGAGAGTGAAGCCGGAAGCAGACATGGATACTGTAGCAGCAAACCTCCGCGCCCTGTTTATCCACCGCCACCGTAAGGTGGACTTTAACATTCGGAACCAGGCTGACGCCATCGAAATGGCCAATGAAACACAGAATACGCTGACATATCTGCTGGCAACGATCGCAATCATCTCCCTGATAGTTGGCGGCATCGGTGTAATGAACATCATGTTAGTTTCGGTTACTGAACGAACCCGTGAAATCGGCATCCGCATGGCAATTGGAGCTCGTGGCACCGATGTCATGTTGCAGTTCCTCACCGAAGCGGTAATGGTTTGCTTCATCGGGGGCATTGCAGGGGTACTGGTTGGTGTCGGGGGGGGTATCGCTGTATCCACGCTTTTTGGGCTGCGTATGATTTTCACGATTGGGCCAATTGTTATCGCATTTGCCTGTGCTTTTCTCACTGGGATCCTGTCCGGTTATCTTCCAGCTAGAAAAGCTGCCCATCTTGATCCTATAGAAGCACTGGCCCGCGAATAGTGGCATCAGCCGAACTTTTTTTCCGAGAAAGGGTAAAATGCTCTCTTTACGTAGAAAAATAATAAACAACCACTTTATTTCGTAAGCGTTCACTAAGGTCTGTAATTATAATAAATAAACGAAAAAGTCCTTTAAAAAAGTCAAAAAAACGGTTAGTCAAATTTTCTATAAAACCCTTAAAATGGCGTAATACCCCATTTTAGCAAATAGTAATAGCTTAATTTACATGTCCAGGGAAATGGCTTCGGAAGATAATATTCTGCAATTAATGGGGGAAGTGAACGGTTACTTTATCTCAGTGGAGTTTCGCACTTTTTTACCCTGGCGCGAAATGCCGTCCAAAAAGCTAGTTTCCCAAAATGTGCAACAGACTGATGTGCGGCAATTTTTAGTAGTGACAAGTAACTATTGCCAAGGAAATGGTCTTTGGCTAGATTAAAATTCAGATAGGAGGAAAATGAGGAAGAGGACTTTCGTAGTGAGCAACGATATGCTCATGCAAGCCGGTTCATCAAGAAAAAAAATTACCCAAAGGAGAATTTCCATGTTCAAAGAAAACACAGATCTCGTAAGAGTTCCACAAAAAAAAACTCAGACGAGTCAACAATCCAAGATCGAGATGAAAGGCCCCCCCGGAATGGGTAACTTCATTTTTAGTAGGATACGCCTTGCTTTCGCAGTCATCGTCTTTTTTGGTTTGATGACGATTATCGTATCGGCAGAGGATGTAAAACCTACCATTGACCCACATGCTGATGCTTTACTAAAACGTATGGGTGATTTCCTGGCGCAGGCGCAGTTTTTTTCGGTAAATGCGGAAATCTGGCAGGATGTACAACTGCATTCGGGACAACAAGTTCAAGCGGGAAGAGTGGTAGATTTACAGGTGCGCAGACCCAATCGATTCCACTCTGAGGTTCGCTCTTCACGTCGCAATCGGGGACTGTATTATGACGGTACATCAGTCACACTACTTGACCGAGTCCAAAATTTATATGGGAGCATTCCTGCGCCAGCTTCTCTGGAGGAAGCACTCGACGTTGCCAGCGAGCGATTCGGAATTGTAATACCGCTTGAGGATCTTATTGCCAGCGATTCCTATCAGAACACGATTCGCAACGCCACTTCCGGAATAGACATCGGACCGGTAACAGTTCTTGGCGTTCCTTGCGAACACCTTGCCTTTTCACAAGGAGCTGTCGACTGGCAGGTTTGGATCGAGGACGGAGCCATGCCAGTTCCGCGAAAAATCGTCATCACTTACAAAGATGAGGAAGGCTCTCCGGAATACACAGCCATCCTATCACACTGGGATTTTCAAACCAAACTTCCGGATTTCGTGTTCATCTGCGAACCACCGATTGGAGCAGCGAAAATAGATGTAGCCGAGATCAAGAACGAAAACAAAAATGACAAATGTGAGGGAAAATGAAAATGAAATTTCAAAATATTACTTCCTTCAGAAACATCGGATCATTTCTTTTGGCAATCCTAGTGGCTATCCCACCTATTTCAGCCCAAAATCCCTATCAAGAACACCAACAGAGGGGCGGAGCGGCACAAAGAGTTGAAGTATCACGTGCTTTCAGTGCCCAGAACCGCGTCACTTCTAGTGGCCGAAGCCGCGTCGTGGTTGACCGCACCAATCATGGAACCATACGACACTTAGACTCACATGTAACTCAACGGCCTATCAATGTACATCGTAGCGTTGAGGTACAGCATCCTGTGTTAGTGCACCACGATGTCGAAGCAGACCTAGGTTACTCACGATCCTGGCACGGATTTGTTCCTGGAAGACGAGTGGGAGCTCTTCGACCTGGGTTCCGACGTTTGGAGATGAGAGGGAGGCCCTACTTTTACGACGACGGAATTTACTACGAACAGTTTGGTAATGACTATCAGGAAATTTACCCACCCGTTGGCATTTATATCCCGCAATTGCCAGACGGCGCGACGGAAGTCATTGTAGGAAACACCGTCTATTACTATGTTGGCGGCACATTTTACCTGCCAACAGATGAAGGATTCACTATTGTTGCTCCACCGATGGGAGCTAATGTCCCCGAGCTCCCCCCCGGATCAGTGAAATCATCCATCAATGGGTTATTGGCGTACTTATTCAACGGAATTTATTATCGGCCTACCTTCGTTCACGGTGTAACCCACTACATGACGTTCAGGCATTGATTGCTTAACTAATTCTTTTATACCAAGTAAGCATTTCAAAGATGAAAAATTCTTTTTGAAATCCTTACTTGGTATTATCTTCCCGCTTCCCAGACCATGTGACAAAGTTGAGGCAGTACAAGTCTTTTCATGGCCAACTTAACTCCTTTTGATGATCCCGGAAGGCAAATCAGGATCTTTCCATCGACAAGGCCAGCTGTTGCACGACTCAACATTGCCGCCGGCCCAATCTGATTGTAGGAAACCAATCTAAATAGCTCTCCGAAGCCAGGCAATTCCTTCTGTAACAATTTTCGGGCAACTTCTATAGTTCCATCCCGGGAAGTGAGACCGGTCCCACCATTGGAAATGATCGCATCCACATCTTCAGATATAAAAAAGCGGAGGGTATTCTCTATCAACACTGGATCTTCTTTAATCAGGTCATATCTTAAAATGAGATGGCCTTCCCCTTTCAGGAGTTCACAAATAATTTTTCCGGAAACATCCTGGTCTTGAGAACGAGAATCAGAGAGGGTCAAAACACCCAACTTCAAACTTCTCCGAGCTTTTTCCTCATGTTCAATATTGGACATTTTTTCTTACCTCATTTCAGTTCCATAGCCAAAATAGACATTTCATCCCCAAGTCTTTTGGAGGCTAGCCATTTATTATGTCTGGCAACAAGCTTTTCTAAAATCTTTCGAAGGGGAAGATAAGTCATCGAATTAATCAACTTACAAAGCAAGGTCTTTCCAAATCCCAGATTTTGCTCGTTTCGAGCTTCAGAAAAACCATCCGTATAAAAGAAAAGGCGATCATTTTTCTGAAGTTGAAAAGTAAATTCCCTATAAGGAATTTCTTCAAATGATCCAATGGGAAAACCGAATCCTTCAAGGAAAAATGGAGATTGGCCAGCTCTATGCAAAACAGGTCTGGGATGTCCACCTGTTGAGTATTTCAATTCAAGCGTCTTACGGTTGAAAATTCCATAAAACATTGTAAAACTGAGAAAATTGTCCAAATCGACTGGAAAAAGCCGCGAGAGCTCACTTAGCACTGCTCCCGGAGAAAGAATACGGCCGTTTCGATAAAGCACGTTGGCATTTGGAAAAACCGGGGAAAGAACTCTGTTCAGCTGGACAGAAAGTAGAGCTGGTGGAACCCCATGCCCGGTTACATCCAATATGTAGAAACCAATATGGTTTTCGTCCAGGCTGAAGACATTTAATCCATCGCCGGCTAACTCGTCAAGCGGCATGCAAACCCATTCAAAAGAAACATCCGGAAAAAGGGGCAATGAAACAGGAAGCAAAGAAGTCTGGATACGAACTGCAGCCAATAAATCCTTTTTTATCCGTTTATTGGCTTTTTCAGCGAAACCTCTTGCTTTCTCAAGATCAAGACTTTGTTCTGACAAGCGTTTTTCGAGGGAAATAATTCGTATTACTTGTTTGACTCTGACTTCAAGTTCCTTGGATTCGAAGGGTTTGACAATATAGTCATTCAGTCCGGCTTCCAAACACTTACAAAGACTATGATTTTCTGATTTAGCCGACAGTAGAATCATGAAAGGATATTTCTGACTCGGTTTGATTTCAGCATTTGCAGGTATCATCCAATTGCTAATGACAATTTCAAATTCCGCTTCACAGATCTTTTGCCGCGCTTCATCAGCATCGTTTGCTTCATCAACAAAATTACCAAGTGACTCTAAAATTGATTTGACCATTTTCCGAGTGGTCAAATCATCTTCGGCGACAAGAATTCTAACTTTTTCGGACATATGTATTTACTGCTTAGTGTACAAGTGAAACAAGAACAGCCTCGACCCAATTTCTTAAATCTTCAGGGCTACCATTGTTCTCGCAAAACAGTATTTTTGGAGATTCATTTGGCCTGGGGTCCTGAAAAGTCAATCTGCCTTTGGCAGAGTCAAAGGGTAATCCCCGAATTGTAACCAATCTCTCAAGCCTGATTCCGGAATCAGCATTTACATAAACAATTTTATCACAAAGAGCATCCAATCCAATTTTGAATAAAAGAGCCGCATTTAAAGCAATTCCACGAGTTCCCCGGCTTTTTTCACTGGAAATAATCCTCCTGGTTTCTGCCCGCAACGGTGGATGCATTATCGCATCCAATTTTTCAAGCATGGCAGGTGAAGAGAAAGCAAGCCTTCCTAATTCATGGCGCTTGATTTCTCCTGAATCGTTCAGAATTCGATCTCCAAATTGTTCTGCTAACTGTGCACAAATCCGGGGGATAAGAAGCATTTGATGGCCAATCTGGTCAACTTCGAGGTTTGTCCAGCCATGTCCCTCAAGGATTTTTCCGACTGAACTTTTACCTGAGCCTATGGGCCCGGTGATTCCCAGAATTATCGTCGAATTGGATTGAAAAGTGTCCACGCTAATTTTCCTTGGTATTTAGCGGAAGAAAGACGGAAAAAGTGGATCCCTGGGCTGGCGCGCTCTCAACCTCAATTCTTCCACTGTGTTCTTCAACAATTCTTAAGGCAACGGACAAGCCCAATCCAGTGCCATCCTCTTTCGTGGTTACGAAGGGGTCAAAAATAGCTCGCAAAAGCTCACTTTTTATTCCAATGCCCGAATCACGGATCGAGGTTATAACACAATTTGAACTTGTCTCCACTTTAATGGCAATAATTCCTCCGGGGTGAGAGGCGTGAATAGCGTTAGTCAGAATGTTGAGAAATACTTGTTTAAGTTGATTGGAATCTCCGATCAGAATTGGAATTTCGTCGGGATAATCTGTTTGCAGATGGATGCGCATCTTGCTCATTTGGTTCTGCAAAAGCATCAGACATCCATTCAAAATATCCCTTAAGGAAAACTCAAAAGCCTGGGGTTTGCTGGGTTTAGCAAAGTCAAGCAAATTAACAATTATGCGCTCCAGACGTTCTATTTCATTCTGAATGATTTTTAGAGGTTCATGCTTGGGATCACCAGTACCAATTTCAGAGTTCAAAAGTTGTACAATCATCTTGATTCCTGTAAGAGGATTGCGAATTTCATGGGCTATTCCAGCCGCTAAAACCCCAAGTGCAGATAGCCTGTCAGCCCGCTTCAATTGTTCTTCCAACCTGACGATTTGGGTGATATCCTTGGTGAAGAAAGCTGTTCCCAGCATTACTCCGGATTCATCCCTGAATGGAAAAGCATTCACCTCAAGGATCTTGAACCCTGAATCCTCGGTTATTTTGATTTTCTCATTCTCTATTGCCAGCTTTGATTCCAGAACCTCAAGAATCATCTTTTTAAGAGTTTCGGGGAAAATTTCTCCATCCTTGTCGATTGAGATTCCTTCTAATAGCTTGTTTCCAAGAATTTGCGAAAAAACCTGATTGGAAAAGTTAACTTTCCCGTTATTATCGAAAATCAGAACCCCAGTGGTCATGCTTTGAAGAATATGTTGAGTAAATCCGCGTAATTTGAGGAGATCCTTGAAAAGAACATCAATTGAGGCCAATTGGGTGGTAATAATCCTTAAGCCGATAATATCCTCGTCGCGATAGGCATATGATTTCTGTGACCCAATTGCAACCACGCCGATTAAGGCTCCCGAGACCTCCATAGGAAGGATAAGAACTGATTTATATTTATCTGTGAAAGTCAAATATGGTTTTTTCTCTTTGGCAGCCTGCCCCAAAGGAGGGTCTCCAAGTTTCACTTTCGGAGGAAAAGGTGAAACAGACTTATGATTCCTGATTTCCAGAGTCTGGTTGTCGTGATCAAGGAGGTATAATCCTAACGCGTCAAAATTAATAAAGGATCGGATAACTTCTTCCAGGGAGATGTAGACATCTCTAAGGTCGACCAATGATTCGGTTCTTTGGGATATTTCATAAAGGGCAGAAAGTCTCGAGTTTTTATGAATCATTTCATTATGCAGAAGCACATTTTCCATCATGGGACCCATAAAAGGCGCAAGAAGCTCCAGAAAAGATTGCGTTTCCGGAGAAAAGGGCTGTGAATCCGGGCTGCGGAAAATAAAAAGAAGTCCAATGGCTTTTCCTGAAAGAATTACAGGCAAAGCAAGGGCATTCCCAATCTCTGTTGAGAACTCGGGTTTAAGTTCTTTTATTCCTTCGGGGTCGAATGAGAAAGTATGTCCCTCAAGAAAAATTTTATTGCAAACCTGGTAGCAAGAGGATGGGAACACGTTCTCCCAGAGGTTTTTATCACGATCCGAAGGAAGGTTCTCGATAAGAGGAACCATTTCCTTGAGTTTATCATGAGGGGTAAGAAGCAAAGCGCCCTTACAATCAAAAAGTTTTAGAGCTGTTTCGACAAGAAAATTTAATGCACGATCTGGAACCATGGTGGAAATAGCATGGGAAATGGTTTTCAAAATATTTTGAAAATCCAATACCAATTTCGGGGAATTTTCCATCACAGAATTCGTATTATTTTCCACAAAATTTTTCCAACTTGCTCATATTTTAGGGAAGAATCGCATTTTTTCAAAGCAGCCAAAATGGTAATTATTTTCCAGATGAAACGTCTCACGGGAATACAATTTTTCGCAAGTTGGCAAGTATAGCCGATTACGATGCCCGAAATGCGTGGGTATCAAAATTGCCCTACTGTCAGGGAAGCAACAATGCGCTTTTTGCAAAATAGTTCTCCTTAATGTTCGAAAGGACACTATCCGGTTAAACTACCACAAACAAGCGCAACCATACAATTCCTTTTTAAAAAAAACAATAATTCTCGATGAAAAACCCGGTCAATTGGCATTGGCACAAGTTTTTACAACTGAAGTTCCGCTTCAAGATTTAAGAAAACACCCTGCATTCGTCTTCCAATCAGCGTTTAAGAGCGGCACAAAAATATTTTGCGTTGGCAATTCCAGGGCAATGGAGTTTGCCTAAAAACCACTTTAAAAACCTTCGCTGCCTACAATGGGGGTGACACATTAAATTCTTATCTGACTTACATTTCATTATTAGAAGTTACTTTCATTTATGTTCCAACCGTGGAAGATCAGTTAAAATTGAATAAATTGATTCCTAATTTTCCAGCTGATATGCTATATTCAGTTAAAATAGAAAGATTTTACAGTGAGAAGGAGAATCTATCCATGACAGATTCCACTATCGTGAGGGAGGATTTAGATCTGAAGTTAGTCCTGTCCGCCCTTTTGGAAATAAAGCGTGGTAATTTTGCAGTCCGTCTTCCCGAAACGTGGACCGGTCTTTCCGGCAAAATCGCCGACACGTTTAACAGCATTGCGGAGTTGAACCAGAATATCACCAGGGAATTGGAGAAAATTGGACGAACCGCCGGAAAAGAAGGAAAATTCGAACTGAGGGTTCAACTTCCCGGAGTAACCGGGGGGTGGGAGGAACAGGTCGAATCTGTGAATATCCTCATAAGCGATCTTACCACTCCCATGAAGGAAATCGGTCGGATTATAGGCGCCGCCGCGCGTGGCGACCTCTCGCAGAAAATGCCCATGGCAGTCGAAGGAAGACCTTTGCAAGGTGCTTTTCTCAGATCCGCTGAGACCGTCAATAAAATGGTCGAACAGTTGAATTCCTTGGCATCAGAAGTCACGAGAGTGTCACAAGAAGTCGGATTGGACGGGAAACTCGGTGGAAAAGCAGTGGTTCGGGGTGTTGGCGGCACTTGGAAAGATTTGACCGACAACGTCAATATGATGGCCAGTAACCTCACTGACCAGGTTCGCGGAATCGCCAAAGTGGTTACCGCAGTCGCCCACGGAGCCTTGAAACAGCGACTGACCGTTCACGCCAAGGGGGAAATTGCCACCCTTGCTGAGACCATCAATAGCATGACAGATACCCTGGCGATTTTCGCAGACCAAGTTTCCGGAGTTGCCCGTGAAGTCGGCGTCGAAGGGAAATTAGGCGGTCAGGCAAATGTTCCCGGGGCAGCCGGAACCTGGTTGGATCTCACCAATAATGTGAATCTTCTTGCGGGAAACCTTACTTCGCAGGTCCGCGCCATCTCAGAGGTTACACAGGCAGTCATTAAGGGCGATTTGACCCGTACCGTGCGGGTGGAAGCTGAGGGTGAAGTCGCGACATTAAAAGACATCATTAACGAAATGATTCGCAATTTGCGTGAAAGGACACAGAAAAATACCGAACAAGATTGGCTCAAGACAACTCTTGGGAGCTTTACCCGGATGCTTCAGGGGAAAAAGGACCTGGCTACTGTGGCGAAAATGCTACTTTCGGAATTGGGTAAAGTTGTCAACGCGAAGCATGGTTTGTTCTTTTCCATGGAAACCTCCAAGGACAGTCCAAAACTCAAGATGATCGCAGGGTTTGCTTTTCGGGAACGCAAAAATCTGGTCGTAGAGTATGCCATTGGCGAAGGTTTGGTTGGACAATGTGCTTACGAAAAGGAACGAATCCTTATCACCAACGTTCCCGACGATTACATTCAAATCCATTCGGGGTTGGGGGAAGCAAAACCTTTTAACATCGTGGTTTTACCGGTGCTTTTCGAAGCCCAGGTCAAAGCTGTCATAGAGCTGGCGTCATTCGAACGGTTTTCCCAAACTCAATTGGATTTCCTCGAACAGTTGGCTGAAATCCTTGGAATCGTTCTCAATACGATAGAAGCCGATATGCGCACGGAAGAACTACTTAAACAATCTCAAAAGATGTCGCAGGAGCTCAAGTACCAGCAGGAAAAACTACAGCAAACCAACGAAGAGCTCGGAGAAAAAGCCCGACTCCTTGTCGACCAAAACGCCGAGGTCGAAGGAAAGAACAAAGAAGTCGAACAAGCCCGGCTTGCCCTTGAGGATAAAGCGGCCCAGTTGGCTCTCACATCCAAATACAAATCTGAGTTCCTTGCCAGCATGTCGCATGAATTGCGAACTCCACTTAACAGCCTTTTGATCCTTTCCCAAAGCTTAATGGAAAACTCGGAAAAGAACCTGACCCAAAAACAAGTCGAATATGCCGAAACCATCAATGCAAGCGGCAACGACCTTCTTTCCCTTATCAACGAAATTCTTGATCTGTCCAAGATAGAATCAGGAACTGTTTCCGTCGAGCCTTCAGAGGTCTATTTCGATGAAATTCATGATTTTGCCGAAAAAAGTTTCAGACATGTCGCGGAAAAAAAAGGTCTTGAATACCTGATCGAAATGGGACCGAATCTGCCGCAATTCATCCATACGGACCTCAAACGCCTTCAACAAGTCATCAAAAACTTTCTTTCGAACTCCTTCAAATTTACCGAAAAAGGGAGCATCGTTTTCAAAATGAATGTGGCAACCGAAGGATGGAACAAGGAAAACAGACTTTTACGCGTAGCCGACCAGGTCGTTTGCTTTTCAGTTTCGGACACGGGAATTGGTATTCCAGCCGACAAGCACCAACTCATTTTTGAAGCATTTCAGCAGGCCGATGGAACAACCGCGAGAAAATACGGAGGAACCGGTCTGGGCCTATCCATCAGCCGTGAGATCGTCCGAATGCTGGGAGGCGAAATCAAGGTCGCCAGTGAGGTCGGCAAAGGAAGTATCTTTTCCTTTTATTTACCGAAGAATAATGATAGACACATGACTGGAAGTCGCTCCCCCCTAGCGGAGAAACACATTCCGGAAGACCAAAAAACAATTGGGAAAGAAGACGGAACGATTTTGATTAATGACGGGCTCCTAGCTTCCGATCTTGTCCTGGATGGCAAGAATGTTTTGATCGTAGATGACGATGTTCGCAACATTTTTGCTTTAACCGGTTTTTTGGAAAAACACAGCATAAAGCTGGTTTCCGCTGAAAGCGGCAAGGAGGCACTCGAAATAGTGAAGTGTAGCCCCAAAATCGATTTAGTGCTCATGGATATCATGATGCCCGACATGGACGGATATGCCACCATTAGGGAAATTCGCAGGATTGAAAAGTTCAAGGATCTTCCGATCCTTGCCTTGACTGCGAAAGCGATGACAGGTGATCGCGAAAAATGCATTGAAGCAGGCGCATCCGATTACATTGCCAAGCCCGTCAACACAAACCAATTGCTTTCCATGATGCGCTCCTGGCTGTTCCACAAAAATAAGTAGTTGCGTTCTTGATGAGGTGCCAAGCCACGCCTTTATGGAAAAACAATTTAGAGAGTGAGAAAAAATGACCGATCAAAAACCTGTTGTGTTGTTTGTAGATGACCGCAAGGAAAATCTTCTGGCGCTAACTTCGGCGCTCGAGGATATGCCCATGGAGATTCAGACTGCATTTTCGGGACAAGCAGCTCTCGAAATTCTCAGAGAAATCGATGTGGCAGTGATTCTACTCGACGTTTCCATGCCGACTCTGGATGGTTTTGAAACCGCAGCCCTTATCCGAGGCTTGAAAAGGAATCAGAAAACTCCAATCATTTTCCTGACCGCTGCCTGTCTCTCGAAAGCAGACATCGACAAGGGTTTTGCCTTGGGAGCGGTTGATTATCTAACAAAACCATTTTCAACTGACGAGCTAAGAGCTAAATTACGATTTTTCATCGACCTTTTCTTGCAGGAACGTCAACTTGAACATGCGATGGTAGAAATTTCCCGGTCTGCAAATGGGCAAATCAGCATTCTTTTAGTCGATGACGATCTGCGAAATTTGCAAACCATGAAAGCAGTGCTGAAAGATTCAGGCGAACAAATCCTGACTTCCAATTCCGGCAGGAGTGCCCTAAGCATCCTTCTACATACCCAGGTTGATCTTTTAATTTCTGACGTAAAAATGCCCGAGATGAGTGGATTTGAGCTAGTTCGCCTCGTGAAAACGAACGATCGTTTCAAAAATCTCCCGGTAATCCTAGTGACTGCGGTGAAAGCCGCTCGTGAGGATATCGCCATGGGGTATTCTCTTGGAGTGATTCATTACATCCTTGTCCCCTACCCTCCCGAAATCTTCAAGGCGAAAGTGGCAAATCTGGTCGAATTCATTCGCCAGAAAAAAAGCCTGACGGAAAACATCAAGATCATCTCCGAACTGAATAAGAATTTAAACTTGGAACAAGCTTTTTTGGCCAAATTTAACCGGGAATTGAACGAGGACATTTCTGATAAATCCCAAAAGTTGAAGCTCCAGGAAGCTCAGTATCAATCCCTGGTAAATGCGCTTCCGGGTTTCGTCTGGACGATCTCCGAAAATTTTCAACGAAACTTTTTCAGCCGTCAAATTCTTGAAATAACCGGCTATTCACCAGACGAGCTAAAAGATCAAAAACTATTTGGGGATTTCATCCATCCGGAAGAGAAAGAATTTGTCGAAGAAAAATTGCGTTGCCTGGCATTGGAGGGAAAACCTTATTCCATCGAATATCGCTTTCGCCATCGAAACGGTCAATGGCTGTGGTTCAAGGAAATGGCGAACGCGGTCATCGTGAAGCCTCAGGATGTGCTCGGGGTGGGTGTCACCTTTGATACCACCCTTCAGGTTGAGGAAGAGAGAAAAGCAAGACTGGATGACAGATTGAGGGCCATCGGCTTGTATTCGGGAGGAATTGCCCATGATTTCAACAATATCCTTGGGGTGATAACCGGTCATCTCGACATGATTGCCGTGGAACCGGGAAATGAAAGATCCCTTAAATGTCTACAAATGGTTCGGAATGCAACTGACTCCGCCTCAATGCTGATTCGCCAGATGCAAAACCTTCTGAAATCCTCGCCCTCTTCGTCCAGACCAATTGTAAAAACAGGGAAAATAATTCAGGAAACATTGCCCTTTTTGCAGGCAATTGCCAAAAAGAAGCTAAGCGTCGTTTTCCAATCAACGGCAACAGATGACACTTGCAATGCAGATCCAATCCAAATCCAGCAGGTTATCCTCAATTTAGGAAAAAACGGGCTTCAGGCGATGGAAGGTCTCGAAAGTGGGACCCTTCAAATCGAGCTTTCCGAGTATTTTTCAGAAAAGGGACTCCCAAAGGAAACAGAAAAATCGAGTTTTCTGCGGTTGTCAGTTTGTGATTCGGGTCATGGTTTTGATTCAGAAAGTGAAGCCCATTTGTTCGAGCCTTTTCGCACGACGAAAAGCAAAAAGGGGGGAACCGGTCTTGGCCTTTATATGGTAAAAACCATCGTCCAAGATCATGGAGGGTGGATTGAAAGCGAGAGCCGCCCCGGCAAGGGAACATGCTTTCATGTCTTTTTACCCCGCGCTTGCAAGGTGTAATGCCAATTCCAATTAGTTCGTTCATACGCCTTGTTTCTCGCTTCAGATCTGCGTAAAATTAGATTTTATCTGACAGAAGTGAATGTTTCAACCATCCAGTAAGGGATCCTTATTTTCCCGAAAATTTCGTTTTTTCTTGGAGAATAAAGCAATCCCTTTTCATTTTGGTCAAATCAAAGTCCTTGGGGAAGTGCACGTATTTTTTGGGATTGGTATAACTCGGTGCCATCCGCCAGGCCCACTTCAACAGTGCAGAAATGAAGCCCTGAAGAAAACCTAGGGCGACAGGCGGAGAAAGTCTTTCAGCGATGGGTTTTAAAAATTTTGGAAGCGTTAAAAAAACATGACACCCAAATTAGGTGTCATGTCATAAATTCAAACTAGCAATTTTCCAAATGTCCCCCATCAGGTTTTGTTTCGGGGTCGGGGGTATCCCTGAAGGGTGATCAACGATGCCCTCCGCCACCGGCCCGAACATGTCCACCAACACTACGGGCACCACCACCATGCGAAACGCCACCACCATGCGAAACACCACCACCGTGGTAACCTCCATGGTAACCGTGGTAACCCCCGTGATAATACGGCCCACCCAACCTAATTCCAATTCCAAATGGGTAGTAGCCATAGGGATAGTAGCCATAGGGGTAATAACCATAGGGATAGCCATAACGGTAATAAGGATCATCATAAACAACTGTCGAAGTTGGAGGTGGTTCAACTATAACTGTAGTCGGGGCAGTATAAGGGGTCACAGCTGCTGGGTCATAAGAAACACCCGATGGTACTTGAGGAATTTCAGCATAAGAACCATTCGGTGAAGCAACCTCGTGAATGTCGGCTCTCCATGATGTATGCTGCTCGAGGTCGATAAAAGGCACCCAACCGGTAACTGGAACGGGATGTCCCACGTCAGTCAAACTCATTACTTTGGCAGCTCCATTTCGGAATTCCAGAATCCAGAATGGTTGATTTTTCGGGATTCTTTGATTTTCTACCTGAAGAAAATTCGCTGTAACAACATAATCTCTGGTGGCTTTCTCTGAATTTCTCTCCATCTGCTCTATTCGGGAAAGAGTGGAGGCATCGGCCTTTGTTTCCCTGAGATACCTTATCATCTCATTTGTGTGAGCTAATATAAAACGCATTTTTTCCTTTTGGGCCAGAGCTTCAGCTTTTTCAGTGGAATTTTCTGCACGCTTCCAGGCAGCCATATAGGCTTCCAAAATGTCCAGTTTTTTAAGGTATAAGGAATGCATCTTCCTCATCATTGGATTAAACTGGGAAAATTTTCCTTCGTTCATTTTGAGGCTCTTATTGATTCTCAACTTGGCTTCTGCCACTTTTACAGTTATTCTTGAATAACTTGGAGAGGAAAGAAGGGTCTCAAAATGATCAATAGGTTCATAAACCGATAGAAATGAGCTGTCTAATGCTGCTGGGACCGGCTCATTCGGTCCCATTGCGCCCATTGTTCCAACCGCCGACGAAGGTCCGGGAGCACCTTGCCCTACGGGTTTTCCGCATTGAGAACAAAACCTGGCTTCGTTAGTCAGCTGATTTCCGCATGATGGGCAAAACAGAGCCCACACCGGGGATAGCGCAAAAAGAAACAAAAATAACAGAGTAAATTTTTTCATTTCAACCCCCCCTTTTCTATCAATAAGATAACCATATTATTAATTTAGACAAGTAAATTTTTTTTAAGTTCCTTGGGAGTTTCATCCAATTGGGAAAATTCTTGACTTAAAGCTCAAATTTGGGCAAAATAAACAATAAATATAAAAACTCAACAAGGTAAGTTGCTTTCTGAAAAGCAGTTATTGGAAGGAGCCAGGAATGAAATTCGTTCATCACTACCACAGTAAATGCGAGGGTGTTCGTGCATGCGAGAGAGTCTGTGCGAAGACTTTTTTTAAAACTGAGGATTCAGCTTTTTCCTCCATTCGGATAGAACCCAAGGGCGGAAGGCACGAAATAAACGTCTGCAACCAGTGCGGAGCATGCATTAGCGTTTGCCCTGTTGGCGCTCTCAGTAGAAATAAAGCGGGCACCGTAATGGTGAAAAAAGATATTTGCGTTGGTTGCTTCGTATGTGTAGGTTTCTGTCCAACCGGTTCCATGCGTCGAGCCGAAGGGCAACGAGAACCCTTCAAGTGTGTTTCCTGCGGAGCATGTGTAAAAGCATGTCCAAATAAAGCTTTGGTAATCGCCGAAGCAGATTGCTCAACCGAAGCATGAAAGAAAAGGAATAAGGAACAAGAAAATGACAACAAATAAAGTGACTCATACTTCTTACGTTGAAAATGCTTCCACCATGAAGAAAGCCCACAAAATCCTGAAGGAGTATTCCTTTTCTCCAACTCTACCCCAAAAAGGTTACAACGACAGGACTTTACATATTGATTTGTCGGCTCTTAAGATCTCCGAGAAAAAGGTTACCAAAGAAATGAAAGACCTTTTCGTCGGTGGAAGAGGTTTCGGACTTTGGTATCTCTGGCAAGCGATTAAACCCACCACGAAATGGAACGATCCTGAAAATGATATCATCATCAGTCCTGGCCCACTCGGGGGAAACACTCAATACCCCGGCTCAGGAAAATCGTTGGTGGTAACTCTTTCTCCGCTCACCGGAATTCCTATAGATTCGAATGTTGGTGGTTATTTCGGCCCGCTCATGAAATTCTCAGGGTTTGATGCAATAGAAATCCAGGGGAAAGCCAAAAAGGACGTAGTTGTATTCATCGACGGCCCAAATGGAAAGATCACTATCGAAGAGGCACCCGATGAAAGTTCCAATAGCCACATTGCCGCGGAAGTGTTCACACATGAATACGCTACTGATAAAAACGACCTTCGCAATATTTCCGTAGTAGCAGCAGGAACCGGAGCCGAAAATGGGCTAATCGGATGCCTGAATTTTTCATGGTATGACATTCGCCGAGGCATGACCCGATTGAAACAAGCCGGCAGAGGTGGAATCGGAAGTGTTTTTCGGGATAAAAAAGTGAAAGCGCTTGTTGTTCGTGGCCCAGTCGTTAAAGGTGACATGAATAACCCCGCAGATTTGAATAGAATTGCAAAAGCGGGAATTAAAATGCACAAAGAAATCCACGACAACGATGACAAACAGTGCCATATGAGGCGCCAGGGAACCGCCCATCTTGTAGAAATTATGGATGCTTATGATCTTCTTCCCGTTCACAATTTCCAGTTTGGGAAGCATAAAGACGTTAACAATATTGCATCTCACGTCTGGGACAAACGTTTCAACCAGGGAACAATCGACGGTTGTTGGTATGGTTGCTCAATGGCATGTTCCAAGGGTGCAGACGGGCACATCGTCAAAACTGGACCCTATAAAGGGGATTCTGTAATAGTTGACGGCCCCGAATATGAAACCGCAGCAGGAGTAGGAGCTAACTGCGGAATATTCGATCGCGACTGGCTTCTAGAAGCTAATTTTTACTGCGATACCTATGGTGTTGATACCATTTCCTTCGGAACTCTTTGCGCATTTCTAATGGAATGCTATCAAAGAGGAATCCTGAACAAAGAACGAACAGAAGGACTGGAACTGAATTTTGGAAACGCAGAAAGTCAGCTTGAACTTTTGCATCAAATCGGCCGAGGAGAGGGTTTCGGAAAAATTGCCGGCCAGGGAATTGCCAGAATGAAAGTTATCTTTTCAGAAAAAGGTTGGGGCGACTTTAACTTTCTGAATTCCATCGGAATGGAAGTTAAGGGGCTGGAATATTCCCAATATATGTCCAAGGAATCATTAGCGCAGCAGGGCGGATACGCTCTGACAAATAAAGGTCCTCAGCACGATGAAGCATGGCTTATTTTCATGGACATGGTCAACAACCAAATTCCGACTTTTGAATTGAAAGCTGAAGCCTTGCATTATTTTCCATTGTTCAGAACCTGGTTCGGCTTAAACGGGCTTTGCAAACTTCCCTGGAATGACGTCGAACCGGTTGACAATTTTCGCCATCCACCTGCAGAAGCCGCTAAAGTCCCCGAACATGTACAGAATTACTGCGAACTCTTTGCCGGAATCACCGGCCGGGAATTAACAAGAGCTCAATTGATCGAAATGTCAGAATCGGTGTATAACTTCCAACGTGTTTTTAATATTCGCATGGGCAAAGGGCTCAGAAAGCATGATATTCCACCCTATCGCTCTCAGGGGCCCGTAACAAAAGAGGAATATGAATCACGGGCTGAACGATACGATAAACAAATGAAAGAAACCCTGAATATTGACCCCACCGGGAAATCTGTGGATGAGAAAATTGCGATCCTGAGAAAATATCGTGAAGATCGATATCAACAGCTTGTCGACGCAGTGTACAAACGACGTGGTTGGACTGAAAATGGAGTCCCGACGCTTGAAACATTGAAGAAACTGAGAATCGATTTTCCTGAAGTTTTGGATGTTGTGAAGCCTTTCCTTTCCGGAAATTAGCTTCCACAAAAAATCGTGATTCCTGTTCAATCATACGAGTGGTCGAGTGGCAATTGTCGAGTGACAAGTACTCTCTATTGTGGAAATCCTACGACCACTCGTATTCTTCTGGGAATGACATAATCCTTTAGTTTCAAAATGTTGCTGGTGGTACAATTTCCGAGGAGGTACCATGATTCAAGTAAACGGACAACCTTCCGAATATGTTCCGGAAATGACTATCAGAGATGTTCTCAAAAGACATCAATTTATTTTTCCACTTCTCATAATCAAATTAAACGGGGAGTTTGTACCCCGCGAAAAATATGACACTACGAAAGTAAATGATAATTCTGAAGTCTATGTGCTGCATCTTATGAGTGGGGGGTGAATAGTGAACACCGAAGCAAAAGATCGGATCATCCATGAATCCGGATTTGAAAATGGGAAGAAACGACTTCCTTGTCCTTGTGCTTTCAACATTTCACAAGAACTTAACATAAGTCTCAAGGAAATCGGGGAAATATGCGAATCCCTTGGAATCAAAATTTCTTCATGCCAACTGGGATGCTTTTAATCCTATGAACTGATGAAATGAACTAAAGTCCAATCTATCAAACATGAAATAGAGTAGTACAAATGAAAATAATTGTCGTTTCCGGTTCGGCCAGTAAAATCGGCAAGACAACTCTTGTCAGGAAAATAATTGAATCGCTTCTTCCAGCAAAAGTTGAATCTGTAAAACTCGGACACGGAAAACAAAAAATTGAAAAAAGTGGAACTTTCTTTCATGAGTTATCTGAAGGGTTAAAGCATATTGAACAGATAGTACAATCTCAAAGTCATGATTATCTGGTAATTGAAAGCAATTCTGTTTATCGATACCTTAAACCGGACGTCGGAATTTTTCTTTTTGCTCCATTCAAACCTGAAAAAGAGTCCGCTTCCTTCGCCAAACAAAATTCTGACATCGTCCTTGACTCTTCTTTTGACCCATTGTTGGCAAAACTAATACTATTCGAAAGATTAGGGAATGACTTGATTCTTTCAGCGATAAAAAAACAAAACATGTTTTTAACAAACTGTACAAAGAGTCAAACCTCGCCTTTACTTCCAAATGCAATTGAATCCTGAAAAATTGATCAGCCCTGAAAAAGCCCTTGAGATTATTCTCGAGGATGTACAATTAACTTCCGTGAGAAATACAGCGGTTGTTGATTCGTTATTCCGCGTCCTGGCGAAAGATGTCTTCTCAGCGGTTAATTTGCCGCCCTACAACAAAGCCGCCATGGATGGCTATGCTTATCAGAAGGACGATGAATCGACAAATTATCACATTGTTGAGACTATTCCAGCAGGTCATGTCCCTCTAAAATCCATCTCCAAAGGTCATTGTTCAAAAATCATGACAGGAGGAATGGTTCCCAAAGGAGCTGACAGAATTATTCCATTTGAGAGAGCTTTTGAAAAGAATGGTTTCATGACAATCTGCAAAATCGATCATGGAAAGCATATTTGCGCTATCGGAGAAAATATTACCAAAGGTGAAATGGTGTTTTCCAAGGGAACATTTCTTAGACCTCAGGAAATCGCAACGCTTTCCGCAATCGGCTTGAACGAAGTTTTCACGCATTTTCCCCCGAAGTTGGGAATCATCTCGACAGGTTCTGAAATAATCGGAGCAGGTTGCCATTTGAAACCTGGTACAATTTATGACAGCAATGGTCCACAATTGTTAAATCAGGCTAGAGCCTTGAGCATTCCAGCTAAATATTATGGAATCTGTGAAGATGACCCTTCCCAGCTGGAAAAGTTTCTAAGCGTTGGAATAGACCAAAATGAGCTTTTAATCATAACGGGAGGAGTTTCAAAGGGCGACTTTGACTTTATTCCTGGAGTTTTGAAGTCCCTTAAAACCGAAATAAAATTTGAGCAGGTTGAAATTAAACCCGGGCGCCCGATGATTTTTGGAAAGAACAAAAAATGTTTTATTTTTGGACTTCCTGGAAATCCTGTAGCAACTTTCATTCTTTTTGAAATATTTGTAAAGCCCCTGGCTCTGCGTTTAATGGGTCATCACTATCAACCCAGAATCTCAAAATGGGAGTTGGGTGAAAAAATTGTCCGAAAGAAAGCTGATCGTCACGAATACTTCCCGGTAAAAATTGTCGAGGATAAAGCATACCCATTGAGAGCGAATGGCCCATCACACATCAACCTGATGTGTCAGGCATCCGGCCTCATATGCATGGAAAAGGGAATCGAAGTTTTTGAAAAAAACACTCTTGTCGCAATGCGTGAAATTTAGAGAATTTAACGAGACTGTATGAAAGTAGCTGATTAGTTGTCTTCAAAACCTGTTTTAAAACAGAGATTTAAGGGAACTAGCCGTAAACTTTTTCCTTTCACACTAAAATTGTCTCCTCTGGCTTTTTTTTAAAAATTATTTCAGCGAATTTGCTGGGTCAATTTAACCCTTAAGCAATTCTCGATGAGCCGCTGCGATTGCTTTTGAGAGCCATTTTGAGCCATGGTCAAAAAACTAATTATTCCGATAAGTTTCGTAGCAAAAATCTGTAATAGCTATATTTTGCGAAAAAACTCACCGATAATTGCTGTAACCCTTAAATAAATTTTGAAAAAAAAAGTGGTTGGTGTATCATGGATATTTATGACTGAAAAACCACAAGAAATTCCGAGTTCTGACCCAAACCCTCAACTCACAGCTTCTCCGGACTTGTTTCAGGCAAACCCCGTATTAAGAGGAATCGGGTTTCTCCTTTCCCTCCTGATATTTCAGATGGTTTTCAAAACCACTTTTCTGTTATTACTGGAAAGGCCACGAATAGCAATTTTAGCCTTCATTGCAGTGTTGTCCATTCTTGCGCAAGTTGCAGTCATCTTTTCAGATATTCTTCTTCTACGTTTTAACTACCGATACCCTGGTGTATTACTGTGGGCACAACCAATTTCGATTCTCACAGTCTCATATTCTTTTTTCCTGATTCTGATTGCCGGTATTCCAAGGATTTTTGGGAGAGCCTTCTGGTCATCGCTACTTGATTTAAATGCAAAGTGCGTTACCTCTTTCTTCTCAACACTTGTGGGAGCCATTTCTCTCTATGTCCTGTTTTCGATTCTTGTGGCTGCCGGAAGACTGGTCAAATCAATTTTATTAAAAACAATTCAAAATTTCGCAAAAATGCATGGGGAAGACGAGGAATTAAAGGACATTCAGAATAAAACCAGAAAAGTGAATCGAATTGCGTTTTACATTTTTCTAGGTTTATTGTTGCTGACAGCTAGTTGGACCGTTTTCTTCAAACCCGAAACGATCTTGTACTTGCGTGCGCAGATACAACTTCAGACTATGATCCACCCGGAGGCTGCACTTGCTGCGTTCAAGCAAATCCAAACGAAATTCCCTAACTATGAATATCTTGATACCATTGAATTCAGATGTTCCTGGATAAAAGACCGGCGGATAAAGAATTACAGTGAAGCAGCGATAGATTATGAAGATTTTCTCAAGAAATATGGCTATGAAAACATCTGGAGTGAAGATGCCATTACCAACCTCATCAGAATTAAGCAGGATAAACTGAATGACCCAGTGGGAGTATTAAGCCTGGTGGATTTATATCAAAAGTATTTTCCCACCGGACATTTCGGCCCGCACATTGTTCTGTACAAGATTAGAGCCTTGCGGGACGTCAAAAAAGAAAAAGAGGCCAACGAACTTTTAGCATCATCTTTGGAAAAGTACAAAACCACAAACTTGATACTCTATGACAATGAAGATGATTACGTTGGCTCGATATCATTCACTGCCGCAGCGAAGGTGCTTTAACGGGTCTGTCGAAAAATGCCCTATTTTTCATGCTTTTATGTCCCGGTTCAAATTTCCGCCTCGCTTTTTGGCATCAACAGCGAGCCACTTTGTAACGAACAAAATGTTCCGAAGGTTTTCAACAGCTTCTAATTTCGATTTTCATTCAAGATGATGCTTATTAGAGTTTTTCTAATTTGCAATTTTCGCCAACTGTACCAAGTTGCCCTTGGTTAAGAAAGGTCTATTCTCAGATTTCCGTGGGCACATAGGAGCAGAGTACAAATCACTGTAGAGCCGATTTGAACGAAACTTGTTTTAACACTAGGTTTCGTTCCGAAGAAGCCCTATTTTTTGGAATTTCCGCAATCCAAGAGCCGATGATGACCGCTGAGCAAAGTCAAAGGGACCAACCATCAGTTTTACTTAGTCTTTCAGTGATCTCGCCACCTGAAAATCTGCGTGTCAGGGATGGTACCAGTCCTGGCAGTTCATACATGGTTCAGTTGTCAATTCACCATTAATATGGGAAAGCCGGAAATTTGCCTGTTTTTCCCAGATATCAGTGGGATCTTCTTTAAATACATCGCCCATTGCATACCGGCCATTCACGTCAAACGGACAAATTGTAACTCTTCCGTCGCTCAGCAGGTGAAAACCCAGTAACGCATGTTTGCATAGCTTTCTCTTGAGAGGAGTGTATCTTATTTTTCCCGGGTATTCGATCTCTCCGAGAAAATCGCTTGCACCGATAATTTGAAACCATGAAACCGCTTCTTTAATTCCTTCAGAATCAGGAGTGAAGAAGAAATTTCCGAACGGGGATTGGCATTTTTCTTTCCAGTGACAAAGAAAAGCGGTGGAAAAGGTTTCATTCAGACGATGTTTCGCAAAACTGATCCCAAGTTCAGGATTACTTCTTCCAAATTGAGATTTCTCAAGGTGAATCAGGTTGATGCATTCAAGAATTTGTTCCCAGGAACATCCTGGGCGCAAGATAGTGAAAAGTTCCAGGTCATTCGCATCCAAACTCATTCGAAAATGAGTAACAGCCGGCCAGTTGAAATCTTTTGGAGGGGCCTCTAAGACACCTGAGTTAATCTGAACAATTTTCCCCGAAATTTCCGGCAACTCCACAAACTGTTTGAAATCCGGATTAATAAATGGTTCACCAATTCCCGAAAATAAAATTTCCGCATCCTTTAATTTTTCGAATGCAGAAGCAACTTTCCTAAATCCATCAAGAGAAAGATTTAAACGATTCCTGGTTTGAGTGGGGTAAGGACAACCAAAACATTTAGAATTACAACAATTTGAGGGTTCTATGTATAATCTTGAGGGTCCAAAGTCAGTGAACAGCTTTTTCCACTTTGGATTTTTGATCCAATCGGAATAAGAAAATGCATTAGAGACAAAATCAGGTGGTAAGCATTCGGATAAAACCTTGTGAGTACGCAAATTATTAAATCGCAAATCTGCAGAAAAATCCGTACAATCTCTGGGAGCATGGAAATATCCGACTTTGAATGGATACAATGGTTTTTTCAATGCCCAATACAAACCACCCCTTTTTTTCATCAGGTCCGGGTGTTTACTCTGAAGCCCTTCGAGGACTTCCAGTCGAATAATCGCCCAATTTGCACCAGGTTGAAGATCGGCTGAAAAGGTAGCATCAAAAGTTTCTTCGAGGTGAAACTTAAGTGATTCACCAATCCTTTTCGCGTCAACCAAAAGATTCGTCACTGGTACAACTATCGCATGATCGAGCTTTTCGTTTCGCAGCGCTTCCAGAAGCTGAATTCCGGTGCATTCTGCAATTCCTTCATCGAGAGCAAAGCCCCACTTTTCAGGATTCCAGGAGTCTGGTCTTTCCACTATCGATGAATAAGGAAAAATTCGAATTGCTAATTTTAGCCCACTGGCAATCTTTGAAAAATCACTTTCAATTTCCAGATCCGTAGCTGAAAAAAACAATTTTCCAACTCCAGGAATAAGCTTTAACCTGGAAGACAAGATTGACAAGGGATTTCCCGAATTCCCAACATCAGAAGCGGGGCGGATTAAATCTTTATAAGGGGGCCGATGCCCGGACGAATAAATTAATAACCCTGTAGCTATGACAGTTCTCCGTTAAAGACAGATATGTTACAGTTATCGACACTGTAGCATTTCAGCCGATAATTATTTTCCAGCCATTTGCTTCAATTGTGTTAATTCCTTCATTCATTATGATGGACTCATCTACACACAATTTATTTTATAACTTTGGTCGTTTCGACTCCGCTCAACGACCGCCTCGTCAAGTTTCTTTTTCGGTAAATTTGCTACACTCTCCAATTATCTCATATTGAACCAATTCGATAACGCGGGCAAGCTGTTAAAAATTAGGGCAATTCATGAAAGTACAACACATAAAAACCCAACTGACAAACATTTGTGATGTTTTTCACTTCATTTTTTCGCCGATTTTTGATAATTTTTCACACCTTCGGGTTAGATGCGCTCTACGCCATTTTCAAGGATGGCATTGACTGGTTTTTCACATTACCCCGTTATATTAAAATGTTACCATAAATAGAACCTTTTGCGTAATTTATTAAAATCATTAATTACGAGGAAATTTGGTGTATATAAGTGCTTTGAAATGCTGATTTCATGTTTTGCATTTTCGTAAATTTTGAAGTTGTGCAAGCAGCAATCAAGATAAAATCAACAAGCTCAAAAGACTATTGAATTCTAATAAAAGTTGCCCCAAACTTACCGGTCCCGAGTTTATCACACAGATCTATCACAGCTGTCGGGGAAGCCGAGGATGATATTTCGAGGAACTTGAAAGCACTACCCCGCATTGTGGCATTTACTGCTCCAGTATAAGTCAGACTGGATTTTTTCAGGGTGATCCCCAGGTCAAGCGCGTAATCGTAGGTTGGATTAGCGGGAAGACTGCGACCATATCTGAACAATGCCAGTCCCCAATCCTGGAATAACTGCCAGAATTGGCGTGAGGAAGAATTGGTATTAATATTATCTATTCCTGCGGAATTGGTTCTGACAAGATTTCTGATAGTTGCTGTCCCAAGTTGTTCGAACATAAAGTGGGTGAATAATCCTGAAGAACCATAATCGGAAAGTGAATCGCTCCAGATGAGCAACGAATCGCCTTCGGGCAATACAGCATAATCCGGGAAGAAAGAGGAGGTTTTCCCGGAATACCGAACTTCCGCTCCAACACTTAAACCTTCATTAAGCCAAACATCTTCGTCACTTCCACCATTGATTTTAGTGTGTGCCACAAAGTTTACGAGATGTTGAAATTCGTGTACAAGTGTCAAGACAGCATCATCTTGCCAGGAGGCAATTGTCATATAACTAGGTTTATCATAGACATAAAACATATCTTGGCGATTGGAATACCAATTGGTTGTTAAATCTTTGGCATCAAACATTCCGGCCGCTCCAAGTGAATTCATGATTGGAGTGAACAGGACAGTGATTTTCCCATCTGAGTTAACATCACCGTGTGCAAGATATTCAGGCTCGCTGGCATAATTTTGCATTATGAAGGGGTAAACCTTGGAGTCGAAAGTTTGACTGAAAGATGCAACAGAATTTGCAGTATCAGAATCGGTTGCAATGGTATAATCGACGAAGATTTCGCACTTCGTTCCAGTAGCCATCAATCTCGCGGATATTGTCGAAACTCCAAGCATTTCATCGCTTGGAACCAAAAACTGCTCTTGAAAATAAAGAGGAAGTTCCGGAGGAGGCGACGCAGAAACTGGCGCAAGCAAACTTCCCTCCTGAATGATTTCCTTTTCTCTTTGACGCATTTGTTTATCGAGCTGAATTTTAGAGTCAGAAAACGGTCTCGCCCGAGCTGATGGTGAAATTGCACTCAAGGGCCTAAGTTCAGCACCACCACCATTTATCGAGATCGTATAACTTGAATTATCAAGTTTTTTGGAATAAAGGACCAAACCGAATTTAACAGTATCGGTCCCGGTTGGGAGATTAACCGAAGTACGTGTAGCAATATCGTATGCGAAGAAATCTCCTAAAGGCATATTAGTATTGGAAACCACCTGCACCGACGCAGAAGAACTTGCTGTCCGACCTCGGCCATCAGAAACGGTACATGTTACTACATTAGTCTTCGAAGCTGTTCCATACCAGAGTGTTGCAGAAGAAGAGCTGCTGGAGAAACTTCCTCCATCTGCAGTCCAGTTGTATGAAAGAGGGTCACTGTCAGGGTCACTTGCACTGGCGATCAAATTGACTCCCAGTCCGATCGGGGCAAGCGAAAAACTTGGGCTTACCGTAACTACAGGAGAATGATTTACCGGGTTAATTACATTAATTGTCAATGTTCCGGTACCTATCCCTCCTCTATTGTCATTGCCGGAAAGTGTCAGTAAAATATTTCCTGGGGATGCAGGAGCAGTCCAGGAAACTGAACTGCCGGAGGAAGCGGTAAAAGTCCCCCCTGAAGCACTCCATGAATATGTAATTGAATCGCCCTCCGGATCAGTTCCACTTGCAACCAAACTCAACGTGGTACTAGGAAGAATTCTTGTTCCAGTGGCAACAATTTCAACTGCTGGTGCACGATCTAAAACAGTCAGGACATCGATTTTCTTGGTAAAAGTTGTGAAAATGCTGTAATCCCGGCCATCATAAGCAGTGAGAGTAATAGTCGCGCTTCCCGTTTGAGCCGGCGCTTGCCAGGTTGCTGAGGCGCTTAAATTGTTTGGGTCCAAATAGGAAAAAGAACCAATATTGCATGACCAAAAATACTTGGAAGGGGTACTATCCGGATCTGAAGCCTTTGCCTCCAAAGGAACAAAAGTATTTATCAATACGGAGCTTGAGCCATCAATAGCAGTGATTACAGGAGGTGAATTTACTGTAGCCACCCCTTCTCCAATTTTGATCAAAAGGCCTACCCCGTTTTTTCCTCCACGTCCATCGCTTACTTGGACAGTTATCGTTGCAAAAGAATCAAAATTGGGAGCATACCATAACCTTGAAAGTTCCGCTGAATCGCTGGCAAAAACACCGGAGGTGCAATCCCAGGAATAGGTCAGATGATCCCGGTCCGGATCATAGCCGGTGGCAGTGAATGAAACTTGCCCCCCTCTTCCAACAGTCAAATGATCAGCAGCCATACTCACACTGGGAGAATGATTACTCTCCGTAGTTGGCATGAGAGTATATTGAACATAACTTGGTGAGGTGCTGGAAAAGTTTAAAGCCGTTGTATATGAAGCATATAAGTAATTAGAGATATTTATTTCGACGTTTCCTTCGGGCATTTGCAGTAGAACTTGTCCCGATGCATTTGTTTGAAAGGTGTCACCCCAAATATTTACATTGGTAAATGGAAGAATATGAGATTGATTATCCATGACCTTCAAAAGAATTCCATTATCTGCTTTTAAGAGAGGAATATTTATGTCCTTCTGACTATAGGGTCCCGAAAGGGAAAAAGCTGGGGATCTGTAACGATAGTAATAGTTATTCGAGGAGTGGTACTTTGCAATCAGGTGATAGGTCAAATCATCTGGGACATTCACAATTGTGAATTTCCCATTCGAATCTGCACGGGCCAATAGTTCAGGTCGTTCTTCAATAAAAACAGACGCGCCTTCAAGGTAGCTCCCTGAAGTTCGTGCTCTCAGAGAAGCACTATTGGTGGGATCAGAAATTGTTCCTGAAATTGTCCCATAATTCGGTACAGGGTCATTAGCAATATTTCCCCCATTAATGCCTCCGCAACCTGCCCAAAAACAAGCAAAAACCAAAATCAAGGAAAGAATCAGGGCCCTTGTTTTCATCCACCCCTCCAATTTTAGACAAAAAATCACCTTCACATTCCAAACAAAGAACACAGGAATATTCTTCGGCAATTTTAAGTAAAAATCTGAGGATTATCTTTGGAAGGGTCAGAAAGGGCGAACGACTTCGACTGCTCAGTGGCCAACTTTTGACAATTGAACTCTGAATAAAAGACTTCGTTAGGAAAAAGAGAAATTAATCGGAATTTTAGTAAAATTGTAGGTTTGTCCTTGAAAATCAAGCAAGATGTGAAAAATTTAAAGCTCTTCAGGTGAAAATTATCACAATAGGCGTTTAGTGTGGCTTTTGAAGCAAATTCATTTTCAAAAACTCAATTTTTTCACAACTTCAGGGAAGCTGTGAAAAATTAGGGTTATTCGTGAAAGTACAACACCCAAGAAACCCGCCAACAATCGTTTGTGATATTTCGCACTTGAATTTTTTTC
Organism: Candidatus Rifleibacteriota bacterium; assembly: GCA_015233565.1. Classification (GTDB taxonomy): domain Bacteria; phylum Muiribacteriota; class Ozemobacteria; order Ozemobacterales; family Ozemobacteraceae; genus JADFXM01. The sequence goes on from JADFXM010000009.1 coordinate 158,762, forward strand.
CGATTTTTTAATTTTTTCACACCTTCAGGTGTAAACGCGTTACCAAAGTTTCTACAACTTTATTAGTTGATTGTTACTGGAACCGTTGGCTCGACAGAAGGAATCAGGCTTCTAATTGCGGACCTTTCAGCTGGGGTGAGTTTCATAATTTCAGTTTCCAAATTAGGTCCCGCTTGTTTTTCAAGAAAAGCTTTCAAAAAATCGATAAAAGCTTCCCTTTTGTCTCCATCACGCATCGAAGAATGCTTGTTGACAAACATTATCAAACTTTCCGGATTGGAAATTTCCAATAAATAGTGAAAAAGATGGGTCAGCATATCTGAGTTAAGTTCATCCATTTTTTCAAGAAGGAACTTCAATCCATCGATCTTTTCCATTAAGAGGGCCTTTAATCCAAGCGCATTTACCGAAACTAATCTGGTGGGACTCTGAACAAGCGCATCGAGGGCGGATGAATTCTTTTGTGAAAAAAGGGCATACAAGGCATTCAATCTGATTTCGATTGTTTCCTGCTCTGCAAATGCGATGGTTTTCAGTTGCTCGCCGGTTTGTCCAGGAGGAAAATTGCCAAGACCAGTTACAGCCATTAACCTGACTTCCGCTGATTCATCTTTCAGCATCTTTGCAATCTGTTCTATGGCAAAATCCTGATCGATTGTACCTAACGCTGAAACGGCCGCTTGTCGAACCCACTTGTCCTCACTTAACAAACCTTCCTGAACCATTGACAAGAAGGGAAACGCAAATTCCGATAGTTCCACAAATTTCAACAAGACTTGGGAAAGGCCTGAATCGAATTTGGCAATTACTTTCATAATTGCCTTGATTTCCTCTGCTTCTTTCTCTTTCCAGTCTAGTCTAAGCCTTGTTTGAGCAGAGTTGGAAGAAGGATTTATCACTAAACGAAGTAGTGTGTCACCACCCAATCTTTTTATAGCGAACATTACAATCTCTACAAACTTGAAATTTTCGTAAGCATCAATGTTACTCAGCGCCTCGATCATCTTTTCAAGCATATCGGGAATAGCAGACCGATACTCGAACTGGGACAAAATTTCAACTGCTTTCCCTTTTCTCATGAGATCTTTTTCTCCATTTAAAACGATCATTGCATCAATTACCAATTCAGGAGGAAGCTCTTGAGTTTTCGAGGAAGAGGCCAGAATATCTGCAATTGCACAAAGTAAATGTACTCGGCAAGAAGAATCCGATTTTTTTATTGCTGTACAAAGTCTTTTCAGCAACTTGAGCCCTCTTCTCGGGTGAAAAAAGAAAAGATCTTCAATACACTTTACAATTTCCAGCTGGGTTTCCCGGGAAAAACTTGGAAGTTTAAAAAGTAATACTGAGATTGAAAAGCCCTTCAAATCAATAATATCACAAATTTTTCTTTTGAGCTTTTTTCCCTCAAATCGGGAAAGATTTTTCACCTGCTGTTTAATTTTTCGAAGATCTGTATTTGGTTGACTTTGCACGCTTTTTTCCTTTCAGAAATCCATACTGCCTAAATACACCAATTTTGAATAAATAGGTCAAATTCAAAAATGCTTAAATCAATTAACAAGACTGTCGAAAAATACCCAATTTTTCATATTTTTATGTACCCACCCAATTTTTCGCCCCGCTTTCTCGCATCAACAGCGAGTCGCTTGCACCGAATAAAATATACCGAGATTTTTCGACAACTTCTAACCCCAACATTTTTTCAATTCTTTGTCTGAGATTTGCTAAAAAGCAGTCTTTCAAAGCATTTTCAGTAGATTGTTGAGGGCAGACCGATCGATATCGTTTTTAATAACAATATCAAGCAGTTTTTTCGTTTCAAGCTTCATTCGCTCAAGTTGTGTAAAGGATAACACTTTTTTCAGAGAAAGAGCAGTAAGCGTGGCAATAAGAGAATCACTCTCAATGGCTTTCTGCCAAAGCATCCAAAACTTCGCAATCTTGTTCTTCATTAAATTAAGGATTGCTAGAAAAGCCAGAGATTCGGGATGGTCGGGGTCTTTTTCGTGAATTTTTGAAAACCTTTCGAAAGCTATCGAATAATCACGAGCATAGAAGAATGCTTTTGAAAATAGGATTTCCTCTTCAATAAACTGCGGTTCATATTCCCCGATTTTATTAAGAAATTTTCTAGCAGATTCAAAGTTTCCCGCGGAAAGAAATATTTCAATTCTTGTAATATTCTCTCTGAGGCTTTCTATTCCATCGTTAAAGGAATTCCAGATTTCGTTAGCTTCTTCAGGAGAATTTCGAAGAATCATCAACCTGGAAAACCAAACTGCAGCTTCTTCATCGTCAGGAGCAATTCTCAGAACCTTCTTCAAGTTGTCCTGGGCAAGGTCATATTTCCCAAGTCTGATTCCCAAAAAGCCTTTAAGAAAGAGAGCGTGCGGATTTTCATGGCTCTTTTTGAAAGCTATTTCCAAATTAGTCCAGGCTTCATTGTAATTTTTTTCGAGTAAAAACAGTTCAACCAGCGCAAGCGGAAGTTCTTCATCATTCGGAAATTCTTTGGAGGATTCCTGTAAAAATTCTTTTGCAAGTGGGATATTTCCTGCTAGGGCAAGGGATTTTGCCAAATTGATCCGATGTTTAGAACTTTCGGGAGCACTTTTTTGAATATGGCCATAGAGGTCGACAGCCTCTTCGTAGTATCGTCCCTGGAAAAACAGGTTTGCAAGCTCTTCAGCAATAAAAAGGTCGGTTGGATCTTTTTCATTGAGAACTTTCATCTTTTGGATAGCGGCTTCAAAAACGATTGAACCGTCATAAAGAGCATCGATAATATCGTAAACTTCGACTTCGTATGGACTGGACTTATCGACCAGCCCAGTTGCACCTGAACGTTTCTTTAGGAGTGGCAATCTTCGGCTTATTTCATCCATTTTGGTGTGAAAAGCGTTTTGGGTTGGATCGAGGGAAATTGCACGCTTCAAATGTATCATTGCCTCTTCAACTTGACCGCTTTCAACCATTAGATCGACCATTGTAATATGAAAACCCGGGTTCTTTGGATCTATCATCAAAGCTCGTTTCAGAGTGGTTAAAGCTTTATCCTTCAGGTCCAGGGAAAGCTGGCACCTCAACAGACCTTCGATTGCATCAGAAGAATCGGGTGCAATTCCGACCGCTTTCTTGAAAACTTCCATAGCTTGTTCAAAATTTCCAAGCTCGACCAGCGTTTTGCCGACATTAACATGAAAGCTCAGATCAGGTCCAATTTCTTTGAGAATTGGGATATAACGTTGTACCGCTTCAGCTTTGCGTCCTAAAACCATCAAGGAATTTGCAATTGATTTTTTTACCTCAACATCAGTGGGAAGGACTTTCTCCGCTCGAAGAAAGATATCCAGAGCTTTTTCGTGGTTTTCCCTGTAAAGATAGGCTTTTCCCAGGTTGAAAAGAGCCAATGAGTTTTCCGGATCCAAATCAAGTACTTTTTGAAGAACCGTAATCGAACGCTCAGCAAAACCCTTTTGCAGATAAGCTGCACCAAGGTTTATCATCGCATCGAAATTGTTCGGTTCGATCTCTACAACGCGAGTGTATTCGTCAATTGCGAGGTCAAAAAGACCTCTTCGCTGAAAATCAATGCCTTTTTGAAATCGCTCTGCGACGTTTTCCATCTGCTCTACAATTCCTCTTCCATAGAATGGGCCTTGCTTTCGTTATACCCTTTGTCCTTCATTCTTTTGTCATCCTTAAACCTCTGAAGATTTTCAATCATTGCATTATAGTTTTCCACTTCCTGGGGAGCGCATTCCTTGTATTTGGAATATGACTCATAGTACCGGAAAAAAACTCTTGTATTTATTCCACCCATTTTGTTCTTCGCGACATAAGCTTCGGAAATGGGAATCATAAAGCTATCTTTTCCGAGTTCCCATTCAAGGAAGGGCGTTTCAAAATCGTTCAAATAATCACTGTAGAGGAAGAAAACAACATAAGGGTCGTATAATAGTCCAGTAATTTCAGCCAGATCCTCACGTATGGGACGCCTGTTGCTAACCGCTTTGGGTAGTCCAGCCGAGGCAATGAGAGTGACTCCTTCGACAGCGGATATGCTCTTCAATTCAGCGGAAAGCAAATTACACTTTTCCGCAAAATTTGTTATTTCATCTCTTAAATGAATTTTGAATACAGGGTCAATTAAAACAGCAACATCTCCTCCTCGCTCAAGTTTGGTGCGCTTCACCAGTTTTTTAATATCATCCAGGAAAATGCGACCGTTTGATTCATCAATAATAAACAATCTATCATTCAGACTGCTCACTTTTTCCAACCCGCGAATGCGCTTTTCTTCAAGTTGGGGGTCACTAAGATATGGATTTTTTACAAAATCGATGGGAACTTCCATTGCCTGCGCAATAAGCTTTGCCGTTACATCGATGCGATTCAGATCCAGTGAAAAAAACAGAACAGTCAATTCAGGATTGCAATTGGCTAAATCCCAGGCTAGCTGGGTCAAAAAAGTTGATTTTCCCATTCCAACTCCACCAGCTACGAGGTAGAGTTCCTTTTGAATCCCGGAGATTCGCTCCATCAATAACGGGAAATTCGTTTCGAATCCACCATATCCACGTTGACGAGAACGATTCGACTGGATCAACTCCTTCATTTCTTCGATATGGATATCCATATTTTTTATGTACCCGGTAGTTCCTTGAAGAAAAAGAGTTCGGAGATCCTGAATACAACCACTCATCGACTCGAAGACCTCTCTATCTGAATTGTACACGTTTTCGGAATATTGAATAAGAATACGTCTGGCCTGATTTCTTACATTCCGGTCGCGAATTCGATCAACAACCGACTCTATATCCTCGATCATTATAATTCCAGCTGTGGAAAAAGGTGAAAGAAAAAGTTTCTGAATCCTTTCGCGCCCTCCCACAATGTCAATTTTTAACCTGCCACTCTTTTTTTCACTGGACAATCTCTTAATCAGATTTTGCGCATTAAGCATCTGTTCTTCAAGCAACAGAGTCAGCATCGCCTCAATCAGGATTTTGTTGGATTCCAATCCTTGGAAGTCTGATGAACTGAACCTCAATTCCCGCAATTGTCTTCCAATGATAATCGGATCAAACGCCAGATTCGCCAGGATTCTTTCCTCGTCCATTATAGCTTCTTCGATCATCTTGTCAATTGCAGAATAATCGATAGATTGCGTTTTCGAAGTGTTTTTCCCTTTTCGTTGCACTCTTTTTCTCCACTTTTTCCCGGAAAAGGTTTTAAGCTGGAAAAAAGTATAACACAACTATGCCATTGAAGCTAGTGGTCTGAGACCGCAAACTTACTATTACTCAGCTCCAAAAATCTTCGAATAACATTCACTTATTCGGCGCAATCTGTGATTAACCGCAGATTTACTCAATCTTGGGACCAGCCTTTTTCCAAGGCTTTCATAGGAATCGTGAGGAAAGTTCATGCGCAGTAATGCCACCTGCTTTAATGAATCGGTCCAAAATGATTGATTCGGATAATCCAATAAAAGCTTTATCTGATCACACAATTTTTCAGAAGCTGAAACCTGCTTGTTAATGTTTGCAGTTTCAAAATTCACCTGCCTGTTGATAGCAGAAACCATACTTTTTGTTGCAATCAGATCTTCATATGTCATAGCGCGTTCAAATAATTCCAGTACATTAAGGAATTTCGCAATTTTATGGCCACTTTTCAGGTAAAAAACTCTTGTTTTCTCCCTGACCTGTTTTTTAAAAGTAATGCCGAACACTTTGCATGACAGTCTGAAATAGTAACGCAAAACCTTGCTGTTAATCATTATCTCCAAATGATAACCCTTCTTGGGATTCTGGACATATGCACGACTGAAAAAAATGCTTTTTAAAAAAGTTCTGGCACAATTAAGAATGTTTTCAGAAATTTCCTGTGAAATAATCGGTTTCAGATTAGTTTCCAATACCAATCTTGAATCAAAAGACTTTGAAAATCGAACCTTCCCATTGTCTTGCAACTCAATGAAAGCCGGTAATATTTTTTTTACCTTTTCACTGAGGATTTTATTAAAGTCTGACCGAATGACCAAATTCTGCTGTTCATCAGTATTCCGGAAAAGTACAGCCACCAGAATATCACTGCAGCTGTCTGATTCGTGCAAAGTATCCAAAACCTCGCTTCGCAGTCTATGGGAAAACTGAATGCGAATCATCGGTCCTTGGGAACAACCATTGCAGTGGAAATCAATTCGAAGAGGGTTTTTGCAAGACTTCCAGGGTTATGACGCAATAAATCTGTCTCATAAAGAAAATCTCCGGAAATTACTTTGATTCCTCTTTTTTCAATCTGAGTAACAGTAGGAGGAACCCATGACTGGCCTTGGGAAGTGTATTTCATCATCAGAATTCGAGCCGCTCTACGAGAGTTCACAACCACATAGTCAATTTTTCGCAAAGGGGTCTTTTCCAAAAGCGCAGAAACGTGATCGGAAGCAGAAAAGTTATCGGTTTCTCCCGGTTGAGTCATTACATTACAAACATAAACCACTGGAGCTTTTGATTTGTTAATTCTCTCCGAAATCTCATTGACCAACAAATTCGGAATAATGCTGGTAAAAAGGCTTCCAGGGCCAAGAACAATAAGATCTGCCTGGTCAATCGCATTCAACGCTTCAGGATTGGGAAGAGCCTCTGAAGGGATCAATTGTATCTCAGAAATGGTTTTTTTCACCGCTGTAATAGATGTTTCACCGATAGTCTCTGTTCCATCCTGAAACAGAGCCTTTAGTTGGATGTTTTCGCAAGTAACCGGTACAACACTACCACGCGTTGCGAGAATGTTACTGGCCTCTCGAACAGCGCTCCCGAAATCACCCAATAGTTCCGTCATTGCTGCAATAAATAGATTTCCAAAGGAATGTCCGGAAAATTCCCCAGCTTCATTGAACCTGAATTGAAACAACTTCGCCATAAGACTTTCCGATTGGGAGAGAGCAACCAAACAGTTTCTGATATCCCCAGGTGGAAGGATCTGCATCTCTTTTCTTAATCTTCCCGAAGACCCGCCATCGTCAGTTACTGTTACAACAGCAGTTATTCGAAGTGGAAATTCCTTGATCCCCTTTAGAAGAAAACTAAGGCCGGTTCCTCCCCCAAATGCAACAAGCATGGGTCTATACCCTGAATCATTTTTTCGATTAAGTACGAAGTCCTTTATTCGCTCGGAAGCTTCCTGATCTTGAAGAGCAAGCTTCTGATAAGCCATGTTGACTCCGCGATAGATCCAGAAGATGCCGAGAAGAAAAGCGCTTAAAGCAGCAAGAGCCACTCCCATAGGGCTGAAACTCATTATTGTTTCAAAATGTGCAGGACTATAACTCAAAAGAAAAATCAAAACCAGCAAAAATCCGACACTCAACAAAAAAAAACCAATAACGGAAAAAACCAGCCACCGTCTGGATCTGAATTCAATGCTAAGATTTCGCCGAAAAGGGAATTTCAGAGACATAAAATATGCATATTTTCGCTTGTAAAAGAACCTGCTGAATAATTAACTAAAATCATTAATTATGCAACACTTGAGGACAACGAAAAAGAGTAAAAACACTTGACTTCTAAAAGTGCATCAACACAAGTGCAGAAAATTTGGAAAAAATATTTGTTCGCGAAGTTTTTTTTGAATTGCTGGTTAATTGGCAATGTCAATATGTATTCACTCTTTTTAGCTGACTTGAGGTTAAAAAAGTAGATTTTAATACTGAGCTCTTGTTTTGTATTTTCGTTACTTTTTGAATTATGCAACAAATTCAAAATCCTGAACAATTAAATTACCGTCCTTCGGGGGGACTTTTAAAAACCTTACCCAACCGCTAATGGATAGCCAGGAACAACAGCTTTAGCACTGCGGAGAACCTCATAAAAAAATGAAAACTCCTATACCATAAATTTATTGTGAAATTTTTCACGTCAGAGATCTAAAGAGGATTGCAATTTTGCCGAAACCTCCTAATACTTCTCTCTTACCATTTTCGCCTGAAGATTTTTCGCAAACTCTTCGGCACTGTGGATACCCAATTTGCGAAGATAAAAGTCCATTGCAGCAGTTTCAATTATTACCGCAAGATTCCTTCCTTCGCGGACCGGTATTGTGATACTGGGAACTTCAACTTTCAACAGTTTAACACTTTTCTGAGCAATTCCCAGACGGTCATATTCCTTTCTGTCATCCCACTTTTCAAGCTGAATAACCAATTCAACTGGTTTTTCGTCGGCTGTGGCAGCTATTCCAAAAAGTGATTTTATATCTATGATTCCCAATCCACGGATTTCCATATGGTGTTTAACGAGAACATCGGGGTAGCCGACAACCTTTGTATCACTGATTTTCATCAACTGTACTGCATCGTCGGCGACAAGCCTATGACCGCGTTTGATCAACTCCAGCGAACACTCGCTCTTCCCTATTCCGGAAGGCCCCATTACGAGTATGCCAACACCATACACTTCCATGAAAACACCGTGAACACTTTTGCGAGGGGCAAACCGATTATGCAGATAGCGAGATAACTGGTAAATGAATTCGCCTGTTTTTTCAGATGTTCTTAAGATTGGAACAGCCTTTTGATTACACAATTCCAATAGTTCCTCTAAAATCAAAAGATCATCCGTAACAATTATACATGGAATATTGAAAAACAGGAGTTGTCTCAAGCGCGTGGTCCGAGTTTCTGGGATTTGTTCACCAAGATAGGCCAGTTCAGTTCTCCCAAGAACAATTATTCGTTCATAGCCGAAATAATCAAAAAATCCTGCTAATTCAAGCCCCGGGCGGTGGACTTCAGAAGAAATGACTTTCCTGTCAAGCCCAGTGCTGCCGGCTATAACCTTTAAATTCTGATCTCTTACTATCTCTCTGACCAAAATAAGTTTCATGTATCCCTATTCCTATTTTTTCTTACCGCTTTTTGAGTGAGAATTATACCAGAGCACCTTAATTTTTAACAAACTTAATTATTATTGAACGGATACAAAAATTATCCAAATTTCTTCGGGAAAACACATTTTAGCCACTGTTAGTGAAGTTTTTATGGCACTTTCCAGCACTCAAAAAATCCCCAAATTTGAATGAAACTACGGTGGCCAAATTCGCCTGGCCAAGAAATTCGGATTGTCTCAGAATGTTTCATTTGCCGAATAAGAAAGCCCCAGCGAAAAAAAGTAAAAATACTTGGCTTATAAACCTTCACCAGCGCGAGTGCAGAAAATTTGGAAAAAATAATTTTTTTTCCGTTAATTTTTTTTTATTGTATGGTTAATTGCCAATGAAAATATGAATTTCAGAATTCCTGGTATCGATAGTTTGCATTTTCTCGGAAAAGGGCTTCAAAAGGTAGTTTTCTGATTTTGGAATACTTTTCGGTTGGATTTTATCCTGAGACCCACTTACATAAAACTAAATCAGAAGATTCCTTCCATAGCAAGTTGGCAATTCATCAATCGAAAAAATGGTATCAAATTTAAATCCCCGAGATTGGGATGTCTGAATTTACTCTTTGTTGCTGAAAAACCCCGTTTCCAAGTTTTAATTTTTTGTCCGAAAATTTTTTTTCAACGGTTCACTTTTTGTTTCTGAGATAGCCCAGTCGCAGTTGAAGAATTGAGAGAAAAATTCTATAATGGAATCGTAGAATTTTTAGTGGATCATTTTTTTTGTGAAAAAGAGGAATTCAAATGGCTGAACGAAAACTCGTGAGCTTTGACTGGGCACTGAAGAAGCTACTACGCAGTAAAGTTAATTTTGAAATTCTCGAAGGCTTTCTCTCTGAGCTTTTAAACGATGACATAAAAATTCAAGAAGTTTTGGAAAGTGAAAGCAACAGAGAAACTGAAAAAACCAAGCAGAATAGAATCGACTTGAAGGTTAAAAACAATAAAGATGAGATTGTTATCATAGAAGTGCAATACGAAAGGGAATTTGATTTTCTTCAGCGCATTCTTTTCGGCGTTTCCAAAACCATTTCAGAGAATCTTGATAAAGGGGACAAATATTCCAATCTAACAAAAGTTTACTCGGTCAGCATACTCTATTTTGACTTCGGACAGGGGGCTGATTACATTTACCGTGGTACTACCTCATTCAGAGGGTTGTACCAGAATGACGAACTCCAACTGAGTAAACTCCAAAAAAAGCGCTTTAATAAAGAATTTCCATGCCAAATTTTTCCTGAACATTACCTTCTAAGAGTAAACAGTTTTAATGATATTGCACGAACCAGCCTTGATGAATGGATGTATTTTCTGAAAAACGAAGAAATTAAGAGCGATTTTAAGGCCAAGGGTCTTATCAGAGCGAAAGAAGAGCTTGATATTCTGAAATTGTCAGAAGAAGAACGAAGAGTCTACGAACGCTATTCTGATGATCTACATTACCAAGCCAGTCTGTACGAATCGAATTACGAATTTCCATATCAGGAGGGGCTCGAAAAAGGCCTCGAAAAGGGCCTCAAAAAAGGGAAGGACCAAGAAAAAATTGAAACCGCTCGAAGGATGCTGGTCGATGGCTTTGAAGAAGAAAAGATTTCTCGATATTCTGGTTTGCCTATTGATGAAATAAGAAAACTGAAGGAAGGGTAATTTTCAACCCGCTTCATTCTGAATCTGCTTATCAAAATGCTAGGGCGCTGAAATCGGAGATACATCCAGGGAACCGAATTTATTATCGCAGTACAATGGTGATGCAACTGATTCTGCAAAAGCTCTCTGCGAAGAAACAGATGATTCAATCCTCCAATCCAGTTCACTGCTGAATTTATGGTTTAGCCAGATAACAGCCTTTATTCTAGGAAATTTTGCGGTTATTGTCGAACTTAGAGTCTTTGAAATCCAGACAGATTTTTTTCCACCCGCTTCCATTGAGGAAAACTCAGCTATCATGATCGGTTTTCCTGACAATCCCGCCATTTCATGATAAGCACCACCAAAAACTTCTGCAAACGACTGCCATCCCTTGAACCTCGTATCATTGTATCCGTCAATACCCAGCCAATCAACGTAATCATCGCCAGGATATAGCTCACTCAATTTTTTATGCTTGCTATTTTTTCGACTAGGACACCACACCCAAGTAACGTTTGTTACTTGATTGCGCTTGAATAGGTCATGAACATAATGCCATGCTTTGACATATTCACCAGAGACATTTCCATTTACCCCTTCCGCCCATGGGTACCAGTTGCCGTTCATTTCATGAGCAAATCTCAAAAACAGCGGATGTTTCCAACCCTTTATATCAGAAGCAAATTTGATGATGTAACCATCATACTTTCCATTGATTATATTTTTCAATGCATATTCAGGTTCATTCTCTTTTTCATGAAGAGCGCGTGGCGCCCAGGTTAAAAGTGGTATTGAGCCATGTGAGCGAATTGCATTCATCGCATTGACATTGAATTGATTCTTTCCGTTTTTTGCTCCCCAAGCTTGAAACACATGAATTATCGCTACCTTTTTACCAGCATCCCTTTCAAATGTTTCGACACCTGATAAATCGTCAAGATTTTTAGTTTTATCATTATCGAATACGCCAAGGTAGATTTTATCAGCTGAAAAAGTTTGAACAGAAAGGCATGCAAAGAATATAGCTGCACATATGGAAATCCTAGAGATCTTTAACATGTACTATTGTCTCAATTTGCCGTGAGTCTTAACATCCCAATCTATATTAGCACAACATGTGATGTCAACACTAAATATCAACTGACACTACTTATTAACTCTTTATCATGTGAAAAGCTTTTATGAATTCTGTAACCTGAGTTTCGCCATTATTTTTTTTTGCCGCTCTAGAAGCTTGTCTCCGCGGTTTTGTGTACTTCCAAGAGACCCGCAGCGGAAAGTGTCTTGCAAAGCACATTTCCGAATGACTTTGCATGGTTTCTCACCTTTTGTCTCTCTCTTTGGAGGCTGCTGAGACAAATAGTGTACTGTCAATATCTGACAGTATTTTTTTCACTCAAAGCAGAAAACCTCTTCAACTTTTTTAGTTCAGGACCTTTACTGGGGGTGAATGGCGGTGGCAACTTTATCAATTTCAGAAACTTCAATGGAAACACCTGCCTGACTCACAAATTTCCCTTAAACCAGAAAGGTTCAACCCTAGCAGCCCGGAATATCCGATTGATCTGGCTAATTCCTCTGTTTCCAATGTTGGGCATATAATTAAGGTGAATAAATGGTTGGAAGAAATGATGGCTTAGGCGTGCTTGCCCTGGTTTTTGAAGTTTTTACTTGAAATTGATTGATAGTATGTTATAATATCAAGCATGCTTCTTCCGAGGGCTTTGGCAAAAAAATTTAAGGAATTGCTGGAAGATTTCCCGGTGGTGGTTGTTGTCGGCGCCCGACAAGTCGGAAAAACCACCTTGGTTCAGCAATTGTTGGATTCAAAATGGGAAACCGTTACTTTTGATCCCTACCAGGATATAGGTAACGCCAGAGCAGATTCAGATCTTTTCCTGCGGAATCACCCGCCTCCCTTGTTTCTCGATGAAATTCAGTTCGCACCGGAGGTCGTAGGTGCATTGAAGCGATATCTTGATCGCCACTCAAAGACTCCAGGACAGTATATCCTTTCAGGTTCTCAACAATGGGAAGTAATACGTTCGGCAGCTGAAAGTCTTGCTGGAAGAGCAGTTTTTCTTGATCTGGAAGGTTTTTCATTAGCTGAAGCGGCTAATGAAGGCAAAACTGGCCATTGGGTAAAAGATTGGTTAACTGACCCTGAGGATTTTATTGCTACCCCCCAAAAAAGGTTGTCAACACATTTCCCTCTATATGAGCAACTTTGGCGAGGTTGGCTTCCCGAAGCTCAACGCATCAAATCAACCAACGTTGGAGTTTTCCATCAGGCATACCATCGCACTTACATTGAACGTGATGTTCGTGTTTTCGGTGGGGTTGACGATTGGCACCAGTTCGACCGTTTTTCCCGTTTGATGGCAGCTCTCACCGCTCAGGAAATCAATTTTCGTCAATTAGGCCGTGATCTTGGGTTAGCTCCCCAAACCGCCCAACGCTGGCTTCGTATGCTTGTTGGAACATTCCAGTGGTTTGAGGTGCCCCCTTTCCATGGAAATGTCATCAAACGATTAAGCGGCAAGCCCAAAGGATTCCTTGCAGATACAGGGCAAGTTTGCTTTACTCAGGCAATACCATCACCTCAAGCGCTGGAAAATCACCCATTGCTGGGAGCAATTTTTGAAACCGCAGCTTCGGGAGAAATCCGCAAGGGAATTGCTCTGATGTCGCACCATCCCAACCTCTTTCACTGGCGTTCTCACGGAGGAGCCGAGGTCGATTTCATTTTGGAATTTAACGGCCGTCTTTTCCCGATCGAAGTAAAATTGCGATCTCACCCATCCGGGAATGACGCTCGAGGAATTCGTGCTTTCCGTTCAACTTACCCTAAATTGAAAGTAGCACCGGGTATTATAATTGCACCTTCAGAATCTTTTCACCGCCTGGGCGACCATGAATACGTCGTTCCTTGGGATTTAGCTCCTCATTCTGAATCTGCTTAATTCGTTAGAACTTAGATTCCTTGATAAATCTGAAAACTTACGCCACTTTACGAGGACGGCCACCAAGGCGGCCGTTTTGGCGAGAAGTTCTTTCTTTCGCTGGGGAAGTTTGACTGCCACCTTTTCGGCCAATTTCTGAATAAATTTGAGCCATCCACGATTTTGAACCGAAAACACCAATTAGAAGATCTGGAACGCTAAGAACAACATCAATATTTTTCCAGTATAAAGCAAAACCATCAGCCAATACTTCAACACTTGCAAGGTCTTTTGGTAGAGCCCCAGAAAGACCTTGGGCAAGGCTAACCGGAAAAAGAAAGGTTACGCCCGATTTCAAATCAACTATTATTCGGCCAGACTTTCGATCAAAACGAGCTTTAATTGCTCTTGGTTCTGTTCTATTGGACTTAAAACCAACTTTTTTGGCGGTTTTAATTTCCTCTGCAAGGTCTTCCGGCCTTATTGACCAATTATCCATGAATTTGCCTCCATGCTTTCAATAGGTGTTTTTGATGCTCAATGACGATCTTCAAAGCCTTTGTTATTTCACGATTTGACATGTCTATTGCCTCCATTATAAAAGGGCGATTTGCGTTGTCTCCAATTGATATGTGCACTCTACCATTGTTATGAAAGACATGTACATGCGGAGGCCTATGATCGTTGGGCATAATCATAACCTTGAAATCATCAACAACGACAATTGTTGGCATATAACAATATTAACCTAACAAATTAGGTTTAACAAGGGAAAAATTGAAAATTCTTTCAGAATATAAACTGAAGCACCTAATAATAATGGAATTGCCTATCGAAGAAATCAAGAAATGGAGCACCCAACATTAACTCCCGGAAAAGTGACCATGTTTTTTAGAATTCGTGACACCACGCAGAACGTTTCCTTTCATTCCAGATCTATATGGTACACAGACAAAGAGAATGACCCCAGGGGCAGAAATAGGGTGACAGCCTACATGAAGAGGCTTGCAGTAGATGGTGTTTCAGGAACTTTTTAGCTCCCAAGGAGGAAATGTGAAAAAATTAATTTCATTCTCATGTTTCATCGCTTTGATTATTTCTCTAATTTCAGAATTTTCCGGTTTTCCGCTTAAGATAGAGGTATAAATTTCGGAATTACCAAAATCCATCAGCTAATTTGCGCACTGTCAAAGAAAACTCATATTTTTCCTAACACTGAGCTTTGCGGCACTTCTTCGATTGGAATGTTTATTTTCCTTCATTTTTTTCATTTTTGGGTTTTCCAAACCTGTTGACTTTTGATTATTTTGTAGTTACAATATAACTATGAAATACGAATGGGACAAAGCCAAGCGCATGAAAAACATTCAAAAACATGGAGTCGACTTTACCCTTGTTGAAAATTTCGATTGGAATACGGCTTTGGTTTGTCCCGACAAAGATACCAGGCACAACGAAGAAAGATTTATTGCTCTAGGCGTTATCTTTGATCGTCTTTATTGCTTGATTTACAACAATCGAGGAATAACCGTAAGAGTGATTAGTTTGCGGAAAGCTACTTCCAATGAGGTGAAGAGATATGAAAACCAATAAGAGAAAACTTATAATGCCAACGCCCGAGGAAGATGCCGCTATTCGCAAGGGCATCGATCAAGATTCTGACGCTAAAGAGTTAAATGATGATGACTTTGTGCAAATGCGAACAGCCGAGGAAGTTTCTCCTGAAATCGTTAATGCTTTTCGGAAAGGAAGAGGGATACAAAAAGCTCCTAAAAAGGAGCCTGTAACTTTGCGGCTTTCACGCGAAGTATTAGATTTCTTCAAAGCTTCCGGCCGTGGCTGGCAAACTCGCATTAATAACGCTCTCCTAAATCTTGTTCACGGTTCCAAATAGGCCAATTTCTTTTTTTGAGGTGAATGTTTACGAGAAATTCAAAGGAAAAGCAGCAATTCTCGGTGAGTTTTCTCGCAAAATATAGCTATTACTGATTTTTGTTACGAAACTTATCGGAATAATTTATTTTTTGACCATTTCTCAAAATGGTGATAAAGGCAACAGTTGTTCCGTGGTCAGGGCACTCTAATTCAAAGTTTAGCCAATCTTGAGTCCGTAAAATAAGTGGAATTTTATTTTTGTAGCAAACCTGCTTATTTTGCAAACCTGAAAGCAGAGAATCTGTGGTCAACTCAAGTCTGGCTTTAGGAGGAATTTTAGATAGGAAGTTTTTAATTTTTTCCCCGACCTCAATTTGGTCTTCTCTACATCATTTCTCAATTAGTCCGAAGTTCTCGAGTGAAAAAGCCATCTTGTTATGACCTGAAGCCAAAAAGAAGCCTTTTTTGCCTGCTTTTTCTGTCCATGTAAATTTGACGCCTGAAAATAGCATTTGAAGATGGTTTCAAGGGTTTTCCTACTG